>NZ_JBOICF010000058.1:0-80523 GCF_050739935.1 Pseudomonas sp. | reverse complement strand
ACTTTTGGGAGTGTCCTCCATGGGCAAGTATTCCATCGAATTCAAAATCACGGCCATCAAGGCTTACATCAACGGTGACGAGGGGTTTCGCAAGGTCGCTCGGCACTACTCGATGGACCACGGCTTGCTCAGACGTTGGGTCGCTGCTTATCGGTTGCGTGGCAGTGCCGGTCTTCGGTCTCGTGGCCATCACTACAGCGCAGCGTTCAAGCTTTCAGTCATCCAGTGCATGCATGCACAACAGCTGTCCCATCGAGAAGTGGCCGCTCGTTTTGGGCTTGGCCAATCTTCACGGGTGGGTATTTGGGAGCGTCAGTATTACAGTGGCGGTCTTGCTGCCCTGTCTGCGCCCAAGAGAAAAAAGGCCGTCACCATGCCCAACAAATCGCCTGTCCTGCCCCCTTCCGAAATCATTGACGACGATGCCAAAAGCCGGGAACAACTCAAGGCTGAGCTCGAATATCTGCGCATGGAGAACGCCTACCTAAAAAAGCTCGAGGAAATACAGGAGGCTTCGAGCAGGAAGCCTCGCCCCGGGAAAAAACGCTCACCGTGATGGCGTTGAGGTCCAGGTTTGCGCTGGACAGCCTGCTCAAGCTGGCCGATCTGCCGCGCAGTACGTTTTATTACCAGCTCAGCGCCCTTCAGAGGCCGGACAAACATGCCGCGCTAAAGACGAGGATCCAGGAGCTTTACGACCAGCACGTGGGGCGATTTGGTTATCGACGTATCGCCCTGCAGCTTCAGAAAGAGCAGCCGGTCAGCGAGAAAACGGTTCAACGATTGATGGAGCGTCTGAATCTCAAGTCGCTCGTTCGTCCCAAAAAATACCGTTCCTACAAAGGGCAACTTGGAAAAATAGCGTCGAATCTACTCGAGCGTAATTTCGTCGCCCAACGTCCCAATCAGAAATGGGTAACCGACGTCACCGAGTTCAAAATTGGCTTGAAGAAGCTCTACCTGTCGCCTGTGATGGATTTGTACAACGGCGAGATCATTGCCTACCAAACCGCTACCCGCCCCTGCTTTGCCATGGTGACGGACATGCTGGACAAGGCCTTCGTGCGCCTGCAGAGCCCGGCCCATCTGGTGTTTCACTCGGACCAGGGTTGGCAATATCAACAGCCCCGCTACCAGCAAGCGCTTGAACAACGAGGCATCAAGCAAAGCATGTCACGCAAGGGAAACTGCCTGGACAATGCTGCAATGGAGAGTTTCTTCGCGACGCTGAAGTCTGAATTTTTCTACCTCAAGCGCTTTGAAAGCATGGAAGAGTTGGAACTGGGCCTGGAGGAGTACATTCGTTACTACAATCATGACCGGATCAAATCAAGGCTCGGCGGACTGAGCCCTGTGGAGTACAGGGCGCGATCCGTGGGTGTGTGGCAATAGACCGTCCAACATTTTGGGGTCAGTTCAATTGGTAGGAGCCGGCTTGCTGGCGAACGCGGTATGTCGATCAAATCAACAGTGCCTGACACCGGCGGTTCGCCAGCAAGCCGGCTCCTATACGTACGTGGCGCTTGTATGAGCCTTGGTATTTTTCCTTGGCACCGAGACAACATACAAGCAGTACGGCTTGCCGGCGGTGGCGATCTTTCGGACCCCAGCGCCGGCAAGCCGTGCTGCTATGGGGCACCTACCTACACACTTGCGCCCGGATTCAACAAACGCTCCACGGCTTCAAACGCCTTTTCCTTGCGGTAGCTCCAGCTCCCTTCGATCACTTGATAACGCTGGCCATGCTCATCGAGCCACTGCTTGCTGGCGTCGAAGAACGCCTGACGTTCGGCCAGCAGCGGCTGACAGCGCTGGCCGTCGCCCACCCACTCGACGCCTTCGGGAGAAAGCAGCAAGTGCAGATCGTAATGCCGGTCCAGCAATTCCTGAGCGAGCCACGGCGGGCAATCACTGAACAGGGCTCGGCTCCAGAGGATGTTGCTCAGTAGATGAGTGTCGAGGATCAGCAATTCGGGCGCTCGGGCGCGGGCAGCATCCTCCCAGGCCAGCTGACCACGAGCGATGGCAGGGATGTCGGCGTAGCAGGTGTCCCGCTGCGCCTGATCGATGAAGTGGCGCACGTACTCACCGACCAGCTCGCCACCGAAGCGACGATGGATATGTTCGGCGAGCCAGCTCTTGCCGCTGGACTCGGGGCCAGCCAGTACCAGAACCTTCATGGGGCGTTCAACGCGCCAGCGCAGGGTCGGCGCGCCAGTCGCGCCACCCTTGCACGGCCAGCAGCGTGAACAGCGCGTACAACGCCGCTGTCAGGTACAGCTCTTTATAAACGAACAGGCCGACGAAAGTGACGTCCAGCACGATCCACAGCGGCCAGCATTGCACGCGCTTCTGCGCCATCCAAACTTGCGCCACCAGACTGAAACCGGTCAGCGCGGCGTCGAGCCAGGGCTGTGCCGCGTCAGTGAACTGCGCCATGGCTGCACCGAGGGCCAGGCTTACCACCGCGCCGATGGCCAGACTCAGCGTGAGGGCGCCGCCGCCCAGGGACGTTACCTTGCGCCCGTCAATGGCTTCGCCGCGCCGGGTCCATTGCCACCAGCCATACAGTTGCAACACGGCATAGACAACCTGCAGCAGCATGTCCGAATAAAGCTTCACGTCGAAAAAGATCCAAGTATAGAGCAACACCATCACCAATCCGATCGGCCAGCCCCAGGGGTTCTGTTTGACTGTCAGCCAGACGGCAATGACACCGAGTGCAGCGGCGAACAGTTCAAGCCCGGACATGGAGACTCCTGCGAAGGGAAGGAAGAAAAAGGCCTGCGATTGTATGCCGTTTAGCAACGGTTGTGGCGGGCAGATACCGAGGCGGGCGAAGACCTGTCGGCGATAGGTGAAATCTGCTTTTCTGCCAATGAACGTCAAAGGCTACGCGCCAATATCCATGCTAGAGCGTTCGCCGTGAAGGTCTGTTAGCATCGCGCCGCTCGCGTGCTTGAGCCCGCAGTCTTGACTGTTCATGCGGTTTTTACATCCGGCCGTTTATCGTGTGCCGAACAGTGCTCAAAACATATCAAGAGAGCTTTGCCACGAGCAGGCTCCACTCTGGGGGAATGATGGATCTTTGGACCGCCGCACAGGCGTTAATACTGGGTGTCGTGGAAGGGCTGACGGAGTTCTTGCCGATCTCCAGCACGGGGCACCAGATCATCGTCGCCGACCTGGTCGGCTTCGGCGGCGAACGGGCAATGGCGTTCAATATCATCATTCAGTTGGGCGCCATCCTGGCGGTGATGTGGGAGTTTCGGCACAAGATTTTCCAGGTCGCCACCGGCCTTCCAACCCAGCCCCAGGCACGCCGTTTCACCGTCAACCTGATTATCGGGGTGCTCCCGGCCGTGGTGTTGGGGGTGATGTTTTCCGACTTGATTCACGAATACCTGTTCAACCCCATTACCGTGGCTGCCGCGTTGGTAATCGGCGGTTTCGTCATGCTCTGGGCCGAGCGCCGTCAGCACGAAGTTCATGCCGAGACTGTAGACGAGATGACTTGGTCCGACGCGCTCAAGGTCGGTTTCGCGCAATGTCTGGCGATGATTCCCGGTACGTCGCGTTCTGGCTCGACCATCATCGGCGGATTGCTTTTCGGTCTATCACGCAAAACGGCCACTGAGTTTTCGTTCTTTCTGGCCATGCCGACGATGATCGCGGCGTCGCTGTACTCCGGATACAAGTACCGTAACCTGTTCCAGCCCGATGATTTCGCGGTCTTTGCGGTGGGTTTCATTACCTCATTCATCTTCGCGATGATTGCCGTGCGCGCCTTGCTCAAGTTTATCGCGACGCATAGCTATGCCGCGTTCGCCTGGTACCGCATCGCATTCGGGCTGCTGATTCTTGCAACCTGGATATTCGGTTGGGTCGACTGGTCCAGCGTGCAGGCATGACCTGATGAATCAGCGCTTCAAGGCCGATGCATCCAGCCGCAGCGCAAAGGCTCCGGTGCGATTTTTCAAGTTCAAGATGGTGGTGCTGCTGTTGCTGTGTGCCTTGCCGGCGTACGGGGTGGTTTCGATTGGCTTGCGCGGTGGCTCATGGTTGGCGGTGGCGATCTATCCACTGATGAGCCTGATCACTTTCGCGCTGTATGGCTACGACAAGAAGCAGGCCCGCTCGCAGGGGCAGCGTACGCCTGAGAAGGTGTTGCATGCGGCCGAGTTGCTGGGCGGCTGGCCAGGTGCTCTGGTGGCGCAGCAGGAGTTCCGGCACAAGACTCGCAAGTTTTCCTATCAGGTGGTGTTCTGGCTGGTCGTGCTGCTGCATGAGTTGTTTTGGATGGATCGGGTGCTGCTGGGCGGGAATTTTCTGACGCGGCATTTTTACTGAGGCTGCGCACGCTTGGGGTGGAAACCGCAACTCACTCCTGCATTTCACAAACCCAATACGCATGCCGTATGTGAAAAGATTCGCTTTGGTCCCGCAACGGAGCGACGCAATGACGATTATCGTGTCACCAGTTCCAACAGGCCAATTACGAACATCAACACCATCCAGAACAGCGTGCCCAGGGCGAACAGCCGCACCAATGGGGTGCTGCGTTGCAACTGTACGAAGCCGAGCAGCACGACGGCTGCTTCAACGGTTGCGAACGCATAAATCCACATACCTCTGTACGGGATGTCCTGCGAGGCGAGCGCGAGCATCGCGATCAGAATGATCGTCGCGCCCGCCCAGGCCAGCCAGATCGCTTTGACGTTCACAGCGGTCTGCCCAGCAGGTAAAGCGTGGGAAACAACAGAATCCAGATCACATCCACGACGTGCCAATACAAGGCGAAAGCTTCGATGACCAGCACCCGCTGCGGCAGCTTGAGGCGTCCGATATGAATGCGCAATGAAAGCGTCAGCGCCAGCACAATGGCAACCAACACGTGAATGCCGTGTAGGCTGGTGGCGACCATGTAGATCCCCATGTACAAGCGCGCGGGTCCTTCAGCCAGGGCATTGTCAGACTGGAATGGCAGCAGGTGCTCCTGGTATTCGCTGGCGTATTCATAGCCTTTCAAGCAGATGAAGCCGGTCGCCAGCGCGGCGGCGATCAGAATGCAGCGAATAGCGACATGCTCGCGCCCTCGGTTGGCCGCCACCAGTGCCAGACTGATGGCCAGGCTGCTACCGAGTAACAGCGCGCTGTTCGTCGCCGCCAACAGGTAATGCAAATGGGCGACCGCCTCGCTTATCGCCGCACCATGGAGGGTTCGGTAATAGGTGGCGACGAAAACCAATGTCCCGAACATCATGATTTCGGTCGCCAGGAACAACCAGATACCCAGTTGGACCGCCTGGCGCCGTTGCGGCTCGTTGACGAATTGCTCGACTATTGGCCGGTCAATGCCGTTCATCATTGGCCCCCGGCGGGTAGTCATAGGCTTCGAAGTCGACCTGGGGTGTCTCGGCGAAATTATGCGTGGGCGGCGGGGAAGGCACCCGCCATTCAAGACCCGCGGCGCCCCATGGATTGGCCGAAGCCCGTGGTCCTCGATACAGCGACCAGACCAGGTAGGTGAATGGCAGCATGTAAGCGATAGCCAATATGCCTGCCCCGGCCGAGGACAGCACGTTGAGCACCTGAAACTCCGGCAGATAAGTGTGATAGCGCCGGGGCATGCCGTCGTAGCCTAGGATGAACTGCGGCAGGAAGGTCAGGTTGAAACCCAGAAATATCAGAATCGCCGCCAGTTTGCCCAGATTGGCCGGATACATCCGGCCGGTGATTTTCGGCCACCAGAAATGCAGACCGCCGAAATAGGCCGAGACGGCAGCGCCGACCATGATGTAGTGAAAGTGCGCCACGACAAAGTAGGTGTCATGTACATGCACGTCGGCCGCCAGCAGCGCCAGAAACAACCCGGCGCAGCCGCCGAACATGAATAGCGCGATGAATGTGAGGCCGTAAAGAAAATGCGCAGTGATCAGCAGTCGGCTCTTGTACAGCGTGGCTGTCCAGCTGTACACCTTGATTGCGGAAGGAATCGCGATGAGAAAGCTCAGCAGCGAAAACAGCAGACTGGCATACATCGACTGGCCTGAGACGAACATGTGATGCCCCCAGACCATGAACCCGAGAATGGCGATGGCAATGCTGGAAAACGCGACGAACGCATAGCCGAAAATGCGTTTGTGTGCAGCCGCCGTGATCAGCTCGTTAACGATGCCCATGCCCGGAAGCAGCATGATGTACACCGCCGGGTGGCTATAGAACCAGAACAGGCTCTGAAACAGCAGCGGGTCACCTCCGAGGGCGGGGTCGAAGATGCCGATCTTGAACAAGTGCTCGGCCACCAGCAACACCAAGGTGATCGCCAACACCGGCGTCGCCAAAACCAGAATCACCGAAGTGGCGTAGAGTGCCCAGACGAACAGCGGCAGGCGGAACCAGGTCATGCCGGGCGCGCGCAGGGTATGCACGGTGACGATGATGTTGATGCCGGTCAGGATGGACGAAAATCCGGTGATGAAAATCCCGGCGATCACCGCGACCACATGACCATTGCTGAACATCGTCGACAGCGGCGTATAAAAGGTCCAGCCGGTGTCGACGCCACCTGCCAGCAGCGCAAACAGCGTGAACAGACCGCCACCGGCCAACAGATACCAACTGGCGAGGTTCATGCGCGGCAGTGCCATGTCCCGGGCCCCGATCATCAGCGGGATCAGGAAGTTGCCCAGGACACCCGGTATCGATGGAATCAGGAAGAACCACACCATGATCACGCCGTGCAATGTGAACGCACGGTTGTACCCATCGGCCGACAACACGTCGCCATCGGGCGTCAACAGTTCCAGTCGGATCAGCCCGGCAGCGAGCCCCCCCACGAAAAAGAAAAACGTGATCGTGAGCATGTACAGCACGGCGATGCGCTTGTGGTCGGTGGTCAACAACCAGGAGCGCAGCCCTAGACCGTCGCTCAGGTAGCCGAAAGCATGATCAGTCATCGGTAGGGTCCGTATTGGCCAGGGATTTGATATAGGCAATCAGTCGCTGCACGCCTTCCTCATCGATCAGATTGCTGAAAGTAGGCATGATAGGTGCGTATCCGGCAGCCACTTGTTTTTGCGGCAAGAGAATGGAGTCGCGCAGGTAACCATCGTCGGCAATGGTTATGTTGCCGTCCGCCAAGGGAACGGGGCGTCCATATAGTCCTTCCAGCCGAGGGGCGCGTACCGCGGCTGAGGGCGAATGGCAGCCACTGCAACCCAGTTGCCGAAACAACACTGACCCTTGTGCAGCCATGCTGGACTCGCTTCCGGCACTCGCCAGCCAGCGAACATGTTCTGTAGGCGTCTGTACTTCCAGGGTCGCGAGCATGGTCGAGTGGTCCGTGCCGCAGAATTCTGCGCAGAACGCCTGATAGGAGCCGACCTTATCGGCCTGAAACCAGAGCTGGGTATAGCGACCTGGCAATACGTCTTGCTTGAGGCGCAACGCGGGCAGATAAAAGCTATGGATGGCATCTTCCGAAATCATGTTCAGCAACACCGGTCGGCCAGCCGGAACGTGCAGTACGTTCAGTTCTCGCTGGCCTTCCGGGTGCTGGAATTTCCACATCCATTGTTTGCCGGTGACCTGGATTTCCAGGGCGTCGGCGGGGGGCGTATGGGCCTCGAAAAACAGGCGGGCCGACAGCGCGAACAGGACCATCGATGCCAGGAACGGCAACACGATCCAGGTGATTTCCAGCAGGTGATTGTCTTGTGATCGCTGCTGGCGCTCAACCGCGTTGCCCTGACGATAGCGGAAAGTGAAAACGATCAGGCAGACCACCGCCGGCAATACGAAGAGCAGCATGATGCCGGTGAATGTCGCCACCAACGTGTCGACCTGACTGGCATAGTGCGACGCCGTCTGCGGCCATAGACGAATGAATGTCCCATTCATGATTTGGCCACCTTGCGCTCGCGACGCAGCGCTAAGGCGATGCCACCGGCGATCAGCACGCAGGTCAATACCCCGGCTGTACGCAACAAGGTCAGCACCCGGTCGTCGTATCCGCCGGTGCGCGGATCGAAATGCGCGCACAAGAGCAATAGACGATCCTTCACGCTACCGACCCGTCCCTGACCAGCCTCGGTGATTGCCAGCCGAACATCGTTACCTTGATAGCCCAGGCCGTACAGCCAGCGGCTGAGGTGACCATCGCGCGTCACCGTGGCGATGGCGGAGCTGTGGGCATACTGCCCGGAGGTGTCGTCGCGGCGATAGTGAAAGCCCAGCGCCTGACTCAGGGACTGGCTCGAGGGTCCAGGGCCGGTGAGAAAGTGCACCGCTGGCGATTGCGCCAAATCCGGCCAGCGTCGTGCGAGTTCTGCCAGCTTCGCGCGGGCATCGGCGGGGCGCTCATCGCTGTTGAAGCTGAAGGCGACCAACTGATAATCCCGACCGGGGCGGTAGCCGCTGTTGTCCAGCGTCATGAACAAAGTGGCCAATTGCGCATCGCAGAGATTGGGGCAGTTGAAGTAAACCGGCGCAATCACTAACGGGGTACCGGTCGCCACGTCGCGCAAGGTCACCGGCCGACCCCGTTGATCCACGAACGCATCGTCCATCGGCAAGGCCTGGCCCAGACGGCCGTCAATACCGGCATCGGTAGCGAGATCGGCGCAGTGGCCCCAGGCAACCGGCCATACCGCCAGGCATAACACCAACAGATGCGGCTTCATGGCAGGGCCTGCCCTGGGTCCGGCCAGCCACGCTGCAGGATGATGGCCCGGGCGCGGGGCAGGGGCACCCGGGCAATGCCCTGCTGACGATCGACCCAGCCATATCCTTGTAACCGCGAGCGGCCTTGCGCGATAACCTCGGCACCCGCTGCCGGGCTGTTTACCTCCAGGCGCGGGGACGGCGGAGTGTCCTGACGTTGCTGCTCCAGAACGCTGATGGTCGGGATGTCTCGCGGGCTCGCACGATGGTAATAGTGAACCAGCAGGCCCAGCGCAGCCATGCACACGGCCAACGCCAGCAGCAGCCCGACGGCTGACCAGAGAATGCCGCGCACGGAGGTATTGTCGGCTTGCACGTCGCGCTCAGGCATGCCGCCTCCTGTTCCATAGCAGCGCCGTCAATCCTGCCCATACCCATGAGGCCGACCAGCAAGCGAGGCCCGGCGCAAGCCCCAGCGACGGCACTGCGAGCCACGTCATTTCAATGAATCCGCACAGCAATGTGCCGCCGCAGGCACAGCGCAGCACATTGGGTCGACAAGCCCATATGGATACCAACAAACCCGTGCACAAGACAGCTTGCACGAGCCCCAGTACCCAGCCGACGCTGAGCCAGCCGCCTGTTGTTCGCGTCTGATACCAGGCCGCCTCCCGTGGCAGGTTGCCTGCCCAGGCAATCAAATACTGCATGAAATGCAGATACCCCCAGAGCAAGGTGCAGCCCAGCAACAGCGCGCGTACCAGGCGAGGGTCGGCGTGCGGATCAACCAGCCCTATCAGAGCAATTGCCATCAACAGTGCCCGGCAGACATAAAAGAGCCCGAACGAGGTGGAATAAAACCTTGAATCCAGCGCCATCAACCAGTCGATGCCGGCCGCTGACAGGCTCAGCACCATGACGATCACCCCCAGGCCCGCTGCGGCCGCGCCTATACTCCGTACGGCCAGGCGCTGCAGACAGAACCAGACTGCCGCATACAGCAGCCCACGCAAGGCAATACTGCTCGGCTGCAACCAGAGGCCACGAAACCCTTGCGTATCGGGTTCGATCTTCGGATACAGCCACCAGGCGGCGAGCAACACTGGCCAGAGTCCGATCATCGCCCATGGCAGCAGGGCGGCGCCCATACGCAGTGTCGGCGCCAGCGTGATCTGCCACCGACCCTCGATCAGCGGCAACATCAACAGCAGCAGGATGCAACCCAGCGCAAGGCTGGCAGCGGCAGCCGACGCCGCCTGCGCCCCGGCCAGCGCACCGCGCGGGTCGATCTGCGCGCTGATCGCCAAGGCAATAGCGCCCACAGCCGTTACACCGAACGTCCAACGTTTCATGGCAACGCCTGCAATGCTTGTCGATCGGTTTCGGGCAATCGGTCTAGCGAAGCATGACGACTTTGTTGCAACACACGAATCCAGGCAGCAATCGCCCAACGGTCGGCTGGCGCGACCCGTGAGGCATAGCTGTACATCTGGCCGTAGCCGTTGCCGATGACCTCGACAAAATAACGGTCCGGCGCCTCCAACAGGCGCTTTTCAGTAAAGTCCGGGGGTTGCGGAAAGCCGCGCGCCACGACTGTTCCATGGCCGTCCGCGGCCACCCCGTGACAGGGCGTACAGAACACTTGATAGCGGTCCTCGCCACGGCTCAACAGCTCGTCGCTCATGGGCGGGCGCTCGGTCAGTTGGCGTTGTCTGGCTCCGTCGCCGCGCGCAACGGTTCCTTCGGGCGGTGTCTGTGCTGTCTGCCCGTTGGGCAAAAAAGCGCTGGTACTCTGATCCTTGTTTTTATGCTGACGTTCGAGATTGTCGCAGCCGCACACCAGCACCATCAGAACCATCGTCAGCCCCCTCAACCAGATATTCATGCGTGCACCCGTGAAACGCCAAGCGCTCGCTGCGCCAACCATTGTTGTGTGGCGGCTTCGTCGAAAGCAGGATCGTGCGCCTTGATACACAGCACGAAACGGTCGACCGATACCTCGGCCATGACGGCTGCGTCGAACAGCGGGTGATGCAGCCGCGGCAGACGGCAAGCGAACAGAAAGCCAAGGAAAACGGCTGCGGCGCCTCCCAATACCGTCAACAAAAAGGTCACCACCATAAAAGCTGGCCACGCCAACACGGGCCGGGCGCCGATATTGAGCGGGTAGGCCAGGCTCGCCGACACTTGCATGGCCAGTCCCACCCCAGCGCCAAGCAGCGCGCCAGCGATGCCCCACCGATGGACGCGACTGGGCGGCAGCTCCAGGGCCTGCGCCAGCCCCTCGACCGGAAACGGACTGAACGCCTCAAGCTGCGTGTAACCGGCGCCGCGCGCGTCTCTGACGGCGTCGAGCAGCGCTTGCGAGCTGTCGAATTCGCCGAGCAGGCCGTATAGCGCGCCGCTCATGCCTGCCTCCTTGCGCGATCAAGCGCCTGTTTGACTTCCACCGCTGAAATCATCGGCAGCAGGCGGACGAACAGGCAAAACGGCACGCCGAAGACGCCGAAAGAGCCAACGAACAGTGACACCTCCCAGAAGGAAGGAAAGTAGGCGTCGGTCCACGCCGATGGCATGAAATCCCGGGTTTGCGGAGTGACCAGCAACATGAAGCGTTCGCACCACATACCGATCAACACCGCCACGGCGACGCAACACAGAATCCTGGGGCTACGCCGCAATTTCGGCCACCATAGTGCTTGCAGGACCCCGACGTTGCATGCCACTGCCAGCCAGAAACTCCAGGCAGTCGGTCCTGCCAGACGGGCGAGCGTGACAACACGTTCATCCGGGTCGCCGGAGTAGAACGCCATGAAAATATCGGCGACATAGCCGTACGCTGTCAGCCAGCCGCTGGCCAGCAACAGGCGTGCGAGCATGTCCAGATGACGCAGAGTGATCAACTGGTCCCACCCGGCGAACTGGCGCAGGGCGCAGGCCAGCAGAGCGACCAGGGCAAACCCGGAAAACACCGCGCCGGCGACGAAATAGGGCGGAAAGACCGTCGAATGCCAGCCCGGCATCGTGCCCAGATCGAGCAGGAACGAATAACCGCCGGACACCGCGAACACCAGCGGCACAGCCAGCACGGCAATGAAGCGGTAGGCGCTATGCCAATGCTGGAAATGCGCGGCATCGTAGCGCCAGCCCATCGCCAGCAGGCCATAACCCACCTGAGCCATGCGGTGACGCGCCCGGTCGCGCAATGCCGCGAAATCCGGTATCGCACCCAGATACAGGAATGCGATCGACACCAGAAGATAGGCCAGGATCGCGAAAAAATCCCAGGAGGTGGGGCTGCGAAATTGCGGCCACAGCCCGGTAGTGCTCGGGTAGGGTGCGGTCCAGAAGAAATACCCCGGACGTCCCAGGTGCAGCAGCGGGTAAAGCCCCGCGCAACACACCGCCATCAGCGTCATCAGTTCCGCCACCCGGTTGAGCGAGTTGCGCCAGGGGCGCTCCAGTAACAGCAGCAGGGCAGAAATGAACGTGCCGGCGTGGCCGATGCCCAGCCACCACATGTAGCTGAGGATATCGAAGGCCCACGCCACCGGAATGTTGTTACCCCAGACCCCGACGCCTTTGACTAGCAGGACGATTACCGACACCAGAAACAGCGTCAGCAGTGCGCAAGACAGCGCAAGACTCAGCCGCCAGGCGCGACAAGGGGGAAAGCGCAACGGAAGATCGATAACCTGTTCGGTAACCGCGCGGTGGCTCATCGTCGCCGGTAGAAAATGCGGTGTGTCGTTCATGCCTGGCCCTCGTCGTCCACTTCGCCAAGGTAGGTCGTGCGCGGTCGGGTATTGAGCGATTCGAGCAGGCTGTAGTGGCGACCGGAACTGCGCAGGCGGCTGATATGGCTGTCGGGATCGGCGATGTTGCCGAACGTGATGGCCTGGGTCGGGCAGGTCTGCTGGCAGGCGGTACGGACCTCATCGCTGCCAACCGATCGCTGTTCCTTGCCAGCCTGAACGTTCGCCGCGTCAATGCGCTGAACGCAATAGGTGCACTTTTCCATGACGCCGCGGGCGCGAACGCTGACTTCGGGATTGCGCTGGGCCTGGATCGATGGACTGGCATTCGCCGACCAGTCATACCAATTGAAACGTCGGACCTTGTAGGGGCAAAAGGAGGAGCAGGTGCGCGTACCGATGCAGCGGTTATAGACCATTTCGTTCAGTCCGCCTGGGCCATGCACTGTGGCGTTGACCGGGCAACCCATCTCACACGGCGCTTGCTCGCAGTGCATGCAGGGCACCGGCAGAAAGTGCGAGGAGGGCCAATCGCTGGGCCCGGCGTAGTAATGATCCACGCGCAGCCAGTGCATCGCCCGGCCATCGAGCACTTGCTCCTTGCCCACCACCGGTACGTTGTTTTCGGCCTGACATGCCACCATGCAGGCGTTGCAGCCAATGCACTGGTCCAGATCGATGACCATGCCCCATTGAGGGCCGACAGCGGGTTGCGCAGGATAGAAACTGGCAGGGGTCTCGGCGGGTACGGGCTGCGCCAACGCCTGGGCCTGGGTATAACGACGGATCAGATCACTGCGACCCATGTCATGCTGCAGCTGCGTGGTCGCCAGACGATGACTGACGCCTGTGGCGTGCAACCGGTCCACAGGCCTCTGGAACGGCATCGTGGCCACCTGCAACGACTGGACCGTATAGCCGATGCGCTCAGCCACCTGGCCTGCGCGTTCCCGGCCATGACCCGCGAACAGCACGACAGCGTCATCGTGCTGGCCGGGAAATATCCACACCGGACCACGCACCAGCGATTCTCCCTGCGCCACCTCGATCTCGCTGCCGTTTCTGACCTGCAATCGTTGGGCAGTGGCTGGGGACAGTCCGATGACCGTGTCCCAGGTCAGTTGGCTGATCGGTTTGGGCAACTCCTGCAGCCAGCCCAGGTTGGCGAAGCGGCCGTCCCATAGTGTCGGATCGGGACGCAGCAGAGCCATCGGCGACGCGGATGAGGACCCATCGGGCAGCGATGTGCCACGTAGCGCAGGCTGGCGTTGGTCGGGTTCACTGCCTGCGATCCAGCCGGTTTCGAGTGCTTCGCGCCACAGTGGCTCGCTCAGGGCTTGCCAGGTCCGGCGTACTTGCTCGTGTGCATCGCTGGCGGTTGCGGCGCTGAACAGGGGAAGCATTTCGACCAGCGCCCGGCTTTCGTAAAACGGTCGCACCATCGGCTGCTGCACGCCCGCCCGACCATCCGCCGCGCGGGCATCGCCCCAGTTGTCCAGTGCATCGCTCATCGGCAGATGCCAGTGGCTGAGCACTGCGGTCTCGTCGTAATACAGACCGGCGCAGATGTGCAATTTGATCCTGGCCAGCCGTTCGGCGAAGTGCAGATCGCCAGGGGCGCTATACACAGGATTGCTGTCGAGGGTGAGCAGAGTATCGACCTCATCCTGCGCCATGGCCTGGGCCAGATCACTCAGCGTGCCGAGGCGCTGACCGCCGACCTTGAGGATTTGCAGTGGCTCGGTGACGGTCAGCGTCTGGCCAATATTGCCCAATCGTATATTGAGCCGCAGCACCGCGGCTTGCAGCGCTGGGTCGGTGTAGGGGCCGGCACTCACCAGGCAGCGCCCTGGCCGGGATTTCAGCGCATCGGCCAGACGCTGTACCCATTCCATATCCGCAGGCGCGAGCGACACAGGGCCCAAGTCCTCTCCCAGCGCAGCGCCAAGCGCACGGACATACTCGATCAGCTGTTGCGGCGACACGGCCCGTCGTTCACTGGCCTGACCGCCGGTCACGCTCATCAGCGACTCCACCACGATCAGGCGGGCGTCGCCGTTGCCGTCGCGCGCCGCCCGACGACGGTCTCCCCATCCCATGGCAAACCAGGTCTGCAATGGGCCGGGTCCGAGCAGGTCGTGGTCAAACGCTACCACCCATTCGGCCCGGCTCAGTTGTTCGGTGATCTCCAGCGGCTCGCCGAATGCGCGCTCGCATGCCGCGTACCTGAACCCCTCAAACGGTTCGTGTCGGTACAGTCGGGCCTGCGGCCAGCGAGTCTTGAACTCCTCCAGTTGGCGCATGAGGGTGGGCGACGTGCTGGCCCCCAGCAACAGATGCAGACCATGCCCCTGCGAAGCATCCAGCTGTGCGATGACCGATTGCTGCGCATTGAGAAAGGATTGCCAGGAACTCTCGCGCCCGAGTTGCCGCGGGGTCTGGGCGCGATCGGGGTCGTACAGGCGCAGGATCGCTGCCTGAGTGAATGCGTCGGCGCGGCCCAGGCAGGCGGGGTGTTGAGGGTTGCCTTCCAGTTTGGTGGGCCGGCCGACACGGGTCGTGCCCAACACTGGCTGGGCGATGCCGCCCAGGGTCACCGCACTGGCATAGTATTGCGGCACACCCGGAGTCACTTGTTCGGGTTTGCGTACGTAAGGTACGGCGGTTTCCGGCGCCGGGTCGCAACCCGCCAGCCCAGCCAGCGCAAGGGAAGCGCCCATCAGCTGCAGAAAACGACGACGGTCGATGCCCGGACTGAACCACTGCTCGAACTCGACGTCTTGCCGCGCCTGATCGGGCGCCGCTTTTGCATACTCTTCAAGCGTTCGCCAGTAGTCCTCGGTCGCTGAATCGGCCAGGGCCTTGCGCAAGGCGTTTGGATCGCTGTGGTCGAAAGTCATCAGCTTACCTATGGCACAGGTTGCAGTCGGTCAGATTGCGGGCGTCAACGTGATACGCCTGCATCAGGCGCTCACCCAGTTCACGTCGATCCTGCTGTGAATTCCAGCTCATGTCTGTCACCGATTCCCTCGGGCGCAGATGCGGAGCAGGATCGCGATGGCAGTCCAGGCACCATTGCATCTGGAAGGTTTCGACGCGTCGCGTCAACGGCATGGTGTCAACGCGCCCATGACACTCGGAACAGCCTACACCAGCATGGACATGGGCATCGTGGCGAAAGTACACGTAATCGGGCAGGGCGCCGACTCGGTTCCAGCGTATGGGTTCGTAGCGCGCCAGACTCTGGCGGATGGGCTCCAGAATCTGCGCATCGGTCCAGACTTGAGAGTGGCAGGTCATACAGGTTTCGGTGGGCGGCAGTGTCGCCAGCGCACTATCGGCGACAGCGGTGTGACAGTACTGACAATCGATCTTGAGCCCGCCGACGTGGTGCTGATGGGAGAAGGGCACCGGTTGCTCCACCACCCACCCCTTGAGCGTGGTGTAGTCCGAGCGCACCAGAATGCCGCCGATGGTCATCAGCGCAAGCGCGCCGCCAAAGATCGCCACAAGAGCCAGGCGCAGCGACTGATCGGCATAGCGGGAAAAGATCTGAGCCATCGATACGGCCTGTCAACATGTTCAACCAATGTGCACTGCGTCCTTGCGTACGATGGACAAATTTGGCGAACGTTCCGAATCTTTACCATTGATCCTTTGGCGGGGAACATGGCGCCAGGCAATGCAGTCATTCTCAAATGCGACATAAGCCCGATTGATCGGCCCTGCGACCTGAGGAGGACTCCCCATGACTTCCCGATCAGAAGCATTCCTGCAGCGCGTCACCCGGCAGCGATCCGCGCACCCCGGCGATGAAATTCAAACCATGCTGCGTGAATACGCAGAACCCTTGCCTGCACTGGATTCGCCCGCATTTGGCGAGCTTTTCGATCGCTATGCCGATGCCAGGGTGGTGTTGATTGGTGAAGCGAGCCATGGCACCAGTGATTTCTACCGGACCCGTGCCGCTATCAGCAAACGGCTCATCGAGCGCCACGGCTTCAACATTGTCGCAGTCGAAGCTGACTGGCCTGACGCCGGACAGGTCGATCGTCAGGTGCGGGAGTTGGGCCCGTCGGCGTGGAAGGAAAAGGCGTTCTCGCGCTTTCCGACCTGGATGTGGCGCAACACTGACATCGCCGATTTCACGCACTGGTTGCGTGGCCACAACCAGAATCTGGCGCAGGAGCAGCGCGTCGAATTTCGCGGGCTGGATATTTACAGTATGCGTAACTCGATCAGTGAAGTGCTGGCCTGGCTTGACCAGAACGAACCGACGCTTGCTCGGGAGGCCCGTCAGCGTTACGGCTGCCTGACGCCCTGGCAAGACGATCCGGCGCTGTATGGACATTTCGTGGAGCGCGGTGGCGAAGCGCCTTGCGAAAAAGCTGTGGTCGAGCAATTGCACGTCCTGTTGGCCGAGCGGCTCAAGCATCTGGTGGACGGCGGCGAGGCGTTCTTCAATGCGACTCAGAATGCCCGTGTCGTTCGCGCCGCGGAGCAATACTATCGAGCGATGTATCGGGGTTCGATGGCGTCCTGGAACCTTCGCGACAAGCACATGTTCGACACCCTGAAGGCGTTGCTCGAACATCGTGGCGCGGATGCGAAAGCGATTGTATGGGCACACAACTCCCACATAGGCGATGCCTCAGCGACGGTCATGGGTTGGAGCGGGGAATTCAATATTGGGCAGTTGTGCCGTGCCGCGTATGGTCGGGACGCGGTGCTGATCGGTATGTCTACCGATCGCGGTCAGGTGGCGGCCGCCGATGACTGGGATGGGCCGATGCGTGTCAAGGAAGTGCTCGCCTCGCGTCCGGACAGCTGGGAGCAGCAGTTTCTCAAGGCGGGCATTCCCGCCTCGCTCACCGACTGGCGGGACGCAAAGCGGGAAGATCTGCGGCAGGCGCTGTCAGAGGTGTTGCTGGAACGGGCCATCGGCGTGATTTATCGTCCCGAGACGGAGCGCCACAGCCATTACTTCGAAGCAGCGCTGAGCGAACAGTTCGACGCGATGGTCTGGATCGAAACCACGCAGGCGGTCACGCCCATGCCTGTCGCCAGCACGGTCAGCCATGAAGAAGACACGTTCCCATTCGGAATTTGACCCATGATTGAGCCCCCATCCTTGCTGCCGCGCGGTTATCGAACTCAATGGTTGGGCATGCGCTATGCCGATTGTCCCGTTGGTTGAACTTGCGCGCAGGCGCTACCGTCTAGCGTCCGTACTGCCTTGATATGAACGCTACGTGTAGCGGCCAAGGTCACTGACGCTGACGAGGATCACACGATGGATTCTACCGATTTCAAACCTTCTCGCCGCCACCTGCTGCAAGGCGCCGCCATCACCGCCGCCGTGGGTTTGGCCACGCCGGTCATGGGCCAGGCAGCCACTGCTTCGAGCGGCGGTGGCAAGCCACTGAGTAATCCGCAGAACGGCTATCCCAAGCCGCCTTTTACAGAGCAGTCGCAGCCTTGGCCCGGGCTGGCAGGCAAAATGAACCCGCGCCCGGACCATGGCGAAAGCAGCTATCAAGGCAGTCAACAGCTGGCAGGACGCCGGGCGCTCATTACCGGAGGCGATTCAGGCATCGGTCGGGCGGTGGCGATTGCGTTTGCCCGGGAAGGCGCCGATGTGGCCATCAATTACCTGCCGGCCGAAGAACCGGACGCCCGAGAGGTCGCGGACCTGATCCGTCAGGCTGGGCGCAAGGCCGTGACTATCCCCGGTGACATCAGGGATCCCGAGTTTTGTCGACGCCTGGTGCAGGACGCTACCAAGGCACTCGGCGGTCTGGATATCCTGGTCAACAATGCAGGGCGCCAGCACAGTTATGACTCCATCCTCGATATCCCGGACGATCAATTCGACTGGACAGTGAAAACCAATCTTTACGCGCTGTTCTGGATCACCAAGGCGGCAGTTGCGGTCATGCCGGAGGGGGCAGCGATCATCAATACCGCGTCGGTGAATGCTTACGACCCGTCGAAAAATCTTCTGGATTACGCGATGACCAAAGCCGGCATTGCCAACTTCAGCAAAGGCCTGGCCAAGCAATTGATCGATAGGGGGATCCGCGTCAATGCGGTTGCCCCCGGCCCCTTCTGGACGCCGTTGCAAGTCAGCGGCGGGCAGACCACCGAAAAACTTAAACAGTTCGGTAGCGATACGCCAATGAAACGCCCAGGTCAGCCGGCCGAAATCGCGCCCATCTATGTCCAGTTGGCGTCAGCGCGCTCTACTTACGTCACAGGCCAGGTCTTTGGGGCGTCAGGCGGTGCGGGACAGCCCTAAGCGATACAGGAGTGGCGCTGGAAATGCCTGCAAATGACAGCGCCACTTCTCCCTAAACGCACCCCGCCGAATGCACACTGAATGCCTGCGCCACATGATCCAGCCACGCCCGAACTGCTGGTAACGCGCCTCGGCGCTGGGTGTAAGCCGCCTGAAGATTCCCGGTCGACATCGACCACTCTGGCAGCAGCCGCACCAGGCTGCCGTCGGCCAACGCCTCGCGACAGTTCATCATTGGCAGCATGGTGATCCCCAGCCCCGCCAAAGCCGCCGCCTTGCGAATGGTGAAATCGTCGATGGCCAGACGCGGCTCGAGCATGACCTCATGGCGCCGACCGTCCTCATGCACTAATTGGAAATGCACCTTGCGATCGGCCTCGATCGCACCCAGCACCGGCAGAGCACTCAGATCTACGGGTGTGCGGATACTCCGGTCGGCGATCAATGCTGGGGAAGCCACTAATACGGCTGCTGCCGGCGCCAGATGGCGCACGATCAGACTCGGATCCTCATCCCCGGGATCGCGCACACGCAGGGCCACATCGATGCCTTCGTTGACCAGGTCAACCCGGCGATTCACCAGCAACAGCTCCAACTGCACCTGCGGATATCGAGCGAGAAAGTCCGTGACCACCTCGCTCAGGTTCCAGTAGGTCATCCCCACCGGGCACGAGACACGTAGCCGGCCACGGGGCTCGGCTGATAGCGTGGCTACCACTTCATCGGCCATCTCGGCTTCCAGCAACATTGCCTGACAGTGCTGCAGATAGCGCTCGCCCACCGCCGTCAGGGCCAACTTACGAGTTGTGCGCTGCAGAAGGCTGGCGTTGAGCCGGGTTTCCAGCTCGGCGATCCGTCGCGATAACCGCGATTTGGGAATCCCCAGTGCTCGGCCAGCCGCCGCGAAACCACCGCATTCGACCACTTTGGCGAAGTAATAAAGATCGTTGAGGTCCTGCATCGTCTGCTCGACTGTTCTATTGGTGGGACGAACTATCGCACTTTTGCTGACTAATCAGCTATTGGTTTACGGGGTAGGATGATCGCCACTTAATCGCCAAGCGGCGATTCTCACTCGGGAAGCACGTTATGAAACTCTTGCACATCGATTCCAGCATCCTCGGCGATCATTCCGCTTCGCGCCAATTGAGCCGCAGCGTCGTTCAGTCGTTCACCGCCACCCAGCCAGGCACTGAAGTGGTTTACCGCGATCTGGCCAACGAAGCCCTGAGCCATTTCTCCAGCGCTACGCTGGCGGCAGCGGGCACCCCGCTTGAAGGTCGCGACGCTGCTCAGCAGTTGGAAGTGGAAACCAACGAAGCCACGCTGGAAGAGTTCCTTGCGGCCGACGTCGTGGTCATCGGCGCGCCTATGTACAACTTCACCATCCCAAGCCAACTGAAAGCCTGGATCGACCGCATCACCGTTGCCGGTCGCACTTTCCGTTACTCCGAAGCCGGCCCGGAAGGTCTGTGCAAGGATAAGAAAGTGATCATCGTTTCCACCGCTGGCGGTCTGCACGCTGGGCAACCCACCAGCGCCGGCCATGACGATCTGCTTAAGGTGCTGTTCGGCTTCCTGGGCGTCAGTGATCTGCAGTTCGTTTCCGCTCACGGCCTGGCCTATGGCGAAGAACCACGCGCCAACGCTCTGAGTGCAGCGCAGAAGCACATCGACGAAACCCTGTTCGCTTGATGCGCCAAGCGGTAGTTATTACCGCCTAGCCGTCGACTACCGCAAAGCCCCGCCACCCAAGGCCACATGCCGACGGTGCCGGGGCTTTTGTCGTTTTTGGGCACTCCAAACCTGCGCGTTCAGCCGGGCGACAGGCTTTGCGGTCTCGTTGCGAGTAACCTTTTTCACAGGCGGACAATCACCGCAGATTCGGCCACGTTTTGTGATACCGGCCAGCGACCTTGATTTTTCTGAGCTTGGCCCGCCTTGTGCACTAATGATCTAAGAATCTCCCTGAATGTTATCGACCCTCATCGGTCACATAGCGACAGGCAGCGATTTACAAGGACTTCAGACGACACAGGTCTGATTCGAAGGGCACGGATTGACAAGGTGAGGGGCATTGCGATGATGCGTCTTTGTGCAGTGGTAATGTTTAGCCTGTTCGGCGGCTTGATTTCGGTGCAAGCCAGCGAGCTGACGACCTGGAGCGTAGGCTTTCACGAGCTGACTTTCCTCGATCCGCTGGATTCCCGGCCCATGCACGCCTATGCCTTTTATCCTTCAACTGACCCGGACCACATCACGCGGGTCCAGGGCTATCCCATTCAAGCGACTGAAGATGCAGCGGTCGCGATGGGCCGTTTTCCGCTACTGATGCTTTCCCACGGTAATACTGGCACCCCACTGGCGCAGCACGATCTGGCAACTTCACTGGCGCGCAAAGGTTTTGTGGTGGTTGCCGTGTTCCATCCGGGTGATAACTACCTGGATCACAGTCGATTAGGGAGCCTGAGCAACCTGTACGGTCGACCATTGCAGATTTCCGAAGCGATCAGCGCCGCATTGCTCGATCCGATGCTTTCGCCTTACATCAGTGCCCGGCGCGCCGGGGTTATCGGGTATTCGGCGGGTGGCGAGACCGCGCTGATCCTCGCGGGCGCGAAGCCTGACTTGCAGCGCCTGCGCCAATACTGCCTGGAGCGGCCTCAGGACCGCGATGCCTGTAAGACCCAGGGCGAGTTGCTGGCGGATCGGGATGACTTGCATCCCCAGGCCGACCCCCGGGTGGGCGCCTTGATGCTGATGGCGCCACTGGGTCTGATGTTCGGTCGTCAGACCCTGGCGGATGTTCATGTGCCGGTGCTGCTTTACAGCGGCGACGGTGACGAACTGCTGGCCATCGACAAAAACGCCGAAGCCCTGGCGCGCAAACTGCCCGAAGTGTCGAACTTCAAATTGCTGGCCGGTGCCGGGCATTTCGTGTTCATGGCGCCGTGCGACGACGAGCAGCGCGCGACTCAGCCGGGACTGTGCAACGATGCCATCGGCGTCGACCGCGAAGACATCCATCGCAACCTTAGCAGCGAAGCGGTGGCGTTCTTCGGCACCGCTCTGGGGTCGCCGTTGAGCACGGCGGGCATGCAGACCGCGGTGCATCAGCAGTAGCAAAGCGCTCGTCAGGCTAAACGCAACAGACCTCAGTATCGGTCGGTTATCCTCTTATCACCTTGCCCTTACGCTGCCCAATCTGCGTCGCCTGCCCATCGCGCTGCTTGCCGGTGCGCGCTTCGCTGATCAGCGCGGGGATTAACGGGCCTTCGGGCAGGTTTTTCCAGAAGCGTGCGGGCAAATGGCCCTGCATGACCTTGGGGTTGAGTCGGGCCGGGTTGAAGATATGGCTGTAATAGGTCAGCCACAGTTCGCCGTGGGGATCGTCGGCGTTGCGTGCCAGCGCCTGCCATGCAGCGGGACACTGGCGTTTGTGGATCAGTTGCTGACCGTCATAGAAAACCCCGTCCCTGGGCGTTGCGATCAGCCAGCGGTGCCGCCCGAGCCGCCCGATGAAATGCTCGCTGGCACTGCGCAATATGTCGTGAGCCGGTTCATGCCAGGCGACGTATTCGGGCAGGGACTGAGTTTCCAGCAATGCTGCCTTGACCGCCAGGTCCTTGGGGTTGGGGCTGACGGGCAGGGCAATGAAACGCAGGAACGCATGCAGATGATGTGCTTCGCGACTGACCTGCTTGAGGCGTCGATGCAGCTCGCTGCCCAGTCTGTCCCCCGCGAGCATGGCCGTTCGGTCGCCGTGGCTGACGCGCCATAACACTTCATACAACAAGCTCCAGCGCTGCTCGCCGCAGTATTGCGCCGCGTTCTGCAACAACTCCACCAGTTCCAGTGGCACTCGCGCCTGAAACGGCCCCGTCTGCTCCGGATAATGGTCATCGCTGGCGAACAGATCTGCGTGCTCACGGACGCTCCAGCTCACCTGATCCGGATTGATCTGATGACTCAGCAACCAGCGCGCCTGCCGTCGCCAGGTGTCGAACAGGTCGTCACAGTCGAGAGTGATCATCCCCACAGCGCCATTTGTTGCGGCTGCGGACGGTCGCGCAATTGCTCGCGCAGCATGACGCTCGAGCTTTCCGCCTGTCGTGGATGGTAATCGCTGGTGATGATGAAGGGCTTGGCCTTGGCCAGCACACAGCGCAGTCGCGTCAGGTCTTCATAGCGAATCCGTCGCTGGCGACGCAGTTCGACCAGTCTCTTGGTGGTACGAATGCCGATACCGGGAATTCGCGCGATCATTGCCGGCTCAGCACAATTGAGGTCCAGTGGAAATATCTCGCGGTGCTCCAGGGCCCAGGCCAGTTTGGGGTCGATATCGAGCGCCAGATGTCCCGGGCCATTGAGCAATTCGTTGGCGCTGTATCCGTAACCCCGCAGCAGGAAGTCGGCCTGATACAGGCGATGTTCGCGCATCAATGGAGGCGCGGCGAGTGGTACGCTTTTCGGACTGTTGGGTATCGGGCTGAAGGCCGAGTAATACACGCGCTTGAGGCGGAAATCGCCATACAGCGATTCGGCGGTGTGCAGCAGAGTGCTGTCGTCGGTGTCATCGGCACCGACAATCATTTGCGTGCTTTGCCCGGCGGGAGTGAAACGCGGCGCTCTGGGTTCGTTGAGCACGGTCTGCTGGCCGGTATAGATAGTCTGCATCGCCTGTTTGATCGAGCCCATTTCCTTCTCGGGAGCCAGAGTCTGCAAGCCCAGTTGAGTAGGCAGCTCGATATTGACGCTCAGACGATCAGCATAGCGCCCGGCTTCTTCGATCAGTGCAGGATCGGCTTCGGGAATGGTCTTGAGATGGATGTAACCTCGAAACTCGTGTTCTTCACGCAGCAGCTTTGCCACCCTGACCAATTGCTCCATGGTGTAGTCCGCCGAGCGAATGATACCGGAGCTGAGAAACAGCCCGCTGACACAATTGCGCCGGTAGAAATCCAGGGTCAGGGTGACCACTTCCTCGGGAGTAAAACGCGCACGCGGCACATCGCTGGAGCGGCGGTTGACGCAGTACTGGCAGTCATACAGACAGAAGTTGGTCAGCAGGATCTTCAGTAGCGAGACACAGCGCCCGTCAGGGGTATAGCTGTGACAGATGCCCATGCCGGTGCTGGACCCGATGCCGGATTTGCCTTCGGAGCTGCGCTTGGGCGCAGCGCTGCTGGCGCAGGAAGCGTCGTACTTGGCGGCATCGGCGAGGATGCTCAGCTTGTCGATCAGCTGCATGAGAGTTCTCGATACTGGTTTTATGTACAGTATCGAGTTCGTTGGTGGCAGGCAAGGGGCGATCGGGTGGGCCTTGGTTCGATGTCTCACCCATGTGGCGGGAACACCGCCCAAAACCGCCGTTTGACGCCGACTTCGGCGGGAGCGAATTCATTCGCGATTTGTCCGAACATCGGCAGCCTGGCCAGCGCCTGAACCGGTCTCTCGCGAATGAATTCGCTCCCACAGTACTGCCCGGCGTCAGGTCGAAATTTCAGCGGGTGTGCTGACGAAGTAAAAACGGATTCAGCTGATGCGCTGCACCAGCTGTTTCAACTCCCCAAAATCCCTGACCGAATGAAAATTGGCGTGCTCGACAAACTCCGAGAAATCGGTGTCGCCGTAACCCGCTACCTGAGCGCCCGCTCCCAGACCGGCCTGCACGCCAGGAATGCTGTCTTCGACCAGCAGGCATTCTTCCGGCTTCAGGCCCAGCAGCTCAGCGGCGTGTTCGATCAGGATCGGCGAGGGTTTCCAGGCCTCGACTTCGTAGGCGCTGACGATCAGACCGTGGAAGACGTCGAGCAGGCCGACCGTGCTCAGGCAGGTTTCGATCTTGCTGCGTGGGCCATTGGAGGCCACGCACTTGGGCAGTGACAGGCTGCGAACGAAGTCCACCGCACCGGGCATTTCTTCAAGTTCAGCCTGCAACAGCGGCAAGGTGCGCGCCCTGAAGCTATTGACGATTTCAATGCTGGGCAACCACGGGTAATCGCGGCACAGACCTTCCATGCACAGCGCGAACTGCACCCCGCGAAAACGCTCCAGCACTTGGTCGACGCTTAGCGTTACCCGGTGTTCCTGCAGTATGTCGCGCAGAAGCCCCGCGGCCAGACGTTCGCTGTCCACCAGGGTTCCGTCGCAGTCAAAGATGACGCCAGCAATGTTCAAACAGGATTCTCCCGTGTTCATGTTCGGGGCGGTTGGACCGGCATTATCCAGAAAAGTTGGCGGGCGGGGGTGAAGACTGACCTACGGTCGCGGCCGATCGACATAGCGTTTGTCGAGAAATACGTTTGTAGCAGCACGGCGTGCCGGCGGTGACGGAGGTTGCGGCTCGGAACGCCGGGTTTGAGCAATTTGGCGTCGGCAGCCGGGTCAGGGTGCTGCATGGGTGAGGCATGAGTCACTTGACGATGCGCGCTGTCCATATCGGCAATCCACTGTCCGAAGATCGAGATTCCATGCCCGCGAAAGGATTCACCCTCCACGCCAATGCCGCGATCAGCGTGCTGCTTCTGGCGTTTCTGGCCGGTTGCAGCTCGCAACGCAATAAGACCCCTGCGCCGCCTCCGGATCTGGTGCGCAGCGAAATCGTCCGTCTGCTGCCTGCCAACGTCGCTGACCGACAGGGTTGGGCGACGGACATCTATACCGCCTTCGACACGCAGAAAATCGACCCCAGCGTCGAAAACCTGTGCTCGGTGCTGGCGGTGGCCGAGCAGGAATCCAACTATCAGGTCGACCCTGCAGTGCCGGGCATGGGCAAGATCGCGCAGGACGAAATCGACCGCCGTGCGAGCAAGGTCCACATTCCCAATCTGCTGGTACGCAGCGCGCTGGACATCCGCTCGCCCACCGGCAAGACCTACAGCGAACGGCTGAGCACAGCCCGCACCGAGAAGGACTTGAGCGCGATCTTCGATGACTTCATTGGCATGGTGCCGTTGGGCCGGACGCTGTTTGGCAATTTCAATCCGGTCCATACCGCAGGTCCGATGCAGGTCAGTATCGAGTTCGCCGAAAAACAGGCGCGCGATTACCCGTATCCGGTGGAGGATTCCATTCGCCATGAGGTGTTCACGCGTAGGGGCGGGATGTATTTCGGCATCGCCCACTTACTTGGCTACCCGGTCAGCTACGACAAGCCGATCTATCGCTTCGCCGATTTCAACGCCGGTTGGTACGCCAGCCGTAACGCGGCGTTTCAAAGCGCCGTGGCGCGCCTGTCGGGAAAGCGGCTGGCACTGGATGGTGATTTGATCAGTTATGGTTTTAGCCCGGCACTCGGCCAGACCGAACTGGCCGTACGCAGCCTGCATGCGCAACTGGGTATGCGCAACACCACCATCCGCAGCGCGCTGGAGCAGGGCGAAACCCTGGAGTTCGAGGATACCGACCTTTATAAGCAGGTCTTCGCATTGGCTGACAAGGCGGCGGGCAAACCCTTGCCCCGAGCCATCCTGCCGGGCATCGTGCTGGAAAGCCCGAAGATCACCCGCCAGCTGACTACCGCGTGGTTCGCTCAGCGGGTGGAGGAACGCAGGGTGCGTTGCATGGCGCGGGCATCGGGCAATCTCAGGTGAATCAGGTATGCGTTGAAACGCGACCGCTGGTCATATTCACGGCACGCCTGCTCGATGTGCGTCTCGAAGCAGAAATAGCCCATTTTTCGGGCCTTGCAGAGAGGAGGTGCTTATGTCAGTCGATCCCGCCATGCCGATCACCACGCCCGAAGAGTTGCCGACTGCTGATCAGGATGTCGATCCGGATGGCCTGGAGGACCAAGACGCTCAGGATGAACGGGACCAGAACCAACGTCCGGAGGACTGGAATGAGCCCCAGGTTGATCAAAATAAGCGACCTGAGGACTGGAACGAGCCTCCTTCGGAAGAGATCGTGCCTCCGCCGGACGAGCCAACGCCATTGTCCGATGACCTGCGTTAAATCAGAACCTTGCCAATGCCGGGGCCTAACGTAATACGCAGCTCCGGCTTTATACCGGCGCACTGCCAAGGAGTTTTTAGGTTTGAGGCGTGAGACTGTGACACCCAATATCATCACCAGCAGCGCTGCGGTATCCGACGTCGAGAGCGCCGAGGCGTTGGTGTTCGGTACGCCCAAGGAGCGTCTGGATTTTTACCGCAAGGAAATTCAGTACGAGACTTCCATTCTTTCCAACCGTACCAACGCTTATTTGTCTGCTCAGTCGTTTCTGGTGATTGCGTTCGCCTCCTCGATGGCGAATCTCAATCCGGAGTGGGGCAAGTTGTTCACGCTTGTGGTGCCGCCGTTTCTTACGTTGCTCGGGTTGATCAGTTCGATGCATGCCTGGCCGGGAATTCGGGCGGCGTATGAAATTATTGATCACTGGCATTTCAAACAAAGTCAGTTGTTGCGCAGCCAGCCGGCGATGGGGCTGGCTTATGATGATTCACCGCTGTTCAGTGAGCATGAGTCCAGTGAGAAGGGGTATCGGAAGTCGTTGATGTTTTCGATGCGCACGCCGTGGTTATTTAGTGTGTTCTGGTTTTTGCTGGGGGCGTTTTCGATTTATGCGCAGACCGCTGAAAGAGCTTTTTAGGAGTTTTTTCGCGCACTTGGGTGGTGTGTATATCGATTTTTTCCGGTGCCGTTGATTTCGTCCTCGCAAGCAATGGAGCACGCACTGACGGAAATCCCTGCCCAATGGGCCGATATAACCTTTTATACGCCTGCCCATGACAACGCGGACGACTATCGTCACAGATTACGGAACCTTTTGAGCTCGATGATGTTACCTTGACACCAGACTGGCAGCAGGTTATTTCGTCGCTTCCGCTCGCCATACCAAAAGCGCTTTGTATTTAACAAGTTAGGACTAGATCCGGACGACTGGACGCGGTCCTGGCCATTTTTCGTGTGTCTGCCCGTTGTCGCGTTCTTCCAATCAGGAACCGACCAGCAAACCTCAGGAGCCAACCTCATGGCAGTACTGCAGCAAACCACCCTGGAATCTCTGAAAAGCTCTGAAGCTCAACTGACAGCTCGGTGGCTCGCGGACTTGGAAGGCAGTGGTGCCACGCGCAATCTGAAAGCCGAAGACATCAATCAGCAGGCGGCTGAGTTTCTCCGCCTGCTGACCTCCGCTCTTGAGAAGGGCGGCTCGCAAAGCATCACTAGCAGCGATTGGGAAGAGGTGCGTCAGTTCCTCGAAAAGCTGTCGCACCAACGTGCGCTTGCCGGCCAGGACTCGCAGCAGACGGCTCATTTCATCTTTTCTCTGAAGGGCCCGCTGTTCAGCCTGTTGCAGGATCAGTTCGCTGACCGTCCGGCGCTGCTCGCTGACCAACTGTGGGAAATCTCTCAGCTGCTGGATGCGCTGGGTATGCACACGATTCGCACTTATCAGAAGTCCCGTGAGTCGGTGATCAAACGTCAGCAGGAAGAGCTTCTGGAGCTGTCCACGCCAGTCGTCAAACTGTGGGACGGCGTGCTGGCGTTGCCAATGATCGGCACTCTGGACTCCCAGCGTACGCAGGTGGTCATGGAATCGCTGCTGCAGCGCATCGTCGACACCGGCTCTGAAATCGCCATCATCGACATTACCGGCGTGCCAACCGTGGACACGCTGGTGGCACAGCACCTGCTCAAGACTGTCACCGCCATTCGCCTGATGGGTGCCGACTGCATCATCAGCGGCGTACGTCCACAGATTGCCCAGACCATCGTGCACCTGGGTCTGGACCTGCAAGGCGTAGTCACCAAAGCCAATCTGGCAGACGCCCTGGCACTGGCGCTGCGCCGCCTGGGTCTGACCGTCACCAAGGCGGTATAAGCCCATGGAGCGGATTCCGATTCTGCAGATGGGTGACTTTCTGCTGGTCACCATCCAGGTGGACATGCACGACCAATTGGCGCTGACGCTGCAGGACGATCTGTCCGAGCGTATCAGCAAGACCTCAGCGCGTGGCGTGTTGATCGACATCTCGGCGCTGGACATGGTCGACTCGTTCATCGGCCGGATGATCGGCATGATCTCCGGTCTGTCGCGGATCATGGACGCTGAAACCGTGCTGGTGGGCATGCAGCCTGCCGTAGCGATCACCCTCGTGGAACTGGGCATGACATTGCCGGGGGTCAGCACTGCGCTCAACGTCGAGCGTGGCATGACGCTGTTGCGCGAGCGGACCTATTCACAATGAACGTGCGCAGCAGCGGCACTCAGGGCATTCATATCGAGCAGGATGTGGTGCTGGCCCGGCAACTGGCGCGCAAGCTGGCGCAGGACTGCAGCATGCGGCTGATTGACCTGACCAAGCTGGTAACGGCGGTCAGTGAGCTGGCGCGCAATACCATGGTCTATGGCGGCGGTGGCGACATGGACTGGGAAATCGTCGAAGACGGTACGCGCACCGGTCTGAAGCTGACTTTCCGCGACGAAGGCCCCGGCATTGCCGACGTGAAGTTGGCCATGACCGACGGCTGGACTTCCGGCGGCGGATTGGGGCTGGGGCTGACCGGGGCCAAGCGTCTGGTCGATGACTTCGAACTGGACACCGCACCGGGCGCGGGTACTCGCGTGACGATCTGCAAATGGACCTGAAACTGCACAGCAGCCTGACGCAGGTGTTGGCCATTGAAGACACCAGTCAGGTCGGCCATGCGCGGCGCATCGCGCAGAGGCTCGCCGAACAGTTGGCGTTCGATGCCACCGACTCCGGTCGCGTGGCATTGGTCGTCACGGAGCTGGCCAGCAACATTCTCAAGCACGCCAGCAATGGCGAGCTGCACCTGCGTGCTTTGCCGGGCGCCGTTGCGGGCCTTGAAGTCATCGCCATTGATCGGGGACAGGGTTTTGACCTGCACGATTGCATGGCCGATGGCTTCTCCACTCGCGGCACCCAAGGCATCGGCTTGGGCTCGATCTTGCGTCAGGCGCAGGTCTTCGATGTTCATACGGACAATCGCGGGACCGTGCTGTTGACGCGCTTTTATCCGCGCTTGGCATCGGTCAAAGACCTGCGCCTGGGTGTTTCCCAGCACTCATTGCATAACGATCCGGCGTGTGGCGATGCCTGGGAAGTTGCCATTCAAGGGCGGCAACTTAGCATCCTGATGATCGACGGACTTGGCCATGGTCCTGACGCTGAAGAGGCGGCGAAGGCGGGCGCCTTTGCGTTTAACCGCGATCCGTTCGGCGATCCGGGGTTGCTGCTGGACGATATTCACCGTGAGATGCATGGCACTCGCGGTGGTGCCGTGGCGGTCGCGCAATTCGATGCCGCACAGGATCAGTTGCGCTTCATCGGCATCGGCAACATCGGCGCGACGCTGATTGGTGAGGAGAAAACGCGCGGTCTTGCGTCGCACCCCGGTATCGTCGGCCTGCAATACCGGAAAATCCCGGCCGTGGGCTACCCTCAATGTGCCGGACAGCTTCTGATCATGTACAGCGACGGCCTGCAATCGCGGTGGAATCTTCGCGACTATCCGGGTCTGATGTATCGTCACCCGGCCATTATCGCGGCAGTGTTGCATCGCGATTACTGCCGGGGCAGGGATGACGTAACGGTATTGGTGACTGCTCTGGAGACGCTCGATGACTGACAACCCCGCCCACGGCGCCCTTGAGGAGTCAGCAGAGCTGCGGCAATTGCGTGACGAGGCCGCCGCCCTGCGCGCCGAACTGGATGAAACCAATCAGGGCGTGCTGGCGCTGTATGCCGAGCTGGATACCCAGGCCGAACAACTGCGCCAGGCGTCTGACCTGAAAAGCCGCTTCCTCTCGTATATGAGCCATGAATTCCGCACACCGCTGGGTTCGATCCTCAGCATTGCCAGCTTGCTCACCGATGAACTCGACGGGCCGCTCAGCCCCGAACAGCACAAACAGGTGGCATTCGTCAGCACCGCTGCCCGTGAACTGAGCGACATGGTCGATGATCTGCTGGATCTGGCAAAGATCGAAGCGGGGCGCATCAGTATTTCACCGGCCTGGTTCGACATGTTCGACCTGTTCTCGGCCTTGCGCGGCATGTTCCGCCCAATCGTCGATACCTCTGCGGTGGACCTGATTTTCGAAGAGCCCGTAGGTTTGCCGAGGCTGTACACCGACGACAAGAAACTCGCGCAAATCTTGCGCAACTTCATTTCCAATTCTCTGAAGTTCACGCAGCGCGGCGAGGTGCGGGTATCGGCCAGCCTTGAAGGTGAGCGGGAAGTGCGCTTCGCCGTGACCGACACCGGTATCGGCATTCCGACGGAACTGCATGGCGCGCTGTTCGAGGACTTCACTCAGGTCGACTCGCCGCTGCAGAAGCGCTTGCGCGGCACGGGCCTTGGGCTGTCGTTGTGCAAGCGTTTCGCCGAGTTGCTGGGAGGACGCGTGGGGCTGGAAAGCCAACCCGGCGTCGGGTCTACCTTTTATGTGGTGATTCCGTTGGCGCTGGCTCAGGAGCACGGCGATGAAAGCTGATACCCGGCTGCTGATCGTCGATGACAATGCCGCGACTCGCTACGCCTTGCGCCGGCGCATGGAGCGTCAGGGGTTCATCGTGCACGAAGCGGGCACCGGGACCGAAGGCTTGGCGCAGATTGCCGAGCAGGTCCCGGATGCGCTGATTCTCGACGTCAACCTGCCGGACATGAGCGGCTTCGATATCGTGCGCCAGTTGCGCAGCGAACCACGCACCGCCTTGTTGCCTGTCGTGCATGTGTCGGCGGCGTCGATCCAGACCGGGGATATTGTCACAGGACTTGAGGCCGGTGCCGACGCCTATCTGGTTCATCCGGTGGACCCGGATGTGTTGCTGGCGACTCTGCGTACGCTGCTGCGAGTGCGTGATACCGAGTTTGCCCTGCGAGACAGCGAGGATCGCTTTCGTGAGATTTTCGTCAACGTCTCGGCGCCAATCGCGGTCATGGATGGCGAGCTCAAGGTGCATGAGTGCAACCACGCCTTTTCCCGTCTGATCGCCCAGGGCTCGGCTCAAAACGCCGTGTTGCGGTGCTTCAGCGAAGATCAGACGCCTGCCATCGCCGGCCTGAGAGAGGCGCTTGCATCGGGTGAGCGCTGGAAGGGCACCCTGAGCATGCTGGTTCAGGGCGATCTGCGCGAGACCGAGTGGCAAGTGTCACCTTATCGTATCGCTGGCCTGAGTCTGGTGTTCGTCGAAGACGTCACCGAGCATCGACGCCGTGAGCAGTCGCATCTGCAGCAACTCGATACCGTCAACACCCAACTGGCTCACGAAGTTGCCGAACGCGCCAGGACTGAAGCGCAGCTGTTGCAGGCGCAGAAGATGGATGCCATCGGCAAGCTGACCGGGGGCATCGCTCACGATTTCAATAACTTGCTGACGGGCATCGTCACCGGGCTTGAGCTGATCAAGAAACGCACCGAAGACGGCCGCGTCGAGAAAGTCCTGACCTATGCCGATGCGGCACTGGCGTCGGCGAAAAGCGCCGCGACACTGACCCATCGGCTACTGGCCTTCGCGCGCCAGCAGCCGCTTGACACCCGGCCCACCGACGTCAACCAGTACGTACGCTCGCTCGAGGATCTGCTGAGCCGGACCATTGGCAAGCGCATCGGGCTCACCCTCGAATTGACATCACGCAGCGCCGTGGCAATGGTCGACGCCGGGCAGCTGGAAAGCGCAGTGCTCAACCTGGTGATCAATGCCCGGGACGCTTTACCCCAGGGCGGGCATATCTGGATCAGCACCTATGAGGCGTATTCCCAGGGCAACTCACGGCTGGCCGATGGGTTATATATCTCGCTGAATGTGCGCGATGACGGGGTCGGTATCGAACACCACCTGATCGACAAGGTGTTCGACCCGTTCTTTACCACCAAGCCCATCGGTGAAGGCACCGGGCTCGGCTTATCGACCATTTATGGCTTTGCCCGCCAATCCGGTGGCGATGTGCACATTCGCAGCGTCGTGGGGCACGGCACCGAGGTTACCCTGATGCTGCCTGCGGCGCTGGAGCAGACCGTGGTGCCACAACCGGTGCTGGAAACCGCTGAACTCGGGGCAGGTGAGCATGTGCTTATCGTCGAGGACACAGCCTCGGTTCGAATGTTCGTTAACGAGATTCTGACCGATGCCGGGTATCGCTGCACCCAGGCCGCCGATGTGAGCACTGCACTGACGTTGCTTGAACATGATCCGTCGATCGACCTGTTGCTGACCGACGTGGGCATGCCGCAGATGAACGGCCGCGAACTGGCGCAGCGAATGCGCACCTGGCGGCCGCAAGTCCCGGTGCTGTTCATGACTGGCTACGCGGAAAACGCCCTGAATCGTCAGCTGTTTCTAGGGGAGGGCATGGACATGATCACCAAGCCTTTCCAATTGGCCGAGTTTCTGCACAAGGTAAGAGCCATGCTTGATGCATGACGGCTGTTGTTTTTGTAGTGATATCAATGCGCAATCAAACCGCGAACATGCATTTTTTGTTACTGTTTACGCCAATTCATTTCAGTGCCAACCGTAAGGCACCCACCTTTGGCGAGAGTCCGTGGGACGCGTCGGGGGTGAAGGAGATTCAGTTTTGACCCTCAGCCAGGAGCTTCTCCAAAGCGCGATCGATAATTGCGCCCGCGAGCCGATCCAGATTCCCGGCAGTATTCAGCCCCAAGGTTTTCTGCTGGTCATCGACGAAGCGACGATGACCATCGGTCAAGTCAGTGCCAACGTCGTCAGTTGGCTCGGCATGGCGCCAGAAGAATTGATCGGTGCTGCTCTGCCGCGCGTCTTCGACGATTGCCAGCGCCTGCTGGATCGTCTGGCGGCGCTGCCTGAAGATGACCAGAATCCGTTTCATGTCGGCGACGTGCGTTTTCTTGAAGGCACACGCGCCGGCGTGCCAATGGCCATGATGGTTCACCGGCACGATCAGGTGCTGATTGCCGAACTCGAGCCCGCCAGTGACATGGGCTCGGCATACGGCACTGTTTATCCGCTGATGCGCACGTTCATCAGCCAGATGGAAGAAACCGAGACCATCGAGGCGCTGAGTCAGCGTTCGGTTTTGGAGGTCAAACGCATCACCGGTTTCGGGCGGGTCAAGGTGTATCGTTTCGACGCCGAAGGCAATGGCCTGGTCAACGCCGAGGTAGCCGATGAGGGCTATCCGAGCTATCTGGGATTGAGCTTTCCGGCCAGCGACATCCCCGCGCAAGCCAGGGCTTTGTATCTGGCCAACCGCATTCGTGTCATCGAGGATGCCAACTACCAGCCTTCGCCGCTGGTGCCGGTCAACAATCCGCTGACCGGCGCGCCGCTGGACCTGAGCTTTGCCACATTGCGCAGCGTATCGCCCGTCCACTTGCAGTACATGCGCAACATGCAGACGCTGGCGTCGATGTCGATTTCCATTGTCGTGCGCGGTGAGTTGTGGGGCCTGATTTCCTGCCATCATGCGACCCCGCGCCCCGTGAGCTTTCAGACCCGCACCGCCTGCGAACTGCTGGGCAGTGTGCTGTCCTTGCAGATCGAAACCAAGGAGGCCCAGGCCAAGACCCAGCGTATGCTGGTCCTGCGTCGGCAGATCGTGCAGATGCTCGCGTCGATGGCCGACCTGGACAGCGTGATAGCCGGCCTGCGAGCGATGCCTGATGTGCTGCTGGCGTTTGTCGAGGCGACGGGTGCGGCGGTGATCTCCGAATCGACGCTGGATGTTTATGGCGAAACGCCGGACCACCAACAGATCCACGAACTGACCCAGTGGTTGAGCCAGCGTGATACCCACGAGGTGTTTCAATCCGACAACGTCGGCCGTGACATCCCGGAGCTGCCGCAGTTGAGCCTCTCGGTCAGCGGTATTTTGGCGATGGCCATTTCCGAGCTGCATTCGAACTACATCATCTGGTTCCGGCCCGAGCAGGCCCGGGTGGTGAACTGGGCCGGCAAACCGGAAAAAACCGTCAGCGACAGCGGTTCGCTCAGCCCACGACACAGTTTTGCCGCCTGGCAGGAAACCATGCGTGGTTACTCTCGCCCATGGGATGAGCTGGATACCGAAGGTGTGGTGGAGTTGCGCGCTGCAGTTTTGGGCATCGTGCTGCGCAAGGCAGAGGAAATGGCCGCGCTGGCCGAAGAGCTGAAGAAGTCCAATAAGGAACTCGAAGCGTTTTCCTACAGCGTGTCCCACGACCTGCGCGCGCCATTGCGGCACATCGCCGGCTATGCCGAACTGCTGAGTGACATCGAAGGCAGCAAGCTTTCAGAGCGTGGTGTCCGGTTTCTGGAGAACATCGGCGAGTCGGCACGATTCGCCGGCACCCTGGTAGACAATTTGCTGAGCTTCTCGCAGATGGGCCGCTCGGCCATGCGTTACTCGGAAGTCGACGTGAACGCCATGATCGAGGCGATCCGCCGGGAAATGCAGCCTGACTACGAAGGCCGTGATTTGCAGTGGCGCATCCCGGAGCCTTTGCCGGTGGTGATCGCCGACGCGGCGTTTCTGCATCTGGCGATGCGCAATCTGCTCTCAAACGCCATCAAGTACAGCCGCACTCAAAGCGCCGCCGTGATCGAAATCGGAAGCTACGAGGAAGACGGCAAGGTCGTGGTGTACATTCGCGACAATGGCGTGGGCTTCGACATGCAGTACGCCGGTAAACTGTTTGGCGTGTTTCAGCGCCTGCACCGGATGGAGGAATTCGAAGGTACCGGGATCGGCCTGGCCAGCGTGCGGCGGATCATCGAACGCCATGACGGTTCGGTCTGGGCCCATAGCGAGCTGGGGCAGGGAGCCACCTTTTATTTTGCGCTGCCCAAACGCAGTCTCACTGTAACCCTTTGAGTGTCCGAGGAGACGCCCAATGCTCAAACCCATTCTTCTGGTGGAAGACAATCCGAACGACCTGGAGTTGACCCTCGTCGCTCTGGAGCGTAGCCAGTTGGCCAACGAAGTGATCGTATTGCGTGACGGCGCCGAGGCGCTGGACTATCTCTTTCGGCGAAACAATTACCATGACCGCGCGGTGGGTAGTCCGGCGGTGCTGTTGCTTGACCTCAAACTGCCGAAAGTCGACGGCCTGGAAGTTCTCAAAGCCATCCGCGAAAGCGAGGAACTGCGCAGTATTCCGGTGGTGATGCTGACGTCTTCTCGGGAGGAGCCTGATTTACAACGCGCGTATTCGTTGGGAGTGAACGCTTACGTGGTCAAGCCGGTCGAATTCAAGGAATTCGTCTCGGCAATCTCTGACCTAGGGATTTTCTGGGCCGTACTCAACGAGCCGCCGCCAGGCTCATTGCGACTGACACGCCGTCCGGGATCCTGATTCACCCGGACTTCCGGCCTGATCTGTCCCGCGACACGGCGGCATTAAAGGCCTTTGCGCAACAAACGATGACTATTCATGCCGCTATCGTTACTCAAATTGCTTCTGGTTGAAGACAGTCCGCATGACGCTGAACTGACCCTGCTCACGCTGGAGAATAGTGGGCTGAAAATCGACGCCACTCTGGTCTACAACCACCAGGAAGTGGAGCGAGAGCTTTCGGCCCGGCATTTCGATCTGATTCTCAGTGATTACCTGCTTCCTGGTTCTTCCGGCCCGGAAGTGCTCAATAGTGCATTGCGTTTAGCGCCACATACACCCTTCATTTTCTTCTCGGGTATTTTCGGCGAGCAGCATGCGGTCGAAATGATGCGCATGGGTGCCATCGATTACGTGCTCAAACAGAATCTAAAGATGCTGCCTAAAGCTGTCAGGCGCGCAGTCTCCGAGGTGCATGAGCGGCAGAAACGCCAGCACGCCGAAGCCACCCTGCAGGACGCCGAGGTGCGTGCGCATTTGGCAATCGAAGCGGCCGAGATGGGTGTCTGGACGTATGATCCGCGCACCGAAACCCTGCTCTGGGACGAGCGCTGCAAGACGCTTTACGGCTTGCCGGCCGACGCCCCGGTGAGCATGGCGTTCATGTTTTCCCGCTGTCATCCGGACGACCGCGATCTGCTGCAAAGCAAGGTCATGGCGGCGCTGGCCGCTGACACCGGCTTCCAGATCGAACATCGCCTTTTAGTGGACGGCGACGTCGAGCGCTGGGTGTTTTCCAACGGTCGCTCGTTGTTTGAAGCCGGCAAATGCGTACGCTTCACGGGCGTCATGCAGGACATCAGCGAACGCAAACAGGCAAGCCAGGCGCTGCATCAACTCAACGAGATTCTCGGTGAGCGCGTGGTGCAGAGAACCCGTGAACGGGACCGCACCTGGGAGCTGTCCCGGGAACTGCTCGGCGTGCTGCGTTTCGACATGACCCCGATCGCTCTGAACCCGGCGTGGGAAACGACTCTGGGCTGGACCCGCGCGGATTTTCAGGAACAGTCGCTGGGCGAGCTTATTCACCTCGACGATCTGGAAGCGACGCTGCGCGAGACCGCCAGCGTGGCGCAGGGCAATGTAACTACCCGCTTTGTTAACCGTATGCGCCACGCTGAAGGCGGATTCCGCTGGCTTTCCTGGACCATCGTGCCGGACGAGGGCCTGATGTACGCCGCGGTACGCGACATCACCAGCGAACGCGCGGTGGTCGACGAACTGGCGGCGACCAACAAACGTTTGCGCGATCAAATCAGGGAGCGCGAACGAGTGGAGGCGGCCTTGCAGCAGATGCAGCGGCTTGAAGTGGTCGGGCAGCTCACAGCGGGGGTGGCCCATGACTTCAACAATCTGCTGACGGTGATTCTGACCAGTGCCAACTTCCTGGCCCGGGATCTGGAAAAAGGCGTGTTCACCAAATCGCCGCAACGTCTGCAGAACATCCGCTCGGCGGGCGAGCGCGGTGCCAAATTGACCAGCCAGTTGTTGTCGTTCTCCCGTCGTCAGCGCCTGGAGCCGGTGGCCCTCAATCTCAACGACACCATTGGCGGCATGCGGGAATTGCTTGGGCGTGCGCTGGGTGGCAGTGTTTGGGTGGACACCGAGCTGGCCGATGATCTGTGGAGTGCGCTGGTCGACCCGACGCAGACCGAAATGATCATTCTCAACCTGGCCATCAACGCCCGCGACGCCATGGTTCAGGGCGGTCAGCTGCGCTTGAGCACCTGGAACGAAATTGTCTATCGCTTGCCGCAACGTCCCGAAGATCCGGATCCGGGCGCCTATGTGGTGCTGTCGGTCAGCGACTCCGGTTGTGGCATGAGCGAGGCAGTGCTGGCCAAGGCTTTCGAGCCGTTCTTCACTACCAAGGCGGTGGGCAAGGGCTCGGGCCTGGGTCTGGCGCAGGTTTTCGGGTTCGCCAAGCAGTCCGGGGGCGGGGTGAGCATCGACACCGCCGAGAACGCCGGGACGACGATCAAGGTGTTCCTGCCCAGCATCGCCCGGATCGCCAACCCCGTAGTCAGTGTTTCGGACATGCCGGGTCACGCCGATCCTGATGACCTGCAACGCACCATTTTGTTGGTGGATGACGATCCGGAAGTCCGCGCGGTGACTTCGATGATGCTCAGCTCACTGGGATATTCAGTGGTCGAGGCGGAGAACGGCGATGATGCGCTGAAGAAGATCGACACCGGCATCGAATTGGTCCTGACCGACTTCGCCATGCCCAACATGACCGGCGCCGAACTGGCCGACATCGTCAGACGCGACCACCCGGGGCTGCCGATCATGTTTATCACCGGATTTGCCGACATCGATATTCTCGACGTCGATCAGCATCTGATTGTGCAGAAGCCCTACAAGGAAGAAGAATTGGCGCGCAAGCTGGCGAACGTGTTGATGAAGGCGGGGGCGTTGAGCTAAGCGGCAGTTGTAGGCCCGCTTAAATGAATGGGGCTGGCTCACGGCGCTGCGGCGGTCCGGCTTGTTGGCGGTTGAGTCTTTGGAACCGCCGTCGCCGGCAAGCCATGCTGCTACAGAGGCGGGTGTGGCGTGGCAGCGTTTATTCAATCATCCCGCGTCAGGACTTCCAGCAGCTCAATCTCGAAAATCAGCTTCGAGTGGGGCTTGATGTGGGCGCCCATGCTGCGGTCGCCGTAGGCCAGATGCGAGGGCACCAGCAGTTTGCGTTTGCCGCCGACTTTCATGCCCATCAGACCCTGATCCCAACCCTTGATTACCCGACCGGTGCCGATCACGCACTGAAACGGCTTGCCACGTTCCCAGGACGAATCGAACACGGTTCCGTCCTCCAGTGTGCCGGTGTATTGCGTCGTAATCAGAGCACCCTTGACCGCCGCTTTGCCGGAGCCTTCCACTAGGTCAATGATCTGTAGTTCGTCGCTCATGTCGATTTCCGTTGCTGCATGAATGGGCTGGCGGCGATGCTAGTGGCGCTCGCCATGACTGGCAAGGGCCTTGTCGCAGGAACTCGCTCCCGGAATGATCCCATAGCTCGGGAAAGAAAAACGGCGCGTCCTGTGCGGGACGCGCCGTTTTTTCGTTCAGCGGATCAAGCGTTCATCACGCGATGACGTCGCTGCTCCACTCGCCGTTGACCAGGCGTTTGAGGCCCAGCGGGTTGGCGTTTTGCAGAGCGGCCGGCAGCAGGCTGTCCGGGTAGTTTTGATAGCAGATCGGGCGCAGGAAGCGGTCGATCGCCAAGGTACCGACGGACGTGCCGCGAGCGTCGGAGGTCGCTGGATACGGACCGCCGTGGACCATGGCATCGGACACTTCTACGCCAGTCGGGTAGCCGTTGACCAGGATACGACCGACTTTCTCTTCCAGCACCGGCACCAGCCACTGATATTTCTGCAAATCGGCGGTTTCACCGATCAGCGTGGCCGTCAGTTGGCCGCGCAGGGCCAGCAGTGCGGCTTTCAGTTCGGCATCGTCGGCGACTTCGACCAGTAGCGTGGTCGGGCCGAAGACTTCTTCCTGCAGCAGTTCGTCGCCGTTGAGCAGCATGCTTACGTCAGCCTTGAACAGCTGCGCCTGGGCCTGACGGCCTTCTTGCGGTTTTCCCGCCAGGTGGGTGACGCTCGGGTGGTCCAGCAGCTTCTGTACGCCCTTGCTGTAGCTGCGCAGGCCGCCTTCGTTGAGCATGGTTTGCGGCGCTTGGCCACCCATGTGCTCTTTGAGCTGCTCAGTGAACGCGGTGAGGGCAGGGGAGCGGATGCCGATCACAACACCAGGGTTGGTACAGAACTGACCTGCGCCCAAGACCACCGAGCCAGCCAGTTCGCCAGCGACGGCGGCGCCACGAGCGGCCAGCGCGCCCGGCAGCAGCACTACAGGGTTGATGCTGGACATCTCGGCGAAGACCGGGATCGGCTGTGGACGTTCGGCAGCCAGTTTGCACAGGGCATTACCGCCGTGCAGCGAACCGGTGAAGCCGACGCCCTGGATGGCCGGATGCTTGACCAGACCTTCGCCGACGCCGCTGCCGAAGATCATGTTGAACACGCCCTTGGGCATGCCGGTTTTTTCGGCGGCGCGGATGATCGCCTCACCGACCAGGTCGGCAGTCGCCATGTGACCGCTGTGCGCCTTGACCACGACCGGGCAACCGGCGGCCAGTGCAGAGGCGGTATCGCCACCGGCAGTGGAGAACGCCAGCGGGAAGTTGCTTGCGCCGAACACGGCAATCGGACCAACGCCGATGCGGTACTGCCGCAGGTCGACGCGTGGCAGCGGTTTGCGATCCGGCAGCGCCTGATCGATGCGCGCGCCGAGGAAATCGCCGCGCCGCAGGACTTTGGCGAAGAGACGCATCTGACCGCTGGTGCGACCGCGCTCACCTTGAATACGACCGGCTGGCAATGCCGTTTCCTGGCAGACCAACGCAACGAAGTCATCGCCCAGTGCATCCAGCTCATCGGCAATGGCATCGAGGAATTCGGCGCGGCGAGCCGGGCTCAGCTGGCGGTATTCGACGAAGGCTTGCTTCGCAGCCACGGCGGCGGCATCGATTTCGGCGTCGGTGGCCTGATGGAAGGTGTAGGGCAGGGCTTCGCCTGTGGTGGCATCCAGACTCTTATGGCGCGCTTCGCCGAGGCCGCTGCGGGCGCCGCCGATGAAGTTCTGGCCGAGAACGTTAGGCATCTGCTTCTCCTGTTATTTTTGAGTCGAAACGATCAGGCGGTGCGCCTGAATGGGAATCGGTGAGTTGCATGAAGCGTGGCGACGATAAGGCCCAAAGGGTTATCGAAAGTTAACGGACATCATACAACTGCCTTATTTTGCTCGCAAGGTGTGCGCCCGGCGCTGAACGGTGGAACCTACAGCATGCCACATTCTGTAGCATTCCGGCTTGCTGACGGTGGCGTCCCTGAGATCGCTGACGCTGGCAAGCCGGGTTGCTACAGGGGGCGTGTGTACTCAGGCATTAGGCTCATCGGTATTGATATACCGCGGCACTTTGGCCAATGGCAACCTGCGCGCCTGTTCGACGCTGATAGCAGGACGCTCCGGCAGCGGGTCCAGCTTCTGCGGCTGGCCGGTGGTCAGTGCGCGTTCGACAGCGGCGACGATGCGCACGTCGCGCCAACCTTCGTCGCCGTCCGGCTCAGGTTCGCGATCCTGCAGGATGCAGTCGGAGAAATACTGGGTCTCGCCACCGAACTGATCCACCACCGGATGACTGTGCTCGGTAGTCGTGCCGTCGATGATCGCTCTATAGGCAATGGCCACGCCTTCACCAAAGCCAAAACACGGCGAGGCCTCGAATTCACCCTTGGTGCCGATCAGTTGGAAACGCTCGGTGGAAGGCAGACTGTAGCTGACGGTGAAGGTCGCCAGTCGTTCTTCACTGAAGCGCAGGGTGACGTTGACCGTGTCGAACGTGTTGATTTCGCGACCCGGTGTCTTGACGCCAACCGCGTGCACTTCCAGCGGCTCGGCACCGAACAGGCTACGCACGGCATTGATCGGGTAAGGGCCCATGTCGGCGACGGGCCCAGCATCGAAGCCACTTTGCATGCGATGGTTGGCCGGATCGGTGGTCTGCGCGAATGTCGCGGTAAACAGGCGTGGCTCGCCAATGTCGCCCGCCCGAACGCGGTTGACCATTTCAACCGTGCCAGGCTCGAAATGCAGGCGGTAGGCGACCATGAGTTTGGCGCCTGAACGTTTCGCAGCCTCGGCGATTGCCAGGCAATCCTCCTCGTTGGCCGCCATTGGCTTTTCCAGCAGGACGTGGATACCGGCTTCCAGGGCGGGGACGGCGAACTCGCGGTGACGAAAATTGGGCGTGGCCAGATAGATCGCGTCGATTTCGCCCGAGCTGAGCAAGGTGGCGAAGTCGTCGTAGTGATAGCTCTTGAGGTCATACAGCGCCGCGAGCTCGTCAGCTTTCACCGGATCGCCGGTAACCAGCGCAGTCATGATCGAGTTGTCGGTCTGCTCCAGCCCAGGCATGAATGCGCCTTGGGAAATCCAGCCTCCTGCGACGACTGCGTAACGAACCTTGCCGTTTGGATCAGGCATGAGAAGGGCCTCCATTGTCAGCGGACGGTGTATCCGGCATCTCTTTAGTCGGCATACCAAAGGCGGGGAAGTTCCATCGAATGCGTAGATAACGAGCGGTCGGCCTTTTGCGAGATTGGCTATGGTCAGATACGGCCGCGGGCCGAAGCGGTATGCAAGTCTTTCAGTTCGAGCGCCGGCGTATCGCCCCGCATACGCCGGGTACCGAGTTTACCTCCCTGCAGCACTCGGGCTCGCCAGCGGCGGCGGATGTGGCGGGCGCTGCACCCTTCAGGCGATCTGCATCAATACGTCCCGCAGCCGATCGAGCGCCGGATCGATATCCAGGGTTTCGATCGCACCAAACCCCAGAATCAGGCCATCACGGGGCTGTACGTCGTGGTAGAAACCGGTCAACGGGTACAGCCCGATTTCAAGCTTGCGGGTGAGGTCGACCAGCAGCCCCAGGTTGATCGGCACCTTGAACATCACCGCCATGTGAAAGTCTGCGGTGGAGGGTATTGCCTCCATCCAGGGTGAAAGATCCCCTGCCAATCGCGCAAGAATCCGTTCGCGGCGGCCAGCGTAAATGCTGTGGCAGCGGCGGATGTGTTTGTTCAACAGACCGTCGCTGATGAACTTGGTCAGCGCCCACTGTGGCAACGTGCACGTGTGCCAGTCGGTCAGTTGCTTGGCCTTGATCACCGCTTCGAGAATGGCTTTGGGCAGCACCGCGTAACCGAGTCGCAACTCCGGCAACAGCGTTTTGGAAAAGGTTCCGACGTATGCGACCACGCCAAATTGATCCATGCTCTGCAGCGAGTCGGTGGGACGGCCCTCGTAACGGAAGTCGCTGTCGTAATCGTCCTCGATGATGATCGCGCCGATTCGCCTGGCTTTTTCCAGCAGCGCCTTGCGCCGGTTCACGCTCATGGGCATGCCCAGCGGCATCTGGTGGGAGGGTGTGACGTAAATCGCATGGGCATTATCGGGGATCCGCTCGACAATGATGCCTTCACCGTCCAGCGGCACGCTGACCACATTCGCCCCCTGCGCCGCAAACAGCAGCCGCGCCGGCGTGTAGCCCGGGTCTTCCATCGCCACCGTGCAGCCTGGCTCGATCAGGACCCGGGCAATCAAGTCCAGTGCCTGCTGCGCGCCGTTGCACACCACCACGTCCTCAGCTACGCATTTGACGCCGCGGGAGAAGGCGATGTGGCCGGCAATGGCGCTGCGCAGTGGGGCAACGCCCTCCGGCTGACTGTAAAAGCCCCGCACCTGGGACATCTGCCGCAACGCGTATTGTGTGCAGCGCCGCCACTCGTCATGGGGGAATTGAGTCTTGGCAGTGGCGCCGCCAATGAAGTCACAGCGCAACGTGCCTTCAAGGGTCGGATGGCGCAAGGGCAGGGTGATGTCCTGCCACTTCTTCACCAGCTTCTGGCTGGCCAGGTCCGAGCTGATCTGGGCGCGCGGGGTATGGGTGCTCAAACTGTTGACGAAGGTGCCACTGCCGATCTTGCCGACCAGATAGCTTTCGTAAGTCAGGCGGCTGTAGGTGTCGGAAATGGTCTTGCGTGACAGCCCCAGCTGCGCCGCGAGCAAGCGGCTGGGAGGCAGTTGCACGCCCGCAGCGAGACGCCCGGACTCGATGCTGTCGCGCAGTTGTTCGTACAGCTGATTCGCCAGGTCCTTGCGGCCTTGAATGACGATATGAAGTTCCACGCATGGCTCCCAGGCTCCGCGTCCACGATGTCGAATTCTAGTCAGCGGGCGCATAGCGGTATAGCTGCGCATTGAAAAACGGCGATCGCCCGCGGCGTCTGCGCAGCTGGGTGGTTCTACATGCCCCTAACCTGTTCAACGAGCGGGCGCCAGCAGACCCTGTGTCAGGCGCTCTTCAAACAACGAACGTTTACGTTCATGAACGCTCATAGACATAAGCAACGGCGTAGACAGGCTCGTCCCGAACCGCGCGCATGAGCGCCTTGGGCGACCTCTCCAATCCATTTGAAGACGGAACCCTGGACCCTATGACCACACCGGACAAGCAGTACGTGGAATGGCTGGTAGAGCAGTCGATGCTCCACGCCGCACAGCAACGCGCCAAACTCTATGGCGGCCAGGGCCGACTCTGGCAACGACCTTACGCCCAAGCCCGGCCACGGGATGCTTCGGCGATCGCGTCGGTGTGGTTTACCGCTTACCCGGCCTCGATCATCACCCGCGAGGGCGGTTCGGTTCTGGAAGCCTTGGGCGATGAAACACTCTGGCATGCCTTGTCCGAAATCGGCATTCAAGGCATTCACAATGGCCCGCTGAAAGCCTCCGGTGGCCTGAAAGGCCGCCAGAAAACCCCCAGTATCGACGGCAATTTCGACCGGATCAGCTTCGAAGTCGATGCTGACCTGGGCACCGACGCGCAGTTTCTCAACCTCAGCCGCATTGCCGCCGCACACAACGCCGTGATCGTTGATGACGTAATCCCGTCGCACACCGGCAAGGGCGCGGACTTCCGCCTGGCCGAACTGGCTTACGAGGAATACCCGGGCCTCTACCACATGGTCGAGATCAAGGAAGAGGACTGGCCGTTGTTGCCGGAAGTGCCCGCCGGACGTGATGCCGTGAACCTGCCGCCGGCGATTGTCGATGCGCTGCGTGACAAGCACTACATCGTCGGCCAGTTGCAGCGGGTGATCTTCTTCGAGCCAGGGGTCAAGGAAACCGACTGGAGCGCCACGCCGATCGTCACTGGCGTCGATGGCAAGGCTCGGCGCTGGGTTTATCTGCATTACTTCAAGGAAGGCCAGCCATCGTTGAACTGGCTGGACCCAAGCTTCGCCGCACAGCAAATGATCATCGGCGATGCGCTGCATGCCATCGACGTCATGGGTGCGCGGGTGTTGCGTCTGGATGCCAACGGCTTTCTGGGTGTCGAGCGCAAGGCCGAGGGGACGGCGTGGTCGGAAAGTCATCCGTTGTCGATCACCGGTAATCAGCTGCTGGCCGGCGCGATTCGCAAGGCCGGGGGCTTTAGTTTTCAGGAGCTGAACCTGACCATCGATGACATCGCCGCGATGTCTCATGGCGGTGCCGATCTGTCTTATGACTTCATCACCCGGCCCGCGTACCAGCATGCGCTACTGACCGGCAGAACCGAATTCCTGCGACTGATGCTGCGTCAGGTCCATGACTTTGGCATCGATCCCGCTTCGCTGATTCATGCGTTGCAGAACCACGACGAGTTGACCCTCGAACTGGTGCATTTCTGGACCCTGCACGCCCACGATCAGTACCTGTATCAGGGCCAGACTTTTCCCGGCAATATCCTGCGTGAACACATTCGTGAAGAGATGTACGAGCATCTGGCCGGCGAGCATGCGCCATACAACCTCAAGTTCGTTACCAACGGCGTGTCCTGCACCACGGCGAGCATCATCACTGCCGCACTCGGTATTCGCGATCTGAACAGCATCACCGATGCGGATGTCGACAAAATCAAGCATATCCACTTGCTGCTGGTGATGTTCAATGCCATGCAGCCGGGAGTGTTTGCCTTGTCAGGTTGGGATCTGGTGGGGGCCTTGCCGCTACCGGCCGAGCAGGTCGCGCATCTGATGGGCGATGGCGATACACGCTGGATTCATCGCGGCGCCTACGACCTGGTGGATCTGGACCCGGACGCCGAAATCTCCGCTGGCGGCATGCCGCGACCGAAATCGCTGTACGGCAGCTTGCCGGATCAACTTCAGCAGCCGGATTCGTTTGCCTCGCAGTTGAAGAAAATCCTCGCCGTGCGCCGCGCCTATGACATCGCTGCAAGTCGCCAGATATTGATTCCCGATGTCGAGCACCCGGGCTTGCTGATCATGGTCCACGAGTTGCCCGCCGGGAAGGGCACGCAGATCACTGCCCTTAACTTCAGTGCGGAATCGATTGTCGAAACTCTACACTTGCCCGGTATCGCGCCGGGGCCGGTGGTGGACATCATCAATGAGCGGGTCGAGGGCGATTTGACCGACGAGGGCGAATTCACCATCACCCTGGATGCCTATGAAGGGCTGGCGTTGCGGGTTGTCAGCATGGCTGCGCCGATGATGTAGGATGCGCCCAATTACGCACGCTCATTTTCACCACTCAGAAGTTGGGTCGCTGACTTAACCAACGAGACGAACCGGTGGGAGTGAGCTTGCTCGCGAAGAGGTCGGTACCTCCACATCAGATGTAGGACCTTGAAGGCAGTCTCCCCGAGCAAGCTCACTGCCACACTGGTTTTGTTATTCCTTCAGATCTTTTGGACTGTCCCCTTGACCATCGCTCAATCCGTCAAAACCCCTACGCTCATTCACCTGCTGAGCTATCGCCTGACCTTCCTTCTATCCGGCATGGCACTGGGGGCGTGGGCGCCGTTGGTGCCGTTCGCCCGTGAGCGCGCCGGGCTGGAGGAGGCGCAGTTGGGACTGCTGCTGTTGTGCTTCGGTCTGGGTTCGATGCTGGCCATGCCGCTGGCAGGTGCGCTGACTACCCGCAAGGGCTGCCGGTTTGTCTCGATAGGCGGTGGGTTGCTGATTTGTATGATGCTGCCGTTGCTGGCCACACTCTCGTCATTCGGCGGATTGGCCGTGGCCCTGGCTGTGTTTGGCGCAGGCCTGGGCAGCATCGATGTGGCGATGAACGTGCAGGGGCTGATGGTCGAGCGCGATCACGGGCGCCCGCTGATGTCCGGTTTTCATGGCTTGTTCAGCCTCGGTGGCATCGCCAGTGCTTCGTTGATGGGTCTGCTGCTGTGGGGTGGGGCATCGCCCCTGCTGGCGGTTTCCGTAGTGGTGGTGATCGTCGCTGCGACGTTGCTCTGGCACGGCCGGCGTCTGGTGCCCCATGGTGCCGACGATCCCGCGGCGCCCTTCGCCAGACCGTCGGCCAAAGTGCTGGTCATCGGCGTGCTGTGTTTTATCGCCCTTTTGGTCGAGGGCGCCATTCTTGACTGGAGCGCCGTGTTCCTTAATCGCGCCCATCAGATCGATCTGTCGATTGCCGGTGGCGCCTACGCGGTGTTCTCCTTGGCGATGGCTGCCGGCAGATTTTCCGGCGACTACCTGAGAAAGCGTTTCGGCGCCGTGAACCTGCTGATCGGCGGAGGTCTGTTGGTCATGCTCGGGTTCGCCATGGCGGTGCTGCTGCAACCCTGGCCGCTGTTTCTACTGGGCTTTGCGTTGATCGGACTCGGGTTGTCCAACACCTTCCCGGTTTACTGCTCGGTCGTCGGAGAGCAAAAAGCGATGCCTGCGGGGCTAGCCATCGCGGTCATTACCGGCATCGGTTACTGCGGCATTCTGCTGGGCCCGGCTCTGATCGGCTTCGCTGCCCACGCTATCGGGCTGCGCAACGCGCTACTGTGCGTCGGGGCGCTATTGCTGGCGCAAGTGCTGAGCGCGCGGGCGCTGGCCAGGAGCTGAGCCGTCCATTCGCCGATCCTGGCCCACACCAAACGCACCGCAGATCGCCAAGCGGTAGGCATCAGCGTTCCGACTATCCACCCGAACCACCAATCCGTCCGGCCTCTGATAAACTCCTGCGCCTTGAAACTCAGGGGCTTCCCATGACCGACACAGTTCGTCTCACGCAGTACAGCCATGGCGCTGGTTGCGGCTGCAAGATTTCTCCCAAAGTCCTGGAAACCATCCTCGCCGGCTCTGGCGCACAAAACCTGGACCCACGCCTATGGGTGGGCAACGCCTCCCGCGACGATGCGGCGGTCTACGCCATCGATGACGAAAAAGGCGTGGTCTCGACCACCGACTTTTTCATGCCGATCGTCGACGATCCCTACGATTTCGGACGCATCGCCGCCACCAACGCGATCAGTGATATCTACGCCATGGGCGGTGATCCGTTGATGGCCATTGCCATCCTGGGCTGGCCGGTCAACGTATTGGCCCCGGAAATCGCCCGCGAAGTGATTCGTGGCGGTCGTGCGGTCTGCGATGAGGCGGGCATACCGCTGGCGGGTGGGCATTCGATCGATGCGCCGGAGCCTATCTTTGGCCTTGCCGTCACCGGTCTGGTTGAAAAACGTTTCATGAAGCGCAACGACACCGCCACCGCCGGCTGCAAACTGTATCTCACCAAACCCCTGGGCATCGGCATTCTCACCACCGCCGAAAAAAAGGGCGTACTGCGTGCTGAAGACCAGGGCCTGGCGCGCGATGTCATGTGCACCTTGAACAAGCCCGGTAGCCGTTTTTCGAGATTGGTCGGCATCACGGCCATGACCGATGTCACCGGGTTCGGTCTGTTGGGGCATCTGGTGGAGATGGCCGATGGCAGCGGGCTCACCGCGCGCCTGAATGCCGCCGCAGTACCACGTCTGGGGAGTGTCGATTTCTACATCGAGCAAAACTGCATCCCTGGTGGTACGCAGCGCAATTTCGACAGCTACGGCGAGCGCATCGGCCCTCTGAGCGAAGTGCAGAAAGTGCTGCTATGCGACCCGCAGACCAGCGGCGGCTTGTTGATTGCCGTGGAGCCAGCCGAGGAGACAGCGTTCCTCGCCATGGCCGGCGAAATGGCCATGAATCTCCAGCCGATCGGCGAACTGGTAGAGCGACAGCGACTTGCCGTAGAGGTGTTCTGATGCGCGAAAACAGCGGCCTTTTTAATGAAATCTTCCTGCATGATGTCCCGCTGATGGACGTACGCGCTCCAGTGGAGTTCGGCAAAGGCGCGTTTCCTGGTGTGATCAACCTGCCGCTGATGAACGACATCGAACGGCAGAAGGTCGGCACCAGTTACAAGCAGGAAGGCCAGCAGGCCGCCATTGAACTGGGCCACAAGCTGGTTTCCGGCGACCTCAAACAGGCGCGGATCGAAGCCTGGGCGGCGTTCGCCAAACTGCACCCCGATGGTTTCCTGTACTGCTTTCGGGGCGGTTTGCGCTCGCAGATCACCCAGCAGTGGCTCGACAGCGAAGCGGGCATCCAGTACCCGCGTGTCGTGGGTGGCTACAAAGCCATGCGTAACTTTCTGATCGGGGTGACCGAGCAGGCCGTGGCCGAGTGCAATTTCGTGTTGATCGGAGGCCTGACCGGCACTGGCAAGACCGAGGTGCTGCACCAACTCGATAACGCGCTGGACCTGGAAGGTCATGCCAATCATCGCGGCTCCAGCTTCGGCAAACACGCTACGCCACAGCCGGGACAAATCGATTTCGAAAACCGCTTGGCGATCGACATCCTCAAGAAGCGCGCAAGGCACCTGCATCAGTTCGTGGTCGAGGATGAAGGCCGGATCGTCGGCAGCCGTGCCGTGCCACTGGAGTTGTACCGGACCATGCAGGCGGCACCGCTGGTATGGCTCGAAGACAGCTTCGAAGGGCGGGTCGAACGGATTCTAAAGGATTATGTGACTGATCTGTGCGCCGAGTTCATTGCCGTCGGCGGCATCGAGAGCGGCTTTGCTGCCTATGCCGAGCGCTTGCAGCAGAGCCTGTCGAGCATTGTCCGACGTCTGGGTGGCGAACGTTATCAGCGTCTGGCGGCGATCATGGAAAGTGCCCTTGAGGAGCAGCAGCGCAGCGGTGACGTCGATCAGCACAGGGCCTGGATCAGCGCCATGCTGAGCGAGTATTACGACCCGATGTACGCCTATCAGCGCGACAGCAAAAATGCACGGATCGAATTTTCCGGGGAGCAGCAGGCGATTGTCGAATACCTGAAACACCGAAGCGCTACAAAAGCGCCGCTCCGATAAGGCCGCTGATCACGCCGACCAGCATGGTCAGAAGGCCGACGATAACCAGCACCTTGCTGTCGAAGGATTTACGCAGCATCAGCAACGACGGCAAGCTCACGCTCGGCAGGGTCATCAGCAACGCCACGGCAGGTGCTGTGCCCAGACCCAGCGTCATCAGGGTCTGCACAATGGGGATTTCGGCAGCCGTGGGAATCACGAACAGCGTGCCGACGATCGCCAGCGGCACCAGCCACAGCAAACCGTTGCCCATGGCGCCGTCTACGTGTGGAAACAGCCAGACCCGCGCAGCACCGAGGATCAGCACAGCCACCACGTAGATGGGGATGGTGGTCCAGAACAGCTGCCACAGGGTCTTCCCCCAGCGAGTCAGCAAGCTGCCTTGCGCCGGGGCTTCGGCTTCAGCCACCGACTCCACGGCTTGCTCCGGAAGTGTCTCCGGGCCTGAAATGCGTTGCGCCACGAGGGAAACGCCGATCACCAGCACGATGCCCGCCAGCAGGCGCAAGGCGGTGAACCCCCACCCCAGAACGAAACCCATGAACACCAAGGTCGCCGGATTCAACACCGGGTTGGCGATCCAGAACGCCAGCGCCGCACCCACCGATACATTCTGCTTGCGCAGACCTGCGGCCACCGGTGCCGCACAGCAGCTGCACATCATGCCGGGCAGGGCGAACAGGCCGCCACGCACCGTCGAGCCTAACCCTGCGCGACCGAACATGCGCAGCAGCCAGTCGCGGGGAATAAGCACCTGCACTAGCGAGCCGAGGAGCACCGCCAGCACAGCAGCCTTCCAGATCGCCAGGAAATACACTTGGGCGTAGACCAGGGCGGCGGTCCACGGGTTGGCCGGGTTGTCGTTAATGATCGAACCACCGATGTTGTGGGTGTCGGCGGCGATGAACGATTTCAGGTAATACGGTGACCATTTGACGTAGTACAGGCCGACGGCGGCCACCACCAGAAACGCCAGAGGTTTCCACCAGAATGACCAGCCACGGCGTTCGGAGGTAAGCGGGAGTGTGGGCATGTCGGGCACCGAGGCAAGAAAACAGGGGCGCGATGATACGCTTTCGAAGGTCAGTGTAGTAGCTGTTGAAAGCTGAGTGACGTGCCATGTACCGGGAGTGGCCGTGGGGCGAGCGGGGCCAGGCATCGGGCGCTAAGCACATCAGGGGTGTAGGTCGGCAGATAGGCGATTCCTGCATTTGATGCGTGTTGCGCATCGGTGGGCAGCGTAGACTCACGGTTTTGCAGCTAGAAGGCGGCTCCCGTCGCGGGACGTCTGTTCCACCTAAAAAATGTTCCGGAAGGCTGTCTGTTTTTAACTTCCATGCATCGGCCGTTTGCCAGTGCCTGAAGCCTGCACGGACGGCTTTTTTCGTTTTCTTTGAGAGGGTCGTGATGAGCCAGTTTTTCCCCGACACCCCCGGCTATCGTCAGCTTCGTGAGCGCTTCCTGCAGGCCGCGACGCAGGCGGGCGCTACCTTGAGCGAATATTCTCATCCTCTGACTGGGCCGTTTGGCGAGACGTTGTTCACGGACGTCGCCTGGCTTGGCGCGCCGGACGCCAAGCGTGTGCTGGTGGCGTTGAGCGGCACCCACGGCGTCGAGGGCTATTACGGCTCGGATTGCCAGAGTCGCTGGCTGGAAAGCCTCAATGGCCGAGCACTGCCCGACGGCGTCGCGGTGCTGATGATTCACCTGATCAACCCTTGGGGTACTGCGTGGATGCGCCGGGTCAACGAGGACAATCTCGACCAGAATCGCAATTACCTGGACTTCAGCAAACCACTGCCCGACAACCGCGCCTATCGTGACGTGCATGCGATCTACGCCTGCGAGCAGTTGCAGGGGCCGCAGCGGGACAAGGCCGATGCGCTGTTCAACGCAGCCATCGCCGAGCGGGGCTGGTCGGGATTGATGTCGGTGGTGGAGGCCGGGCAATACGCGTTTGCCGATGGGCTGTTTTATGGCGGTGCGGGGCCGAGCTGGTCGAACCGGACATTGCGCAGCATCGTCGAGAAGCATCTGAGCGGCGTCGATGTGGCGGCGTGTTTCGATTTGCACACCGGCGCTGGAGATTATGGCCACCCGATGCTGATGAGCATCGTCGAATCGGCCTATCCGGCACTCGATGACGCCAAGGCGCTGTTTGGGCCGTGGCTATTTACCCTGATCACCGGCGCGAACAAAGTCAGCGCAACCGGCGTGGCAGCGACGTCCACCGGCTACACCTCCCAGATGTTGCTGGATGCCCTGCCTGGCGTACATCTGATGCCGTTTGTCATCGAATGCGGGACGTATGCGGGTGATCTGGTGCACGGGCATCTGCGTGACGATCACTGGCTGCATTTGCATGGCGATCCGCTGGACGAGACCGGGCGCAAGATCAAGCAGGGACTGCTGGAACAGTTCTACCCAGCGGATCCGGATTGGCAGGAAATGGTATGGATCAGGACGCGACAGGTGTGGGAACGGGCATTGGCGGCGTTGCCTGGGATCAGGGCTTGATCGCCCTAAGCTGGACGCAGCTGTAGCGCCAGGGTTTGCCGGGGTGGCGATTCGGCAATTTGATTGGTTGGTGAATCAAGTGCAGACCTGTGGAAGTGAGGCACATTTACTTCAGGGACAAAAGAGTCCAAGCACCAGGCAGTCATGCACCAAAGAGTTCATGTGCAGAAGAGTTCATACCCCAATGAGCCGCTGCGCCAGTTCCGGCAGCAAGACCTCGCAGGCCGCACCGATCTTCAGATCGAGTAAATCGTCAGCGCGGGTCTTGCCCAGGTTAATGGCGATCAGCGGTTTGCCCTGATCGACAACCCTGCGGCACAGGCGAAATGCTGAAAAGGCCATCAGCGACGACCCCACCACCAGTAATCCTGCAGCTTCTTCGACCCGGGCCATGGCCTTGGCGGCAGTTGGCGGTGCCACGTTTTCGCCGAAGAAGACCACGTCCGGCTTCATCCGCTCGCCGCCGCAATGGGGGCAATGAGGGACCTGAAAGCGCTCCTCGAAAGCCGCATCCAGAAGGGTGTCGCCATCCGGAGCCTGCACGGCATCAACGCCTGCCAGATGCGGGTTCTGCTCCAGCAGCGTGAGTTGAATTACATCGCGCTCGGTACGCTGACGACAATCCAGACACAGCACCCAGTACAGGCTGCCATGCAATTCGATCACATCGTGGCTGCCGGCCTGATCGTGCAGGGTATCGACGTTCTGAGTGATGACCCCCGCAATGACACCGTTATTCTCCAGTACCGCCAGGGCGTCATGGGCTGCGTTGGGCTGCGCGGCGCGAACCATTGGCCAGCCGAGCATGGCCCGCGCCCAATAGCGTCGCCGCGCTTGCGGGTCATTAAGGAATTCCTGAAACATCATCGGCTGCCGTCCCCGACGCACGCCGTCACTGTCGCGGTAATCGGGAATCCCGGACGATGTGCTGATGCCCGCCCCGGTGAGCACCGTGAACGAGCGTCCGTCCATCCAGTGCAACAGCGATTCGACGTTGGAAAGGGCAGGTGTATCGAACATCCGCAGGTCCTCGTGAACGGGGCGGGTGGGGTGATACTAAACGAGGTGGATGAAGGCGGTATATCTATAGCAGCACAGCTCGCCGGGGACTGCGATATCACCGGCGCCCACCACCGGCATGCCGTGCTGCTACAGATCGCGATCAGGGCTGATTCAAATCAGCGCGCCGCTTCACGAAACTGCAGCACATTGCCCTCCGGATCGTAGCCATCGCACGCCGTAAACCCCCGGGACGAGAATTGAGCAGAAGCGTCATCGACCTGACCTCCCAGCGCCACTGCTGCAGCGCGGGTTTCAGCGAGGCTCTTGACTGGAAACACCAGCTTGATCGGCAGGTCGACCCGACGCTTGGGCGGGACGGTGATGTTCAACCGATCGGTTACTTGTTTCGGAATCCCGTGAATGACCAGTTGGTAGGTCTCGGACTCCAGCACGATCAGGCGTTTTTCGCTCAAAGTCTGGGTCATTCCCAACAGTTCGCGATAAAAGGCCGCGACCCGAGGCAGATCCTTGGCGAACAGCACGGCGCCATGCTTGGGCAGGTTGGAGTCAGCGGTCATAAGTCTTCCTTGAGGTTTATGTTGATTCGGTCGAATTGCTTGAGGCAGGCGTCCGCCAGTTCAACCCGGCGGTCACTGTCAAAGTTTTACAGTGGCCGCTGTGGCCATGTGGACACGGCAATTCGCGCAAGCGTTGCATGGTACGCAAATAATGGTCGATCAAGGAGTGGGAGGCTGTTTTTGAAGGGGGCTTGCGACGCGCCGACAGTTCTTTTTCGAGACGCGAGCGTCGGAGGCGGTTTGTCCGGCAAAAAATCAGTAATATGGCGCAACATCGGTGAGGGCGACTTCCTCGGCCGAGCCTTCACGACCATATTGATGAAACGCTGGCCCCCCGCGCACGCCGGGCGTGCTGGCCAGGAAATAGAGGGTGTCATGGGTAACGAAAGCATTAATTGGGACAAGCTGGGTTTCGACTACATCAAGACCGACAAGCGCTACCTGGCTCACTGGCGCGACGGTGAGTGGGACAAGGGCACCCTGACCGAAGACAACGTGCTGCATATCAGCGAAGGCTCCACTGCGCTGCATTACGGTCAGCAGTGCTTCGAGGGCCTGAAGGCTTATCGTGCCAAAGACGGCTCGATCAACCTGTTCCGCCCGGACCAGAACGCCGCGCGCATGCAACGCAGTTGCTCGCGTCTGTTGATGCCGCACGTTCCGACCGAACAGTTCATCGAGGCGTGCAAGGAAGTGGTTCGCGCCAACGAGCGTTTCATTCCTCCGTATGGCACCGGCGGTGCGCTGTACCTGCGTCCGTTCGTCATTGGCGTCGGTGACAACATTGGCGTGCGTGCTGCGCCGGAGTTCATCTTCTCGGTGTTCTGCATCCCGGTCGGCCCGTATTTCAAAGGCGGCATGAAACCGCACAATTTCGTGATTTCCAGCTATGACCGCGCGGCGCCGCAAGGTACAGGTGCTGCGAAGGTGGGCGGTAACTACGCGGCGAGCATGATGCCGGGCAGCGAGGCGAAGAAGCACGGTTTTGCCGATGCGATCTATCTGGATCCGCTGACTCACTCCAAGATCGAGGAGGTCGGTTCGGCCAACTTCTTCGGGATTACCCACGACGATCAGTTCATCACGCCAAAGTCGCCGTCGGTGCTGCCGGGTATTACCCGCTTGTCGCTGATCGAGCTGGCTGAAAGTCGTCTGGGCCTGAAGGTCACCGAGGGCGAGGTTTTCATCGATAAGCTGGATCAGTTCAAGGAGGCCGGTGCGTGCGGTACGGCAGCTGTGATCACGCCGATCGGCGGGATCAGTTATAAAGACGAGCTGCATGTATTCCACAGCGAAACCGAGGTCGGACCGGTGACTCAGCGGTTGTACAGGGAACTGACGGGAATCCAGTTCGGCGAGATCGAAGGGCCTGCGGGGTGGGTCGTTAAGGTTTGAGCTGGATAGAAGTGAACGCTTTTTAAGAGAGCCACCGCCTTTGTGCGGTGGTTTTTTTTGCGGATGGGTTGGCGCCTGGATTCGTGTGTATACCGTTATCCGGGGGTTGCGGCGTGTCGGGATTTTGCGAACGAGTGCAATTCCCTGTAGCAGTCCGGGGAGACCGGTTTCATTTGATCCCCAATTTGCGATCCAGCGACAGCGATCCAGCGCCCTTGGCAATTAGGATCAACAACAAACCCGCCCAGCTCAAGTGAGTGGCCCAGGCATCGGGGTAGACGAAAATCTCGATCACCAGGGTCATGCCGAGCAGGGCAAAGGCCGATAATCGCGTGAACAGTCCCAGAATCAGCAGCACTGGGAACAGGTGTTCGGCATACGCCGCCATATGCGCGGCGATGTCCGGGGGGATCAACGGCAGTTTGTATTCGTTACTGAACAGGAAATACGTGCTGTCGGTAATGGTCAGAAAACCCTCGACCTTGGTCATTCCCGACATCAGGAAGATTCCGCCGATGGCTAGGCGCGCCACCAGCGAAAGCATTGAATCATTGAGCAAATGACCGAGGCGATCGGCCAGGCGATTCCATGCCGTTCGCGGGGAGTATTGACACGGGGTTTCGTTAGGTAAAGCGTCCATGGCGTTCTCCAATGGATCATGAAGGATCGGTCGCGGCGAACACGTCCGCGCTGACCAATCGGGTAAGCAGTTCGAAGATGTCCAGCGACGGTTGAATGTCGCTGGCGTGTTGCGCGGCCTGGGCCAAAGGCTGTCCAGCCGCGCAGGCGTCGAGAAATGCACAGCCGCCGATGTCCAGAGCATGCCAGCCGACGGCACCACCGCTGCGCACCAGCAACGCCCCCTCGCCTTGCCAGTGAAGTTGTTCCGGCATTTCCAGCCCTTCACGGTTGTGGCGCCAGATGCTGAACACCGGCTGATTGACAAACCACGCCCAGCGCGCCGTAGCCCGCGGTCTGAGCTTCAGCGACGCAAGTTGTTCGGGAGCAAGGCTGGCAATCCGCGTGACATCGATACCGGGTTCATCGGCCGCGATGTGGCATTGGGTCCACAGCAGATCGAGCCGCGCGACGTTGCCCAGATAAGGCAAGGGTTGCGCATGCTCGAAACGCTCCAGAAATGCCGGGAACTCGCTGCCGTGATGGATCAGTCGGGCATCGGCAGGGGCCGACTGTTGCGCATGGATTGCGGCTGCCGCGACCAGCCAATCGCTGCCGACCAGACGTTCGACAGTGGGAAAATTGGCTTGAAGCGCATCCACCCCGCCCTTGATTACGGTGTTGCGATAAACCGTGAAGCCGGGTTGTTCGGTCAGCATGCCAAGACCGCTCGCCCTTGGGTCGTACAGCGCCTCGACGAAGGCGTTCTGAAACGTGCTCAGTTGCATGGCAATGCCTCCAGCAGCGACTGCGCCCGATCCCGTTCCAGCAATAGTTCATTGAACGGAGGGATATGGTCGTCGCGCTCGATCAGCGTTGGCCGTGGACCTACACGCTGAATCAGCCGCTGATACAACGACCAGACGTCCTCTGCGACCGGCGCATCATGAGAGTCGATCAGCAACGAGGCGCCGCCGGGGTCGACACTGTGTCCGGCCAGATGGATCTCCATGATCGGCGCACCGGGAAAAGCATCGACATAGGCGTTGGCGTCGTAGCCCATGTTGTGGGCGCTGAGAAACACGTTGTTGATGTCCAGCAACAGCCCGCAACCACTGCGTGTGCTCAATTCGGCGAGGAAGTCGATTTCACTGAAATCATGGTCTGGCAGTTTCAGGTAATGGCTCGGATTTTCGATGGCGATCCGGCGCCGGAGAAACTCCTGGGTGCGTTGAATGTTGTCGACGATTCGCTGCAAGGCTTCCTCGGTGCGAGGGAAGGGCAGCAGATCGGGGTGATACCGACCCCGCCAGGTGGACCAGGCGAGGTGCTCGGAAATGAGGGTTGGCTGGAAGCGTTCGGCGAGAGCCTTGAGCCGCTTAAGGTGTTCGATGTCGGGTGTGCAGTCGGCCGCCAGCGACAGGGAAACACCGTGCAACGAAAGCGGATGGCGGCTGCCGATCGTCTCCAGCCACGCCAGGCGAGGGCCGCCGTCGATCATGTAGTTTTCCGGATGGACTTCGAACCACAGGCCTTGAGCGGCGCAATCATACGCCGCCTCGTAGTGGTCGGCCTTCAGGCCCAGTCCGGCACCCTGGGTGAGTGATGTGTTCATGATCGACGCCTGCCCTTGCAATGGTTTTTCGTTCAGCTTTTCACGTATCGCAAATTACATCGGGGTCAGCGAGCCGGTGCCGTGCGGGGTTTTGATCGAGGTGCAGGTGCCTGCGGGGACGCTCTTCCAGGCATTGCCCTGATAGTCGGTTTTGGAGGTGCCTGCGCAGCTGGTGCCGGCACCGGCCTTGCAGTCGTTTTTGCCGGCCAAGGACACGCCGTAGCATTTTTCCATGGCGGGGGCCGAGCCGGTTTCCGCAGCGTTGACGCCGGTTGCGACGGAAGCGAAAGCCAGAGCGACGGCGGCGAGTTTGAGGTTGTTCATGATGTATCTCCAGTTACCTGATTGAGGATGTGTGTGGCACCTGCGTGAGGTCACGCCGTGCGACAGGTCCGAACGTTAGTTCGATGTAGAAACGAGCGCGAACGTGATGTCGTGCCATTTTGTTTCTACGCCGAGCTGCCGATCGTGGTCCCGGCACCTGCGTGGCAGTCACGCTATGCATCAGAGCCGGGAGGCAGTTCTCTGGAGACGGAAAAGTGGTTACAGCCATGTACAAAATTTTTTTTCAGCAGAAAAAACCTCAGGCAGCCACGCCGTATTCGAGCAACAGTTGCTCCATCCAGTCCATGAACACCCGACAGCGTTGTGGCAGATGGCGACGGTGGGCATAGAGCAATGAGACCGGCATGGGGGCAGGCAGGTAATCGGGCAATATTTCTACCAATTCGCCGCGACCCAAGTGGAACTCGTTGGACAGGCGCGGTATCTGCACAATGCCCAGCCCGCCCAGGCAGGCGGCTTCGTAGGCTTCGATGTAATTGACCGTGATGCTGCTGGGCATGGGCACCTGATAATCCTTGCCGTCGCGGTGATATTCGAACGTGGCGTTGCTTGCGCCAAAGGCCGACACGTAGTTGATGAGTCGGTGCTGTTGCAGGTCTTCCAGCGTCTGCGGCACACCGAAGCGCTTGGCGTAATTGCTGCTCACACAATTGACCATGCGGAAATTCCCGATCTTGCGCGCCACCAGCGTGGTGTCCGGTAACTCGCCGACGCGCAAGACGCAATCGAAACCTTCGCGCACCAGGTCGACCCGGCGATCAGTGCTGCTGATTTCCAGTTCGATCAACGGATGCCGGTCGATGAATTCGCTGACTCGCGGCATCACCAGCCGGCGTGCCACAGCGGTCGGCATGTCGACCCGAAGGCGGCCACTGAGCACGGCATTGTCCTGACGGAACAGGCTTTCCAGCTCGTCCATTTGCGCCAGCAGGTCCTTGCTGCGTTCGTAGAGTGCCTGACCGTCGGGGGTGGTTTGGACCTTGCGCGTGGTGCGCTGCAGCAGGCGTGTATCGAGTAGGTCTTCGAGGGCGCGAATTTGCTCGGACACGCTGGAGCGCGGCAGTCCCAGCGCATCGCTGGCAAGGGTGAAACTAGAAAGCTCCGCGACCCGAACGAAGGTTTTGAGCAGGTCGAGTTTGTTCATGATGTTTATCCATTGTTCGTTGTAATCGATCAGTCATATCGAGTAACGCGGATTTATCGAAGTACTGACGAACAATACAGTGCTGCTTACTGACTGAATACAGCCAATCGAGGTAGCAATCATGAGTAACAAAATCGCCATCATCACCGGCGCCAGTCGTGGCCTGGGGAAAAGCACCGCGCTGCATCTGGCGCGCCAGGGCGTTGACATCATCGGTACGTACCACAGCCGTGAACAGGAAGCGCAGAGCGTGGTCGCCGAAATCGAAGCGCTGGGCGGCAAGGCAAAAATGTTGCAACTGGATGTGGGTGATAGCAGCCATTTCGAGGCGTTTGCCGCTCAGGTATCGACTTTGCTCGGGACTTATTTCAAGGCCGAGCGCTTCGACTTTCTGGTGAACAATGCGGGTATCGGTATGTATGCCAGCTGCGCCGAAACGACTGAGGCCCAGTTCGATCAGCTGATGAAGGTGCATTTCAAAGGGCCGTTTTTTCTGACGCAGAAACTGTTGCCGTTGATTGCGGATGGGGGGCGGATCGTCAACCTCTCGTCCGGCCTGGCGCGTTTCTCGCCTATTGGCTATGGCGCTTACGCATCGATGAAAGGGGCGGTCGAGGTCTGGACCCGCTATCTCGCCAATGAACTGGGCCCACGCGGTATCACCGTTAACTCGCTGGCACCGGGTGCGATAGAAACCGACTTCGGTGGCGGTACGGTACGTGACAATCCAGAAGTGAATGCCTGGATTTCGTCCAATACGGCGATGGGTCGTGCCGGCTTGCCGGACGACATCGGCGCGGCGGTGTCGATGCTGCTGGGCGACGGCGGCCGCTGGATTACCGCACAGCGCATTGAGGCGTCGGGCGGGATGTTTGTCTAACGGCACGCCTATGAACGTTGTCGAGGTGATCGTCTAGTCATGTTCTTGGAGGAGCCATCTTGCTGGCGAATGCGCCGGGTCAGTTGTAGATGCATTGGCTGACACTCTGCATTCGCCAGCAAGCCGGCTCCTACAGGGGTCGCGCTGTGGATCAGCCTGGCGGTGTCAGGCATTGATGTAGTAAATGCACAACGACAACGTCACCAGCGAGCCCAAGGTTGAAATCAGGATGGTGCTGGACACCACCGAAGCCTCGCGCTGGTAGTATTCGGCGAGCATGAAAGGCCCGGTGCCGGTGGGCAGGGCACTGAGCAGCAATGCGGAATTGGCCCACAGCGGCGGCAGATGGAAGACCTTGAAGGCGAGAAACCAGGTCAACAGCGGGTGGGCAATCAGTTTGATCAACACCAGCAGGCTCGTGCCGTGGCGCGGGCCTTGTTGTTTCTGGGCCAGAAACAGGCCCAGAGAGACCAGTGCGCACGGCGTGGTCGCAGCACCCAGCAGGCTCAGAAACTTGTCCAATGCGCCCGGCAGCGGTATACCGGTAGACGCCCAGCACGCCCCGAGAATCGGCGACACCACCAACGGGTTCTTCGCCAGCGCACCCAGCACCTTGATGACGATGCGGTGCACGTGGGCTTCGCTCTGCAAGCCGATTTCGATGCACACCAAGGCGATGCCGAACAGCACGCAGACCACCAGCAGAGAGGCGATCAGCGCGGGCTCCAGGCCACTCTGGCCCAGCACCATCACGCACAGAGGAATGCCGATATACCCGGTATTGGCGTAAGAGGCGCTCAATGCATCGATGCTCGCATCGGCAAAATGCCCGGCCTTTTTGCGCCGCAGCAGCAAGGTGACGACGAACATCGCCATCGTCGAGAGGGTGAACACCAGAACGAATCCGGGATGCCAGATCTGCTCCCAGGTGGCAGTCGCCGTCGCGGTGAACAGCAGCGCCGGCAAACAGAGCCAGACCACCATTCGGTTGATCTCCGAAGCGGCGGTAGGGCCCAGGCGATTGGTACGCCGACACAGATAACCAACCAGTATCAAGGCGAAGATCGGCAACAACACATTTAAAACGGAAGACATCGGATCTCGGCCTTGACTTTTTGAAGCGGGAGCGTTGAACGGAGGCGTGCCAGACACACCTGAAACAAGCGGCCAAGATTAAAGTCGGAAATCGTTAGCGTCCAACCTTTCTCGCTATTGAAGTGGATTATTTTTGGGTCCCGAAGGGCTTTGTCAGTCCCGTCCCAGAGCGGTCGGGCATCAGTAGAGCGCAAGGGGGGAGTGCCCGAACGAGTCGGGCACAGGGGCGGTCAGCTGTCACTATTCCTTGGCGGACGCGATGTCGAGAATTTTGCCGTTATCGATCTCCACCAGCGCGTATTTATCACTGATCTGCACCCACTGGGTGTTTTCCTTCGGCGCTGTCAGTCCCTTTTTCTGCCAGTCCTTCACGCCGACGCGTTCCTGCTTATAGAGATCTGGCGCCGTGTCACCCACTTTGAAGTGTTTGTTGGTCGTTTCCGCCTGAACGGTTTTACTGGACGTCCGCTCGGCTGCCTGAACACCCAGGCTGGTGCCTGAGAGGCAGGTCATTACGGCCGCACAGGCCATCAGTGTTTTCAGGTTCATCATCAATTCCTTCTGCTTTTGCTTCGGTCAGCCCGCTTCCGGGGCCGGTTCGCTGTCTGTGGGCAGCGTTATTTCTTCACTGGCACGATGTCGGTGATCTGGCCATTGGTGGTTTGCACTTGCACGTATTTGTCGTTGATACGTACCCACTGACTCTGTTTGGAGGGTTCGTGCAGTCCTTTTGCTTTCCAGTCATGAATCGCCTCGCCAGGGCGCTGGAATTTTTCAGGTACACGAGAGCCTTTTTCCAGATCCTCTTTGTTGTCTTTGGAAGATTGAACGGTTTGCGCTGGGGCGTCGTCGGCGCGCACGGCGAAACTGCTGAGCGAAACACAGCTCAGAATCGCGAGACCTGCGATGAGAGACTTGCTGTTCATTCGAAGCTCCTTATCCAGTGCTTAATGCGCTGTTCATAAGCTCCGACCGTGATTCGAGCCGATCATTCAGTCGTTCTGCGGTGCCTCTGCTGCCGGCCGCAGGCTGTAGGAGCTGCCAGCGTGGCGCTCCACCTCGCCAGCGATCTACGGGGGCGCCGGCAGCAAACTCTGCAAGCGCGGTATACCTGACACCATAGAGTTGACCGATTTACTGCCGCTTCGCGCCAGATCGCGAGCAAGCTTGCTCCTACGCCCTCCGGGCAGAAGCAGGATTGTGGCGTTCCCGAGGTCGCGCCTCGCCGGGCAGAAGCAGGGTTGTGGCGTTCCCGAGGTCGCGCCTCGCCGGGTAGAGGAAGGATTGTGACGTCCCGAGGTCGCGCCTCGCCGGGTAGAGGAAGGATTGTGACGTCCCGAGGTCGCACCTCTCCGGGCAGAAGCAGGATTGTGGCGTGCCCGAGGTCGCGCCTCTCCGGGCAGAGGCAGGATTGTGGCGTTCCCGAGGTCGCGCCTTGCCGGGCAGAAGCAGGATTGTGGCGTCCCGAGGTCGCGCCTCGCCGGGCGGAGGCGGAATCTTGGCGTTCCCGGCATCCCACGCCCTCCGGGCAGAGGCGAGATCGTGGTGTTCAGAGCCGTTCGCAGACCGTTTCTACCGGAATAAAAAATGCCCGACCCCATCGCTGATGGCCGGGCATTTTTGTTCACGCGGCGATTATTTCGGCGTCAACGTCTCACGCACGTCCTTCACTTCGGCGCTGGACACCGCAGGTGCCGCATTGCCCCAGGTATTGCGCACGTAGGTCAACACGTCAGCGACGTTGTCGTCCGACAGGTTCCAGCCGAACGCCGGCATGGCCGGGGCGGTTGGGGCAGCGTCGGTGGCGCCTGCGCGACTGCCTGCCAATACCACACGGATCAGCGACGACGGGTCGTTGCTGTTGATCAGCGGGGCCTTGGCCAGTTTCGGGAACAGGTGAGCCGCGCCTTCGCCGGTTGGCGTATGGCACGCCGAGCAGCGGTCGGCATAGATCGCCTTGCCTGCGACCATCGACGCATCGGTGGCCGCTACCGGTTTGGCCTCGTCGACAGGCTTGGCCCCGTCTTTCAAATAGACGGCAACCGCCATCAGGTCCTGATCGCTCCAGTGCTGCGACGAGTGCTCGACCTCTTCGGCCATCGGCCCGGAGGCGATGTCGAAACGGTTGGCGCCGGTCTTCAGGTACTTGACGATGTCGTCCTCGTTCCATGCCCCGAGGCCGTCATGGCCGGTGGAGGTGATGTTCGGCGCGACCCAGTTCTGCAGGTTGGCGCCCATCAGGAACTGATCGCCCTTGTCACCCCCGGTCAGGTTCTTCGGTGTGTGGCAGGTGCCGCAGTGGCCCAGGCCCTCGACCAGATATGCACCGCGGTTCCACTGCTCGGACTTCTGCGGATCGGCCTTGAATTCGCCTTCCTTGAAGTTGAGCAGATTCCAGCCGATCAGGCTGGTGCGCACGTTGAAGGGGAAGGGCAACTGGTTGGTTTCGACCTTGGTGTCCACCGGATCGACGGTTTTCAGGTAGGCGAAAATGGCCAGGTTGTCCTCGCGCAGGACCTTGGTGTAAGCCGTGAACGGCATCGCGCCATACAGGCGCTTGCCGTCAAGGCCATGGCCCTTGGACATGGCGTTCTGGAAGTCTTCGAACGTCCAGCGACCGATGCCGTTGACCGGGTCAGGAGTGATGTTGGCGCCCGCCAGCTTGCCGAACGGGGTATCGAGAATCACGCCTCCGGAAAACAGCGGTTTGCCCGGCAGGGTATGACACGCGGTACAGTCGCCGACCGTGGTCAGATAACGGCCTTTTTCTACAAGATTATAGGAATCGGCGCCGGTAGCGGCGTGAGCCATCGAGACGGACAGGCCGATAACACCCGCACAAACAGTCAGAAGAGTCTTCATACGCTGATCATCTCCCCTGGACGCTTGAGGTAGCGGGTACGGATCGCATCCGCCGCTTTGAACGCCAGCGCCGCCACGGTGCCGGTCGGGTTGTAGCCGGGGTTCTGCGGGAACGCCGAGGAGCCGACCACGAACAGGTTCGGCACACCCCACACCTGCAGGTATTTGTTCACCGAACTGTTCTTCGGGTCGGCACCCATGATGAAGCCACCAACGATGTGCGAGGACTGATATGGCGAGCTGTTCCAGTGGCCGGTCTGGGCGCTGGGCACCATCTGCCGCGGGTTCATGCTCTTGGCGATCTCACCGACCTTGCCGGTGACGTACGCGGCCATCTTGCGATCGTTCTCCGGGAAGTCGAAGGTGATGCGCAGCAGCGGACGGCCCAGCGGATCCTTGTAGGTCGGATCAAGCGACAGGTAGTTGGTGCGGGTCGAGTAGCTGCTCGCCTCGCAGCCGATCGACATGGTGCTGGCGTAATTCTTGACTGTGGCCTTCTTCCACTCCGAGCCCCAGGCGGGGGTGCCGGGTGGAAGAGGGCGCGAGTCGATGGGCGCAGCGCCGATAGGGGTTACCCGAGTGCTGCCACCGCCGACGAAACCCAGACCCGAATGGTCGAAGTTGTCGTTGTTGAACTCGTCGATGCCCATGCCTATGGCGCCGCCGCCGATGAACGGGTTGAAGTTCTTGTCATCGAAGAACATCCGCACGCTGTTGGCGGTCTGGTACGCGTAGTTGCGGCCGGTGGTGCCGGTGTTGGTGACCGGGTCATACGGCTGGCCGACGCCGGACAGCAACATCAGGCGCACGTTTTCGAAGATGAACGCGCTGATCACCACCAGGTCGGCGGGCTGCTCCCATTCTTCGCCGTTGGAATCCATGTAGACAATGCCGGTGGCGCGTTTGCCGCTGCTGTCCATGGTCACGCGCAGCACTTCGCAATTGGTCATGGCAGTGAAGTTGGGCTTGCGGATCAGCACCGGCAGAACGGTGGTGATGGCGCTGGCCTTGGAGTAATTGGCGCAGCCGTAGTTGGTGCAGAACCCGCAATAAGTACAAGGTCCCATGGCCACTCCGAGGGAGTTGACATAGGGCCGCGAGACCAGCGCCGAGGGCACCGGGAATGGTTTGTAACCGAGGTTTTTCGCGGCTTCGGCGAACAGCACCGGCGCGTAGGTCTGCTCGGTCGGCGGGTTCGGGTATTCCTCGGAGCGCGCGCCTTCGAAGGTGTTACCGCCTTCCTGAATCACGCCCTTGATGTTGCCGGCCTTGCCCGAGACGCCCGCCAGACGGTCGAACTTGGTGTAGAACGGCTCCATTTCCTCCCAGTCGGTGCCCCAGTCCTGCAGTGTCAGCTCCGGCGACAACTCCTTGCCGTAACGCTCGGTCAAGTGGCTGTGCAGACGGAACTCATGGGGCTGGAAGCGAAAGGTGATGCCCGCCCAGTGGTTGCCCGCGCCGCCTGTGCCATTGCCAGGGTGGAATGAACCCCAACTGCGCATGGGTAGCGCTGTCTCGGTGACGCTGTTACGAATGGTCGTGGTGTTTTGCCGCGTCCTCAGCATCAGGTCCTGACGACGGCTGTAACGCAGTTCGTCGGCGGCCGATGCGACGTTGAAATCCGCAGCGGTGTCGCGCCACGGACCCCGTTCGAAACCGATGATCTTCAGTCCTTCATCGGCCAATTCGTTGGCGATGATGGATCCGGCCCAGCCGAGCCCGACAACCACGACATCCGTGGAAGGTAATTTTTTGGCCATGTCGAATTAACCCTTCTTGGTCCAGGCGGAGCTGCCGGAAATGGAGAGCGGCACCAGATTCAGCTTCTGGTTGTGCAGACCGATGTACTCGCGGTAGTCGTAGCGGGCGCCGGGGAAACCGATCATTTTCCACGACACCATGTCGCGGTTGCCGCCGTAGACCGGGTCGGCGAAGAAGCCTTCCATGGTGTTGCCCAGCACTTGCGCGAAGAACAGCTTGGCGTCGATGCCGTCCAGGGCGATCTGGCCTTTATCCAGGCCGGTCAGCACCTTGTCCTGCTCTTCGGGCGGGAGGGCGCTGAAGGTCTTCTGGTATTGCTTCTGGCAGTAGCCATCAAGCCCGGCCAGGCCGAGGCGGTAGCGCTGACGTGGTACCAATTCCGACTGATCGCCCTGCATCGGTGTGCCTTGCGCGAACGGGCCCTGCATGTACAGGCGGCCGAAGGTGCCGTATTCGCCTGCCAGCTGACGGTCGATGAACACCGCGCAACCAGCGTCCTTGCCGCTGACGCTCAACTCGTCGGCGGGGATCAGCCGGGCGACGATGGCTTCTACCGCGCTGGCCTCGGCGTCGGTGAAGAACTGCCAGCCCGGAGTGTCGTAGTGCATCGGGCCGTTATGGTCGAAGGGCACCCACGCCGGAACACCGACAACGGTGGCGGCCTTGGCCGTAGCGGCCGCACCGACGGCCAGCGTCGTTGCTGAGGATTTCAGCAACTGGCGGCGGGTGAGGCCTTTGGATTTCTCTGTCATTCAAGGCTCCTGCGAACACGAATGTTCAGGGGCCATGGCGAGCATGGTCCGCGAACAGGCAGTGTCGTAAGTGTGTTTCACGGTTTGGCTCGACAGGCGAAGTGTCGAACGGGCGTTCCTGCAGCGCGGGTGTGACATCGGGTCTCTGGCACGCCAGCATGCGAAAGGCGCACGCTAAGCGGGGAGCAGCCATTACCGCTGGTCATCTTTTTCGCGCCAAGGGCAATAATAGATGTGTTACTGACTATTGCATCCATTCAATTTGGTAAATGACTGTTGCATAAGTCGTAACAATTATTTTTCTACGTAGTAGTACTGACTGCTCCGTCCTTACACCATCAAAGAAGTGTGGTGGTTGCGTAATCATTGTTTTTAAAAGGGTTTTTTGGCCGCGTCGGTAATGCGTCAGAAAAGGATGCAAATCTGAGCCGATTTCTTGGCGCAACAGCTGCACCGGTGGCAACTTGGCGATTGAAAGGCTTTCTGTAATAAATTCGCGGTTCGCGCGGCATGCCGTTTGTTCTCGCGTTTGCTTTACCCCTTGTGAGTTTTTCCGAAGCTGACAGGATTTTCATGAAGAACGGTCCATGAAGCACACAGCTTCTTGGTATCGTGCACGCCATTTGCGTCCAGCGAACCTGCGGCGGACGCAGCTTGTGCCGTTCATATCTTCACCGAGTAGCTGTAGAAATGCCTGATCCCATACCGTTAAAGGACCATGAGAAGGAAACCCGGCTGGTCAACAAACGGTTGATCGCCTGTGCGCTCTTTGTCGTAGCCCTCAGTATTGCCCTGGTCTGCCGGATGTACTTCCTGCAGGTCACCGAATTCGCCTATCACTCGACCATTTCCGAGAACAACCGCGTTCACGTTTTGCCGATTCCGCCGGAACGCGGGCTGATCTATGACCGCAACGGCGTGATCCTCGCCGACAACCGCCCCAGCTTCAACCTGACCATGACCCGCGAGCGGGCAGGGGATTGGCACGCGGTGATCGACACCCTGATGCAGATCCTCAACTTGCCCGACGAAGACCGCATCGTGTTCGACAAGGCGATGAAGAACTCGCCGCACCGTTTCGTGCCGGTCACGCTGCTGTATGAGTTGACCGAAGAGCAGATCGCCTTGATCGCCGTGAATCAGTTCCGCCTGCCGGGGCTGGATGTCGAGGCGCAGTTCGTTCGGCACTACCCGTTGGCCGAGCACTTCGCGCATTCCATCGGTTACGTCGGGCGAATCAACGAAAAAGAAGCGACCCAGTTGGATCAGGTGGAATACCGCGGCACCCAGTCGATCGGCAAGACTGGCGTCGAGCGTTTCTATGAAAACGAGCTGCACGGCCATGTCGGTTATGAAGAAGTCGAGACCAACGCCCAGGGCCGCGTGTTGCGGGTGCTCAATCATCACGATCCGGTGGCCGGAAAAAGCATCACCCTGAGCCTGGACATCAAGTTGCAGGAAGCCGCCGAAGAAGCGCTGGGCGACCGTCGTGGCTCGGTGGTGGCGATCGATCCGGCCACCGGAGAAGTGCTGGCGATGGTCAGTAAGCCGAGTTTCGACCCGAACCTGTTCGTCACCGGCATCAGTTTCAAGGAATATTCGGCACTGCGCGATTCGGTTGACCGGCCGCTGTTCAACCGCGTGCTGCGCGGCCTGTATGCACCGGGCTCGACGATCAAGCCGGAAGTGGCCATCGCGGGCCTGGACAGCGGGGTCATCACGCCCTCGACCCGGGTTTTCGATCCGGGCTATTTCCAGTTGCCGGACTTCGACCACAAATACCGCAACTGGAACCATAGCGGTGACGGCTGGGTGGACCTGAACGCGGCGATCATGCGCTCCAACGACACCTATTTCTATGACCTGGCGCACAAGCTGGGCATCGACCGTCTGCACGACTACCTGACGATGTTCGGCATTGGCCAGAAGGTCTCGCTGGACATGTTCGAAGAGTCCGCCGGGCTCATGCCGTCGAAGGAATGGAAGCGTATCACCCGGCGTCAGGCGTGGTTCCCCGGCGAGACCGTGATCCTAGGGATCGGTCAGGGCTACATGCAGGTCACGCCACTGCAGCTGGCCCAGGCCACCACGCTGATCGCCAACAAAGGTGTCTGGAACCGGCCGCACCTGGCCAAGGAAATCGGCGGGGTACCTCCGGTGGACGAGCATCCGATGCCCAACATCGTGCTGCGTGATTCCCGCGAGTGGGATCAGGTCAACAATGGCATGCAATCGGTGATGCACGATCCTCGGGGTATCGCCCGTGCGGCGGCCCAGGGTGCGCAGTACCGCATCGCCGGCAAGAGCGGTACGGCGCAGGTGGTGGCGATCAAGCAGGGTGAGCGCTACAACCGCGACAAGACGCTGGAGCGGCATCGCGACAACGCCCTGTTCGTCGGCTTCGCACCGGCTGCCAATCCGAAGATCGCCGTCGCGGTGATGATCGAGAACGGCGAGGCGGGCGGACGTGTGGCCGGTCCGGTCGTGCGGCAGATTCTCGATGCCTGGCTGCTGGATCAGGACGGGCATCTCAAGCAGCAATACGCAACGCCGAATGCCACGCCAGTCAATCCCAAAGTGCAAATCGCCGCGCCGAACAAGGCCGTGGTACAGCCACCGGTCTGATGGGGAGTGCGGTTTGTGCTCTTGCACCGGGCCCTGTAGGGCCGGCATGCTGGCGAACGCGGCGTTTCAGCTTACGGATCCCTTGCTGGCACGCTGCGTTCGCCAGCAAGCCGGCTCCTACGGGGGTGAACGCATGTGCCCGAACCCAGGCACATCCTGACAAGCACTGAACTGTGACAGGTGCTACGGGTCGATTTGAGACGACGCACGATGCAGCCTTTGACTTCGTGCAGACTTTTCGACTCGACAAGGAACCTGCCCCATGTCCAGCAGAACCATCGCCGACTACCTCGCGCAAACCCTCGCCGCAGCAGGCGTCTCGAAAATCTGGGGGGTCAGCGGCGATAGCCTGAACGGTCTGACTGACAGCCTCGAACGCCTGGGCAAGATCAAGTGGATGCACACCCGCCACGAAGAGGTCGCCGCGTTCGCCGCCGGTGCCGAGGCAGCTTCGACCGGCAAGCTCGCGGTCTGCGCGGGCAGCTGCGGCCCCGGCAACCTGCACCTGATCAACGGCCTGTACGACTGTCATCGCAGCCGCGTTCCGGTACTGGCCATCGCCGCGCAGATTCCGTCGTCGGAAATCGGTCTGAATTACTTCCAGGAAACCCACCCCACCGACCTGTTCAAAGAATGCAGCCACTACGTCGAGGCGGTGAGCAGCGCCGAGCAATTTCCCCAGGTACTTGAGCGGGCCATGCGCGCGGCGATCAGCCAGGGCGGCGTGGCGGTGATCGTAATTCCGGGCGATGTCGCCTTACTGCCGGCGCCAGACATCAAACCCGCCTGGGTCGATGTCGGTCCCGCGCGCGTGATCCCGGCCGAGAAGGATTTGCAGCGGCTGGTGGATATTCTCGATAAATCCAAAGCCGTGACGATTCTGGCGGGTGCGGGTTGCGCCGATGCACATGACCAGGTTGTGGCGCTGGCAGAAAAGCTTTCCGCGCCGGTCGTGCATGCGCTGCGCGGCAAGCAGTACATCGAATACGCCAACCCCTTCGACGTAGGTATGACCGGCCTGATTGGCTTCAGCTCCGGCTATCACGCGATGCTGTCATGCGACACCCTCTTGATCCTCGGCAGCAGCTTCCCGTACCGCAATTTCTACCCTGAAAAAGCCAATATCCTGCAGATCGACATCGACCCTGCAGCCCTTGGTCGTCGCGTGCCGCTGACGCTGGGGCTGGAAGGCGGCATCGCGGAAACCGTCGTCGCACTATTGCCCAGAATCAAGGCCCACACCGATCGCAAATTTCTCGACAAGGCACTGGACCACTATGCCAAGGCCCGCGAAGAACTCGACGAACTGGCCACGCCGTCGTCCCATGGCGAGCCGATCCATCCGCAGTACCTGACGCGCTTGGTCGACGCCTACGCCGATCCGGACACGATCTTCACCGTCGATGTCGGCACGCCAACCTTGTGGGCCGCGCGTTACCTGACCATGAATGGCCAACGCTCGCTGTTGGGTTCGTTCAACCATGGCTCCATGGCCAACGCCATGCCTCAGGCGCTGGGCGCAAAAGCGGCGTTCCCGCAGCGCCAGGTGGTTGCCTTGTGTGGTGACGGTGGCCTGTCGATGCTAATGGGAGACCTGCTGAGCATTCGTCAGCTCAAGCTGCCGATCAAGATCGTGGTGTTCAACAACAGCTCGCTGGGTTTCGTCGCCATGGAAATGCAGGCCAGTGGTTATGTGCCCCATGACACCGATTTCAATGCCACCAATTTCGCCAATATCGCCATCGGCGCCGGCATTCTCGGGATTCGCGTGGAAGACTCCGCCGACCTGCCCAACGCGCTGAAAAAAGCCTTCGAACACCCGGGGCCGGTGGTGGTGGACGTGGTCACGGCGAAACAGGAATTGGGTCTGCCGCCGAAGATCAAGCTGGCACAGGCCAAGGGCTTTAGCCTGTTCACTTTAAAGGCGGTGATGAGCGGCAAGGCGGATCAGATACTGGAATTGGCGAAGACCAATCTTCGGTAATTCCAATGCGAGCGCGCCTTCGTCCAGTTCCGAAGGCCGCGTCTCGCTCTATTTCGCGACTGATGACCTGTGGGAGTGGGCAAGCGCACTCCCACAAGAGGCCCGGAGGGTTGCGAGATTTACCGATTGTCAATGTAGCCGCAGGTAACAACCGGCACTGATTTCCGTGACTTTTTCGCCCATAAAAAGCGCATTTCACCCCCAGCCCGCACCATCCCGAATCACGCTATTCCCCCTCCTGAAACTCCTGAAAAAAAGCATTGTGCCAGCTCGAAATCCGATGTTATGTTGATAACATCTGGTAACGAAATGACCGGTTTATAACATTTTCTGCCCTCGCGTTTGCGTGCCTTTGCAGTGGATTCCCATGGAAAAGCGTCCTTTTCTCGATACGTTGGAACAGCGCTTCAGCGACCTGACGCCCACGGGCAAACGTATCGCCGGGTATCTGCTCGCCAATCCGCAGAAGCTGCCGTTCGAGACTGCCGACAGCATTGCGCAGCAGACCGGCACCACCGGGATTTCGGTAGGGCGATTCTTGCGTTCGCTGGGCTATCGCAACATCGATGACGTCAAGCAGAGCCTGCGTGGCGACAGCGCCAGCCCTTGGGTAATTACGGATCGACTCGGTGCATTTCGCGAGGAGAGCACCCGCGGCGATGCCCTCGATCGCTCGATGAACCGTGAGCTGGAAGCTATTGGGCGGGTCTACGCCCTGGCTCGCAGCGAAACCTTCTCCCGTATTGTCGAGCGCCTGTACAGCGCCGATGCCGTTTTCATCGTCGGTATCCAGACCACACGGGGCATTCTCAATGCGTTCTTCACCCACCTCGAGTACATCCGGCCCAAGGTCTACTACGTCGATGGTCTGTCCGGTACCTACGCCGAGTCGCTGAACTCGCAGTTCGAAAATCCCTACGCAGTGATCGCCGACTTCCGCACCTATTCCGCCGTGGCCAGAACCTTTTGCGAGGTGGCCTACCAGCAGCGGCTGGCCATGGCTTTCATCACTGATTTTCATTGCCCGTGGGCCAGGGACTATCCGACTGATTTGCTGCAACTGGATGCCGACGTCGGCCAATTCTGGGATTCCCTGGCGCCGCTGACCTGCCTGTTCAACCTGATGGTGTCGGCAGTGGCCGAAAAATATGGCGAGCGACTCGATCAACGCCTGGCGAAAAACCGTGAACTGCAACAATTGTTCGGTCAGTTCGAATGAACTGACCGGCAAGAGACCCCGCGCGTGACGAACGTGTTTCTGATCTGGAGTGTTTTACGTGAATAGCCCCCTCGTTGAAGTCGATGCCCAAGCGTTGCAGGTCGAAGTCGATCTGATCTACGCCGGGGTCGATAACCTGGCTGGCAAGCAGATTTATCGGGATCCGCGCTGCCTGTTGCATCACGATGCCGAGGCATGCCTGCGCAAGGCCAGTGCCTTGGCACGGCAGGCCGGTCTGCGCCTGCGCATCTTCGATGCCTATCGCCCGCCCTATGCCCAATACCTGCTGTGGGAGGCACTGCCCAACCCTGAGTACGTTCGCGACCCGAGTCTGGGTTCCCATCACACTCGTGGCGTGGCCGTCGACCTGACCCTGATCGATGCTGACGGCAAGGCGCTGGACATGGGCACCGGCTTCGATGACATGCGCGAGCACTCCCACCAGTTCTTCGCCGATCTGCCAGCCGACGTGCAGCGCAATCGCCTGTTGCTGCTGGGGATCATGCTCGCCGCCGGCTTCACTTACATCGACAGCGAGTGGTGGCATTACGAGCTGCCCAACGCTGACGACTATCCATTGATCGATGATGGTTCGATCCGCCCGGCGGGCTGAACCGTACAACCCTGACAACCGTGACACCTGACCGGGACGAACATGAATCCCGGCTGAATCTGGTGACGGCCTGGCTTGAAAGAGAAATCTGAAAAGAGCAGGCCGCGCCATTTCGGAGGCCAGTCCTCCGAGCTTTGACTGCCCGGTATAGCTTCAATAAAAAACCTGACGAACGTCCATACATCGAATGATCAAGGAACCGGCATGAAATCAATTGTGACTCCCCACAAACTGGCGATAGCACTCCTCTGCACCGCCATGGGCCTGGGTGCCTGGCAGTCGGCCAGCGCAGCCGTGGCCCAGGACACCCTGATGATCGGCAAGCCTTCGGATCCGCAGACGCTCGATCCAGCGGTGACCATCGATAACAACGACTGGACGGTGACCTATCCGGCCTATCAGCGTCTGGTGACCTACAAGGTCGAGAACGGCAAAGGCAGCACCGAAGTGGCTGGCGAGCTGGCCAGCAGTTGGTCTACGTCGGCCGATAACCTGACCTGGGAATTCAAGCTCAAGCCGGGCAACAAGTTCGATGACGGCGCCGAGGTCAACGCTGAAGCGGTGAAGTTTTCCTTCGACCGCGTGATGAAACTCAAGCAAGGCCCCTCCGGCGCGTTTCCGGATGACATGAGCGTATCGGTGGTTGATCCGCTGACAGTGAAGTTCACCCTCAAGGCCCCGTACGCGCCGTTCCTTTCGACACTGGCGCACAACGGCGCCGCGATCATCAATCCGGATGTCGCGAAGAAGGCCGAAGGCGCCGAAGCCTACCTGTCGAACCACACCGCCGGTTCCGGCGCGTTCAAACTGGTCAACTGGCAGAAAGGCCAGACCCTGACCATGGAGCAGAACAGCTACTACGCCGGACCCAAACCGACACTGAAAAAAGTCGTGGTCAAGATCATCGGCGAGGCCTCGGTGCGCCGCCTGCAACTGGAACACGGTGATCTGGACATCATCGAAGACATGCCCGAAGACCAGCTCGAAGCGCTGAGCAAGAAGTCCGGCGTGGTCGTCGGCGATTACCCGTCGCTGCGGGTGACCTTGCTCTACTTCAACACCCAGAAAGCGCCGATGAACAACCCGGATGCGCGTCGCGCGGTGGCCGAATCGCTGGATTACGACGGCATCACCAACGGCATTCTCAAAGGCAAGGCCAAGCCATTGAACGGCCCGATTCCACAGGGCATGTGGGCCTATGACGAGAAGCTGCCTGCGTTCAAGCAGGACATGAGCAAGGCCAAGGAAGATCTGGCCAAGGTCTCGCCGAAGATCAGCAACCTGACGTTCATGTACTCCGACAAGGATCCGAACTGGGAACCCATTGGTCTGACCCTGCAAGCCGGGCTGCAATCGCTGGGCGTCAACCTGAAGATGGAAAAACTGGCCAACGCCAGCATGCGTGAACGTCTAGGTAGCGGTGATTTCGATGTCGCCATCGGGTCCTGGAGTCCGGACTTCGCCGACCCCTACATGTTCATGAACTTCTTGTTCGATTCGAAGCTGAAGGGCCTGGCGGGCAACCGTTCGTTCTACGACAACCCGGCAGTGGACAAGCTTATCCGCGAATCGGCGACCACCAACGACATGGCCAAACGCACCGAGCTGTACCAGCAGGCCCAGAAGATCGTCCTCAGCGACAGCGTCTACGCCTACCTGTATCAGAAGGCCTATACCTTGCCGATGAGCGACAAGGTCAAGGGTTACGTGTTCAACCCGATGCTGGAACAGGTGTTTAACGTCGGCACGATCACCAAGTGACTCGTCGTTGCTTCACCAGCCCTGGTGAGGAGCGAGTTCATTCGCGATAGGGACGTACAGTCGATGAGTCTTTGTCGCCTGAACGATTTTCGCGAATGAATTCGCTCCCACAGAAGGCAATGTGTATTTGCCCTACCACTGTTGGAGCGAATTCATTCGCGAGAGGCCGGTACAGCCGCTGCAGATGCGCCGGCTGATCTACAGCGCCGAGAACGAATGCGCTCGCTCAGAAGGTGAAGTGTTATCTGCCCCAGCCTCTGTGGGAGGGGCATGACAAGACTGTGTCCGCGAGTTGTTTCGCGTTGTCGATCAAATGTGTGACCGAGGTGCCTGATGGCCTTCCTGAATATGCTGCGTAAACGCCTGGGCGGCTTGCTGTTGGTGGTGTTCGGCGTTTCACTGATTACCTTTTCCATTTCCCACCTGATCCCGGGTGACCCCGCACGGCTGATCGCCGGCGACCGTGCCACCGACGCGATTGTCGAGAATATCCGCCATCAGTTGGGCCTGGACCTGCCGCTGTATCAGCAATATGGCCGCTACATGCTCGACCTGTTGCATGGCGATCTTGGTACGTCGATTCGCACACATCGTCCGGTGCTTGAGGATCTGCAGGCGTTCTTCCCGGCGACCCTGGAGCTGGCCCTGGCGGCGCTGACCCTGTCGATTCTGGTGGGTGTACCGCTGGGTGTGCTGTCGGCGGTCTACCACAACCGCTTCATCGATCAGGTCGCGCGAACCCTGGCAGTGACCGGCATTTCCACTCCGGCGTTCTGGCTCGGATTGGGCCTGATTGTGCTGTTCTACGGCCACCTGAACTGGCTGCCCGGCAGCGGACGGATTGACGAAGGGCTGGATCCGCCGCCGACCGTCACCGGCTTTTACCTGATCGACACTTTGCTCGCGGGCGACACGGCGCTGTTCTCCAACGCTGTGCAGCACCTGATTCTGCCGGCGATCACCCTAGGCTTCGTCAACCTCGGCGTCGTAGCGCGGCAGATCCGCTCGGCGATGCTCGATCAGTTGGGCGAAGACTACATCCGCACCGCGCGCGCCTATGGCCTGTCGAAGTGGGCGGTGATCCTGCGCCACGCGCTGCCCAATGCGTTGATTCCTTCGGTGACTGTCCTTGGCCTGACCCTGGGCGATCTGCTGTATGGCGCGGTGCTCACTGAAACCGTTTTCGCCTGGCCGGGCATGGGGGCATATGTGGTCAAGTCGATCCAGTCGCTGGATTTCCCGGCGGTCATGGGCTTCGCCATTCTGGTCTCCTTCATTTATGTACTGCTCAACATGGCGATCGATCTGCTGTACCGCCTGATCGACCCCCGCATCGGCGAGGTCAATTGAGATGTCTACCCCAATCGCTGCGCCCGTGGTGGCGCCACTGCCCAAGGCCTCGCGCTGGCAGGAAAAACTGGCGTATCTGGCCCATCAGGTTCGCCGCAGCCCGCTGACCATGGCTGGCTTATTGATCACCTTGATGGTGCTGCTGGTGATGATCTTCGCCCCGTGGCTGGCGTCCCATGATCCGAACGCTCTGAACCTCACTCAGCGGCTCGCCGCACCTTCTGCCGTGCACTGGTTCGGCACCGATGAAGTAGGTCGTGATCTGTTCAGCCGCGTGCTGTACGGCAGTCGGCAATCGGTAGGCGTCGGCCTGTTCGTGGCCTTTGCTTCGTGTTTCGCCGGAGGCTTGCTGGGCTGCATGTCCGGAATCATCGGCGGGCGCTTCGACGGCCTGATCATGCGCCTGATGGACATCATGCTGTCGGTGCCGTCGCTGGTGTTGATCATGGCGCTGGCGGCCGCACTGGGCCCGAGCCTGTTCAACGCGATGCTGGCGATCACCCTGGTGCGCATTCCGTTTTACGTGCGGTTGGCCCGCGGGCAGGCGCTGAGTATTCGTCAGATGGGCTACGTCAAAGCCGCCGAAACGTTCGGCGCCGGGCGCTGGCACATGGTGTCGTGGCACGTGGCGCGCAACGCCATGCCGCCTCTGCTGGTGCAACTGAGCCTGGATATCGGCAGCGCGATTCTTATGGCCTCGGCCCTGGGTTTCATCGGCCTGGGCGCACAGCAGCCAACCGCAGAGTGGGGTGCAATGGTTGCGACGGGGCGCAACTACGTCCTCGATCAATGGTGGTATTCGACCTTCCCGGGGGTGGCGATTCTGATTACGGCCACCGGTTTCAACCTCTTGGGCGACGGCGTGCGTGACCTGCTCGACCCCCGTCAGCAGGGGAAATGATCATGCAAACCCAAGCACATAAAGCATTCCCAGGCGACGCGGCGGTGTTGAGCATCGATAACCTGAGCATTGAATTCCCGGCCTACAAAAGCACGGTCAAGGCGCTGAACGGCGTGTCGCTGCACGTCAATCCCGGCGAAATCGTCGGGGTGATCGGCGAGTCCGGTTCCGGCAAGTCGGTGACCGCGATGCTCAGTCTGCGCCTGTTGCCCGAGCGCGCCTATCAGGTGAAGAGCGGCAGCTTGAGCATCCTTGGTCGGGATATGCTGACGGCCAGAGAGAAAGACCTGCTGAAAGTCCGCGGCCGCGACGCCGCAATGATCTTCCAGGAGCCAATGACCGCGCTGAACCCGACGCGGCGCATCGGCCGGCAAATGCTCGATGTGATCATCCATCATCAACAACTGAGCAAGGCCGACGCCCGCACCAAGGCCATCGCACTGCTGCGCGACATGCACATTGCCGACCCCGAACAGGTGATGAACAGCTACCCCTTCGAGCTCTCCGGCGGCATGCGTCAGCGGGTGATGATCGCCCTGGCGTTTTCCTGCGATCCGCAATTGTTGATTGCCGACGAACCGACCACGGCGCTGGACGTCACCGTGCAGCGCCAGGTGTTGCTGCTGCTTCGGGAAAAGGCCCGCGAGCGTGGTACGGCGATTCTGCTGATCACCCACGACATGGCGCTGGTTTCGCAGTTCTGCGACCGGGTCTACGTGATGTATACCGGCGCGGTGGTGGAGCAGGGCGTGACTGCGCAGGTCATGGCTGACCCGCGCCATCCGTACACCCAGGGTCTGCTCAGCGGCCTGCCGGAGCAGGTCGAGCCGGGGCAGGATCTGATGACCATTCCCGGCCAGGTGCCCAATCTGTCGGCGCTGCCCGAAGGTTGCACCTTTCGTGATCGCTGCCCCTTCGCCATGCCCAAGTGTCTGCAACGTCCACCAATGCAGAGCCTCGACGCTGCGGCGGACCGCAAAAGCGCGTGCTGGTTGAGCGAGGCTTCTGATCTGGACTTGCATGCAGCCAAACAGGAGTCGCGGCCATGACCAGCACAGCCCTTGCATCTCTTTGCGGCGAAAGCCCGATGATTCTCGGCCTGCAAGACGTGCGGGTGCATTACCCGATGGGCAAGGACTGGCTGGGCCGGCCCAAAGCCGTGGCGCACGCCTTGAACGGCATCGACCTGCAAGTCCGTGCTGGAGAAACCCTGGGGGTGGTCGGCGAATCCGGCTGCGGCAAAAGTACTCTGGCGCAGTTGTTGATGGGCCTGATCAAACCGACGTCGGGCACACTCGACTGGATTTACAACAACGCCAAGGAACGCAACAGCAACGTGCAGATCGTGTTTCAGGATCCGCAGTCGTCGCTGGATCCGCGACTGCCGGTGTGGAAGGTGATCACTGAACCGTTGTTCGTGCAGCGCTCAGCGCCCCGTCGGGATATGCGTGAAATCGCCGCCAGAGTCGCGTCGCAGGTCGGGATTCGCACCGAATACATGGAGCGTTTCCCGCACCAGTTCTCCGGTGGTCAGCGTCAGCGCATCGCAATTGCTCGAGCGCTGTCTTCCGACCCGGACATCATTGTGCTGGATGAGCCGACCTCGGCACTGGACATCTCGGTGCAGGCGCAAATTCTCAATCTGCTGGCCGAATTGCAACGCAGCCGCAATCTGACCTACATCCTGATCTCGCACAACGTCTCAGTGGTGCGGCACATGGCTGACAGGGTGGCGGTGATGTACCTGGGACAGATCGTCGAGCTGGGCAGCGCGAGCGAAGTGCTTGAGCGACCGCGGCATCCCTACACCCAACTGCTGCTGGAGGCGGTGCCGCGACTGGGCGTGGCGGTGGACGATGCGCAGGTCTCCGCCCCGACCGAATTGCCGGGCAATCGCAACTTGCCGACGGGGTGTTTCTTTCGTGATCGCTGCCCGAAGGCAACGGTCGGATGCGAAAAGCCCCAGGCGTTGTTGCCGGCCAGAGCAGGAGCTGGAACTGGAACTGGAACTGCGCAGGGTGCGGAACTGGTCAGGTGTCATTTGCAGTCGGTTTGAGCAAGTTCCAAGGCCGAACCGAGACTTTGATCTGTGGGAGCGAATTCATTCGCGAGGTGACGGTACAGACGACACATCTCTGTGGTCTGCCCCCTTTCGCGAACGAATTCGCTCCCACAGACGTCCTGCGCGGTGCCTGATATCTCGCCAGCACCGCGAATTCAGGCACCGCGTCAGCGCAAATGCAGACACCTGCGAAACAACCGTGGCAACGGCAACTGCCGATTCGCATGGCGCATCACCAGCGCCAGCTCGCGGTGGAAGGTGAGGGCGCCGAGTTCGATGATTCGGATCTGCGTCGCCCGTTCCAGCCAAAGACCTGCTCGCGGCACCAGCGATACGCCAAGTCCGGCCTCGACCATGCGCACAATGGCGTCGACTTCATCCAGCTCCAGGCCCGGTCGGGTTTCGATCTTTTGCTCACGCAGGAAACGCGTGACCTGACGTCCGCCGAAGGAATGGCGGTCGTAGCGTACGAAGCGATTGTCGCGCAGCAGCTGGAGCGGGTCGTCGCCTTGGGCGTCACTTGGCGCGATCAGCACAAAGGGTTCGCGTTCGATAACTTCCAGATGCAACTCCTTGGGCAGTGCGAAGGGCGGTCGAATAAGGATCGCCAGATCGATCTCCCCGGCATCGACGCTGTTCAGTAAAGTCTGCGACACCCCCGGCACCACCTTGGCTTCGACGGTCGGCGCCTGAGTGTTCAACTGCACCAGCGCGGCGGGCAGCAGGCCGGTCTGCACCGTAGCGATGGCACCGATCAGCAGTTCACCGTAGTAACCGCTGTCGGCGGACGGCGCTGCCATGCGCTCGAACAATTCGACGATCTCCCTTGCCATCGGCAATGCACGGTGGCCGGCTGCATTGAGCGTCGCGCTGCGACCGCTGCGGTCGAACAGTGGCGTGCCCAGGGCTTTCTCCAGGTTGCGAATCTGCGCGCTGACCGCCGATTGGGTCAGACCGACCTGATTGCCTGCGGCAACGAAAGTGCCGAGTCGCTCGACGGTGATAAAGGTTTTCAGCTCGCGAATCATGGCAACTCACTGATCGAAATAATTGTGGCTCGACGCGAAAATTATGATCTTTCAATCAATGAATCAATGGATAAAGATGTCCGCATCCCGCAAAGAGGAAATCCACCGTGACCGCTACCACTACCAAGCTTTCGCCATTTCACCTCGCCATCCCCGTATATGACCTCGCGGCTGCGCGGCATTTCTACGCCGATGTGTTCAATCTGCCGGAGGGCCGTTCCAGCGAACACTGGGTCGACTTTGACTTCTTCGGCCATCAACTGGTGATTCACGAACACCCGAAGACCGATTCCCAGGCTCACGCGGGCACCAACGCGGTGGATGGCCATGACGTGCCGGTGCCGCACTTTGGCGTGGTGTTGGGCTGGGAAGAATGGGAGGCGCTGGCTGACCGTTTGCGGGGCCAGGGCGTGAAGTTCGTGATCGAGCCGTATGTGCGCTTCAAGGGCCAAGTGGGTGAGCAGGCGACGATGTTCCTGTTCGATCCGTGCGGTAACGCGCTGGAGTTCAAGGCGTTCAAGGATATCGGGCAGTTGTTTGCCAAGTAAGGCTGGCTATTCGGCACGCCTCAAATCCTTGTAGGGGTCGGGG
>NZ_JBOICF010000057.1:0-67827 GCF_050739935.1 Pseudomonas sp. | reverse complement strand
TACCGTAGGCGTGTTGCACGTCGATGGGCGCGATGTGCGCGGGGAGTTGGTTGAGCTGGATCTTGGTGGCTGATGAACAACACCTGTAGGAGCGAATTCATTCGCGAAGTCGTACGGCCCATAGAGAGGCGTCGGTCGTACCGCCCCTTCGCGAATGAATTCGCTCCCACAGGGGAAATTAGTCAGATGTTGAAATACAGCCTGCCTTCAATCACTTCGCAATCGGGTCCAGTCCGCTGCCCTTGATCGCCGGCGCGGCTGCCGATGAACTCAGGAAATCCAGGAACTGCTTCGCCTGCTCGGGGTGTTTGCTCTTGGTGACGACACCTGCCGAGTAGAGTGTCATCTGCTGGGCCTGGTCGGGGATCAGGCCGATGATGTCGATGCCGTCCACTGGCTTCAATTCGCTGAGTTGCTGGAAACCGATCTCCGCATCGCCGCGCGCGACCACTCCACCCACCGGTTCGGCCGGAATCATGTGGCTCTTGCTCTGGATGCGGTCGGCGATGTGCATCTGGTTGAACAGCACGCGTGACAGGTACACGCCGCTGGCGCTGTCGGAATAGGCGATGCTTTTGGCGTCGAGCAGCGTCTGTTTGAAGGCGTCCATGGTGCTGATGTCGGGATGCGGCGCGCCGTGTTTCACCGCCATGGCGATATAGGACTTGCCCAGATCCACGCGGGTTTTCGGATCGACCTGACCGTCCTTGATCAGCTTGTCCAGCGCTGCGCCCACCATCAGCACCACATCGGCAGGCTCCTGACGGGCGAGGCGATTGGGGATGGCTTGTGGGGTCGCGCCCATGGAAGGCGCCACTTCGCCCTGCAGTTTGACGCCCATACGTTGTTCATAATCCGGGGCAACGGCCTTGAACGCGCCCATGATGCCGCCGGAGCTCAGTACGATCAGTTGGACTGGGGCCGGAGGCGTTGCGGCCTGAGTAAAAGCCGCTGGAATGAAAGTGACGGCGGCGCTCAGCAGATAAGGCAGAATTTTTTTCATGAAGATGAACCTGACATGGTTAAGAGTGGCGCGGAGGAAATAAAAACAGCGCGGGCAGTATGTGGCAATTGTGCGGCGAGTAAATCCCTTTGTTGTGATCAGCGATTCACAGACGGCATTTCCAGCCACAGGTTCAGCCTGACGCCGATGCCGTGGATAGGCTTTCGGTCGGCTTGACGCTCAAGAAAGCTCTGGCCAGGCCGATGCTCAGGGCGATCCCTTTCATCTCTCTGGAAGTTAGCCCTTCATGTTCAATAAACGTCTCAAGCAAGAGTTGGCTGCCCTGCGTGAAGAGCTTTCGTCGGTGGAGCAGGTGAAAAGCAGCCTGGATAACGAGATGCTGGGCATGCGTCTTGATCCGCAGGGCCGAATCGAGTCAGTGAACGGCAACTTTGAAACGGAAATGCATTATCGAAATGCCGATCTCGTAGGGCGTCCGATCGAGGAGCTGGTTCCCTCACATGTGAAGAGCCTGGATTTCTACCACCGCATGAAATCCGCTATCAGCCGCGGTGAACACCTCAGCGGTGCTCTACGTCTGCTGAGGGGCAATGGTCAGGAAGCCTGGCTGCGTTCGATTTTGCAGCCCGTGCGCGACAGCAGCGGGCGGGTGATTTACTTCTCGGTTCACTCCAGCGACCTGACCCGCACCATCGAGAACTCGCGCGAGCACGAGAACCTGATCGAGGCGCTGCAACGGTCCACCGCCGTGATCGAGTTCAACCTCAACGGCGATGTGCTGACCGCCAACGAGCGTTTCTTGAGTTCCATGGGCTATTCGTTGGCGAAGATCCAGGGCCAGCACCACCGCATGTTCTGCGAGCCACTTGAATACAACTCGTCCGAATACCAGGCGTTCTGGGACAAGCTGCGCCGGGGGGAATTCGTCACCGGTCGCTTCAGGCGTGTCGACAGCCATGGTCGTGTGGTCTGGCTCGAAGCGTCGTACAACCCGATCACCGATGCCCATGACCGGCTGTACAAAGTGGTCAAATTCGCCACTGTCATTACCGATCAGGTCAACCGCGAAAATGCCGTGGCCGAGGCCGCGAACATTGCTTTCGTTACCTCGCAGCAGACCGATGGCAGCGCCCAGAAAGGCGCCGCCGTGGTCCAGCAGACGGTCGAGGTCATGCGTGAACTGGCCGGGCACATGGAGCAGGCGGCCGACCGCATCGCCGCGCTGGACAAGCAGTCCCAACTGATCGGCTCGATTATCCAAAGCATCAGCAGCATCGCCGATCAAACCAACCTGCTGGCGCTCAACGCCGCTATCGAAGCGGCGCGCGCGGGTGAACAGGGACGCGGTTTTGCGGTGGTCGCCGATGAAGTCCGGCAACTCGCCTCGCGCACCAGCAAAGCCACCGAAGAAATCGTCGATGTGGTCAAGCAGAACCAGCAACTGGCCGAGCAGGCGGTGAACGTGATCATCAGCGGTAAGGAGCAGGCGCAACAGGGTCTTGAACTGGCCGGAGAGGCGGGATCGGTGATCGTGGAAATCCAGGACGGCGCGCAGCGGGTGGTAAGCGCGGTAGGTCAGTTCGCCAATCAACTGTCGAACTGATCGTTCAAAATCGTTAACGGGCCTCCATTTTTGTTAGAAAACTCGTTTTCGTCTTCAAAATCGTTAAAAAAGCCGCGCCGAGCTGATATTTCCCGGCCCGGCTTTTTTTGATTTACACCCGGAAGTGGCTGACCAGCATCTGCAACTGGTTGCCCAGACGGGCCAGTTCAACGCTGGAGGCAGCGGTTTCCTCGCTGGCGGCGGCGGTCTGTTCGGACACGTCGCGGACATTGAGAATGCTGCGGCTGATCTCTTCGGCTACTGAGCTTTGCTGCTCGGCGGCGGCAGCGATCTGTTGGTTCATCGCCTGAATGCTGGATACGGTCTTGGTAATGCTTTCCAGCGAAGTACCGGCCTTGCGGGTCAGCGCGACGCTGCTGTCGGTGAGGTTGCGGCTGCCGAGCATGATGCCCGATACCTGCCGCGTGCCGTTCTGCAGAGCGGCGACCAGACCTTCGATCTCCTCGGTCGATTGCTGCGTGCGTTGGGCCAGGCCGCGTACTTCGTCGGCCACTACCGCAAAACCACGGCCTGCTTCACCGGCGCGAGCCGCTTCGATGGCGGCGTTGAGGGCCAGCAGGTTGGTCTGCTCGGCCACCGCCTTGATCACGTCCATCACTTTGCCGATCTTGTCGCTTTCCTGCTCCAGCACGCTCATGGCGTCAGTGGAGCGCACGACTTCGCTGGCCAGCTTTTCGATCTGCGCGATCGCTTCGCCTACCACCTTGTCGCCATCGCGTGCCTGTTTGTCGGCATCGGACGCTGCAACCGATGCCTGCTCGGCATTGCGTGCGACCTCGTGCACCGTGGCCGACATTTCGTGCATGGCCGTGGCGACCTGGTCGGTTTCCACTTTCTGGCTGTTGACCCCAGCGCTGGTTTGCTCGGTGACCGCAGACAATTCTTCGGCAGCGCTGGCGATCTGGGTGACGCTGTCGCGTATCCCGCCGATCAGGTCGCGCAGGGTGGTGCCCATGCGCTGGATACCGGTTTGCAGCACGCCGATTTCGTCCCGACGCGTCACGATCAGGTCATGGCTCAGATCGCCGCCGGCGATGCGGTCGACCACTGTCAGTGTCTCCTGCAACGGACGAGTGATCTGGCGGGTAATGATGAGCGCCGCCAACGCACCGAAAATCAGCGCAAGCAACGTGCCGCCGATCTGCAGAGTGCGAGCCTGACGGGTGTCGGCCTCACCCAGGGAGGTCTGCAAGCTGACCAACTGCTGGCTGAGCTTGACGATGGCTGCGCCTTCATCCGTCATTTCCGCGCGCGCGACGTTGATATTGTCGTTGGCAACCTTGAAGCCCTGGACCGAGTTGCGATAACCGGTCAGCGAGGCTTCCAGCTGTTTCAGCCGTTCGGCCTGGGTGCTGCCGAAAACGGCGTTGAGCTGCTCCAGACCACTGATCGCGCTGGCCAGCTGACGTGACGCGGCTTCTTCGGTCTTGGCGTTGGGATTGCCGGTGTAACCGCGCACTTCATAGCGCACCAGCATCACGTCTTCCTTGGCCTTGATGGCGGCCTGGTACTGAGTGAAACGGCGCTCGTCGGTCGGGTCCAGCTTCATCACGTCGTCGTTGATGGCAGCGACCAGTTCTGCGGCCTTCACGGCGTCGACGGCCATGTCGGCGCGCACTTTGGTGCTGGTCTGGTAGCCATCACGCATTTTGCTCAGCGAGTTTTCGTACGCACGGACCTGCTCGTTCAGTGCCTTGATCGGCACCACGTTCACCGGGTTGCTGAACGTGCTTTGCAGAAACTGCTGCTGAGCCTTGAAGGCGTCGAGCGCGGTCTGAACGCTCTGCGCAACGGCTTCGTCGCCGTTGCTGAGCATGTATTGCAAGCGCGTGATGCGCAGGTCAGTCAATTTGTTGCTGAGTTTCATGACGTCCGCGACGCGGTCGCTGCGGAAGGTCATGTTACCCAGGCCGGTCCAGCCAATAAGCGCAAGCAAGGCAGTAAAAACAAGTACAACACCGAACCCTAAGGCCAGTTTCATATTGACGCTGATATTCGCGAACCAGCTCTTCATTTCAGTTCTCCAGAAGGTCCATTTTTCGAAATCGCCAGCTGGAGGGTTGTTGTTATTGAGACCAGCGAAACAATTAAATCTAGGAGTACATCGGCCGGGGATCGGATATCTGAAACAAATGTCGGGAAATGCCGGCCGCTTGCAGATGGCGTTCGGAGAGAGCGCCAGAGGAGCAGATTCTTGGAGGTAAAAAACAACCAAGGTTGCTGCGTCACATGCCGAATCAGCTCGGTGCTGCGCGCAGCCATTTTTTTGGCGTGTCATGACCTGAAAGTCCGAGCGCGACTGTAAAGTCATCGTCCTGAAACACTGGCGTCAAGTTTCCCGCCCTCGGCTGTATCAGGGATGAAATATTTCAACTGTCTAGGTTGCATCGAACGAAATACCGTGTACGGGCTCCATCCTCGACCATCGGGGCGGGATTTTTTCCAACCAGAACGGAAGTTGCGTATGAAACCTGTTCAGCGATTCACCACACTCGACAGTTTCAGAGGAATCTGCGCGTTGCTGGTCGTGTTCTTTCATCTCCACGTCGTCGACGCATTCATTCAGCTGCCGTTCTTCCGACGAGACGAAGTGCTCCTCAACTTCTTCTTCGTTCTCAGCGGTTTTGTCCTGGCGCATACCTATGGCATGAAGCCGAATCTGTCTTTCAAATCCTTCGTCATCTCGCGCGTCTTCCGCCTTTATCCACTGCATCTGGTCATGCTTGCGTTCTTCATCCTGTTCGAAGCGGCGCGCTGGGTCGTCTACAAAAACGGCTTTGAATTGAACAACGTGCCTTTCACCGGGACCTTCGCTCCGGACGAAATCCTGCCAAACCTATTGCTGGTTCAGGCATGGACCACGCTGACCGATACCATGTCGTTCAATTACCCGTCCTGGACCATCAGCATCGAGTTCTACATCTATATGCTGTTCGGTACCTTGTGCATGTTCTCCATGAGAAATCGTTTTCTGTTATTCGCTGCGATATCGGGCGTGGCCTTCGTGCTGATCTTTTCGGAGAACGAGCCGCTGGTCGAGCGCGCGATGCTCGGGTTGTCCTGCTTCTTCGCGGGCAATATCACCTACGTGGTGTACCTGATGATTCGTGATAAGTGGGCGGTCAAGCCTTGGCTGTCGACCGTGCTCGAATGCGCGATGATGTACGCGACCTACTGGATCGTGATGAACGACTTCGACGATCGGTCGCCCATCGGCAGTCTGGCGTTCTGCGTGCTGGTGCTGCTGTTCGCGTTCGAGGGTGGGCTGGTTTCGACGTTTCTCAAGACCAGCGTGTTCGTCCTGCTGGGCAAGTTGTCGTACTCGATCTACATGACGCACGCGGCCTTGCTGTTTGGTGTGTCGACGATTTTCATCGTGGCGCAGAAAATCACCGGCCTGGCGCTGGCGCCGATGATCGCGGGGCAGCGGTTCATGGACACCGGCTCAGAGTTGGGCAACAACCTGTTCGTCGTGGGCGTAACGGTGCTGTCGGTGGTCGTGGCAGGGTTCGCCCACAAATACATCGAAATGAAAGGCTACGAGCTGGGCAAGCGCTTCATGGGCAAGTCGGCCAAGGCACCTGCGGCAAAACCGGAAGCGGTGCCAGCGCTGGAGCCGCGTGTTGATCGGGTGGCGCGAAGCCGGGCATGACAACGACCGGTTGTAGCAGTCTGGCTTGCCAGCGGCAGCGATTCGAAAGACGTCACCGCCAGCAAGCCGGACTGCTATAAATCGTTGAGCTGGTCATCTCGGCTCGTCAGAAATATAGAAACCGGTTAATACGCCCTCGGCCAGAATCAAAAGCTTATTTGTTGCGCAACCACTCAATCATCCCCAAACCTGCCGCACGTCCGCTGGCGAAGCAGGCCGTCAGCAGATAGCCCCCGGTCGGCGCTTCCCAGTCGAGCATCTCCCCGGCGCAAAACATGCCCGGCAGCGAGCTGAGCATCAGTCGTTCATCCATCGCCTCGAATGTCACCCCGCCAGCGGTACTGATGGCCTCGTCCAGCGGGCGTGGCTTGATCAGCGTCAGCGGCAGAAATTTAACGGCCCTGGCCAGCAACCCCGGATCTGCAAATGCCTCGGCGGGCGCCAGTTCGCGCAACAAGGCGGCCTTGACCCCGTCGATACCCAATTGACTGTGCAGATGCTTGGACATCGAACGCGAGCCACGAGGTTTGCCGAGCGCCTTCTGCACATCGGCCAGGGGCTTGCCCGGCAGCAGATCGATTTCGACGGTGGCCGAGCCGAGTTGGTTGATCGCTTCCCGAATCTGCGCCGACAACGCATAGATCAGACTGCCCTCGACACCCGTCTGCGTCAGTACGCATTCGCCCAGGCGCAGCGTCTGTCCTTGCAGGCCCATGGCGATATTTTTCAGCGGCGCACCTGCGAACTTGCTGCGCAACAATTTGCTCCAGGCCGAGACTTCAAACCCACAGTTGGCGGCCTGCAGTGGCGCGATCTGCACGCCGCGCTGCTCCAGCAGAGGCAACCAGTTGCCGTCCGAGCCGAGACGCGCCCAGCTCGCGCCACCCAACGCCAGCAGTGTGGCGGTGGGCGTGATGCTCAACTCGCCTTCTGGGCTGGCGATGCGCAGGCTGTTGTCCGCGTTCCAGCCAAGCCAGCGATGACGGGTGTGGATAACCACACCGGCATCACGCAGACGCTTGAGCCAGGCTCGCAGCAGCGGCGCGGCCTTCATGTCAGTAGGAAATACCCGGCCTGAACTGCCGACGAAGGTATCGACTCCCAATCTGTGAATCCATTCGCACAACGCCTCGGCGCCAAAGCCACGCAACAACGGGGCGATCATCGGAGCGCGTTCGGCGTAGCGCGACAGAAACGCCGGGTAGGCCTCCGAATGGGTGATGTTCATGCCGCCGACGCCGGCCAGCAAAAACTTGCGTCCGACCGAAGGCATGCTGTCGTAGAGATCGACCTTGAAACCCGCCTGACTCAGCACTTCGGCAGCCATCAATCCGGCCGGACCACCCCCGATGACGGCGACTGTTTGTGCTGGAGGGGAAGAGGCTGAAGTCATGGGCGAGCTGCGGATCATTAAAGTGGGTCGCGCATTCTACCCGAGCTCAGTGACAAACGAGCGGCCTGTGGAAAACTATTGAGCAAAAAACGTACAGCTCTCTGCAGGCCTTGGGCGGTATAGGGTCTGTGGCCTTGCGCTCAGGTTATCCACAGGTGGTTCCACAGCAGATGTGGGTAAAAAACGGCGATCTTGCCGGTCACCTAGTTTTCCGGGGGGAGCGAATTCATTCGCGATTTGCAAGCACTGCCGACGCATCGTTGTCGCCTGGAATATTTATCGCGAATGAATTCGCTCCCACGGTGTGATGTGTCCTGGCCGGCGAATGGGTCACAACCCCTGCGACACCCAAACCCGCTGCGCACTGTGATGCAAGATTCCATGCCGGCGCGCCAGCGCTTCCCGATCCTTGCTGTACCCGCCGCCAATCACCCCCATCACCGGGATGTCCCGCCCCAGGCAATGCCGCATCACCGCTTCATCACGCCGAGCCACGCCTTCGTCGGTCAATTGCAGATACCCCAGGGCATCGTCCTTGTGCACATCGACGCCAGCGTCATACAGCACCAGGTCGGGTCGATACAGCGGCAGCAGGTAATTGAGCGTGTCATCGACTACTTTCAGGTAATCATCGTCACCCATGCCCATTGGCAGCGGAATGTCCCAGTCGCTCCGGGCCTTGCGCGCGGGGAAGTTTTTCTCGCAATGCAGTGACACGGTAATCGCATCTTCGGTGTGTTCGAGAATCCTCGCGGTGCCGTCGCCCTGATGCACGTCGCAGTCGAAGATCAGCACTCGGTCCACCCGGCCGCTGTGCAGCAGGTATTGGCTGATGATGGCCAGGTCGTTGAAGATGCAGAATCCGGCGGGATAGTCGAAGTGAGCGTGATGAGTGCCACCGGCCAGATGACAGGCCAGACCGTGTTGCAGGGCTTTTTCCGCCGTCAGCAACGAGCCGCCCACCGCGCGCACCGTGCGTCGGGCCAGATCCTCGCTCCAGGGCAGGCCCAACCGGCGCTGATCCTCGCGGGAGAGGTCGCCGTCCATGTAGCGACGGATGTAGGAAGGGTCATGAGCCAGCGCGAGAATGTCTTCCGGACAGACCTGTGGGCGAAACAGTTGAGCATCCGTGGTCAGGCCGCTGTCGATAAGGTGGTCATGCAGCAAGCGGAATTTGTCCATCGGGAAGCGATGGTCGGGCGGAAACGCCGGGCTGTAATCTTCGTGATAGATAAGCGGCAGGGACATAGTGCGTACGCATTGGGATCGAAGGGGAATCTTGCCAGCAATGGTTGCCCCGGCACAGCCATTTGGCTGGATCTGGTTGCGGGGCAGAATCGGTACACTCGCGAGCAACGCTGGCGAGCCATTTGAGGAGTGGGGTAGGGGAGATGTTCAATGGAACCCATACTTGAGCTCAACAGCCCACGCTTGTTGATGCGTCAGTGGCGGGATGATGATTTGCCAGCCTTCGCGCACATGTGCGCCGACCCACAGGTCATGCGTTACTTTCCACAGCCACTGACACGTCTGGAAAGCGCCAAGCTGATCGGACGCGTTCGCGGTCACTTCGCCGAATACGGTTTCGGCCTGTGGGCGCTGGAACGCAAGGACACCGGCGAGTTCATCGGCTTCACCGGGCTGAACATAGTGGGCTTCGACGCGGCGTTTACCCCGGCAGTGGAAATCGGTTGGCGTCTGGCCCGCGAGCATTGGGGGCTGGGCTATGCCAGCGAGGCAGCCTGGACAGTGCTTGGTTGCGGTTTCGAACACCTTGAGCTGGAGCAGATCGTCTCCTTCACGGCGGTCAGCAATCTGCCCTCGCAAAAGGTCATGCAGGCCATCGGCATGCACAACGATCCTGCCGATGATTTCGACCATCCCAACCTGCCTCCCGGCCACCCCCTCCGTCCGCACGTGTTGTATCGAATCAACCGTTTGCAGTGGCTGGCGACCTTGTGATTGGCGGGAACCGGGCTGCAAAGATCTGTATCATCTCGTCCAATGCGCTTGATCGCCGCTGATGGCGACCGTGGCTGTACTTTGTGTGTGATGACCGTGTGTGAGGAACCCCGAATGAGCCATGTGCTGGATGATCTGGTGTCGCTGTTGAGCCTGGAGCCGATCGAAGAAAACCTCTTCCGTGGACGCAGCCAGGACCTTGGCTTTCGCCAGCTGTTTGGCGGGCAAGTGCTCGGGCAATCGTTGTCGGCGGCCAGCAAGACCGTTGAAGATGAACGTCATGTGCACTCGCTGCATGGCTATTTTCTGCGGCCGGGCGATGCGTATCTGCCGGTGGTCTATCAGGTCGATCGCGTGCGTGATGGCGGCAGTTTCAGCACCCGCCGCGTGACGGCCATCCAGAAGGGCAAACCGATCTTCACCTGCAGCGCGTCCTTTCAATACGACGAAGAAGGCTTTGAGCATCAGAGCCAGATGCCGCAAGTGGTCGGGCCAGAGCATCTGCCATCGGAATTGGAACTGATGCGTCAGCGCGAGCACCTGATTCCGGAGCACCTGAAAGACAAGCTCCTGTGTCCGAAGCCGATCGAGTTTCGCCCGGTCACCGAGTTCGACCCCTACAACCCCAACCCGACCGATCCGGTGAAGTACGTCTGGTTCCGCGCCGACGGCGCCCTGCCGGACATCCCCGCGTTGCACAAATACATGCTCGCGTACGCTTCGGACTTCAACCTGCTGCCCACCTCGCTGCTGCCCCACGGCAAAACCGTCTGGCAGAAAGACATGCAGATCGCCAGCCTCGACCACTCGCTGTGGTTCCACGGCGAACTGCGCGCCGATGACTGGCTGCTTTACGCGATGGACAGCCCATGGGCCGGCAACTCTCGCGGATTTTCCCGCGGCAGCGTCTACAACCGCGCCGGCAAGCTTGTGGCGTCGGTGAGTCAGGAAGGTTTGATCCGCCATCGCAAGGACTGGGAGTGAGCCTGTCGCAACTGCGCCACTGGGTGTTCGACATGGACGGCACCCTGACCATCGCCGTGCATGACTTTCCGGCCATCAAGCGTGCGCTGAGCATTCCTCAGGAAGACGATATTCTCAGCCACCTGGCCGCTCTGCCGACCGAGGTGGCGGCGGCTAAACACGCTTGGTTGCTGGAGCATGAGCGCGAACTGGCGGTGGCGTCGAAGCCTGCCGCGGGTGCGATTGAGCTGGTGCGCGAACTGGCCAGGCGTGGCTGTCGGTTGGGCATCCTCACGCGCAATGCCAGGGAATTGGCCCATGTGACGCTGGAAGCCATCGGCATTGCCGACTGCTTCGATGTGGAAGATGTGCTGGGTCGTGACGAAGCGCCGCCCAAGCCTGATCCGGGCGGTCTGCTGAAGCTGGCCCAGACCTGGGAGATCGAGCCTTCGCAGATGGTAATGGTGGGCGATTACCGATTTGACCTGGCGTGTGGAAAAGCGGCCGGGACGCATACCGTGCTGGTCAACCTGCCGGAAAATCCCTGGCCCGAGCTGACGGATTGGCATGCCGCCGATTGCGTGGCGTTGCGCAAGATGCTGCAGGACAGCGAATCAATCTGACTGGAACACCAAAGCCGTGACAGTGAGCTTGCCCACGAATGGGATGTGTCAGCCAGCACACTCGTGGCTGACACTACGTCTTCGTGAGCAAGCTCACTCCCACAGGCTTGTGCTTTGCGTCGCGGAAGCCGTTCTCAATCTCGCTTGAACAACGCCGCCTGCCCTTCTGGCGAGGTGAACATCGCGTCGCCGTTGTGACCTACGCCCTTGACCTCGACCAGACGCTGATTCAAGCCTTCCGGATGACGTTTGGTCAGGTAGTCGAAGAAATTATGCCCACGCGCCAGGCGATACGGCCCTTGCGCTTCGGCACCACAATCCTTATCCAGCGCCGGATGGTTCGGGTCGGTATCCTGCTCGCCCAGCAGGTAAGTGATGTCACGCTTCACATACCCCGCTTCCAGCTCCGCCGGTGTCTCCTTGCCCGCATACGCCGGCAGCTTGTTCATGCCGTACTTCCAGGTGTTGAAGCCCGGGCACGTTGCGGCGTCCACCGGTATGGGGCGGGTTGCGTCGAAGTATGCATACGACGACGGGTTGGCGATGACATACCGCAGCTTGATACCTTCCTTCTTCAGCAGCGCATCTTCCTTGCCGCCAATCATCGCGTAGCGCTGCACTACCTGCGCGCCGCCGGAGTGACCGGCAATCACGATTTCTTTCAGGTTCGGAAACAGCTTGCTGTCGCTCAGGCGCTTGAGAATATGGTCGATGACGACGAACGAACTGATCGGCTTGGCCCCCATCGATTTGTCCCCGGCCATCCAGTCATTGGCATGCCAGCGCAGAACCGTCTCCGGGAGATGGTGCGCGGCAATGTCCTTTTCATCGAGGAATTGCGGCGCGATCAGCAGGGTCTTGGGCCGTTGCTTGGACTGGTTGGTTGCGCGCTCGACACTGCGCAAATACGTCTGGGCATTGCGCAGGCGGCCATGGAAAACGATGACCACCCGCTGAATCTGCGGACTGGGGCGTACCCAACTCTGACTCAGGCCCAGCGTGGCCTGAGATGTTCCGTTGATCAGCAGCCGGTCGGGGCTGATGGATTTGACCGCCTGATCCGCAGCATGAGCCGTGACGCTCATCAGGGTGCCCAACAACAGGATCGAAAGCGGTTTCATCATGTGATCAGAGGCTCTTGGCGGCGAATGTATCGCATTGGTTGATTTGTCCCTGGGCAAAGCCTGTCTTGAACCAGCGAACCCGCTGGGCAGACGTCCCGTGAGTGAACGAGTCCGGCACTACACGCCCCTGGCCTTGTTGCTGCAAACGGTCGTCGCCAATGGCATTCGCCGCATTCAGCGCCTCTTCAATATCACCGGGCTCAAGCCAGTTCAAACGCTTTTGTGCATTGTTGGCCCAAACACCGGCAAGGCAGTCAGCCTGCAACTCCTGACGCACTAGCAAACCGTTGTCACCCTCCATGCGCATACCGCGCTGGCGGGCGGCGTCAACTTTAGCCGAAACCCCAAGCAAGGTCTGCACATGATGGCCAACTTCATGTGCGATCACATAAGCCTGAGCAAAATCCCCGGCCGCCTTGAAGCGCTGGCTCATCTCGCGGAAGAACTCCATGTCCAGATAAACCCGTTGATCCGCCGGGCAATAGAACGGGCCGCTGGCGGAGGAGGCAAAACCGCACGCCGACTGCACCTGGCCGCGGAACAGGATCAGCGTCGGGTTCTTGTACTGCCGACCGCCTTGCTGAAAAATCTGGCCCCACGTGTCTTCGGTATCCCCCAGAATCGCCCGCACGAAATCCGCCTGCTCGTCATTGGCTGGCGGCGCCTGGCGTGTTTGAGGATTGACTGCACTGGTTTGCTGCGTGTCCATCTGCCCCGCGATCTGCCCGAGGATCTGCATCGGGTCCTGCCCGGTCAGCAGACCGATAGCGACAATGATCACAATCCCGCCAATCCCCAGCCCCTTGCCCCCGATACGCATCCCACCCCCGCCACCGGTGTCGTCGCGCGCGTCGACTACGTTGTCACTGCGACGTCCTTTTTTCCAGAGCATGGAGGAATCCTCTTTTAGTCGTGTAGGAAGTGTAGACGGCGGGGGAGGTCCGTCTTCTGGCTGTTGGAACTAAGAGAGGCCATCACGAGAATGGTTCAGGGCATGCCGTTGCGCCGTACCTTAAAGGCGAGACGTCATGGAGCGGTCTTTATGAAGTAACACAAGACAGCCATGGCGCTCATATTCGTAAAAAGCCAAGCGTAGATCCCCCAGATTCGCCATTTCAAATGCCGAGGAATATGGAGATGAGCGTCTTTCGTGATGTGGCGTTGGCGGTACATGATTCCGGGCATGTAAGTCACCATGAATATCATGTTGAACCGCATGTGCCGACCTACGAACCCTCCTTGCCAAATACCTCTGGTGTCAGAAATACACCGGCACCCAGATAATCGATCTTCCAGGAAGTCGATATTTTTATAGGTGAACCACATCAACACGATGAGGTTGAGCCACGTCGAAATCCCCAGGATCAAGCCCCATTGTCCATAAGACCAAGTCTGCATCATGGGCTCCATTCGTAGATCACTTCGCCAACGGTCTCTCCATATATTTCCCCTCCCAGACCTCCTGCATATCCGCCTATTGCAGCGGCGACGATGCCGCATCCGATGGCCCCCACGCCACCGGTTGGAACCCCAAAAACGATCAGGCACAGGGGGATTAATGCTGCCGAACCGATCGTGCCACCTATCATGCCGCCGCCGCCCCCCAAAACCAGCTTCGTCCCGTCGACATACTTCGCCTTCCTGCACACCTCCTCTCGCCCAATCGAGCAGGCTTCCTTGATCTCCAGATAAGACGACCACGCATTCAACCCAACCCCAATCGGCGTCCCCGCTCTCAGCAACTTCGAAGCCTTGGCAATATGCGCCAGCCGTTGCGTATACCCGCGAATTTCCTGATTGTGCAGATAGCTCTTCGTCGATATCCCCAGCATTTTCCTGATAGAACCGTCGTTGCGCAGGCCGGTGCCCCAGTGGGCGATGCCTTTGAGTTGAGTGTCGAGTTTGGCGAAGAGCACGCGGCGTTGGTTGATGAACTCCTGCCGTGCGATGGGGGGTGCCGCGTTATGGCTATGTCTAATGCTGTTGTTGCGTTTGAATGGAGTTTTGGCTTGACGACCTTGAGGCGCGATTGCCCTGTATCAGCAATCGAGCAGTCTAACTCAGGTTTCTTGATGGGCGCTTGGTTGGCTCGCCAATGAAGCGATATCAATTCCTAAGAAAATAAAAACATGCCATTCCTAGGCAGTTTGCGAAAGTGAGGGAGTATAGAGCACGTATTTGTAGTTTGAGTGAGGTGGGTAATCTCAAATACGCTTCGCGTGAGATTTCGCCGCGCCTCTGCATAACGTTGGGCATCATGACAACCATTGAGATTGCGTTCAGTCTGGCTTGCCTGCCGAACAAACTTCCTCCGAAGAAGCTCTTGAGCCGGGAGACGAATTTTACATCGTGCAGAAGCGCCTCGCTCTTCTCGAGTGGAGCGTATAGACAATAGATTCCGAAGAACATGTTTATAAGCAAGCTCCCCATGTTGATGAATGCCCACCATATTTCAATTCGCATTGTTACCCCTCCATTCATAGAGGGTCGTGCCAATTAATTCCCCGAGCTTTTCACCGCCAAGGCCGCCGCCGTACCCTACAACTGCCGCCCCTACGATCATGCAAGCTAATGCGCCAGGCCCGGTTAAGGCGCCCAATACCAAGAAGCAGGCATACGTACCTGCAAAGCCTCCTGCATACCCCCCGCCAACACCGCCCACCAACATCGAGCCCTCTACAAAATTAGCCCGCGTACACGCGTCCTCCCGTCCCATCGAACAAGCCTCCTGTATCTCCAGATAAGAGGACCACGCATTCAACCCAATCCCAATCGGCGTTCCCGCTCTGAGCAACTTCGAAGCCCTGGCAATATGCGCCAGCCGCTGGGTATACCCGCGAATTTCCTGATTGTGCAGATAGCTCTTCGTCGATATCCCCAGCATTTTCTTGATCGAGCCGTCGTTGCGCAGGCCGGTGCCCCAGTGGGCGATGCCTTTGAGTTGGATGTCGAGTTTGGCGAAGTGCACGCGACGTTGGTTGATGAACTCTTGCCGTGCGATGGGGGTGCCGCGTTTGAGGGCGAGTTGATACAGCTGCTCGATGTCTTTCAGGGTGGCTTCCACGCCTTTGAGGTGTTTTTCCCAACTGCCGGTGGCAGCGCCGATCCCCAGCGAGCCGTAGCCGAGCATGTTCTGGAGGAGGTCGTAGTTCTTGATGATGTCGCCGTCGGCCCGGGCCTGGTTCTGGAACAGCGAGTGGTGAGTCCCGTAAGCGAGCCTCATCATTTCCGCTTCTTCGGGCGACACTCGCGGCACCGATTCGTCGCCAACCACCATGAGCTGGCCCGGCATGACCATGGTGTTGTACACATGGCGATTGAGGTGATCGAACTTCGCGCCGCCGCCTACCTGCGCCTTGATGATCGGATAGTGCCGAAACTGGTCGTTGATGAACACATACGGCTTGCCTGCGACTGCCATTTTCCTGTCCCTGAACATGCGTGAGGGCGCGAGGATAGGAAAAGGGCAGGAGGCTTTCGATGGGTTGGGGGAGGGTTACAGCGAATACAGAATGGCCCTACGTCGTGGGCGTTTGTTTCCTACAAAACTGGCGCATATAAGAAACCGGGAGAACCTGCCGAAAGTGCTGCCGCTGCTGGACTATCTGGCTGCCCGACTCACGTCCTCGGGCAACACAAGATCGGACGGCTCAGGGGATTGGTCATACCCGCACAGTCTGCTTCTCGGTCACTTCGGCAGGCGAGGCGTCAGCAAAGTGATTCACCTGCCGCAGTGGCTTGAAGCCCCACATCCAAGTACCGACCACGCCCAGCGTGCACAATCCGCCGAGAACCGCCGCTGGCACTGCGCCGAACAGTGCGGCGCTGCTGCCGGCGCGGAATTCGCCCAGCTCGTTGGAAGAGCCAATGAATAGCATGTTCACGGCGTTCACCCGACCGCGCATGTCGTCTGGCGTTGAGAATTGCACCAGCGTCGAGCGGATGTAGACGCTGACCATGTCCGCTGCGCCCGCGATCATCAATGCCAGCAGCGACAGCCAGAACAACGTGGACAAGGCGAACACCAAATTGGCCAGACCGAACACGGCAACGGCGATGAACATCACCAAGCCGACGTGACGATCGAACGGGCGCACGCTCAGGTACAACCCGGTGCCGACTTCCCCCAGACTCATCGCACTGCGCAACGCCCCCAGGCCTTGCGGTCCGAGGTGCAGTACTTCATGAGCGTAGATCGGCAGTAGTGCCACCACGCCACCCAGGAGCACCGCGAACAGGTCCAGCGAGATGGTGCCGAGAATGATCGGCCGCGAGCGGATGAAGGCGATGCCTGCGGTGAAGCGCTTCCAGGCAGTGGATTCGAGAATCTGCTTTTTGCCGACGTACAGCACCGGCACGCGGATCAGCAGCAAGACCCCGGCGATGAAGCTCGCCATGCACACCGAATAGGTCAGCCCGCCGCCGCCCGCCGCATAAAGACCGCCGCCGACCAGCGGCCCGGCGATGGTCGCGATGCGCATGATCATGCTGTTGGTGGCGATGGCCGAGGCGAGCTTTTCCCGTGGCACTACTTGGGGCAACAGGCTTTGCAGGGCAGGACCGGTAAAAGCGCGGGCGCAGCCGAACAGGGCCAGGGTCGCGTAGATCAGCCGAGTGTCCTGATGATGAGTGACGGAAAACAGCATCAGCATCAGGCTGCACAGGGCTTGCACGGTCCAGCTGATGGTGAGGATCAGTTTGCGGTCGTAGCGGTCGATCAGGTCGCCGGCAGGCATCAGCAACAGCAGCATCGGAATGAACTGCGCCAGCCCCACATACGCCAGCGAAATCGGGCTGCGGGTCATGTCATAGACTTGCCAGGCGACCACGACGGCCTGGATTTGCATGGCGAAGACGGCAGCGAGACGAGCGCTCAGAAAGGCAAAAAAACCGGGTTGCTTAAGGGCGCTTCCAGAGGCGGATTCGGAAGATGAGGCAGGCGTATCGGAACTCAAGTCAGGACATCCATCGAAGCGAAAGACGGCCGACTGTTATACACCTGTAAGCAGGTATATGCCTCTTGCTGTCAGAAATTTAATGATGGGCGGTGCAGGATATGACGGTTGTGCATGGTTGAAATGCAACGCAGAACTGTAGGAGCCGGCTTGCTGGCGAACGCGGTCAGCCATTCACCACATCGGTGTCTGAGCCAAAGCATTCGCCAGCAGGCTGGCTCCTACAAAGGGTATTGCGGGTGTCGGCTCAGCGCCGAACCAACAACACCCCGGATTCCATATGATGCGTATACGGAAACTGATCGAACAGCGCGCAACGCTCGACCCGATGGGTGTCGTGCAGCTGGGCGATGTTGGCGGCCAGGGTTTCCGGGTTGCAGGAGATATACAGGATGCGCTCGAAACGCCGGGTCAGCTCGCAGGTGTCCGGATCCATCCCGGCGCGGGGCGGATCGACGAACACGCTGCCGAAGTCATAGCTTTTCAGATCGACGCCGGCCAGACGCCGGAATGGACGAACGTCATTCAACGCCTCTGTCAGCTCTTCGGCCGACAGACGCACCAGCGAGACGTTATCCACAGCGTTGTCCGCCAGATTGCTCAGTGCCGCGTTCACCGAAGTCTTGCTGATCTCGGTCGCCAGCACTTTGCGCACGCGGGTCGCCAGCGGCAAGGTGAAGTTGCCGTTGCCGCAATACAATTCCAGCAGGTCATCTTCCCGCTCGCCCAACGCCTCGTAGGCCCAGCTCAACATCTTTTGGTTCACCGTGCCGTTGGGCTGGGTGAACGCGCCTTCCGGCTGGCGATAGCTGAAGATGCGCCCTGCGACTTCCAGCTCTTCAGTCACGTAGTCGCGGCCGATCACCAGACGCTGACCTTTGGAGCGACCGATAACGCTGACGTTGAGGTCGGCAGCCAATTGCTCGGCTTCCAGCTTCCAGGCGTCGTCCAGCGGGCGGTGATAGCACAGGGTAATCATGCCGTCGCCAGCCAGAGTAGTCAGAAAGTCCACCTGAAACAGCTTGTGATTGAGCGTCTTGCTGGCCTCCCAGCGATCACGCAATACCGGCATCAACGCGTTGATCTGCTGGCTGGCGATGGGGAAATCGTTGATCAGGATCGGCGTGTATTTGTCACCCGGTGTGAACATCGCGTAATGACGCTTGCCCTCGTCGCGCCACAGACGGAATTCGGCGCGCAGCCGGTAATGCTCCGGCGGCGAATCGAAAACTTCAGGCTCTGGCGCGTCGAACGGCTTGAGCAGCTCACGCAGACGATCGGCCTTTTCGTCGAGCTGCTGGCTGTAGTTTGCAGGGTCGAACGTAGAACTCATGGGTAAAAGCCCAACTTGATCACGAACAGGATCGACAGCACCACCAGCGCCGAATTCAGCTCACGGCCGCGGCCCGACAACAGCTTGATCACTGTCCAGGAAATGAAGCCAAAAGCGATACCGTTGGCAATGGAATAGGTGAACGGCATGGCCAGCGCGGTGATCACCACGGGGGCAGCTTCGGTGATGTCGTCCCAGTTGATTTCCGCCAGTCCCGAGGTCATCAGCACTGCCACGAACAGCAGTGCAGGCGCCGTGGCGAATGCCGGAACGCTGCCAGCCAGTGGCGCGAAGAACAGCGCCAGCAGGAACAGCACGGCCACCACGATAGCGGTGAGACCGGTGCGGCCGCCGGCGCTCACGCCCGCAGCCGACTCGATGTAGCTGGTGGTGGTCGAGGTGCCCAGCAGCGAACCGGCCATGGCTGCGGTGCTATCGGCGATCAGGGCGCGGCCCATTTTCGGCATGTGGCCGTCCTTGCCCATCAGGCCCGCGCGCTTGGCGACGCCGATCAGGGTGCCCGAATTATCAAACAGATCAACAAACAGAAAGGAGAAGATCACGCTCACCAGACCGATGTTCAGCGCGCCCGCGATGTCCAGCTGCAGAAAGGTCGGCGCCAGCGACGGCGGCATCGAGACCACGCCGCCGAATGGCGAAAAGCCCAGCACGATCGACACGATGGTCACCGCGAGGATGCCAATCAGCACCGCGCCCCGCACTTTCAGCGCTTCCAGCGCGACGATCAGGGCAAAACCCAGCGCGGCGAGGATTGGCGCCGGTTTTGCCAGATCACCCAGGCCAACCATGGTCGCCGGGTTGCTGACGACGATTTCGGCGTTATGCAGGGCAATCAGCGCCAGGAACAGGCCGATACCGGCAGCGATGGCCGAACGCAGCGGCAGCGGGATGCTATTGATGATCCACTCGCGAATGCGAAAGATCGACAGCAGAAAGAACATCACCGCCGAAATGAACACCGCACCCAGCGCCACTTGCCAGGTGTGGCCCATGTGCAAGACCACGGTGTAGGTAAAGAAGGCGTTCAGGCCCATGCCCGGTGCGAGCGCGATCGGGTAATTGGCGATCAGCCCCATGACCGTCGAGCCAATGGCGGCCGCAAGGCAGGTGGCGACAAAGATGGCGCCCTTGTCCATGCCGGTTTCGCCGAGGATGCTCGGGTTGACGAACAGGATGTAGGCCATGGCGAGGAACGTCGTGACCCCGGCCAGGATTTCGGTGCGCACATTGGTGTCATGTGCCTTGAGTTGAAACAGCCGCTCCAGCATGTGTGGCTCCCCGGTGACGCATCGCGCCATTAATGAAATCGACTAGTAACAGCAAAGCACAGTCGCCGAAACGACTCGCACAAATTCACTGCACAATTTCTGCCAGTCGCAAAAAGCCGCGCATCATACCAGCGTCCCGCCGCATTGGCTGCTTGCGCTTAAACCTGTGGGAGTGAGCTGGTCACGAAGACTGATTCTCGAGCGCTTGAACGTTGAGGACGCACCTTCCCGTTCGCAAGCAAGCTCACACCCACAGAGCAGCTATCGGGCGCCGGTATCATCGCCAGTGCACACGATGCTCGCTCATCACAATCCCTGAACGATTGCCAAAAGCCGCAAGTCGTAACCCCATAGACGCAGATCGACTGCGCTGATGAGTATCAACCGTGAGGCTTTCCCATGAGTGCGACGAACCCACAGGCTTTCGCAGAGCATTCCATTGCCCTGACGCTTAACGGCCAGCCCCGACAGCTGGATGTACAACCCTGGACCACGCTACTCGACCTGTTGCGTGAACAGCTGGATCTGGTCGGCACCAAAAAGGGCTGCGACCACGGCCAGTGCGGGGCTTGCACTGTATTGCGCGACGGCAAGCGCATCAACGCATGCCTGACACTGGCGATCATGTGCGACGGCGCCGAGCTGACCACCATCGAAGGGTTGGCAGACGGCGACGCGCTTCACCCGATGCAGCAGGCGTTCATCAAGCACGATGCGTTTCAATGCGGTTACTGCACGCCAGGGCAGATCTGCTCGGCGGTGGGGTTGGCCAACGAGGGACGTGCGAAGACTGACGACGAGATCAAGGAGCTGATGAGCGGAAACCTATGCCGTTGCGGCGCGTACAGCAACATTCGCGCAGCAGTGGAAGAGGTTCTGCCGCAACTGAATGCGGCGCCTGATCAGGGAGGGCGCCAGTCATGAACCCGTTCAGCTACAGCAAGCCAGCCGATGTCAGCCAGGCCGTCAATCTGGTTGGTCCGGCCAGTCGCTTCATTGCCGGCGGCACCAATCTTCTGGACTTGATGAAAGAAAACATCGCCCGGCCAGAACACCTGATCGACATCACCGGCTTGCCTCTCAAGGAAGTGCGGGAAACGGCAGGTGGCGGCCTGATGATCGGTGCGCTGGTGAGTAACGCCGATCTGGCCTGGCACCCGCTGGTGGAAAGTCGCTATCCGTTGTTATCTCAAGCCGTGCTTGCTGGCGCGTCGCCGCAGTTGCGCAACATGGCCAGCACCGGCGGCAATCTCTTGCAGCGTACCCGTTGCTACTACTTCTATGACTCGACGGTGCCTTGCAACAAACGCGAGCCTGGCTCCGGCTGCCCGGCAAAAGACGGGCTGAACCGGATCCATGCGATCCTCGGCGCCAGCAGCGAGTGCGTTGCGACCCATCCTTCAGATATGTGCGTGGCTTTGGCGGCCCTTGAAGCGATTGTCCATGTGGAAGGGCGAGCGGGCAAGCGCACCATCGAGTTCGCTGATTTTCATCGTCTGCCCGCCGATTCGCCGGAGCGTGACAACCAGTTGGCAGACGACGAGCTGATCACTGCCGTCGAGCTGCCGCCTGCGCGATTCCAGCAGCACAGCCATTACCTGAAGATTCGCGATCGCGCCTCTTACGCCTTTGCCCTGGTTTCAGTTGCCGCAGCGCTGGAGCTCGATGGCGATGTCATCAAGGATGTACGCCTGGCGCTGGGCGGCGTTGCGCACAAACCTTGGCGCGACAAGACAGTGGAGCAGTTACTCAAAGGCAAGCCCGTTTCACGGGAGAACTTCGTCGCCGCAGCCGATGCCATGCTCCGCGATGCTCAGCCGCTTGAACATAACGCCTTCAAGATCAAACTGGCGCGTCGCGCGATCGTTCGTGCCCTGAGCGACGCCGCTACGGGAGGGAATGCCTGATGAACGCGAAAATATTTCCGCCCGGCAAAACGTCACCGGTAGGCCAACCGCTGGATCGGGTGGACGGGCTGCTAAAAGTCACCGGGCAGGCCCGTTATGCGGGCGAATATCCGGAGACGGGTCTGCTTCATGGCAGCGTGGTTTCCAGCACCATCGCGTGCGGCCGCATCGTCAACATCGATACTTCGGCAGCGTTGCAGGTGCCGGGCGTGGTGGCGGTCATCGACCACACCAATCGTCCCCATGTCGCCAGCTACGACAAGAATTACGAGGACGCCGACTCAGCCGAAGGCTCGCCGTTCCGCCCTCTTTATAACGACCGCGTGCTGTACAGCGGGCAGCCGCTGGCGCTGGTGGTGGCCGATACCCTTGAACTGGCGCGCTATGCTGGCTCGCTGATACGCATCGAGTATCAGGCCGAGTCCCATGAAACCGATTTGATTGCCGCTCAGGGCAGCGCACACACGGCCCCGGCGGAAACTCCCAAGCCAAGAGGCAATTTTCAAGCAGGATTTGCCGATGCGACATTCAGCGTTGACACGCATTACAGCACGCCGAACGAGCATCACAACCCGATGGAGCCCCATGCATCGACTGTGATTTATCAAGACGATGGCAGTCTGCATATCCACGACAAGACTCAGGGACCGCAGAACTGCCAGGACTACCTGCACAAGGTGTTCGAACTGGACAAGGAAAAGATCCGCATCTTCGCCGCGTTCGTCGGCGGTGCATTCGGCTCCGGGCTGCGTCCGCAATATCAATTGCCACTGGCAGTAATGGCTGCGTTGCAATTGAAGCGCTCAGTGCGCGTTACCCTGACGCGTCAGCAGATGTTCACTTTCGGTTATCGGCCTAACACGTTGCAGCACCTGAGACTGGGTGCGACGGCTGAAGGCAAACTCGTCGCTGTCGGACACGACGTTATCGGCCAGACCTCGCGATTCGAGGATTTCACCGAGCACGTGGTCGAGTGGAGCGGCATGCTCTACCAATGTGACAACGTGCAGCTGACCTACAAGCTGGCGCCACTTGACGTCTACACCCCGCTTGACATGCGCGCACCTGGCGCGACGTCGGGCATGGTCGGGCTGGAATGTGCCATGGACGAACTGGCGTGTGCGGCAGGCATCGATCCGGTGCAGTTGCGGGTGATCAATTTCGCCGAGCGCAATGGCAACGAAGATAAGCCCTATTCCAGCAAGGAGTTGCGCGCGTGTTATGCACAAGGCGCCGAGCGTTTTGGCTGGAGCCAGCGCAACCCTGAGCCTCGTAGCATGCGCAACGGCCGGCAGTTGGTCGGTTGGGGTATGGCGGGCGGCGTGTGGGAGGCCATGCAGATGAAGGCCAGCGCCCGCGCGAGTATCGATGGCAATGGCAAGCTGACGGTGAGCAGCGCGACCACTGACATCGGCACCGGCACCTACACGGTTATGGTGCAGATCGCTGCCGAAGCGGCGGGCGTGAGGCCCGATGATGTGACCTTCGTGCTGGGCGACTCTTCGCTGCCTACCGCGCCGTTACAGGGCGGCTCATTCACTGTTTCGTCGGTCGGCACCGCGGTGCAGCAGGCTTGTCGAGCGTTGCGCGCCAAATTGCTGGATGCGGTGCGCATGGCTCATCCGCAGTTTGCGGTGGTGGATATGGAAGAGGTGGGTTTCGGCGACGGCTACTTGATCGTTCAGGACCAGCGCTTTTCCTATGCCGACATCGTCCGCGAGTCTTCTCATGAGGTGCTCGACGTGCAGATCGACGCCGAACCTGACGAGAAACGCAACGGCTATGCCACGGCAACGCACTCGGCGGTATTCGTCGAGGTATTGGTCGACGAGGATCTGGGCAGCATTCGGGTCAATCGCGTCGTCAGTGCGGTGGCAGCGGGCAGGGTGGTCAATCCCAAGACCGCTCGTAGTCAGATTCTCGGAGGTGTCGTGTGGGGGATCAGCCAGGCCATGCAGGAAGAAACCCAGACCGATCACAACCTGGGCCGCTTCATGAACCACAGCCTGGCGGAATACCACATTCCGGTGAACGCGGACATTGCCGACATCGATGTGGTGTTCGTCGAGGAAAACGATGAAATCGTTAATGAACTGGGCTCCAAGGGCGTTGGTGAGATTGGCATCGTCGGTGTTGCGTCGGCGATCGCCAATGCGATCTACCATGCTACCGGCAAGCGGGTGAGGGAGTTCCCGATTACCTTGGACAAGGTGCTTTGATTCACCGCAGCACCCTGCAGCAGTCTGGCTTGCGGGCGGCGGCGATCTAAAAGCCGCTGCTCAAAGCGTCAGACACGTCTTAAAAGCTGTTGGAGCGAATTGATTCGCGAAAGCTATTTCAGGCGACCAAGAAGTGTTGTTCGCGCCTGCCTCTCGCGGCTAAATTCGCTCCCACAGTAGGTCTCCATCAGTCCCGAGGTCGGGAACACTTTTTCAATGTCGCTCCAGTGCAACCATAGGTCGCGCTGGTGCGCTTCATGCTTTGTGTCGCTGCGTAATTTGCAGCAACGCGGCAGCATTCGAATTGCCGTGGGTCTTGAAGCCTTAGAAAAAACTGCCGAAAAGAGCTGATTAATAACAAGCCGACCCGAGGAGCACGCATGAAGAGATTTATTCGTCAGATCAGTTGCGGTGTATTGATGCTGAGCAGCACCGCCTTGATGGCAGCTGAACCTGCCAAATGTCAGAGCGTGCGGATGGGTGTGGTCAACTGGACTGACGTGATCGCCACCAGCGCAGTGGCCGAGGTCCTGTTGCAGAACATGGGCTATGACGTCAAGCAGACCAGTGCCGCGCAGCAAATCGTCTTCGGCGGTTTGCGCGATGATCGTCTGGACGTTTTCCTGGGCTACTGGAAGCCGGCGATGGACAAGAACATCGCCCCGTTCGTGGCGGCCAATCAGGTCAAGGTCTTCGACACACCGAGCATGAGCGACGCGCAGGCGACCCTGGCCGTGCCGCAGTTCGAGGCTGACGCCGGGCTGAAAACCTTCGCCGACATCGCCAAATTCAAGGACAAACTCGGTGGCAAGATCTATGGGATCGAGCCGGGTACCGGTGCCAACACCAATATCAAAGGCATGATCGAAAAAGATCAGTTCGGCCTCAAAGGCTTCCAGTTGGTGGAGTCGGGTGAGGCCGGGATGCTCGCCGCCGTGAAGCGTGCTGTTGATCGCAAGGAGTGGGTGGTATTCGTTGGCTGGACCCCGCATCCGATGAACATCAACATGAAGATCGCCTACCTGACCGGTAGCGAAGACGTGTTTGGTCCGGGTGAAGGCGCTGCGACCGTCTCCGTGGTCACCGCTCCGGATTACGCGACCCGCTGTCCCAACGTTAACAAGCTGCTGAGCAATCTGAAGTTCACCGCCGCTCAGGAAAGCCAGATGATGGTGCCAATCATGGACCGCAAGGCCCCAACCGACGTCGCCAAACAGTGGCTCAAGGATCATCCGGAAGACACCAAGCGCTGGCTTGAAGGCGTGACTACCTTTGATGGCAAGGATGCGGCGACGGCTGTGCAGGTGGCGGTGAATAAGTAAGGGGTTTAATCGATTTTGAGTATGTAGCTGTACGCTGTGGGAGGGAATTCATTCGCCAGAGGCCAGTACAGTCGACGCATCCGTGGCGACTGGAATACCGATTCGCGAATGAATTCGCTCCCACAGGCGTTTTGTCCGAACGAATAACTTGAACCTCTCGATCCCGGCGTTCAGGCGGGCTGGAGCCGTCGATGCCCACTCGTTATCCTTTGTCGCCAGCAATGGCTCATTTCGTCGAGAAGACCTTGAGTTTCAGTGTCGACTCGACAGAAATGGACGTCCAGCGACGTGCCTATTCGCGCATGTGCGAAGCCTTCACGCCGACCCGTTCGGCTAATCTTGAGATCAAAGACTTCAAGCTGGCAGGCGTGTCTGTGCGCAGCTACCGGCCTCATCTTCTTTCCGCCGAACATCCAGCGGCTTGTTTGGTGTACCTGCACGGTGGCGGTTGGGTGGTGGGTGATCTGGATTCCCATGATTTTCTAACGGCGGCGCTGGCGGTCGATCTGAATGCCGTGGTCATCGCCGTGGACTACCGATTGGCGCCAGAGCATCCGTTCCCAGCCGCCTTCGACGACAGTCTGGCGGTTTGGCACGCCCTGCAAATCCAGTCGCCGTGGCTGGACATCGACCCGCAACGGATTGCGATTGCCGGCGACAGTGCCGGCGGCAATCTGGCAGCCGCGGTATGCCTGGCCTTGCGCGATGCGGGCGAGCGACAGCCTGTGGGGCAGGCGCTGATCTATCCAGGACTGGGTGGCGTCGACGACCTGCCATCGCGCCGTGAGTGCTTCGATGCGCCCCTGCTCAGCACGGCGGAACTGGCTTTTTATCAGCAGCTGTATCTGTCACACAACGAGTGTTCTCCATACGCCATGCCGCTCAATGCCACAGACTTTCGAGGGCTGGCGCCCGCCTTCATCGCCGTTGCCCAATTCGATCCATTGCGCGATGACGGAGTCTGCTACGACCGCGCGTTGCGCGAAGCGGGCGTGGCGACGGAGTTTGATCCGGGCCTTGGGCTGGTGCACGGCAGCATCAGAGGCAAAGGGCAGGTGCCGGAAGTGGATGCGGTGTATTGCCGGTTGGTGAGCGCGTTGTTGGGGTTTTTCCAGACCTGCTGAAAGATCCCGAACAACGCCGCAATCCTGTAGCAGCACGGCTCGCCGGCGATGGCACCCGTGAGATCGCTGCCGCCGGCAGGCCGGACTGCTGCAGGCCAGCATCAAAAAATCGGTATACGCCATAGATATCCGACCACAATCAACGCTCTGATCCGCTTTTTCCCATCTGCACCGCATCCACGGGTGAGGCAACTCGTCACGCGACAAAAGACCACGCAGTTCATGTGCCGAAATGGGACTACTCTTTCAACGTCGGTTGATCTGCGTCAATCAAGCCATGAGCTTCGATTGACCGGGCGGCTTGACGCAACTCCCGCGTCCTGAAACTGAGCGCGAAACTAAAAAGAACAATTGCACACAGTCGTACTCAATACATCGTGGGGGCAGTCGCTGAAGGCCCCAGGTCTGCAGCCGGTATCACCTGATAGAGGAAGACCTATGTTCGGTTTAGAGGCACTCGATCTCGCCCGAATTCAGTTTGCGTTCACTGTTTCATTTCACATTCTTTTCCCTGCCATCACCATTGGTCTGGCCAGCTTTCTGGCTGTGCTCGAAGGCCTGTGGCTCAAGACCCACGACAACACCTACCGGGACCTCTACCACTTCTGGTCGAAGATCTTTGCCGTCAACTTCGGTATGGGTGTGGTTTCGGGGCTGGTCATGGCGTACGAGTTCGGCACCAACTGGAGTCGATTCTCCGACTTCGCCGGTGCAATCACCGGGCCGTTGCTGACGTACGAAGTTCTCACCGCATTCTTCCTTGAAGCAGGTTTCCTGGGCGTCATGCTCTTCGGCTGGAACCGCGTAGGCCGCGGCCTGCACTTCTTCTCGACAGCCATGGTGGCTGTTGGCACGCTGATTTCGACGTTCTGGATTCTCGCGTCCAACAGCTGGATGCATACCCCTCAGGGCTATGAAATCGTCGATGGCCGGGTGATCCCAGTGGACTGGCTGGCTGTCATTTTCAATCCGTCTTTTCCTTATCGCCTGACGCACATGGCGATTGCCGCATTCGTCGCCACTGCCTTCTTCGTGGGTGCTTCGGCGGCCTGGCATCTGCTGCGCGGCCGCGATAACCCGGCGATTCGCAGAATGCTTTCGATGGCAATGTGGATGGCGCTGATCGTCGCCCCCATCCAGGCAGTGGTCGGTGACGCACACGGTCTGAACACTCTTGAACACCAGCCGGCCAAGATCGCCGCGATCGAAGGCCACTGGGAAAACGTCGGTAATGAGCCGACACCCCTGATTCTGTTCGGCATCCCGGACATGAAAGAAGAAAGGACCAAATACGCGGTCGAGATTCCCTATCTGGGCAGCCTTATCCTGACCCACAGCCTGGAAAAACAGATTCCAGCGCTCAAATCGTTCCCGCCTGAGGACCGCCCGAATTCGCTGATCATCTTCTGGTCGTTCAGGATCATGGTGGCACTGGGCATGCTGATGATCGCTGTCGGCCTGTGGAGTGCCTGGCTGCGCTGGCGTGGCGAGCTGTATACCAATCGTCTGTTCCTGAGACTGGTCATGTGCATGGGCCCAGCTGGCCTGATTGCCATGTTGGCGGGGTGGTTCACCACGGAAATAGGGCGTCAGCCGTGGGTCGTCTATGGGCTGATGCGCACCGCCAATGCGTCATCCCGACACAGCGTCGAACAGCTGACACTGACGCTGGTGCTGTTCGTCGTGGTGTATTTCATGCTGTTCGGAACCGGCTTTGCCTACATGATGCGTTTGGTCCGCAAAGGGCCGAAAACCCACGAAGGCGATGATACGCCGCACGGTGGTCCTGGGCAGAAACGCACTCCTGCACGTCCTCTCTCGGCAGCCCGCGAGGGCAGCGAAGATGGCCAAAACGACAGCCTGCGCGAGGGGAACTAGTCATGGGTATCGATCTTCCACTGATCTGGGCCGTGATCATCATCTTCGGCATCATGATGTACGTCATCATGGACGGATTCGACCTGGGTATCGGGATTCTCTTCCCGTTCATGAAGGGCGAGACTGACCGCGACGTAATGATGAATACCGTCGCCCCTGTCTGGGACGGCAATGAAACCTGGCTGGTGCTTGGCGGCGCGGGGCTGTTTGGCGCTTTTCCGCTGGCCTACTCGGTCGTGCTGGAGGCCTTGTATCTGCCGCTGATCTTCATGCTCATCGGCCTGATTTTCCGGGGCGTGGCCTTTGAGTTTCGCTTCAAGGCGACCGATGCCAAGCGCCATCTCTGGGACAAGGCGTTCATCGGCGGATCGCTGGTGGCAACGTTCTTCCAGGGCGTGGCGCTGGGGGCTTTCATCGATGGCATACCGGTGGTCAACCGCCAATATGCCGGTGGCGGGCTGGACTGGCTGACGCCGTTCTCGCTGTTCTGCGGTCTGGCGCTGATCGTGGCCTACGCGTTGCTTGGCTGCACCTGGCTGATCATGAAAACCGAGGGCGGTCTGCAGAAGGCCATGCATGACCTGGCACGTCCGCTTGCGCTCGCCACCTTGGTAGTTATGGGCATCGTCAGCCTGTGGACGCCGCTCGCGCATCAGGATATCGCCGACCGCTGGTTCAGCGTGCCGAACCTGTTCTGGTTCATGCCGGTGCCGGCGTTGGTGCTGCTGACTATGTACGGATTGTTCAAGGCCGTGGCGCGCAACGCGCACTACACGCCGTTTCTGCTGACGCTAGTGCTGATTTTCCTCGGCTACAGCGGCCTGGGCATCAGCTTGTGGCCGAATATCGTGCCGCCGTCGATCTCGATCTGGGACGCCGCATCCCCGCCACAGAGCCAGGGCTTCATTCTGGTGGGCACGCTGTTCATCATTCCGTTCATCCTCGGGTACACCTTCTGGAGCTACTACGTGTTTCGCGGCAAGGTCACCCACGAAGACGGTTACCACTAGTTGGCGGCGGCCCCGGTTCGACATATCAAGGCGCGCCGGGGCCGGTGTTTAAGAAAAGAGGGTTTAGCGATGTCCGGCAAAGAATCTTTCCCCGACCGACCTGCGCGCGAAGAAGACCCGGCGCAGAACAAGCCACTCTGGCAGCGGCTGGGCTGGCTGGTGATCATCTGGACGGGTAGTGTGTTGGCGCTGTTCGTAGTCGCCAGTCTGCTGCGGATGTTCATGACCGCGGCGGGGATGAAAACGCATTGAGTAGCATCCCACGCGACGCACTGTAGGAGTCGGCCTGCTGGCGAAGGCGATGCGGCAGTCACAGTTTCCGTGTCTGAATCACCACGGTTCACCAGCAAGCTGGCTCTAAAAGTGGTTATTTGCGGGCCTTGAGAATGACGAATTTCGGCGTCGCCGCCACTTGTTCAACCCCGCGGAACAGCCGCGCCAGCTTGCTGTGATAACCCAGATGTCGGTTGCCCACAATGTACAACGCGCCCCCGGTCACCAGCGCCGAGCGCGCCTGCTGGAACATGCGCCAGGCCAGAAAATCCCCCACCACTTGCTGCTGATGGAATGGCGGATTGCACAGCACGACATCCAGCGAGTCAGGTTCCTGGCCCGCTAACCCGTCACCGGCACGAATCTCCACTTCCCGGTCACCCAACGCCAACTGCCAGTTCGCTTGCGCAGATTGCACCGCCATAAACGACTCATCCACCAGCGTGTACTGCGCGTCAGGGTTTGCCAAAGCGCTGGCAATCGCCAATACGCCGTTGCCGCAGCCCAGGTCCGCCACCCGCGCTGAACCGAGGTTTTTCGGCAGGTAGGGCAGAAACGCTCGAGTGCCGATGTCCAGGCCGTCACGGCAGAACACGTTGGCGTGGTTGATCAGCTCGATTTTCGGATCGTCCAGGGTGTAGCTGGTCGGAAAGGGTGAGGGTTGAGCATTCTTCGCCTCGGGGGTGCAGAACAGCAGCCGAGCCTTCTTGACCGCTAGCGAAGCCTGCACCGGGCCGATGTATTCTTCCATCAACTCACCTGCCGAACGCGGCAAATGCTTGATCATGGCGGCCGCGACCACCCTGGCTCCTGGCGCCAGCTGACCTTGCAGGCGAATCAGTTGCTCTTCCAGAAGCGCCAGGGTTTTCGGCACGCGGATCAGCACCCAGTCGAACGGCCCGTTGAGCGGCTCACTGGCCGGGATGACCGGCACGGCGTCATAGGTCTGCCCGTTGCGCACCAGATTCTTTTCCAGCGCCTGAACCCCCAGAAACGAATCGGTGCTGCTGAACACCGCAGCATGGGGCGCCAGGCTGGCGGCCAGCGCGCCGAAGTTGTCGTTGAGAATCAGCACGCGCGTCTGCAATGACAGGCCAATCTCGGCGACGTGATTGAGCAGGTACTCGTCGGCGGCATCGAATGCCTGCAACGGTTCATCCGACTGCTCCGGCTGGCGAATCAGGTCGAGCTGGGCGAAAGGCGTGGTGAGCAGGGGCATGAGTTGGGAGGTTCCATTCGTTGGCGACGCGGTCCGCAGCTCGGCGCCTGTGAGCGAGGCAGCCTTGCAACCGGAATCGCGAAACCGGCGATTTTACGTGGTTTCCTCGCTTCTTAGCACCCAGGGTTTGGTTGTCATCCATCACGAGCGGACCTCATGGCCGGAACACACCATGCAATGCCGCCTGCACCACGGCTGAGGTCTTGTTGCTGGCCCCCATCTTGCGAATGGCACTGCCGATATGGAAATTCACCGTGCGTATCTTCAAATCCAGAATGATCGCCACTTCAGCGGCGGTCTTGCCCTCGGCCGACCATTTGAGCACCTCGATTTCCCTGAAGGTCAGACCGCTGTGAACCAGGGGAACGGCTCTGCTCATCTGTAGCAAGTCCAGTCTCAAGTGTTCCATTCCGAGCCTCCATGGCTGATTCAGATTCAATACCGTTTTGACTGAAGTTTAGGAAAGGATTCCCTCGATGTTTTGATGGCAATATGCCGGTTGCTGATGAATGGGTAGGCGCGTCGGTTAGAGGCGAACCGCCAAGCTGCCTGTAATCAATTGGTTACGGATGCGCGGGCGTCATGGCTTTAATCGATCGCGATAGCGTCAATCGCGAAATGCTCTAAAAAAAGGCTCGCTCGCTTGCCGCCGCCCTTGACGGGATATCACTACAAACCCGCGGTGTTTATCGGTCTCGCTTTGCGGGAAACTGTGCGTACTTGAATGTGACAGGAGCCAGGAGCGCCCATGACTGCCAGTGCAGAGAAATTCACCCGGCAAACGCTGCTCGACGTGACCCCGTTGACCCCTAGCCTGTTCACCTTGCGCACGACCCGCGATCCGGGATTTCGTTTTACCGCCGGACAGTTCGCGCGGCTGGGTGTGACCAAGGCCGATGGCAGCACGGTGTGGCGCGCGTATTCGGTGGTGTCGTCGCCATTCGATGAGTTTCTCGAATTTTTCTCCATCGTGGTGCCTGGAGGGGAGTTCACCAGCGAGCTGAGCCGGTTGCGCGTGGGCGACACGTTGATGGTCGAGAAACAGGCGGTCGGCTACCTGACCCTTGACCGTTTCACCGATGGTCGCGATCTATGGATGTTATCGACGGGCACGGGTGTGGCGCCGTTTCTGTCGATCCTGCAGAACTTCGAAGTGTGGGAAAAATTCGAACGCATCATTCTGGTGTACAGCGTTCGTGAGGCGAAGGAACTGGCCTATCAAGATCTGATTGCCGAACTGACACAGCGCGATTATCTGGCCGAGTACGCCCATAAGTTTCAGTTCATTGCCACCGTAACCCGTGAAGTGCACCCAGGAGCGTTGCATGGCCGGATCACTACGCTGATCGAAAACGGCGAACTGGAAAAAGCGGCAGGGGTTGAGCTTACGCCTGAGCATTCACGGGTGATGCTCTGTGGTAACCCCGAGATGATCGACGATACTCGCGCGCTGCTGAAGAGTCGCGACATGCGCCTGGCCCTGACCCGCAAGCCGGGGCAGGTGGCGGTGGAGAACTATTGGTAGTAATGAGTGCACGGGTTCTGATGTAAACGACGAACCCGTGGGAGCGAATTCATTCGCGATGCGGTGTATCAATAGATTTCCATCGTTTGTAGCCGTGTCTCGCGAACGAACTCACTCCCACAGTTATTCAGCAGGCCGTGCTATTGGCGTGAGGAAGCGACGGGTGCTTCACACCAACCGATCTGGATTCACCGGCAGCGGCGCAGCCGGTTTGCTGTTCTGCTCTTTGAGCAGGTCACGAATCTCGCTTAGCAGGGTTTCCTCCGGGCTGGGAGCAGGCGGAGCCGATGGCGCCTTGGCTTCTTCGCGCTTGAGACGGTTGATCGCCTTGACGCCCATGAAGATCGCAAACGCCACGATGACGAAGTCGATAACGGTTTGAATGAACTTGCCGTATGCCAGAACCACGGCTGGCGCGTCTCCAACGGCTCCGCGAAGGGTGATTGCCAGGTCGCTGAAATCCACGCCGCCAATCAACAGCCCCAATGGCGGCATGATTACATCGCCGACGAACGACGAAACGATCTTGCCGAATGCCGCGCCAATGATGATACCGACGGCCATGTCGACGACGTTTCCTTTGACGGCAAAGGCTTTGAACTCGCTTAGTACGCTCATGGTGTATTCCTTTGTTACAGATGAGGGTGGTAGATGCAGTGTATGTCAGCTACATGCATCCCGCGTAATCCATGCAATCGACCGGGTTTACCCCGGTTAGTTTTATTAAATCGTCCAGAAAGGTGTCTGCGCAGGCGGTTGCACGCCTGCTTTTGAGCCATGAGGTATGATTGCCCCTTTTTTGCGGCGGGGGTTTCATGGCCAAGGCCAAACGCATGTATGGCTGCACCCAGTGCGGCGCGACCTTTCCCAAGTGGGCCGGGCAATGCGGCGAATGCGGCGCCTGGAACACCCTGGTCGAGACGGTCATTGAAAGCGGCGGCGCGGCGGCACCCAGCGGACGTGCCGGCTGGACCGGTCAGCAGGCGCAGATCAAAACCCTGGCTGAGGTCAGTGTTGAAGAAATCCCGCGCTTCTCCACCAATTCCGCAGAGTTGGACCGCGTGCTCGGCGGCGGTCTGGTCGATGGCTCCGTGGTGTTGATCGGCGGCGATCCGGGTATCGGTAAATCGACCGTCCTTTTGCAGACACTGTGCGCCATCGCCGAACGCATGCCCGCGCTATACGTCACCGGTGAGGAATCGCAGCAACAGGTCGCCATGCGCGCCCGCCGTCTGGGGCTGCCGCAGGACAAGCTGCGGGTGATGACCGAAACCTGCATTGAAAGCATCATCGCGACGGCTCGGGTCGAGCAGCCTAAAGTCATGGTAATCGACTCGATTCAGACCATCTTCACCGAGCAACTGCAATCGGCTCCCGGCGGCGTGTCGCAGGTGCGTGAGAGTGCCGCGCTGTTGGTGCGCTATGCCAAACAGAGCGGCACCGCGATCTTCCTGGTGGGCCACGTGACCAAGGAAGGTGCGCTGGCCGGTCCCCGCGTACTCGAACACATGGTCGATACCGTGCTGTATTTCGAGGGCGAGTCGGACGGGCGTCTGCGTTTGCTGCGCGCGGTGAAAAACCGTTTCGGTGCCGTTAACGAACTGGGTGTGTTCGGCATGACCGACAAGGGCCTGAAAGAGGTCTCAAACCCATCGGCGATTTTTCTCACCCGCGCGCAGGAAGCTGTCGCAGGAAGCGTGGTCATGGCCACGTGGGAAGGCACTCGGCCCATGTTGGTCGAAGTGCAGGCGCTGGTGGACGACAGCCATTTGTCCAATCCGCGTCGCGTGACCTTGGGCCTGGATCAGAACCGGCTGGCGATGCTGTTGGCGGTCCTGCATCGTCATGGCGGGATTCCTACCCATGATCAGGATGTGTTCCTCAACGTGGTCGGCGGGGTCAAGGTGCTGGAAACCGCATCCGACCTGGCCTTGATGGCGGCTGTCATGTCGAGTCTGCGTAATCGGGCGTTGCCGGGAGATTTGCTGGTGTTCGGGGAAGTGGGCCTGTCCGGTGAGGTGCGCCCGGTGCCGAGCGGCCAGGAGCGTTTGAAGGAGGCGGCCAAGCACGGTTTCAAACGCGCCATCGTGCCCAAGGGCAACGCGCCGAAAGAGTCGCCACCGGGACTGACCGTGATAGCCGTGACCCGGCTGGATCAGGCACTGGATGCGTTGTTTGAGGAGTAGGCGCGACCAACTTTCACGCCGATATGGCAGATGTATGCCATACCTGCGGGCGCGAATTCATTCGTGAAAAATAGATCAGCCGATAGAGATGCATCGACTGAACTGGCCTCTCGCGAATAAATTCGCTCCCACAGGGGGATCGTGTTTGTCTGGTGACAGCGCGGCGCGTTTAGCGGTGGTGTGACTACCACAGGGGGCTGTTTCTTCACGAAATCCAATTAGGTCGCTTCACACCTCAACCAACGCCGCCAACTCGCGCTCCAGCTCGTCGTGGTCAGCCAGATTCAGTTCGACCAGCCTGCGCAGGTGCGTTACCGAATCCAGCCCGATGTGCTCGCAGACAAACCCCAGATGATTGTGATCATCGTGGGTCAACCGCACCTCCATGCGTACATCGATATCGACATTCAAATGAATATCGACGATGAAAGGCTCGTCAGGATTGCCTCGCCACGGATCAGGTCGCTCGATCAGCAGCCCTTTGAGCGACAGATCGATCAGGTGCACCGGCCAGCTTTTCGCACCCTGGGTCAGCTCGGTCTTGGCATCGAATGAAATACGTTTAAAGCGACGACGGTCTTCGTGGGAATCTGTCATGACGCGACTTCTCCTCGGCTTCCGGAGCCAGGGCCTGGTTAACCGGAACCCTGAATTGGCTACGGCTGCTCTGACTATAGGCCAAATCCCGGGCTAGACCATTGTGGGGGTGGCCTTTCGCTCCAGCAGCGCTAAACTCTGTGAGCTGCTCAATACACGTCCACTCTGCTGGAAATAAAAAATGAAAAATAATAATAGTCTGCTGCGCCATGTGCCCTGGCTGATAGTTGCGATTCTTGGGGCCTGGGCCCTGGGAGTGGTTGCATTGCGTCGGGGAGAAGCAATCAACGCACTCTGGATCGTGGTTGCCGCGGTCGCTATCTATCTGGTCGCTTATCGATACTACAGTCTGTTCATCGCCAGTCGCGTCATGCAACTGGACCCCACCCGGGCCACCCCTGCGGTGCTGAACAACGACGGTCTGGATTATGTTCCGACCAACAAACACATCCTTTTCGGTCACCACTTCGCGGCTATCGCAGGCGCCGGCCCGTTGGTCGGCCCAGTCCTGGCTGCGCAGATGGGCTACCTGCCGGGCACCCTCTGGCTGATCGCCGGGGTGGTGCTGGCGGGGGCCGTGCAGGATTTCATGATCCTGTTCCTGTCCACTCGCCGTAACGGCAGGTCGCTGGGTGACATGGTCCGCGAAGAAATGGGCCGCGTCCCTGGCACCATCGCCCTGTTTGGCTGCTTCCTGATCATGATCATCATCCTCGCGGTGCTGGCGCTGATCGTGGTCAAGGCCCTGGCTGAGAGCCCTTGGGGCATGTTCACGGTCATGGCGACGATCCCGATCGCGATGTTCATGGGCATCTACATGCGCTTCGTTCGTCCCGGCCGTATCGGCGAGATCTCGGTGGTGGGCGTTGTGCTGTTGCTGCTGTCGATCTGGATCGGCGGTCAAGTAGCGGCCAGTCCCGAGTGGGCGCCGCTGTTCACCTTCACTGGCGTGCAGATCACCTGGATGCTGGTGGGCTATGGGTTCGTCGCTGCCATGCTGCCGGTGTGGCTGGTGCTGGCACCGCGTGACTATCTGTCGACCTTCCTGAAAATCGGTACCATCATCGCGCTGGCGATCGGCATCCTGATTCTGGCGCCTGAGCTGAAAATGCCGGCCCTGACCCAGTTCACCGATGGCACCGGCCCGGTCTGGAAAGGCACGCTGTTCCCGTTCCTGTTCATCACCATCGCCTGCGGTGCGGTGTCCGGCTTCCATGCGCTGATTTCGTCGGGCACCACGCCCAAGCTGCTGGATAACGAAGTCAACGCCCGTTACATCGGTTACGGCGGCATGCTGATGGAATCCTTCGTGGCGATCATGGCCATGGTCGCCGCTTCGGTGATCGAGCCAGGCGTGTACTTCGCCATGAACAGCCCGGCGGCGATCGTCGGTGCTGACGTTACGTCGGTCGCACAGATGGTCAGCAGCTGGGGCTTCGTGATTACCCCGGATCAACTGACGGCGGTGGCCAAGGACATCGGCGAAAACACCGTACTGGCTCGCGCCGGTGGTGCACCGACTCTGGCAGTGGGCATCGCGCAGATCCTGCATCAGGCGTTCCCCGGTCAGAACACCATGGCGTTCTGGTACCACTTCGCCATTCTGTTCGAAGCGCTGTTCATCCTGACCGCCGTTGATGCCGGTACCCGTGCCGGACGCTTCATGCTGCAGGACTTGCTGGGCAGTTTCGTGCCTTCGCTCAAACGCACCGAATCCTGGACCGCCAACGCCATCGGTACTGGTGGTTGCGTAGCACTCTGGGGCTATCTGCTGTATCAAGGCGTGATCGATCCACTGGGCGGCATCAACACCTTGTGGCCGTTGTTCGGTATCTCCAACCAGATGCTGGCAGGCATCGCGCTGATGCTGGCGACGGTAGTACTGATCAAAATGAAACGCCAACAGTACGCCTGGGTCACCATTCTCCCGGCGTCCTGGCTGTTGATCTGCACCGTGACCGCAGGCTTTATCAAGCTGTTCGACCCGAGCCCGGCGGTAGGCTTCCTGGCGCTGGCCAAGAAATACAGTGCGGCGGCGGATGCAGGTCAGGTGCTGGCGCCGGCCAAGTCCATGGATCAGATGCAGCACGTGATCTTCAACGCGTACACCAACGCCGCGTTGACCGCGCTGTTCCTGTTCGTGGTGCTGAGCATTCTGTTCTATGCGATCAAGGTCGGTCGCGCAGCCTGGGTCAAGAAAGAGCGTACCGACAAGGAAGCGCCATTCCAGGCCTTCCCGAAAACCCACTGAGTGCGCTGTGAGGCGAGGAGCTGCATATGTTCAATGACCTGAGTCGTCTGGGTAAGTATCTGGGGCAGGCTGCGCGTCTGATGGTCGGCATGCCGGACTACGACAACTATGTCGAGCATATGCAGAACACCCACCCGGACAAGCCGGTGATGTCGTATGAGGCGTTCTTTCGCGAGCGCCAGGATGCACGTTACGGCGGCAAGGCTGGGCCCAAGTGCTGTTGATGGCCTAAGCTGTCGACCCGTCTGACTGACGCGCCACGCTTGTCGTGGCGCGTTTTTATTTGGATCTTTCAGTGTTTGTGCCGACGCCTCGTCCGGATGCGGCCCAGAATGAATTCGCTCCTACAGTGGCAAGCGGCGCAAGCACCCGAAAAGCAGGAGTACGCATGACCGTTTCGCAACCCATCCCCGTCACCGTTCTGAGTGGCTTTCTCGGCGCGGGCAAAACCACGTTGCTGCGTCACCTGCTCAAGGCAGAGCACGGCCTGAAAATCGCCGTGATCGAAAATGAATTCAGCGATGCCGGTGTCGACACGCAGTTGCTTGGCGACGAGCCAGTGCAGGTGATGACCCTGTCCAACGGCTGTGTGTGCTGCACCATTCACACCGACCTGACCAAAGCCCTGGTTCTGCTGCTGGAGCGGCTGGATAGCGGCGAGATCGCCTTTGATCGCCTGGTGATTGAGTGCACCGGCCTTGCCGATCCGGCGCCCGTGGCGCAGACCTTCTTCATCGACGAAGAACTGCGCGAGCGCTATATCCTCGACGGCATCATCACCTTGGTCGACGCCGCGCATGCCGATACCCACTTGCAACAGACCATCGCCCAAGCGCAGATTGGCTTTGCCGATCGCCTGCTGGTGAGCAAGACCGATCTGGTGGACGAGGCTACATTCAAGGCCTTGAGCGAGCGTCTGAGCCGGATCAACCGTCGTGCGCCGATTTGTGTGGTCGAGCACGGCAAGATCGATCTGGCCGAACTGCTGGACGTGCGAGGCTTCAACCTCAACGCCGATGTCGGCGGCATGACCCTGCGCCCGGCGGCACCCACGGGCCACTCCATCGATCGCATCAGCAGCCTGGTTCTGCGCAGCGACAAGGCGCTGGATATCGACAGACTCAGCACGTTCATGAACGACCTGCTTGAAGAGCACGGCAAGCAACTGCTGCGCTACAAAGGCGTGCTGAACATCGCCGGCGAAGACCGCAAGCTGGTGTTTCAGGGGGTATTGAAGTTGTACGGCTTCGATTTCGATGTGGAGTGGGGCGCAGATGAACAGCGTGAAAGCGTGATCGTGTTTATTGCTGATGACTTGCCGGAAGAGAAGATTCGGGCGGGATTTGCAGGCGTCGCAGCGGATTGACTAGTCCGGGTTATACCTAATCACTGTTGGAACGAGATCCCCCTGTGGGAGCGAATTCATTCGCGAGAGGCCGCGACAATTGAGACCTTGATGTTGTCTGGAAGCTTTTTCGTGAGTGAATTCGCTCCCGCAGGTTGATCGTCGTCCGTGAGATACAAAAAAGCCCGGCTCAAAGGCCGGGCTTTTTCACATCAGACGATCGCTATCAGGCGCCGTAAACCGGCAGCTTGGCGCAGATGGCTTTGACTTTCTCGCGAACGGCATCGATCACCGCTTCGTTGTTCAGGTCGGCCAGGATGTCGCAGATCCAGCCAGCCAGTTCCTTGCACTCTGCTTCCTTGAAGCCGCGAGTGGTTACGGCCGGCGTACCGAAGCGCAGACCGGAGGTGACGAACGGGGAGCGTGGATCGTTCGGCACCGAATTCTTGTTCACGGTGATGAAAGCCTTGCCCAGCGCGGCATCGGCGTCTTTACCGGAAATGTCCTGTTTGATCAGGGACAGCAGGAACAAGTGGTTCTCCGTACCGCCGGAAACCACATCGAAACCGCGCTCGATGAATACACCGGCCATGGCCTTGGCGTTCTTCACTACTTGTTGCTGGTAGGTCTTGAACTCAGGCTGCAGTGCTTCCTTGAAGCAGATCGCCTTGGCCGCGATGACGTGCTCCAGCGGGCCACCCTGGCCACCCGGAAACACCGCGGAGTTCAGCTTTTTCTCGATGTCGGCGTTGGCGCGAGCCAGGATCAGGCCGCCACGTGGACCGCGCAGGGTCTTGTGGGTGGTGGTGGTCACCACGTCAGCGAATGGAACCGGGTTCGGGTAGACGCCAGCGGCAACCAGACCGGCTACGTGAGCCATGTCGACGAACAGATAAGCGCCGACCTTGTCAGCGATTGCGCGGAAGCGTGGGAAATCGAGGATCTGCGAGTAAGCCGAGAAACCGGCAACGATCATTTTTGGCTTGTGCTCGACAGCCAGGCGCTCGACTTCGTCGTAGTCGATCAGGCCGTTGCCATCGATGCCGTATTGCACTGCGTTGTACAGCTTGCCGGAGGAGGAAACGCTGGCACCGTGGGTCAGGTGACCGCCGTGGGCCAGGCTCATGCCCAGGATGGTATCGCCAGCGTTGAGCAGGGCCAGGTAGACGGCGCTGTTGGCTTGGGAACCGGCGTGTGGCTGGACGTTCGCGTAATCGGCGCCGAACAGCTCTTTGGCGCGGTCGATGGCCAGCTGCTCGACGATGTCGACGTATTCGCAGCCGCCGTAGTAACGCTTGCCTGGGTAGCCTTCAGCGTACTTGTTGGTCAGCACCGAACCCTGAGCTTCCATGACTGCCGGGCTTGTGTAGTTCTCCGAGGCGATCAGCTCGATGTGCTCTTCCTGGCGCTTGGCTTCTTGTTCCATAGCGGCATACAGGTCGGAGTCGTACTTGGCGATAGTCAAATTACGGCTGAACATGGCGGTCCTCGGGGATCGGGCAGTAGAAAAGGGGGGCATTCTACAACATCGGCTTTTATCTGGCATATGAAAGGCGGTCATGTCGTGGACAAGCGGTTTTCATCTGGACGGACGCAATACCTGCAAGAGCCGGCTTGCTGGCGAACCGCGGGGTGTCGGTCGATGTTTTCGTTCTCACCCAGCGCATTCGCCAGAGGCCGGCTCCTACAGGTTTGGCGCTTCAATCGAGCATAAACAGCGCATCATTGCTGAACTGCGCTTCAAACCGCGAAGGCGTCATCGGGCGGCCGAACAGGTAGCCCTGCACCTCGTCGCAGCCGTGTTCACGCAGAAATTCCAACTGTTCGTAGTTTTCCACGCCCTCGGCGATCACTGCCAGATTGAGGCTGTGGGCCATCGCGATAATGGCTCGGGCGATCTGCGCGTCCTGCTCGCCTGAAGGCAGGCCATCGACAAAGGTGCGGTCGATTTTCAACACGTCGATGGGGAACTGCTTGAGGTAGTTCAGCGACGAATAACCGGTCCCGAAGTCGTCTACGGCGATGCTCAGGCCCAGACGCTTGAGACCGTCGAGGATTTGCATCGCTTCGCTGACCTCGCGCATCAGGATACTTTCAGTCAGCTCCAGTTCCAGACAGGCCGGCGGCAGGCCGGTTTCCTGAAGGATGTTGGCGATGCGCATGCCCAGTTGCCCGTCTGAGAACTGCCGCGCCGAAATGTTGACCGAGACTTTCGGCACGCGGACCTTGACCTTGTGCCATTCGCGCAGCTGGTGACATGCTTCCTTGAGCACCCATTCACCGACTTCGACCACCAACCCCAGCTCTTCGAGCACCGGAATGAAATCGCCAGGCGGCACCAGTCCCCGACGCGGATGACGCCAGCGCAGCAGTGCTTCGGTGCCGGTCAGGCGCTTGCCGTCGCCGCTGAACTGCGGCTGGTAATACAGCGTGAATTCTTTCTGCTCCAATGCGTGACGCAGATCGCTCTCCAGTTCCAGACGCTCCAGGGCGCTGGCGTTCATGTCCGTCTGATAGAACTGGAAGTTGTTCTTGCCGCGCTCCTTGGCGTGGTACATCGCGGTGTCGGCGTTCTTCATCAACTGGCTCAGCTCATTGCCATCCTGCGGGCTCAGCGCGATACCGATACTGGCAGTGACGAAGAACTCCCGGCCTTCGAGCACGAAGGGTTTCACAAGACTTGCAAGAATCTGCTCGGCGACATGAATGGCACGCGTCAGCGCGGCCTGTTGCGTAGCCGTAGGCTGCAGCAGCAGGGTGAATTCGTCGCCACCCATGCGCGCCACGGTGTCGTCCTCGGCGACGCATTCCAACAGCCGCCCCGCCATGTCCTTGAGCATGCGGTCGCCTGCGGCATGGCCCAGGGAGTCATTGATCGGCTTGAAACGGTCCAGGTCGAGGAACATCAACACCACCCAGGTCTGCTGGCGCTCGGCATGCTGCAGCGCGGTGTGCAGACGATCCTGGAACAGCGTGCGGTTGGGCAGATGAGTCAGCGCGTCGTAATACGCCAGCCGGTGAATGCGCTGTTCGCTGGCCTTGCGCTCGCTGATGTCACTGAAGAAACACACGTAGCTGGCCAGGTCGCCTTCATCATCGAACACCGCCGTGATGCCGACCCACGCCGGGTAATGTTCGCCATCGCGCCGTTTGAGCCACAGTTCGCCTTCCCAACTGCTGCGCTGATGCAGTTGTTTGAGGATGTAACCCACGTGAGCTTGTTGCTGATCTTCGACGGTGAGCATCATCGGCAACTGATCGAGCACTTGCGAGACGGCATAACCGCTGACGCGACTGAACGCGTCGTTGGCCTGCACAATGTAGCCGGCAGGGTCGGTAATCAGGATCGCCGATGTCGAGTGCTCGAATACCGTCGCTGCCATGCGCAGGTCTTTTTCTGCGCGACGTTGCTGACTGATGTCACGACCAACACCGAGAATGCCTTCGAAGGCGCCAGAATCGTCCCACACCAGCACTAGACGCAACTCGACGGGAATCTTGCGGCCATCGGCGCGCAGGCAGTCGAGAAGGTACAACTGGGTAGTGACTTCAGTGCGCAGCGCCGCCAGCGTTTCAGGCGTGTTCAAGGCTTTGCGGATGCGACCCAACAGTCCCTGCAGATTCGTCAGCTGTTGTGGGTTGGCGATGATCGAATTCCAGCCGTTCTGCAGGATCCACCCGGCGCTGTAACCCAGCGCGGTGGTCACCGACGGGCTGACGTAGTTGGGGCGCAACTTCTGGTTGGTGAAGAAGATCACGTCGCTGATGCTTTCAGCCAGCATGCGATAGCGTTGCTCGCTGTCGCGCAGCGACTGGCTGGCCTCGACCTGCTCGGTGATGTCCTTGGCCACGCCGATGATGCGCGTCACCCGCCCGTTCTTGTCGGGCGCCAGTGCCTGCTCGCGTATATCGAAGCGTCGCCAGCGACCTTGCCAATCCCGAAAACGCAACTGGCATTGCGTGAGGTCGCTGCGGCCTTCTTCGGTGCGAGTGCGGCGCAATTGTTCGTAAGGCTCGGCGTCTTCCGGGTGCAGCAGGATTTCCCAGAAATGATCGCCCATCCGCAGCAGTTCTTGCTTGCCGTAACCCAGCGTCCGGCCCAGATGGTGGTTGCTGTAGATCATGCGTCGGCTGATGACATCCTGCACATACAGATGATCGGGCACGGTACGCACCACGTCCGACCAGAAACTTTCTCGTTCCTGTAGCGCAAGTTCAGCCTGCTTGCGATTGGTAATGTCGTTGATGCTGAGAATCACGGCGTTGAAGTCTTGCGGCTGCTCGGGCAACCGGACCACCAGCCAAAGGTGTTGATCATGCCCATCGGCATTGGGCAGCAGTATTTCCAGCTCCATCTGAGGCTGGCAGTCGAGCACGGCGCTGATCAGTTGCACGCCGATGCCTTGGCGGGAGCGTGGGCAACCTTCGATCAACTGCTGCCATACCTGAGCGGCGGAATCGACGCGAAGCAGATGCGCCGCGACCTGATTGACCTCGGTGATGCGCAGCTGATGGAGCAAGCCCGCGAGCTGGTCCGGGTGGTTGACCAGATACCGGTGCAGCGCCTCGCTGGTGTTCAGCTGCAGCTTCTGCAGATACTCGGGCAAACCGGACAGATCCAGTACGCACAATGCGACACCCGTGCCTTCGAAGATGTCCTTGTAACGGCGACGGCTCTCATGCAATTGCAGCTGCCGGCGACGCAGACTACGCAACGCGAGCAGCGGCACGATGGAGCAGAGCAGGGCGATCAGGCACTTCCCGACCAGCGGTGCGATCAGTGTCTGGCGTACCTTGCCGGCGTCGAACAGGCCGCGCAGCCGCCAGTCGCTGTTGGTCAATGGCTCAAGCAGAACCGTCTGTGCCTTGTCGGCGGCGTCGTCGTTGTCCGCTTCCCCCCGGTGGATCAGGCGTTGCGTGACACCGTTTTCCAGCTGCCATGCCGCCTTGAAGTCCTTATTGCTTTGCCGCGTCAGGGATTTCAACGCCTTCGGTTGCAGACGTACGGCCCAATAACGCTCGCCATCATTGCCGGGCTGGCGGACGAACAGATAGAACAGTGAACCGTCCGGCGCGTCGGTGTAATAGTAAGTGCGACCGTCGATGCGCCCGCGCTGCTGAGTCAAAAAGCCGGCATCCGCGCTGCCTTGGCCGCTGTCGGCGACAATATTGCCGTCATCGTCAAGCCAGGCGACGCTGAGCAGCTCCGGCATTGCCTGGCGCAGGCGCTCGAGGGTTGCGACATGTTGATCGGCGGTCGTCGTCTTGCCCTTGGCGTCGTCCAGAATATTCAGCGCCACTTGCGCGTTGAGCGCCATGTTCAGGCTCATCCGGTCGGCAAGCTGAATGCTGTAATCGATGCTGCGCTGGCGTTGCCGTTCCTGCGTCTGCTGAAACTGTTCGAACAGCTGCCACAACAAAAGCACCAGCATCAGAAGGACCAGCACTGCCAACGCGCCTTTCAGCGAGCCTCGCAAAGGCACGGCGGTCCCGCTTTTCGGAGCGCGCGAGGGAGACATGGGGGTTGGTGTGGACAAACTGTGATCCTGACTGCTGGACTGAATCAGCGTGTGCGGAATGCACTATATGCTTGGCGCCCAAATGGCGGCTAGCATGCCTTTACTTGTGGCTAACTGCCAGCCTAAAGGGCTGGACGGTTTGCCCTGTCGACTGCATTCGGGTAGCTTTGCGCCACGCGCGATGTGCCCGATTTCTGCACGATTACCGCGATGCTTGCAAACATTGCTCCAGCTGCATGACCGACACTCTGAAGCTTGTCGCGGCTACTCTGGTTCTCGCCTTAACCCATTCAAGGCCCGGATGCGCCACGCGGCAAGTTGCGACGATAAATAAAAAGCAATTTTTGCGACGCGGTACTAAGCTCGCGCCCTTATTCACAGCGCCAAAACAGGTTTTCAATTCATGGCTCAATACGTCTTCACCATGCATCGGCTGAGCAAGGTTGTTCCGCCGAAGCGGGAAATCCTGAAAAACATCTCCCTTTCCTTCTTTCCGGGCGCCAAAATTGGTGTCCTCGGCCTCAACGGCTCGGGTAAATCCACGCTGCTGAAGATCATGGCCGGCGTCGATACCGAGTTCGACGGCGAAGCGCGCCCGATGCCGGAGCTGAACATCGGCTACCTGCCTCAGGAGCCGCAGCTGGACCCGAGCAAGACCGTGCGTGAAGTGGTCGAGGAAGCGGTCAGCGTGATCAAGGACGCCCAGGCGCGTCTGGACGAGGTTTATGCGGCCTACGCCGAGCCGGATGCCGATTTCGACAAGCTCGCTGCCGAGCAGGCCAAGCTCGAAGCCATCTTGCAGGCCAGCGATGGCCATAACCTTGAGCGCCAGCTTGAGGTTGCGGCCGATGCGCTGCGCCTGCCGGCCTGGGACGCCAAGGTCGAACATCTCTCAGGTGGTGAAAAGCGTCGTGTGGCCCTGTGCCGCCTGCTGCTGTCCGCGCCGGACATGCTGCTGCTCGACGAACCAACCAACCACCTGGATGCCGATTCGGTCGCCTGGCTCGAACACTTCCTGCACGACTTCCCGGGCACCGTGGTTGCGATCACGCACGACCGTTACTTCCTGGATAACGTCGCGGGCTGGATTCTGGAACTCGACCGCGGCGCCGGTATTCCTTACGAGGGCAACTATTCTGGCTGGCTCGAAGCCAAGTCCGATCGTCTGGCTCAGGAATCCAAGCAGCAGTCGGCTCACGAAAAAGCCATGAAGGAAGAGCTGGAGTGGGTGCGTAAAGGCGCCAAGGCTCGTCAGTCGAAATCCAAGGCCCGTCTGCAACGCTTCGAAGAAATGCAATCGCAGGAATTCCAGAAGCGCAGTGAAACCAACGAGATCTACATTCCGGCCGGCCCGCGCCTGGGTGACAAGGTCATCGAATTCAAGAATGTCTCCAAGGGTTACGGCGACCGCGTGCTGATCGACAACCTGTCGTTCGCCATGCCCAAGGGCGCCATTGTCGGCGTGATCGGTGGTAACGGTGCCGGTAAGTCGACCCTGTTCCGCATGCTGATGGGCAAGGAGCAACCGGATTCAGGCTCCATCGAGATCGGTGAAACCGTGCAACTGGCCTGCGTCGATCAGAGCCGTGACGACCTGGACGGCAGCAAGACCGTGTTCGCGCAGATTTCCGACGGCTCCGATCAGATCAAGATCGGCAACTACGAGATCCCTTCGCGTACCTACGTCGGCCGTTTCAACTTCAAGGGCGGCGATCAGCAGAAGTTCGTGAAGGATTTGTCCGGTGGTGAGCGCGGCCGTCTTCATCTGGCGCTGACGTTGAAGGAGGGCGGTAACGTCCTGCTGCTCGACGAACCGTCAAACGACCTCGACGTCGAAACCCTGCGTTCCCTGGAAGAAGCCCTGCTGGACTTCCCTGGCGCCGCCATTGTGATCTCTCACGATCGGTGGTTCCTGGACCGTGTGGCGACTCATATCCTGGCGTACGAAGACGATTCGCAGGCCGTGTTCTTCGAAGGCAATTACACCGAGTACGAAGCCGATCGCAAGAAGCGCCTTGGCGATGCCGCTGCCCAGCCGCACCGCGTGCGTCATAAGAAACTGGCCTGATTCAGGTCGGCGTCACGAGAAACGGAGCCTTCGGGCTCCGTTTCTATGAGCGTTGAAAGATGAGGGTTGTCAGAAGCCTGCCTCGGTTCTATGGGAGCGAATTCATTCGCGATACGGTTAGCCAGGCGGCGAGTCTTCATCGTCTGTACGGGCTTTTCGCGAATGAATGCGCTCCCACTGGGACGTCATCCGCCTTTAAACATGCGGTGTACTTTATCCAGCGTGCCGCGCCGTTCAAACATCCGCCTCAATCTGCACAACCTCGATCATCTGATCCCCCGCCGGGCGTTTCCAGATCACTTCATCGCCCACTTGCGTGCCCAACAGCGCCTTGCCCAATGGCGATGCCCAGTTGATCAACTGGCTCGCCGCATCTGCCTGATCTTCTCCCACCAACTGCACGCGCTGCTGGTGATCCTCTTCATCGGCGAAGGTCACCCAACTGCCGATCTGCACTTTTTCGGTGGAAATGGCTGGCGTCACCACCTGCGCGCTTTGCAGGCGCTGATTGAAGTAACGCAGGTCGCGCTCGATATCGGCCAGCCGTTGTTTATCCTGGCCTTCGCCGAGTGCGGACTGTTCACTGTGCTGCGCCTGCAACGCGGCGACGTGCGCTTGCAATTGAGCAAGGCCACTGGCAGTGACGTAATTGGGTTGTGCGCTGACCTGCCGCTCCACCGGCTGGCTGGCCTGCGCGGCGGCGCTGTCTTCGTTGACGAAGGCCCGACTCATGGCGTGCTCCTGTTCATGACGTATAAAAGTTGGGCCATGTGGGCATTCCATAAGTTTCCGCGAATGCTGACAGCGACTCAGGTCTCAGTGTGAGCGATAGGCTTTCGCTGCATCCTGGGTCTTGCGTTGTTCCCACGCCCGGTCACGATCATTCCAGATGCTGTCTCTGCCCTGATCCTGAACATTGCGGTTTGCCAGTTGACCCTGGCATTGCCGGAACCCGTCGCTCCAGCCCTGCGCATAAATCGTGTCGCGCAGGTAACGCTGCACATCTTTCTTGTATTGCCCCTTCATGACATCGATGGACTGTCGGCCGCTGCCGCAACCATCCTGAAATCCATCCGCGAATGCCGGTGGGTAACCTTCGGCCAACAACTGGTCGTGGGTAGACTGACATCCGGCGACGACTAAACAACACCACAGCACCGCCCAACGTGCGTTCATTTCCGTTTCCCTCGACTTATGTAAAAAGTCTAGAAGCGGATACGTGAGTTATTTGTAAAAGCGGCGTAAGAAATCCATTAACCGATGCCCGGTCGCGTGTAATTAGTTCCCGATTTCCGCTTGCCGGCGGCCTTCCCTGAAAAATCTTTTAGTAATTTTTATCTAGACGGCCTGAGAAGATTCAAGGTTGGTAAACTGCCCGGGTGCGCAAATAGCCGCGCTGCGCGAAACAGCATAGGAAGATTAATGAACCTTAGAACGATCCTGATTCTTGGCGCCCTCAGCGCATTCGGCCCCATGGCCATCGACTTTTATCTACCCGGCTTTCCTGCAATGGCGCTGGCATTCGGCACCGACGAGAAACACGTGCAGATGACCCTGGCTTCCTATTTTCTCGGGCTGAGCATCGGACAGCTTGTGTACGGCCCGATTGCAGACAGGTTTGGCCGGCGCGGCCCACTGTTGTTCGGTGTAGGACTATTCACTCTCGCATCCCTGGCCTGCGCATTTGTGCCAAGTCTGGAATGGCTGATCGTGGCGCGCTTCGTTCAGGCATTGGGTGGTTGTGCAGGGATGGTCCTGTCCCGGGCGATCGTCAGCGACAAGTGCTCGCCTGTGGATTCGGCAAAAGTGTTCTCGCAATTGATGCTGGTCATGGGCCTGGCGCCCATCCTTGCACCGATGCTTGGCGGGCTGCTGGTGAATGTGTACGGCTGGCAGGCGATTTTCATGACACTGACCCTGTTCAGCGCGCTCACGGCAATGGCTGTCGCTCTAGGGTTGCCCGAAAGCATGCCAGCCGGACATCCGCGGCTGCCGCTCTCCGGCGCCCTGGGTTCGTACTGGGCATTGCTCCGCGACAGGATTTTCCTCGGCCATGCGTTAACGGGCGGCATCGCCATTGCCGGGATGTTCGCCTACATCGCCGGTTCGCCGTTCGTATTCATCAAGCTCTACGGTGTGCCTGCCGAACACTACGGTTGGCTGTTCGGTACCAACGCGGCGGGCTTCATCCTGGCGGCGCAGATCAATGCTCGGCTGGTCGGCCGCTTTGGTCCGGCGTGGATATTGTCCCGCACCGTGTGGTTGTATCTGAGTGCCGCGGTCGTGCTCCTCGCGATTGCCTCCCTGCACACTGAAAAGTTATGGCCGCTGCTGATTCCGCTGTTCATCTACATCGCGAGTCTGGGCTGCATCATTCCCAACGCTTCGGCCTGTGCGATGGCCGGGCAGGGCAAACGGGCCGGCAGTGCGTCGGCGTTGCTGGGCTGCCTGCAATTTAGCGTGGCTGCGGGCGCTGCCGCTCTGGTCGGCGTACTCCACGACGGCACGGCGGTGCCCATGGCCACTGTCATCACCCTCTGCGGCGTGCTGACGGCGGCATTGGCGACGGTTACCCGACGTGCGCAGAACAAACGTGATGCTTTGATTCCGCATACAGACGTGCGTATCTGATTGGTTCGGCGGCGCACTTTGCGTCGCCGTATTTTCCCGTCGAGAAGTTGATCGCTGTCATTGTCTTGTATTCAAACCTGTCTGGGCTTGTTCAATATGCGGAAGAATCAAACATAGGTGTTGTTGTTTACTACCTAAAATAGAGAAATTTCTTACATCTGTTTTTTGAGCGCTGAAACCGACAGTTTTTTTCTTGCTATAAGCCTCTCGTCAAGGAGAGTGCGGGGGATGTTTTTCTTGAGAGTTTTTGGAGTATTTGCTGTAGGCATTTACTCTGTTGATTTCGCGCGAAGCGCAGGTTTAACCGCGTCCGGGCCTTGTTGTTGGCGTGGTTCGGATCATATTCAGTTATTACTCGACAAAAAAAGCAGGAGAACCTTTGCTCGAAGTTTTGTCGGCGAGGCTGACAAACTTCCTCATCAGCTACTGTCAGGTCAATTCTCGATAGTGATGCAGCGCTTATACTATGCCACCACTATGGATCCGATTTAATGACAAGACGTTGAAACTGTCTTGCCGCGCAAGCGAGTCTGTATTGCCTCGCGACTTCAGTTACCTGGAGTAACCAGGAAGTGATGTAGATCAAGACCAGCATTTGCTCATGGCAACAATGTTGGCTGCACCGTATGTGGCGACCTGCTCATCGTTAGACGAATGTTTCAACAGGGAGTGAAAACATGGAACACGCACCTTGCATCAGTCAGATTGCCGCACTGCTGGCGGATCCTAAACGCAGCGCGATGATGTGGGCCTTGATGGATGGGGCCTCTCGGGCGGCGGATGAACTGGCCCTGCTGGTGGGGTTGTCCACCTCTTCGGCGGGCTCGCATCTGGCGCGGCTGGCTTCCGGGGGATTGCTCAGACTGGGAACCCGCGGCAAGAAGCGTTTTTTCAGACTGGCGGCGCCGGAGGTCGGCACGGCGGTGCAGGCACTGGCCAGTGCTTCGATGATCAGCGCGGAAGTCATCAGCCGCAGCCTCGCACAGCCTTTGCCGCCGCTGCCATTACGCCGCGCAAGCGTCTGTTCCGATCACCTGGGCGGGGAGTTGGCGACGGAGCTGTATCAGCGGATGTTGGGCGCTGGCTGGATCGAACAATGCGATCAGCGCCTGGAAGTCACCAGCGTCGGTATTTCCCGGTTTGCCGAGCGCGGCATTTTCGTCCCGGCGCTGGCCCACCGGCAGCGTGAAACCGTTTGCGCCTGTGTCGACTGTAGCGACGTCAATCCACATCTGGGCGGGGCACTGGGGGCAGGACTGCTGCAATTGTTCATGCAACTGGGATGGCTGCGGGCCACGGAAGAGGCTAGCACCCTGCAGGTGTCTTCCAATGGGCAGCGGGAGATCAACAAGATCGCGTCGGCGGCGTGAGGCTGATTGGAGAGTGACGCGCGGCGGGATTATCTGATGATCCAGGGGCATGAGCCTGACCTGTGGAAGCGGGCTTGCTCGCTCCCACAGGGATCAACACGAAAACCGGAATCCTGGACTTATGGCTTCACCAATCGCGCATCCAGGCTGTTCTGGGCCAGACGTTTTGCCTGATCCTGAGTCATCCCCAGATGCTCATGCAACGCATGGAAATTCTCGGTCACATAGCCGCCGAAATACGCCGGGTCGTCGGAATTGACAGTGACCTTCACCCCACGTTCGAGCATGTCGAGGATGTTGTGTTGGCCCATGTGATCGAACACGCAGAGTTTGGTGTTGGACAGCGGGCAAACGGTCAACGGGATCTGTTCGTCGATGATGCGCTGCATCAGCCGCTCGTCTTCGATGGCACGAACCCCGTGGTCGATGCGTTGAATCTTCAGCAGGTCCAGCGCTTCCCAGATGTACTCGGGTGGGCCTTCTTCGCCTGCATGGGCCACCGTCAGGAAGCCTTCGGCCCGGGCTCGATCAAACACGCGCTGGAACTTGCTCGGCGGGTGCCCCATCTCCGAACTGTCCAGACCGACTGCGACGAAGGTGTCACGGTATGGCAGGGCCATGTCCAGTGTCTTTTGCGCTTCCTCTTCGCTCAGATGACGCAGGAAACTGAGGATCAGGCCGCTACCGATACCCAACTGTTCCTTGCCATCCTTCAAGGCTTTGGAGATGCCATTGAGGACGACTTCGAACGCAATGCCGCGATCGGTATGGGTCTGGGGATCGAAGAACGGCTCGGTGTGAATCACGTTTTGCGCCTTGCAGCGCTGCAGGTAGGCCCAGGTCAGGTCGTAGAAGTCCTGCTCGGTGCGCAACACGTCGGCACCTTGGTAATAGAGGTCGAGAAATTCCTGCAGATTGTTGAAGGCGTAGGCCTTGCGCAAGCTTTCGACGTCCGTCCATGGCAGGGCGATCTTGTTGCGTTCGGCCAGGGCGAACAGCAATTCAGGCTCCAGCGAGCCCTCCAGATGCAGGTGCAGTTCGGCCTTGGGCAGGGCGTTCAACCAGTCGTACATGTGCTTTTCTCATCAGATGCAATGGCGGGCATTCTACAGAGTCATGCGCGTCGGCTGTTTAAAAACCTGACCGAAAGGTTCAGACCCCGGTTTCCTGTTCTGTATGCACACTGTCTGTGCAGGGACGCGCTTTCCCACAATAGCGTTGTGTCAGGTCTGATGCTTTTTCGGCATCACAACCGGGGCAAGCGCGCTCCTGCAATATTCCGAGACCGTGAAAATGCTTACTTCGGCAAATCCGCTTTCACACCCTCGACGTAATAATTCATCGAAGCCAGTTCTGCGTTGCTCGCCACGCTGCCAGCCGGAATCTTCAACGCGCCGGTCTGATCCTTGATCGGGCCCGTGAACGGGTGCAACGTGCCGCTTTCGATATCCGCGATGATCTTCTGCGCTTCACCCTTCACGTCCGCAGGCACCAGATCGCTGATTGGCAACTGAACCGTGCCTTCCTTCAGGCCGCCCCAGTAATCCTGGGATTTCCAGGTGCCGTCGATGACCGACTGAGTCGCCTCGATGTAATGCGGCCCCCAGTTGTTGACGATGGAAGTCAGCACCGCTTTGGGACCGAAATGCGCCATGTCCGAGGCGTAGCCGACGGCATAGACGCCACGGCGCTCAGCCGCTTGAATCGGCGCGGGGCTGTCAGTGTGCTGGAAGATGACGTCGACACCCTGGTCGATCAGCGCATTGGCAGCGTCCGATTCCTTGCCCGGGTCAAACCAGGAATTGACCCAGACCACCTTGATCTCGGTGCCTGGGTTGTATTTGTTCAGGGCCAGCTGGATCGCGTTGATGTCGCGCAATACTTCTGGAATGGGAAACGAGGCGACATAGCCGATCTTCTTGGTTTTGGTCATCTTCGCCGCGAGGAATCCGCCCACGTAGCGGCCTTCATAGGTGCGGGCCATGTAGGTGCCCATGTTCTTGTCCTGCTTGTAGCCGGTCGCGTGTTCGAAGGTCACTTTCGGGAATTGCTTGGCGACCTTCAGCGTCGGGTTCATATAGCCAAACGAGGTGGTGAACACCAGATCGTAGCCGCTCTTGGCCATATTGCGGACGACCCGCTCGGCATCAGCGCCTTCCGGTACGTTTTCGACAAAACTGGTGGTGACCTTGTCGCCTAGGGCCTTGGCCATGGCTTGACGGCCTAACTCGTGTTGATAGGTCCATCCGTGATCGCCAATCGGGCCGATGTAGACAAAGCCGACTTTCAATGGATCAGCGGCAACAGCCATCAGACTTGAACTCAGGCCAACGACAGCGGCCATGGCGCACAGCAGTTTTTTCAGCGGACGACGTGAGTGAAGGGTGGAAAGCATGCAGGTCGAGCTCCTTTGGTCTTGTGGGCCGGGCCGTCTGGGCGGGGCGTTCGACTCAATGCAAAAAGCTGACCAATAAGACAGGTCTTGGGTCGAGGCCGGATTTAGCGCTCGAACGGATGCAGGAAGCGTTTTGCATGATCACAGAAGGTGCTCAGTCCGTAGCGAACGCCGTGTACTGGTGCAGGGTGTCGCCATCTTCAGTCGACTCATGACCCTGTGGCAGCGAATTCATTCGCGATGCGGTAATACAGCCGATGGATACGTGTCGGATGTACCGCTGCATTGCGAATGAACTCGCTCCATTTGGGGCGCGTGGCAATACATCGCAGGCTTGTCTTGAAACCTTTATTTACAACAAGCACTCTCAACGCCTTGAGTAGTTATCACTTCATGGACGTGCGGCATCGGTCGCAAGGATAAAAGGCAGCGATGGGCACGATTCTCAAGCAAGAAAAATTTCTCCTGTTGGCGGTGATCGCGACTTGCTTCGCCTACCCGTTCGAGCATCAGTTGCTCAGCCACGGCCATACCGTCGCGTTGATCGCCGGAGTCGTCCTGGTGGCGTTCATCGTTTGCGCCTCGATGCGCGTTGCGCACCACGCCGAACTGCTCGCCGAAAAGGTCGGCGATCCCTACGGCACCATGATCTTGACCCTGTCGGCGGTGCTGGTCGAAGTCGTGATCCTGGCAATCATGATGAGTAACGAGCCGTCACCCACCCTGGTGCGCGACACCATTTATTCGGCGGTCATGCTGGATATCAACGGCATTCTCGGACTGGCCGCGTTAATGGGCGGCCTCAAGCATGGCGAGCAGTCCTATAACGATGATTCTGCGCGCTCCTATAGCGTGATGATTCTGACAGCGATGGCCGTGTCGATGGTCGTGCCCGAGTTCATTCCCGAATCGAACTGGAAGCTTTACTCGGCGTTCACCATTGGCGCGATGATCTTGCTGTATGGGCTGTTTTTGCGCATGCAGGTGGGGCCGCACAGTTACTTTTTCAGCTACAGCTACCCCGACAAGAAACGGCGCAAGGACCAGCCCGAGCACGCAGCGAAAGAGGTGAGACTGTCGCTGTCCATCGGCATCCTGGTATTCGGCGTAGTGATCATCGGCGCGCTGGCCGAAGTCATGTCCAAGACCGTGGACCTCGGGCTGGAAGGCAGCGGCGCTCCGCCGGTGATGACTGCGATTCTGGTCGCCGCGATTTCCGCTGCGCCTGAAATTCTCACGGCATTGCGCGCTGCGCTTGCCAACCGTATGCAGTCGGTGGTGAACATCGCGTTGGGCGCCTCGTTGTCCACCGTGATTCTGACCGTCCCGGTGATGGAAGCAATGGCGTTGTACACCGGCCAGCCCTTCCAGATGGCAATGACGCCGGTGCAAACGGTGATGATCTTCGTCACCCTGCTGGTCAGCGCCATCAATCTCAACGACGGCGAGACCAATGCCATTGAAGGCATGACCCACTTCGTACTGTTCGCGACATTCGTGATGTTGTCGTTGATGGGGCTGTGACCTGTAGCCTTGCTGTTACCGCGAGCAGGGCTTTCAACCTCTGATCAACTCCGCCGCCGCGTGCCGGTGATCAGCAATCAGGCCCTTCAGATCCAGCCCCTCCACTTGACCATCAACCACCCGCCATTTGCCGCCAATCATCACGCGATCGGCCCGATCGGCCCCGCACAGCAGCAGCGCCGACAAAGGATCGTGACTGCCTGAAAAGCGCAGCTCGTCGAGTTTGAACAGCGCCAGATCCGCCTGTTTACCCACGGCCAACTCACCGATGTCGCTTCTGCCCAACAACCTCGCCGAGCCGCGTGTCGCCCAGCCCAGCACCAATTCCGGAGTGATTTTCTCGGCGCCATAACGCAGCCGCTGTAGATACAGCGCCTGTTTGGCCTCCAGGATCATGTTCGACGCATCGTTGGATGCCGAACCGTCCACGCCCAGTCCAATCGGCGCACCGACTGCGGTCAGATCCAGTGTCGGGCAGATGCCCGATGCCAGACGCATGTTCGAACTCGGGCAATGACAGATCCCCGTTGCCGCTTCGCCCAATCGCGCGATTTCCTGTTCATTGAAATGAATGCCATGGGCCAGCCAGGTGCGCGGTCCGAGCCAGCCAACACTGTCCAGATAATCCACTGTGCGCAGACCGAATCGTTGCAAGCAGAAGTCTTCTTCATCCAGTGTTTCAGCCAGATGCGTATGCAGCCGAACATCGAGCTTTTCTGCCAGCGCCGCGCTTTCGGCCATGATCTCGGTGGTCACCGAAAATGGCGAGCAGGGCGCCAGCGCAATCTGAATCTGCGCGCCATCGCCACGTTCGTGATAACGCTCGATCAAACGCTGACTGTCTTCCAGAATCACCTGCCCCTGCTGAACCGTCTGCTGCGGCGGAAGCCCGCCATCGGCCTCACCCAGACTCATCGAACCGCGCGTCAACATCGCGCGCATGCCCAGTGCGCGAACACTCTCGACTTGAACATCGATGGCGTTTTCCAGCCCATCTGGAAATAGATAATGATGATCCGCCGCGGTTGTGCAACCGGACAACAGCAGCTCGGTCAGCGCGACCTTGGTCGCCAGCGCCAGCTTTGCCGGAGTCAGACGCGCCCATACCGGATAGAGCGTCTTCAGCCACGGAAACAGCGGTTGATTGACCACCGGCGCCCAAGCTCGGGTCAGGGTTTGATAGAAGTGGTGATGGGTGTTGATCAGGCCCGGCAGCAGCACGTGCTCGCGGGCATCGAAGACCTGGTCGCAGGGTTGCGCGGGCGACTGACCTGCAGCGAGCAGTTCGACGATCACGCCATTTTCGACCACCAGTCCGCCTCGGGCATCAAGATCGTTGGCAGTGAACACAGCAAGGGGGTTTTTCAACCAGATACGGATCGCAGGCATTGGCCGGCTCCTCTGAAAGTGGGTTCAGGTAGCCAGCTCAGTTTTGCCCTGTCTGCTGATCCAGGGTCGCCGCGAGCATGAAGGTGTCGCGAGGCGAGGGAGGGGAGTTTAGGGGCGGGGCGGCACTCGGATCAAGTGTCGCCTCGAAACCTGTGGGAGTGAGCTTGCTCACCAAGGGGCCGTACTCGCACATCAGATGTGCTGCTGAAGGTCATTCTTCGTGAGCCAGCTCATCCCGCAGTAACAGGGTTCTTACCAAGGGATCGTTTCGCCCTTGTAGTTCACAAAATGATGCCCACCCTCACCGGCGAATCGCTCGAGCTGTTCGACGATACCGCGCACGCTGGTCTCGACATCGATGTCGGCGCCTTCCCCGCCCATTGCCGTGCGAACCCAGCCCGGGTGCATCGACAGCACGGTGGGTTTGTTGTCGGTCAATTGGCTGACGAAGGTATTGGTCATCGAATTGAGGGCTGCCTTGCTGGCCTTGTACAACGCCATTTCCGGCGCGTCGGGCATGGTGACGCTGCCGAGAACCGAACTCATGAAGGCAATGATGCCGGTGCTGGGCCGAATCTGGCCGACGAAACGTTTAGCCAGGCGAACGGGTGCAACGGCGTTGGTCAGGAATAATTGGCCAAGCTCGCCAGCCGTGGCGTCGGTTGGGTTGTCGTGCAGGGGGCCCATGATCCCCGCGTTGACGAACAGCAGGTCATACACCTGACCCTTGAGGTTGAGCGCCAGGACTTCCAGGGAGGATTGCTCGTCCATGTCCAGCGTTTGAACATGCACACCGGGAATGGCTTTCAATTCATCGGCCTTGTGCGCATCGCGAACGGTGGCGGTGACTTCCCAGCCTTGTTCGGTCAGGCGTTTTACCAGCCCGAGACCCAGGCCGCGGGAGGCGCCGATGATCAGCGCGGTTTTGTTGGCAGGCATGAATGTCACTCCTCGAAGAACGAAATGAAGCAGCGTTAGCAGGGTTGACCGCGCTTGATCCCAGGAATTTGTTTTTCCGGCGCAACGGTCATCCGCTGCCGACCATCAGTGCCCCGACTGCCAGGGTTGCCCGAGCGAAACCGGTGCATACAGTCGAGTGCGCAATGCATTGCGCGACAGTAACACCAGCACCACGATTGTCGCGACGTAAGGCAGCATTGCCAACAAGCTCGAAGGGACCGCAAGACCGACGCCCTGTGCGACCAGATACAAAATGCTGGCGAAGCCGAAAAGATAAGCGCCCAGCAGCAGTCGCCATACCCGCCAGCTGGCGAAAACCACAAGGGCCAAAGCGATCCAGCCTCTGCCCGCGCTCATGTTCTCCGCCCACATCGGCGTATACGCCAGCGATAGATAAGCGCCGGCGAGTCCGGCCATCGCCCCTCCGAACAGCACGGCCAAAGTGCGCACGAACAACACTGGAAGCCCCATCGCACTCGCTGCGTTGGGGTTTTCTCCTACAGCCTGAACGACCAATCCCACACGGGTTTTCAGAAGAGTCCATGCCACCACGGCGAACAGGACGAATGAGAGATAGACCAGGATGTCTTGTGCGAAGAGCATCCGGCCTATCAGTGGAATCTCGCTCAGCCAGGGGATCGCGATCGCTTCAAACCCGGTCAGCGGTTTACCTACCCAGGCAGCGCCGACGAAGCTCGACAGACCGACCCCGAAAATCGTCAGCGCCAGTCCGGTCGCCACCTGATTGGCATTGAATACCAGTGCCACCAAAGCGAACAACGACGACAGCAGCATGCCCGCCAGTATCGCCAGCAACACGCCCAGCCAGAGACTGCCGGTGCTGAGGGCGACGATGAAACCGATTACCGCGCCGAATAGCATCATGCCTTCCTGCCCGAGATTCAGAACGCCGCTTTTCTCACAGACCAATTCACCCAGCGCCACCAGCAACAGCGGTGTGCCGCAACGTACGGTGGCGAAAAGAATGTTGCTCAACAGATCGATATCCATCACACGGCTCCTGGCACAGCGGGCATCTGGCGGCGAGCCCAGCGCATTTTCAGGCGCGGGCGGTAAAGAATCAGTACATCGCAGGCCAACAGGAAGAACAGCATCATCCCCTGAAACAATTGCGTGATGGCTTGAGGCAAATTGAGGGTCATCTGCGCGCTTTCGCCGCCGAGATACAGCAAGGCCATCAGCAGGCTCGAGAACAGAATGCCCAATGGATTCAGCCGTCCCAGAAACGCCACGGTAATTGCCGCATAGCCATAACCGGGCGAAACCTGCGGCACCAGTTGGCCAAGCGGGCCGGTCACCTCACAGACGCCAGCCAACCCCGCCAGCCCACCGCTGATCAACAGCGCCAACCAAATCAGACCTTTCTCACGAAAGCCAACGAATCCGGCTGCACGTTTGTCCAAGCCGAGGACCTTGATCTGAAAGCCGACGAAGCTGCGTTGCAACAAGACCCAAACCGCTACCAAGGCCAGCAACGCGAAATACACCCCGGCATGCACGCGGCCGTCTTCGGTCAGCAATGGCAGTCGGCTGGCATCGCCGAACATAGCGGACTCAGGAAAGTTCATGCCTGCGGGATCTTTCAGCGGACCGTGTACGAAATACAGCAACAGATTCAGGGCGATGTAATTGAGCATGATGCTGGTGAGGATTTCATTGGCATTGAAATGCGTGCGCAGCCAGGCGGTCAGACCTGCCCACCCGGCCCCGGCCACCACCCCGACCAACAGGATCAGCGCCAGTACCCAGCGGCTCTCGATGTCGATGACATTGACCGCGACCGCACCGCCTGCCAACGCGCCAATCAGCAATTGGCCTTCGGCTCCGATGTTCCAGATCCGTGCCTGAAAGGCCACGGCCAGACCCAGCGCGCATAGCAGAATTGGCAGCGTCTTGATCATCAATTCCGACACGCCGTACATATCGCTCACCGGCGCGATTAGCAGCGTATGCAAGGTCAGCAACGGATCGAGCCCCAGCCCGATAAACAGCAGCGAGCCCGACACCAGAGTCAGCACGGCTGCGAGCAGCGGGGAAAACCACAACATGGCGCGCGATTCCTGCCCGCGCGGTTCCAGTGAAAGCAACATCGCCATCTCCGTTATTTGAGTCGTTGAGTCCGGCCGTCAGATCAGCGTGGCGTCGGATTGAGAGGAAGTGGTATCGAACTGACCGGCCATCCAGCCACCGACCTGCACCTGGCTGGTCTGCGCGGTTGGTACCAGCGCTGAAAGGCGACCACCAGACAAGGCCGCCACGCGATCACTGATCTGAAACAGCTCGTCAAGGTCTTCGGAAATCACCAGAATCCCCGCGCCTGCGTCACGCAGGGCAATCAGCGCGCGATGAATGGCAGCCGCAGCACCGACGTCCACGCCCCAGGTTGGGTGGGCGGCGACCAGCAGCTTGGGGTTTTGCAGGATTTCGCGACCAAGTATGAATTTCTGCAGATTACCGCCCGACAGGCTGCGGGCTGCGGTCTGGGCGTTCGGGGTTTTCACGGCGAACCGCTGGATGATGGTTTCGGCCAGCGCTTGAACCTTGCTGCGCTGGATCAGCCCCTTGCTCACCAGCCCATGCTGAAATGCCGTCAACAGCGCGTTATCCGCCAGGCTCATTTCCGGCACCGCGCCATGACCCAGGCGCTCGGCTGGCACAAAGGCCAAACCTAGCCGGCGTCTGGCGTCCGGGCGCAGATGGGCGACGGCCTGATCGGCAAAACGGATACGTTGGGCGTCGGATCTGCGCAGGGTTTGTTCGCCGCTGAGCAGGGCCAGCAATTCGTCCTGGCCATTGCCCGCGACCCCGGCGATACCGACGATCTCGCCGCTGCGCACCTCAAGCTCCAGATCGATCAGCGAGCAACCGAATGGATCGGGGTTGCGCCATGACAGCTTGTCAACCTGCAGAAAAGGCGCCGCGCCGGTCGCCTTGGGGTATTGCGCGACCAGCCCTTCAGCATCCCCGACCATCAGGCGTGCCAGTTGCAGATCGCTGCATTGGGCCGGAATGCAATGTCCCGAAACCTTGCCACCGCGAAGCACCGTGGCGCTGTGACAAAGCGCGCGTACCTCGCCCAATTTGTGGCTGATGAATAGAATGCTGCAGCCTTCATCCGCCAGGCGGCGCAGGGTGACGAACAGATCATCGGCCTCTTGTGGCGTCAGCACTGACGTTGGCTCGTCGAGAATCAGCAGGCGAATGTCCTGCATCAGGCAGCGAATGATCTCGACCTTCTGCCGCTCGCCGATGGACAGGCTGTGCACCAACCGCTGGGGTTCAAGCGCCATCCCATAGCGTTGCGATACTTCGCGAATCTTCGGTTCCAGCCGTTTCGGGGTACCCGCGGCTGCTCCCATGGCCAATGCGATGTTTTGCGCGACGGTCAGGGTTTCAAACAGCGAAAAGTGCTGAAACACCATGCCGATACCCAGTTCCCGCGCCTGGGCCGGGTTGCGCATGGCCAGTGGCTTGCCCTGCCAGATGATCTGACCTGCATCGGGCTGCACCACGCCATAAATGATCTTCATCAGTGTGCTCTTGCCCGCGCCGTTCTCGCCGAGCAAGGCATGAATTTCGCCCGGCTCGATGCTCAGATCGATGGCATCGTTGGCAAGACACCCTGGGTATCGCTTGGTGATGTGGCGTAGTTGCAGGCGGGCTTGCTTCGTTGAATGGTGCATGACGGGCTCGGTGAAAAATGGATCGCCCTTGCACATAGCAATTTCTTGGCCAGCTGGTCAGGTTTTTCGTTGCATCCGAGGTTAGCTGTCACAGCGGCCGTGTCAGCGCGGCTTGCCGACGATGGCGCTGTTGAGATCGTCCGTCACAAAACCGCGTTGATGCTTCGAAAACGCTCAACACCGGTGAAGGCCAAGCCTCAACGGCACTGATTAAGTGCGGTTATTTTTTGCGCGTTTCAATTTGGTTCAATTTTTTTGGATGAAAAATGACCAAAAGCCGGCGGGCGCGATATCCCCGGCGCTTTGGACAGCCTTGCACGTGTTATCCACAGGTTGCTCCACAGTTAATGTGCGCAAGCCCGAATTCACGACATAAGCACCTTCGGGCTAGGAGCAACTTGCGATAAGCCGGCCTAAGCCGCTGTTTTTCGTCGCCTTTATGCAGTGGATAAGTAAATTGATCAAAAAACGATCAGACGGCTCAAGCCCATACGGTTCAAGGCCTGCAGGCGAATATGCTCAGCTTGTCCACAGGCAGGTGCACAGTAGGTGTGGGCAACCTGTCCTAGCAGGTGGGGCCACACGGCCGCTCATCAAATGGTCTTTCGGGATTGCAGCACGATACGACCGCGACTGATATCGGAGAGCTGGCGCTGGAAGGTTTCGATCTGGTCCGGCGCCAGAGCGACTAACAGCTCTACGCCAACGGCAGTGAACGTCTCGTCTTGAACCAGACCGTTCAACTCGCCTAGACGCAGCTTCACCAGTGCCAACTCGTTGAAGCTGCACTCGAAATTCAGCGAAACGCGGTTAACCAGCAGCAAGCGTTCAGCCTGTTGCAGGCATTTGTTCGCACCACCGCCATAGGCTCGGGCCAAGCCACCCGTGCCCAGCTGGATGCCGCCATACCAACGAATCACCAGCACCACGACCTGATCGCAATCCTGTGCCTCGATGGCGGCGAGAATCGGGCGGCCCGCGGTGCCACCCGGTTCGCCATCGTCGGTGCTGCGGTATTGCGCGCCCAGCTTCCAGGCCCAGCAGTTGTGCGTGGCGTTGAGATCGCTGTTCCGCTCGATGAACGCCTGGGCGTCGGCGGGGTTGCTGATGGGGGCGGCGAGGGTGATGAAGCGACTCTTGCGAATCTCTTCACGAAATTCACAAGGGCCGACGAGAGTAAAAGGCATGACGATTCCAGCTGAAAATCAGATTTTTCGTACGTTCAGATCGGAGGCGTCAGCCCGCAACCCTTGAGAATAATGCGAATCAGATTATCGCCCGCTTCCTCCATGTCCTGCTTGGTGAGGCGTGTGCGGCCGGTTACTTGGCAGATTTGCGTGGCGAAGTCGGCGTAATGCTGAGTGCTGCCCCACAGCAGGAAGATCAGGTGCACAGGGTCGACCGGGTCCATCTTTCCTGCATTGATCCAGCCCTGGAATACCGAGGCACGTCCCTGAAACCACGTCCGGTAATCCTGGCTGAAATACTCGTTCAGGCATTCGCCGCCGCTGATGATTTCCATCGCGAAAATACGCGAGGCCTGCGGCTGGCGCCGGGAGAATTCCATTTTTGCGCGGATATACTGGGTCAGCGCCTGGGCCGGATCATCTTCGACCTTCAGGTTATTGAACGTGCTGTCCCACAGCTGAATGATGTTGCTCAAGACTGCAATGTACAGCCCGAGTTTATTGGTGAAGTAATAGTGCAGGTTGGCTTTGGGCAGTCCGGCATTCTGCGCGATGGTGTTCATGCTGGTGCCTTTGAACCCGTGACGAGCGAATTCGTCCTCGGCAGCCTTCATGATCGTTTCTTCATTCTTCTGGCGAATACGGCTTGGCGGTTTGGTAGCGCTGACGCTGTGAGCAGGGACTTCAAGGGTCATGTGCGGTTCCGGACGGATCATTGGCTGCGACGGGGTGAACAGATAACGCACCCGCGACGATCCGACAAGCGTTGGCAGCGCAATTAGTGCTCAAGGGCCTGTCTTTCATGCTTCTTTCCAGCAATGGCCTCGTTGCCTTCCGGCAGGAGCAGGCTCATCAAGATCGCCGTCAAGCCACCGCTGGTAATTGCCGAGTCGAACAGGTTCTGCACCAGTTGCGGCAAATGGTGCAACAAGGTGGGTTGCGCGGCGATGCCCAGTCCCACCCCGAAGGACGTGGCGATGATCAACATGCTGCGGCGATCCAGCGGCGACTGAGCCAGGATGCGAACCCCCGCTGCGGCGACGCTGCCGAACATCACCAGAGTCGCGCCACCGAGAACCGGTTTGGGAATCTGCTGAAGAATCGCACCGATCACCGGGAAAAGTCCGAGCAAAAACAGGATCGCTCCGATGTAGAGCCCAACGTATCGACTGGCCACTCCGGTCAGTTGAATCACGCCATTGTTTTGCGCGAACGTGGTGTTGGGGAAGGCGCTGAACGTGGCGGCAATCATGCAGCTGACACCATCGCCCAGCACGCCGCCCTTGAGGCGCGCGATGTAGCTGGGGCCTTTGATCGGCTCACGGGACAACATGCAATTGGCGGTCAGATCGCCAACAGTTTCGATGCTGCTGATCAGATAAATCAGCGCGACCGGCAGGAAAGCCGCCCAATCGAAGTTGAAACCAAAGCGGAAGGGCACAGGAACGCTGATCAATGCGACATCGCTGATTGAGTGCGGAACAAGCTTGCCGCTGAACCATGCTGCAATACTGCCGACGGCCAGGCCGATGATGATGGCTGAAAGGCGCACCGAGGGAGTGTTCGAGCGGTTCAGCAGGATGATCACGAGCAGCACGAATATGCCGAGCGCCAGATTGATCGGCTCGCCGAAGTCAGGGGCATTGAAGCCGCCACCCAGGTCGGTGACGCCCACCTTAATCAGACTGACGCCGATCAGGATGATGACGATACCCGTCACCAGCGGCGTAATCACGCGGCGCAATTGACCGATGAAACGACTGAGGACGATCTGCACGATGGCGCCAAAAAAGCACACGCCAAAGACCATCGCCATGATGTCCTCGGGGCTGCCGCCACGCTGCTTGACCATGAAACCGGCCGAGAGCACTGCGCCCAGAAACGCGAAGCTGGTGCCTTGCAGGCAGATCATTCCCGCACCTATGCCAAATGGACGACGAGCCTGGATGAAAGTACCTACACCAGAAACCATCAATGCCATGCTGATCAGGTACGGCAGATAGGCACCCAGCCCCAACGCCGAACCGATGATCAGCGGCGGGGTGATAATCCCCACGAATGCCGCGAGTACATGCTGAACGGCTGCCAGAATGGCTGGCGCGGGTTTGGGTCGGTCGTTGAGGCCGTAGATCAGGTCGTTGGTGTCTGGCGCTTCAGGCTGCATGCTGGACTCTCGGTTTTGTGTTTGGCCAAGTCGGTGAGCCTGCAACCCTTCGAAAACCCCATTGATTATGTAGGAGTAGCTTGCTCGCGAGGGACTTTCAGACGCTGGAAATAAACGGGGCTGGACGCCGCCCTGAAATATCTCACCGACATTAGTCATTACTGCAAAAACCTGTCCAACTGATCAGCTAGCCGTATTGATTTCAGATTTATTTTCTTAAATATCAGATGGTTAAAATATTTATCCGGTCGCTCGACGTAGTGCAATTCCATCTTCATTGATGCCTGAAAGCCTCACCGTGTAGCAGCCAGACTCTCGAGAAAGCTCTCCAGCACCAAATGGGGGCGACGGCCCTTGCGGGTGACGGTAACCAAGCTCAGATCATAAAAACGTGCTTGAGGCTTCAAGGCGCGCAATCGGCCCTGCTGCACCCAGAACGTCGCGTAATGGTCCGGTAGATAACCTATATAGCGTCCTGTCAGAATCAGGAATGCCATGCCTTCTCGGTCCGATGCACTGGCCGTGCACTTGAGCGCCTGATAGTGAGCCTGAATCTCGGCAGGCAGCCGGAAGGTGGGGGCAATCGCCTCTTGGTCCGCCAGCCGCTCATCGCCCAATTGAGCATCGTCGACGTAAAACAGCGGATGGCCGACCGCGCAATACAACAGAGACCGTTCACTGTAGAGCGCTTGATATTCCAGACCCGACAAGGCGCTCGCCTGCGGAACGACGCCTACGTGCAAACTGCCGTCGAGCACGCCTTGTTCGACTTCATTGGGCGCGACCATGCGGATATTGATGTGTACATCGGGGCCGCGCTCTTTCAAATGCGAGAGCGCGTGAGTGATGCGCATGTGGGGGAGCGTAACCAGGTTGTCGGTCAGGCCGATATTCAATTCACCGCGTAAATGTCGATGAAGGCCGTTCACTTCTGTGCGAAAACTTTCCAGAGCGCTCAGCAGCTGTAGCGATGACTGATAAACCTCGCGGCCTTCTTCTGTAAGAGAGAAGCCCGCTCGGCCACGCTGGCAGAGGCGTAATCCCAAGCGCTGCTCCAGATCACTCATCTGCTGGCTGATCGCCGAGCGACCGATGCCCAGCGCACTTTCCGCTGCAGAGAACCCTCCCGATTCGACTACGCTTCGAAAGATACGCAAAAGCCTGATATCAAAGTCGCTGACTTGCGCCAAGGGATCGGAACGGCGTGTACTCATTGTTTAGTAGCCCACCAACTAAAGATCTTAAAAGCAGGATTTTAGCGACTTTATGCCCGTGGCAACGTAGCTGCAACACGGCCCTGCTTCATGACCCTCTTCCCGGCGAATAGAAGACAGGCCACCCACGTACTTGTGAGGTTAATTCCAATGAACATGCCCGAACCGTCCGATATGTCTCTGGCCAGTCAGCTAAAGCTTGATGCGCACTGGATGCCCTACACCGCGAACCGCAATTTCCAGCGCGATCCGCGACTGATCGTGGCGGCAGAGGGTAGTTATCTGACAGACGACAAGGGCCGCAAGATCTACGATGGCCTTTCCGGTCTGTGGACCTGTGGTGCCGGGCATACCCGCAAGGAGATTCAGGAAGCTGTCGCCAAACAGCTGGGCACTTTGGACTATTCGCCAGCGTTCCAGTTTGGCCATCCGCTGTCCTTTCAATTGGCCGAGAAAATTACCGACCTGACACCGGGCAACCTGAATCATGTGTTCTATACCGACTCCGGGTCCGAGTGCGCCGATACCGCGGTGAAAATGGTGCGTGCCTACTGGCGCCTGAAAGGCCAGGCGACCAAGACCAAGATGATCGGTCGTGCGCGGGGATATCACGGGGTGAATATCGCGGGCACCAGCCTGGGTGGCGTCAACGGCAACCGCAAAATGTTCGGTCAGTTGATGGATGTCGATCATCTGCCTCACACCTTGCTGGCCAGCAATGCCTATTCCCGTGGCATGCCGGAGCAGGGCGGCATTACGCTGGCCGATGAGATGCTCAAGCTGATCGAGTTGCATGATGCGTCGAACATCGCAGCAGTGATTGTCGAGCCGATGGCGGGCTCTGCAGGTGTGATCGTTCCGCCGCAGGGTTACCTCAAGCGTCTGCGCGAAATCTGCGATCAGCACAACATCCTGCTGATTTTCGACGAAGTGATCACAGGATTTGGTCGTACTGGCTCGATGTTCGGTGCTGACAGTTTCGGTGTGACGCCTGACCTGATGTGCGTCGCCAAGCAAGTCACCAATGGCGCGATTCCGATGGGAGCGGTGATTGCCAGCAGCGAGATCTATCAGACGTTCATGAATCAGCCGACCCCTGAATACGCGGTGGAGTTTCCCCACGGCTACACCTATTCGGCGCACCCGGTTGCGTGCGCGGCCGGTCTAGCGGCATTGGACATCCTCAAACGCGAGAATCTGGTGCAGCAAGTGGCGGAAACCGCGCCGCATTTCGAGAACTCGCTCCATGGGTTAAAAGGCAGTAAGAACGTCATCGACATCCGTAACTTCGGTCTCGCCGGCGCCATTCAGATCGCCGCCCGCGACGGCGACGCCATCGTTCGCCCATTCGAAGCAGCGATGAAATTGTGGAAAGCCGGTTTCTACGTCCGCTTCGGCGGCGACACTCTGCAGTTTGGGCCGACCTTCAACAGCAGGCCGCAGGATCTGGATCGCATGTTCGATGCGGTGGGCGAAGCGCTCAATCAGATCGACTGATTCGTTACTTATGTATCAGCAGGCGTACTGGAGTGCGCCTGCGGGCAATCTTTTTTCGGAGTTACGCATGAGCACCATTCAACACCTGATCCACGGCGAACTGGTCAACGATAGCGGCCGTACGGCTGACGTATTCAACCCGTCCACGGGGCAGGCCATTCACAAGGTTCCTCTGGCCAGCCGCGAAACCGTACAGCAGGCCATCGATTCGGCCAAAGCTGCGTTCCCGGCCTGGCGTAACACGCCGCCAGCCAAGCGCGCGCAAGTGATGTTCCGCTTTAAGCAACTACTGGAGCAAAACGAGGCGCGCATTGCGCAGTTGATCAGTGAAGAACACGGCAAGACGCTGGAGGACGCCGCCGGTGAATTGAAACGCGGTATCGAGAACGTCGAATACGCCAGCGCCGCTCCGGAAATCCTCAAGGGTGAATACAGCCGTAATGTCGGTCCGAACATCGACGCCTGGTCTGACTTCCAACCGTTGGGCGTGGTGGCGGGTATTACCCCGTTCAATTTTCCAGCGATGGTGCCGCTGTGGATGTACCCGTTGGCGATCGCTTGCGGTAACTGCTTCATCCTCAAGCCGTCCGAGCGTGATCCGAGTTCAACGCTGCTGATCGCACAACTGCTGCACGAGGCTGGTCTGCCGAAGGGCGTGCTGAACGTAGTGCACGGCGACAAGGCGGCGGTTGATGCGCTGATCGAAGCGCCGGAAGTGAAGGCGTTGAGTTTCGTCGGCTCAACGCCGATCGCCGAGTACATCTATAAAGAGGCTACCGCGCGCGGTAAGCGTGTGCAGGCGCTGGGCGGTGCGAAGAATCACGCGGTGTTGATGCCGGATGCGGATCTGGATAACGCGGTCAGTGCACTAATGGGCGCCGCGTACGGTTCGTGCGGCGAGCGTTGCATGGCCATTTCGGTGGCGGTGTGTGTTGGCGATCAGGTTGCCGATGCGTTGATCGCCAAGCTGGTTCCGCAAATCAAGGAGCTGAAAATTGGCGCGGGTACATCCTGCGGTTTGGATATGGGGCCTTTGGTCACCGGTCAGCATCGGGACAAAGTCAGTGGCTATATAGAAGATGGTGTGGCGTCAGGTGCGAAGCTGGTTGTCGACGGACGTGGCCTGACTGTCGCGGGGCATGAAGACGGATTCTTCCTGGGCGGGTGTCTGTTCGATCAGGTCACCCCCGAGATGCGTATCTATAAAGAAGAGATCTTCGGACCGGTGCTGTGCATCGTGCGTGTGAACAGCCTTGAGCAAGCCATGCAGCTGATCAACGATCACGAATATGGTAATGGCACCTGCATCTTCACCCGTGACGGTGAAGCTGCGCGGCTGTTCTGTGATGAGATCGAAGTCGGTATGGTTGGTGTTAACGTCCCGCTGCCGGTGCCGGTTGCCTATCACAGCTTCGGCGGTTGGAAGCGTTCGCTGTTTGGCGACCTGCATGCTTATGGTCCCGATGG
>NZ_JBOICF010000056.1:0-7209 GCF_050739935.1 Pseudomonas sp. | reverse complement strand
GCATCGCGAATGCTGTAGGTGAAAATGTCCTGCGCGTCGCCGTGACCGCCGGAATTCGAGTTAGCCATATAGGACGCATGACCGCTCGCATCCACGGTCAACGTGCCGTACAGCCCTTGAATCACCGCGCCGACGCCACCCAAAACAGGGGTTGAAGTATCGCTGCCGGCGCGCACGCCGACGATCAGCCCGCCGGCGCCTGGCCCATCGGCACCGGCCAGATCATTGGCGAGAATGTTGCCGCTGGTCTCGCCACCTTCCTTCACATAGCTGATATCGGGGTTGGCCTGGGGCACATCATCGAGCACGTGAACGTTGATGGTGCCATTGCCGACATCACCGTTGCCGTCTACTGCGTGGACGGCGATCTGTTCGTCGTTGATGGTGCCGTTGCCCTGGTTGTGGGCCTGCGGACCTGTGAGGGTGTAGGTGTAGCTCGCCTCGCCCGTGACCGGGTTGTAGTCGAGGATGGTCAGGGTGTTGCCCGACGGCAGGGTGACTGACTGCGGCGAGGTCAGTGGCACGCCGTTGACCACTACGTCGATCCCGCCAATGCTCAGTGTTTGCAGCCCATCGGGCGCAGTAATCCTGATTACACCGTTCTGAGTCAACGCACCCGCATTCGGGGCGCTGCCGTCGGCCAGATTGGCCTCGTTCAGCGTCACCTCGCTGGCACCGAGCGCGACGCCGTTGTTGGCGGGTGGAGGCGGCTCATCCGGCGGTGTCACTACCGGGGGTGTGACGACAGGAGGGGTCACTTCGGGTGGCGTTACTTCCGGCGGCCCGACCACCGGTGGCGTGATGACAGGCGGTTCGACAGGCGGCGCGATCACCACCGGGGGCAGCGAGTTGTCGCCGTTGCGGTTGGGATCCCCAATGATCTCGCCATCGGGAACTTCGAATCGGAAGGACAAGCCGGCCGTGGGAAAGCCGATTGTTGGACTTACTACGCCTGCCGTTTCCGTTAACAGCACAAAACTGTGACCGCCGCCCAGCGCTGACGGCGCCCCTCCGGGATTGGCATTGCCAGCGGCAGGCGCATCGGCCACCTGGCTCGGGTCGGCGCCCGCAGCGATCAGTTGCTGCAACTGCTGCACGTCCGCCAATTGCGGTTGGCCCGAGGCAGCGGCATCCGGGGTGTCCACGTGAGTCGCATGATTAGCGAGGATTTCCGGGGTCAGCGGCATGCTGCTGTCGCGCCCGAGGGTCAGTTCACCGCCCTTGGCCAGATGCACCGCCACCGCGCCCGAGGCTCCGGTTTCCAGCAACTCGCCGGCATAAACCTTGTCGCCTTCGACCACCAATCGCTTGGTGCCGTTGCTCGCCACCGCAAAAACATCACCCACCACTGCTCGCACAGTACCGATCAACCTGGCCATATCCACTCCCTTGCTGCATAAACCGGATCAGAAAATGTTACGAATACAACAAAAAATGTTTGATCTGCGTACAGAAATGGCTAGGAGCTATCATCGTGCGACAATTTTATGTCGCTGAATCTTTTCAAGTTTTTTGCTCGAAAAACCACTTGATTGTACGCCGTCAAATTTCCGTTGAAAGCCGCATATAAACCTAACTTCGCCTGTAAAACCTTGAATATCGGCGATTCCTGAAAACAACCTTCGCCGGAATACCCAAAAATACATAAGTTTTTTTTGGAATAAGCCTTATGAAAAAAACGTCTGAGCATTTCTGAAAGTTGTTCTTAGCTGTGATGTTACAAACCTGATACGGTTTTACCAGCCAGATTCGCCGGTTTTTTGGCGTAAACAGCAAGACACTAATCCAGGGAGAGTTCTCATGCGCGATTTGACCCCGCTCTACAGTGCAGTTGTGTTGGCGGTGGCCTGCGCCCAAGCGCAAGCCATGTCACTGAATCAGGCGATTCAGAACACCATCGACAATCACCCGGAAATTCACTCCAACGTGAACAACCGATTGTCCGCGGACGAAGACGTAAAAATCGCCAAGGGAGGCTATCTTCCGACCGTGGACTTGCTTGCCGCCTATGGCCGCGAGCACACCGACAGCCCCACCACTCGCTTTCGGGGCAACCACAACGAAGAAACCCTGAACTACACCCAGTCGGAACTGCGTCTGCGGCAGATGCTGTTCGATGGTTTCAACACCAAAAACGAAGTCGGTCGCACCCAGGCAGTGGTCGACTCCCGGGCGTACTACCTGCGTGGCACCTCCGAAGACCTCGCGCTGCGGGCCATCGAGGTTTACCTGGAAGTGCTCAAACGCCGCGAGCTGCTGGATCTGGCCAAGAACAACCTGCAGGCGCACCTGCGCATCAACGATCAGATCGGCCTGCGCACCAATCGTGGCATTGGTAGCAACGCCGACAGCGATCAGTCCAAGGCTCGTCGTGCATTGGCCGAGAACAATTTCTACACCGCCCAGGTTGACCTGGCCGATGCCGAAGCCAACTTTTTCAGCGCCGTGGGCCGGATGCCCGATGAACTGGAAGCACCGCCTTCGATCAAGGGCGAAGTGCCGCCCAGCCTGAGCGACGCCAAGCAAAGTATGCTGACCAACAACCCCTACCTGAAATCGGCCCAGGCCGACGTCAATGCCGCCGAGAAGCAGTACGAGGTCGCCAAGTCGCCTTTCTACCCGCGCTTCGACGGCGAGCTGGCGGTGGGTGCGAACAACAATCTGCAGGGCGAGGAAGGCCACGACAACGAATGGCGAGCCGCCGTCGTGATGAATTACAACCTGTTCAACGGCAACCGTGACAAGGCCCGGCTGAATTCGGATTCGTACAAGACCGGCCAGGCCATGGACATCCGCAACAACGCGCTGCGCATGATCAACGAGAACCTGTCGCTGGCCTGGAACGCCATGAACAACGCGCGCATCCAGACGCCGATTGCCCGCGAATACGCCGAAACCACGACCAAGGTCCGCGCGGCCTATCAAGACCAGTTCGGCCTGGGTCAACGCACTCTTCTGGATCTTCTGGACAGCGAAAACGAACTGTACAACGCCGCCCGCCGCTACACCGAACTGCGCTACACCGAGGAATATTCGATGTATCGGGTGTTGGCCACCGAAGGTGAACTGTTGAACAAAGCGCGCGTGATATTGCCAGCCGCTGCGATCGCCCTGACGGAAGTCAAAAGCGAAGCCCGCCTGCCCGATCTGAAATAGTGAAGTAGCGCGCGAGCGCTGGGGAGAAGTCTATGACCAGCATGGAACTGCCAATTTTAGAATCAGCACCGTTCGACCCTCGTTCGAACTTCGACGACCCGCTGCTGGATGGTTTGCTCATCCTCTGCCGGCTTCACGATTGCAGCGCCAGCCGCAGCAGCCTCAGCGCTGGCCTACCCCTGGCGCAACAATCCCTGAGCGTCGAGCTTCTGCCCCGCGCCGCCGCCCGCGCCGGTCTGCAGGCGCGCATCCTGCGCCGCAACCTGAACGCCATCGACAGCCTGAACCTGCCTGTTCTCTTGCTACTCAAAGGCAATCGCTGCGCGATCCTTCGCCGCTGGGAAGAGGACGGTCGAGCCCTGATTCTGCCCAGCGAAGCAGACGGCGGCGAACAGCGCGTCAACCGTGAAGAGCTGGAGACGCTCTATACCGGCCAGGCGCTGTTCGCCCGCCCCCGTCACGAACTGGAAAACCTGCGCGCGCCCTTGGTCCCTCGGGTCAACGCCTGGTTCCGCGACACACTCAAACTGTCCCGCGGGCTGTACAGCGATGCGATTCTTGCCAGCCTGCTGATCAACTTGCTGGGCTTGATGGTGCCGCTGTTCGTCATGCAGACCTACGACCGCGTCGTACCCAATCAGGCGACGTCGACACTGTGGGTGCTGGCGATCGGGCTGCTGGTCGGCACCGGTTTCGAATTGACCCTGCGTCTGGTGCGCGCCCGTCTGCTGGATCAGGCCGGAAAAAAGACCGACGTGATCCTCTCGGCGACGCTGTTCGAGCGCATCACTGGCATGTCGATGAAGGCACGCCCGGCGACCGTCGGCGGTTTCGCCCAAAGCATTCATGACTTTCAGGGCCTGCGCGAATTTCTCACCGCCGTGACCCTGACCAGCCTCATCGACCTGCCATTCGCGGTGCTGATGCTGGCGGTGATCGGGCTCCTCGGTGGCTGGCTGGTGGTGATTCCGCTGGTGGCGTTTCCGGTCACGATTCTGTTCGCCTGGATCATCCAGATCCGTCTGCGCGACACCGTCGAGCGCAGTCTGGCGCTGGGTGCCGAACGCCAGGCGTTGCTGGTGGAAACTCTCGGCGGCCTGGAAACCCTGAAAGCCTGCGGCGCCGAAAGCGAACGCCAGCACAAGTGGGAATCGACTCATGGTGCCCTCACCCGCCTGGACAGCCACGCCCGCGACCTGTCGGCGCTCGCCAGCAATGGCACGCTGTTCATCCAGCAGTTCTCGGGCATGGCGACCATCATCGCCGGGGTCTACATCATCATCGCCGGCAACCTCACCGTCGGCGCCCTGGTCGCCAGCTACATGCTCGGCAGTCGTGTACTCGCGCCACTGGGACAGATCGCCGGGCTCATCACGCGCTATCAACAGGCGCAGGTCACGATGAAAAGCACCGATGCGCTGATGGCCCTGCCGCAGGAGCGCGAACCGGGCAAAAACCCACTGCAGCATACTCAGCTCAAGGGCGAGATTCAGGTGGTAAACGCCAGCTTTGCCTACGGCGGACCTGGTACGGCAGCAGCGTTGCAGGATGTGAGCATCGGCGTCAGGCCCGGCGAGCGCGTCGGCATCATCGGTCGCAGCGGCTCGGGCAAAAGCACTCTGGCGCGGCTGATGATGGGCTTTTACACCCCGGACGAGGGGCAGCTGTTGCTGGATGGGCTGGATCTGCGGCAGGTGGACGTTGCCGATCTGCGTCAGCAGGTGGGCTATGTCGCCCATGACCTGCCGTTGCTGGCGGGCACCTTGCGCGACAACCTGACCCTTGGCGCGCGCTACGTCACCGATGCGCGGATGCTGGAAGTCGCCGAGCTGACCGGCGTCACCGAGCTGGCACGCAATCATCCGCTGGGCTTCGATCGGCCAGTGGGCGAGCGTGGTCAGCTGTTGTCAGGCGGGCAGCGGCAGACGGTGCTGATGGCGCGCGCGCTGTTGCTCGACCCGCCGATCATGCTGCTCGATGAGCCCACCAGCCATATGGATAACGCCAGCGAGGACGTCCTGCGGCAGAAACTGTTTGAGCGGATGCAGGGCAAGACGCTGCTGCTGGTCACCCATCGCATGTCGATGCTGAGTCTGGTGGATCGGTTGGTGGTGCTGGACAACGGCAAGGTGGTTGCCGACGGCCCGAAAGATCTCGTCATCGAAGCACTGCGCAAGGGCCGTGTCGGCCCGACCACGGTTTAAGGAGCGTTACCCATGTCATCCGCTCACAGCTATTTTCACCCTGGTCGTCAGATCGATGCCGAGTTCATGCCCGAAGTTGCAGGCGTTGCCGCGCAGGACTCCTCCCGAGGTTCGCGGCTCACGGTGTGGATTGCCGCAGCCCTGATCCTCACGGCGCTGGTCTGGGCCAAATTCGCCGTCCTGCAGGAAGTCACGATGGGCGAAGGCAAGGCGATTCCGTCGAGCAAGGTTCAGGTGATCCAGAACCTGGAAGGCGGCATCGTCACCGAGATTTTCGTGCGCGAAGGACAGATCGTGAACAAGGGCGACACCCTGCTGCGCCTGGACGACACGCGGTTTCTGTCGAACAAGGGTGAAAGCGAGGTCGACAAATACACCCTGATGGCCCAGGTGGATCGCCTGTCGGCAGAGTCCGAGGGGCGTGCGTTCAAACCGTCGGCCGAGGTGCTGAGCAAGGCGCCGCAAGTCGCGGCCGATGAGCAATCGCTGTACGACTCGCGCCAGCGGCGTCTGGCCAGCGAACAGCGCACGCTGCAGGAGCAATTGCGGCAGAAGATGCAGGAAGTCGCCGAGTTTCGCTCCAAGCAGGACCAGTACCGTAATCAACTGGGCTTCATTCAGCAGGAGCTGAGCATGTCGGCACCCTTGGTCAACAGCGGCGCGGTGTCGCCGGTGGAGATCATCCGGCTCAAGGGCAAGGCGTCTGAAGCGCGGGGTCAGATGGACGCGACATCGCTGGCGATTCCCCGTGCGGAAGCGGCGATCAACGAGATCAAGAGCAAGATTCAGGAATCCGTAGACAGCTTCCGCTCAGACGCTGCGAAAGACCTGAACGACAAACGCTCGGACCTGGCCAAGGCCAGCGCCACCAGCATCGCCATCGACGACCGCGTGACCCGTACCACCGTGACTTCGCCGGTCAAGGGCATCGTCAAGACGCTCAAGGTCAACACCATCGGTGGCGTGGTTCAGCCCGGCAGCGACATGGTGGAAATCGTCCCGCTGGAAGACAACCTGCTGATCGAAGCCAGGGTACGCCCGCAAGACGTGGCCTTCCTGCATCCGGGCCAGAAAGCTATGGTCAAGTTCAGCGCCTATGACTACACCATCTACGGCGGCCTGCCCGCCAAACTGGAACTGATCGGCGCAGACACCACCACCGATGACAAAGGCAACACCTTCTACCTGATCCAGGTACGCACCGACAAAAACCACTTGGGCAGCGACGACAAACCGCTGCTGATCATCCCCGGCATGGTCGCCACCGTGGACATCATCACCGGCGAAAAAAGCGTGATGGATTATCTGTTGAAACCAGTGCTCAAAGCGCGGACCGAGGCGTTGCGGGAGCGGTAACTAGGGCCCCGCGAAGAATGTGCCTGGAGCAGGCTCAACTGTGGGAGGGAATTTATTCGCGAAAAACCGTGCGGGCGATAGCGATGTATCGGCTGTACCGGCCCATCGCGAATGAATTCGCTCCCACAGAAGTCCAAGGACCCCGGGAAGAATGCGCCTGCCACAGGCTCAACTGTGGGAGCGAATTTATTCGCGAAAAATCGTGATGGCGATAGCGATGTATCAGCTGTACGGCCAATCGCGAATAAATTCGCTCCCACAGAAGTCCAAGGACCCCGCGAAAATTGCGCCTGCCACAGGCTCAACTGTGGGAGCGAATTTATTCGTGAAAAATCATGCTGAGGATAGCGATGTATCGGCCGTACGGCCCATCGCGAATGAATTCGCTCCCACAGAAGTCCAAGGGCGCCGCGAAGAATGCGCCTGCCCCAGGCTCAACTGTGGGAGCGAATTTATTCGCGAAAAATCATGCTGGCGATAGCGATGTATCAGC
>NZ_JBOICF010000055.1:0-29122 GCF_050739935.1 Pseudomonas sp. | reverse complement strand
AGCCGGCTCCTCCAGGAGTGCTGTATCGGTCAGACTTTCGTCAAGCCTCCGCCATCAACCGCCGCAACTCCGCCAGCACTGGCGCTGAATCCGGGCGCACACCGCGCCACAGGTAGAACGCTTCTGCGGCCTGCTCCACCAGCATCCCCAGACCATCCACCGCCTGCCCGGCCTGATGCTCCGTGGCCCAGCGGCAGAAGGCCGTCGGTTCCTTGGCATACATCATGTCGTAGCAGAAGGTTTCGCCCGGCTGGATAAGGCTCGGCAAAATCGGCGGCAACTCACCCGACAGACTTGCCGAAGTCGCATTGATGATGATGTCCACCGGCTCTTCCAGCCAGTCGTACCCGGCAGGCAGGATCGGCCCCAGCTCAGCGAATTCCCGCGCCAGCTGCTCGGCCTTTTCCAGCGTGCGATTGGCGACCACGAGCACATACGGCTCCTCGCCCAGTAAAGGCTCCAGCGCACCACGCACCGCGCCACCGGCCCCCAACAGCAGGATGCGCTGGTCCTTGAGCGCGACGCCGTGATTGATCTTCAGATCCCGAACCAGGCCGGCGCCGTCAGTGTTGTCGCCCAACAGGCTGCCATCTGCCTGGCGTACAAGCGTATTCACGGCACCGGCACGACGTCCGCGCTCGGTCAGCTGATCGGCCATTCGGTAGGCTTCTTCCTTGAACGGCACGGTGACGTTGGCGCCAAGGCCCGTTTCGAAGAAGTGTCTGGCGAAGGCGGTGAAGCGATCCAGCGGTGCTGGTGAGGTCTGGTATTCCAGCGCCTGACCAGTCTGTTCAGCGAACAGGCGATGAATCAGCGGCGATTTGCTGTGAGCGATAGGGTTGCCGAAAACTACATATTGGTCGGTCATTATTTGGCTTCCTCGGCCAGCCAGTCGCGATCCTGCAGAAAATACTCGGTCAGGCGCGCCTCTTCGCTGCCAGGCGCGGCTTTCCAGTCGTAGCCCCAGCGGACTTGTGGCGGCAGTGACATCAGAATGGACTCGGTGCGACCCCCCGATTGCAGGCCGAACAAGGTGCCGCGGTCGTAAACCAGATTGAATTCCACATAACGACCACGGCGGAACTCCTGAAACTCGCGCTGCTGCGGCGTGTAACGCGTGGCCTTGCGGCGTTGAACGATGGGTAGATACGCATCGACGAACGCGTCACCGATGGCCCGCAGGAAAGCGAAGCTGGTGTCGAAATCCCACTCGTTCAGGTCATCGAAAAACAACCCGCCGACGCCGCGCGGCTCATTGCGATGCTTGATATGGAAATAACGGTCGCACCAGGCCTTGTAACGCGGGTAAACGTCGGCACCGAACGGCGCACAGGCCTGCTCCGCCACGCGGTGCCAGTGAATGCAGTCCTCTTCCACGCCGTAGTAGGGCGTCAGATCGAAACCGCCGCCGAACCACCAGACCGGTTCTTCACCTTCTTTTTCAGCGATGAAGAAACGCACGTTGGCATGAGAGGTCGGAACATGTGGGTTGTGCGGATGCATCACCAGCGAGACGCCCAGGGCCTCGAATCCACGACCGGCAAGTTCCGGACGATGGGCACTGGCCGAAGGCGGCAGACCGGCTCCGAAAACATGGGAGAAATTAACCCCGCCTTTTTCGATGACATCGCCGTTCTCGATCACCCGAGTGCGCCCGCCGCCACCGGCCGGGCGCTCCCAGGCGTCTTCGACGAAGCGGGCGCTGCCGTCTTCTTGCTCCAGAGCGGCGCAGATCCGGTCTTGCAGATCCAGCAGGTAGGCTTTGACGGCATCGGTGCGAAAGGACATGGCGGTACCTTGAAATAACGTGAAACCGGTATTTTTTGAGCGTCGTTCCGTACGCCGCGTGCCCTCGGCAAAACCGCTGCAAGCCTGAACGACGCCCTGAAAGTGGCGCGTAGCATACACCGGCTTGACCGGTGCCGCAGTTGACGAAGACCAAACGAAGGAGTCCGATAGAAGCCTTTCGCACTCCCAGTTCTGTTCCAGCAGTTTCGATCCATGACGGAGAAAGCAAATGGCAAAGCGTATCCAGTTCCGCACCCACGGCGGCCCTGAAGTCCTCGAGTATGTCGATTTCGAACCGGCCAAACCCGGTCCGAAAGAAGTACTCGTGCGCAACAAAGCGATTGGCGTCAACTTCATCGAGACCTATTTCCGCACGGGTTTATATCCCGTCGCGTCGATGCCGTCGGGCCTGGGCAATGAAGGCGCGGGCGTGGTGGAAGCTGTCGGCAGCGAAGTGACGCACGTCAAGGTCGGTGACCGCGTGGCCTACGGCACCGGTCCATTGGGTAGCTATGCAGACCTGCACCTGGCGCCGGGCGCGAACGTGGTCAAACTGCCGGACGACATCAGCTTCGAACAAGCCGCCGCGATCATGCTAAAGGGCCTGACCGTGCAGTATCTGTTCCGCCAGACCTACGAAATCCGACCTGAAGAAACCATTCTGTTCCACGCCGCGGCCGGTGGTGTGGGTTCCATCGCCTGCCAGTGGGCCAGTGCGTTGGGCGTGAAACTGATCGGCACGGTGAGCTCGCCGGAAAAAGCCGCACATGCCAAGGCCAACGGCGCCTGGGAAGTGATCGACTACACCAAGGAAGACGTGGTCAAGCGTGTGCTGGAGCTGACTGGCGGCAATAAGGTCCCGGTGGTCTACGACGGCGTCGGCAAGGACACTTGGGAAACGTCGCTGGACTGCCTGGAATTGCGTGGCTTGCTGGTCAGCTTCGGTAATGCGTCGGGCGCTGTTTCAGGCGTAAATCTGGGGATTTTGGCGCAGAAGGGCTCGCTCTACGTGACCCGTCCGACACTGGCCTCCTACGCCAACAACCCGGAAACGCTGCAGGCCATGGCTGACGAGGTATTTGCCATGGTCAGCAGCGGCAAGGTGAAGGTCGATGACATCAGGAAATTTGCCCTGAAGGACGCTGCCCAGGCGCATACCGAGTTGTCTGCTCGACGTACGACCGGGTCGATCATTTTGGTGCCTTGATAGCCATCTGAATCACGCGCTACTCCTAGCAACACGGCTTGCCGGCTGACATCCTTTAGATCGATATTGCCGGCAAGCCGTATTGCTATATTCGTCAACCAGTATCAGCCGGCTCTTACAACCTCAGCCGTGACCAGATCCCGGATCACGCTCGGATTGCGCCGTCCTCCCAGCGCACCGCTCAGAACCATGTCCAGTTGCCGATGGAAATACTGTTCGACGCGCAACCGGGAACGCGCGGCGGGGCGGCCGGTGGGATTGGCGGAGGTGGAGACCAGCGGGCCGGTCAAGGCGCACAGCTCGCGCACTTGCGGATGATCACTGACGCGCAGGGCCACGGTCTCACGACCGCCGGTGATCCAGTCAGGCAACAGGCCCTGATGCGGCACCAGCCAGGTGTTCGGCCCAGGCCAGGTGCTGGCCATGCGATCGATCCACAGCTCCGGGAAGTCTTCGAACAGAAAGTCGAACTGACGAATGTTGTCGGCAACCAGGATCAGGCCCTTTTCCACTGGCCGCTGCTTGATCGCCAGCAAACGGTAAACGGCCTCGAAATCCCAAGGATCGCACCCCAGCCCCCAAACCGCTTCGGTCGGATAGGCAATCACCGCTCCGGCCCGGATTTCTCGTGCGGCTTGTTGCACACGCCAACTGCTGACCATCGTTCGCTCTCCCGATTTAACGCTGGCGGGCAGTTTAACCTCAGCGTGCCCGAGCAAACCATCGTCCGGCCTCACAAGCCACGCTGCTGTCGAGTTCAAGTTCGGTTAACGTCGCCAGCACTTTGGGCAAAGGCCAACCGCTGCTGACGGCCAGCGCTTCACTGGTCTGCGGCGCGGCATGCAATAGGGCCAGCAGCGCGTGGTCGGGTTTTGCGGCACTCTGGTTTGCGGCACTCTGGACAGGCTCATTACAGGGCGGCAGATTTTTCCAGCCCTGCAAGCCTTCGAGAATGTGATCGACCGTCTCGACCAGCATCGCGCCTTCACGAATCAACTGGTGACAGCCACGAGCGCCGGGGTGATGGATCGATCCTGGGATGGCATATACCTCGCGGCCTTGCTCTACAGCCAGCCTCGCGGTAATCAGCGATCCGCTGGCAACGCTGGCTTCCACCACGAGCACGCCGAGGGACAAGCCGCTGATGATTCGATTGCGTCGCGGGAAGTTGCTGGCGTGGGGTTCAGCATCCAAAGGCAGTTCCGAAATTACCGCGCCACCCTGAGCGATGATGTTCGCTGCAAGGTGACGATGCCGCTGTGGATAAAGTTTTTCGATCCCCGTCCCAAGCACCCCAATAGTGGCGCCTTTTACATCCAGCGCGCCCTGATGAGCTGCCCCGTCGATGCCCAGGGCCAAACCACTGGTAACGACGAATCCGGCTCCCGCCAGGCTGCGCGCGAAGGCAGCGGCAGTGTCCAGTCCAGGCTTGGAAGCACGTCGGCTGCCGACCATTCCCAGCTGTGGACGATCGAGCAGGGAGCGATTGCCGGCAATGAACAGCAGGGGCGGCGGGTCGGGAATTTCGGCGAGCAAAGCCGGGTAGTCCGGATCATCCCACATCAGCAAATGCTGGCCCGGACGCTCTAGCCAGGCCAATGCAGCGCTGGCGCCATCGCGCACATCAGGATTGCGTCGTGCATCTGCGCTTGCCGCCGGGAGGCGCAATGAACGCCACGCTGAGGCTGGCGCGCTGAGTGCGGCAGACGCACTGCCGAATGCATCGATGAGGGTCTGGAAACGCTTGGGACCGATCTCTGGTAATCGATGAAGACGCAGACGCGCCTCTAGCTCGGCAGGCGACTGCCCGGCTTTTTCGAACAACGGCATAAGATCTTCCTTGATCCTGTGCCCACCTCAACCAGTGGGCAAACCTGTGGATAAGTCTGTTAACAACGTTTAGATAAGTGAAGCATGCAGGTGGAAAAAAGTGTTTTGGAGCTGTTACATAGCATTACGGATTGCGCACCTTGTCGCTGACCGCCAGAGAACGGGTCGCATGCAAAACCATCCCGTAGCTCAAGTGGTTGTAGGTGCGGAACACCATCAGCAGCCCCGCGCGCTCGTCGGGGATCTTCACTTGTTCACCAGAAATGCGGTCACGCACGGTTTCACCGGCCTTATAGATTGCAAGCACATTGCCCTCGGCCAGGCCTTCCAGCTTGCCACGATCAAGCGTCACCACATCGAACTCGCCGATCTGAGTGACGCCACGCGGCACATCGATGATCGTGCCACGGATTTCCTGCTGCGGCTCGCTGGGCACGAAGGTTGAGTTGATCGCACGCTCTTCACTGACGAAAAGCCGGTCGCCCAGGCGCACTTCCTGGGTGGCGCGCTGCATCTGCAAGGTCGCGATATCGCCTTCGGTGGCGACGACTTCACCGCTGCCGATGTCGTCTGCGTTGATGCCCAATGGCTCGTCGGTTTCGGAATCGAAATAGGTCTTGCCCTTGCGGAAGATACCGTACGACACATGATCCGGGCTGAACGTGCCGCGCGCGTAAACGCGATCCCCTGCGCCACTGAGCACACGTTCGCCGTTGCCGGCCACCACGTAAGGGGCCTCTTCGAACTGCTCGGGCGTGTCCATGATTCGGTTGTTGAGCAGAAATGCGTTGATCGCGCCCAGCGGAATGGTCGGGATCGCATCGGCGATTGGTGTGCTGCGCACACGCGGTGACAATTTGATGGTGCCTCGGGATGCACCGCGAGTGGCGACAATCCTCGGCTGACCGTCTACGTAAATCAGATTCAGCGTATCGCCTGGATAGATCAGATCCGGGTCATGAACCTGCGGATTGGCTCTCCAGAGCTGGGGCCACTTCCATGGCTGGCTGAGAAATTTCCCGGAAATGTCCCAAAGCGTGTCACCGGCGACAACGGTGTAGCTCTCTGGATGGCCTTCCCTGAGCTGTACTTGCGCCTGAACGAGGCCTGTCGCGGCCAACAGCAGCAGGGCGAGTAGTGATTTCCTCATGCGGTGAATCCCTTTATCATGTTGGCTTCGCGTGAAACATTGAGTCTTGCGAGACTTCGGTTTTACCAGGACTGCCCGCTTGTGACGTCCACAGCCTAGCAGCCGATTTTGACTTTACCCTACAAGTGCAGCTCTTACGTATATGGCCATTTTAAACATCCTCGAATTTCCCGATTCGCGCCTGCGCACCATCGCCAAGCCGGTGGTTGCCGTGGACGACGGCATTCGCCAGTTGGTCGACGACATGTTTGAAACCATGTACGAAGCGCCTGGCATTGGTCTGGCGGCGACGCAGGTTAACGTACACAAGCGCGTCGTTGTAATGGATCTCTCGGAAGATCGCAGCGAGCCCCGGGTTTTCATCAACCCTGAGCTTGAGCCGCTGACAGATGAGATGGATCAGTACCAGGAAGGCTGCCTGTCCGTTCCAGGTTTCTACGAAAACGTCGACCGCCCGCAAAGGGTCAAGGTCAAGGCGCTGGATCGTGACGGCCAGCCCTACGAACTGATTGCCGAAGGCCTGCTCGCGGTGTGCGTCCAGCACGAGTGCGATCACCTGAACGGCAAGCTGTTCGTTGACTACCTGTCTAATCTTAAGCGTGACCGGATCAAGAAAAAGCTGGAAAAGCTACATAAGCAGAACGCTTGATCCTTCCCCATTCGTAGGAGCGCGCTTGCCCGCGATAGCGTCGTGTCAGTCGATATGTATGTTGCAGATCGGCCGTAATCGCAGGCAAACGCGCTTCTACAGTCCTATTCCTCAACGAGAAGCCCATGACTGAGCCACTGCGCATCGTCTTCGCCGGCACCCCGGAATTCGCCGCCGAACACCTCAAAGCCCTGCTCGACAGCCCCTATGAAGTGATCGCGGTCTACACCCAGCCTGATCGCCCGGCGGGCCGTGGCCAAAAGCTGATGCCAAGCCCGGTCAAGCAACTCGCCCTGCAACACGACATCCCGGTGTTGCAGCCGCCGACCTTGCGTGCCCCAGAGGCGCAGGCCGAGCTCGCAGCGCTCAAGCCCGATCTGCTGGTGGTGGTCGCCTACGGTTTGATCCTGCCGCAGGTGGTGCTGGACATTCCCCGCCTGGGTTGTATCAACAGTCATGCCTCGCTACTGCCACGCTGGCGCGGTGCCGCGCCGATCCAGCGCGCGGTGCAGGCGGGCGATGCCGAAAGCGGCGTGACCGTGATGCGCATGGAAGCGGGGCTGGACACCGGCCCGATGCTGCTCAAGGTCACAACTCCAATCACCGCCGAAGACACTGGCGGCACACTGCATGATCGCCTGGCCGCGCTGGGCCCGGTTGCCGTGGTGCAGGCCATTGCCGGTCTGGCCGATGGCACGTTGATGGGTGAGGTGCAGGACGATAGCCTCGCTACCTACGCCCACAAGCTCAATAAGGACGAAGCGCGGATCGACTGGACGCGTCCAGCCGATGAACTGGAACGTCTGGTACGGGCTTTCAACCCTTGGCCGATCTGCCACACCACCCTAAATGGCGAAGCGCTGAAAGTACTGGCCGCGCAGGTCTCGGATGGCGAGGGTGAGCAGGGTACGATTCTCAGTAGCAGCAAAGATGGCCTGATCGTGGCCTGTGGACAAAACGCGCTGCGCCTCACTCGCCTGCAATTGCCCGGCGGCAAGCCATTGAATTTCTCCGACCTGTTCAATAGCCGCCGTGAGAAGTTCGCGACCGGGACTGTTCTTGGTCAATCCGGCGCCGATCAACCAGAGCAAGTGCAATGAACCCGCGTCTGGCCGCGGCCAAGGCCTTGGCTGCCGTACTTAGTGGCAAGGCCTCGCTGAACAGCTCGCTGCCGACGCAGCTGGACAAGGTTGACGATCGCGATCGTGGTCTGACTCAGGATCTGGCGTTTGGCACGGCGCGCTGGGAGCCCCGGCTGTCGGCGCTGGCCGCCAAGCTGCTGCAAAAACCTTTCAAGGCCGCTGACAACGATGTTCAGGCGTTGCTGCTGATCGGTCTGTATCAACTTTTTTATTCGCGCATTCCGGCCCACGCCGCCATCAGCGAAACCGTGGGTTGCGCCGACAAGCTTAAAAAACCCTGGGCCAAGGCGTTACTCAACGCGGTGCTGCGTCGCGCGCAACGTGAAGGCGAAGCGCTGCTGAGCGAGCTGGAGCATGACCCAGTGGTGCGCACCGCTCACCCTCGCTGGCTGCAAAAGGCGCTCAAGGCCACGTGGCCGGAGCAGTGGGAAGCGATCTGCGCAGCGAACAACGCGCACCCGCCGATGATTCTGCGGGTCAATCGCCGCCATAAAACTCGCGACCAATACCTTCAGTTGCTGCAAGAAGCAGGTATTGCCGCCGCTGCGAGTACGTTCAGCCAGGACGGCATCGTCTTGGCCGAACCGGCCGATGTCCGCTCGCTGCCGGGTTTCGCCGAAGGCTGGATCAGCGTGCAGGATGAAGCCGCGCAACTAGCCGCTGATCTACTGGAGCTGGCGCCGGGTCAACGGGTGCTGGACGCGTGCTGCGCGCCGGGTGGCAAGACCTGTCATTTGTTGGAAGTGCAGCCGGGGCTAGGCGGCGTGGTCGCGGTGGATCTGGAAGCCAAGCGCATGGTGCGGGTCAAGGAAAACCTCGACCGTCTGGGTCTGAGCGCCGAGCTGATTGCCGCCGACGCCCGCGCCACCGATCAGTGGTGGGATGGCAAGCCATTCCAGCGCATCCTTCTCGACGCGCCATGCTCGGCCACCGGCGTGATTCGTCGCCATCCAGACATCAAGCTTACGCGTCAGGCCGATGACATTCCGGCTCTCGCCACACTGCAAGGCGAACTGTTGGATGCGCTGTGGCCGACGCTGCAGGTCGGCGGGATGCTGCTGTACGCCACCTGCTCGACGTTGCCCACTGAGAACACCGAGGTGATCGACGCCTTTCTCGCCCGCACGCCGGGTGCGCGGGAGCTGGACATCGCAGGTCAACAAGGCAATCCACCACCCGGCTTGAAACAGCCACACGGTCGGCAGTTGCTGCCACAGGAAGGCGGGCATGATGGGTTTTATTACGCGAAGCTGATCAAGATCGCGGCGAGTGCATAAACGCCTCGCCCCTGTAAGAGCCGGCTTGCTGGCGAAGGCGTCGGGTCAGACATATCAATGCTGACTGAAACACCGCATTCGCCAGCAAGCTGGCTCCTACAAGGGTCTGCATTGAGGCACGATCTACATTCCAAGGAGAGGCTGATTGAAAATCATCATTCTCGGTGCAGGACAGGTTGGCGGCTCGCTGGCTGAGCATCTGGCCAGCGAAGCCAATGACATCACCGTGGTGGACACCGATCCGGATCGTCTGCGCGCGCTGGGTGATCGTCTGGATATCCGCACCATCCAGGGCCGTGGGTCGTTCCCCACTGTGCTGCGTCAGGCAGGCGCCGATGACGCTGACATGCTGGTCGCAGTCACCAGTAGCGACGAAACCAACATGGTCGCCTGCCAAGTCGCCTACACCCTGTTCCACACCCCGACCAAGATCGCCCGCGTGCGCGAATCCGCGTACCTGACCCGCGCCGGGCTGTTCGACAACGACGCCATTCCGGTGGACGTGCTGATCAGCCCCGAGCAGGTCGTCACCAACTACATCAAGCGCCTGATCGAATACCCAAGCTCTCTGCAGGTCATCGACTTCGCTGAAGGCAAAGTGCAGTTGGTGGCAGTGAGGGCCTACTACGGTGGAACCCTGGTAGGCCAGCAACTGCGTCAATTGCGCACGCACATGCCCAATGTCGATACCCGCGTGGCCGCTATCTTCCGCCGCGATCGTCCGATCATTCCGCAAGGCGATACAGTCATCGAAGCGGACGACGAAGTCTTTTTCATCGCCGCCAAAGCGGATATTCGTGCGGTGATGGGCGAAATGCGGCGTCTGGACCGAAGCAATAAACGCATCGTCATCGCGGGTGGCGGCCAGATCGGTGAACGGCTGGCTGAGGCCATCGAAAACCGTTACCAGGTGAAAATCATCGAAATGAACCCGGCGCGCTGTCGCTATTTGTCGGACACCCTCAACAACACGGTCATCCTGCAAGGCAGCTCATCGGACCGCGACCTGCTGATGGAAGAGAACATCGACAATGCCGACCTGTTCCTGGCCCTGACCAACGATGACGAAGCCAACATCATGTCCTCGCTGCTGGCCAAACGGTTGGGCGCGAAAAAGGTCATGACCATCATCAACAACCCGGCCTATGTGGATCTGGTCCAAGGGGGAGAGATCGACATCGCGGTCAGCCCGCAGTTGGCAACCATCGGCACCTTGCTGGCTCATGTGCGTCGCGGTGATATCGTCAGCGTTCACTCATTGCGTCGAGGGGCAGCGGAAGCCATCGAGATCGTGGCGCACGGCGACGCCAAGTCGAGCAAGGTGATTGGCAAGGCGATCATGCATATCAACCTGCCACCCGGCACCACCATCGGTGCGATCACCCGAGCCGACCAGGTGCTCATCGCTCATGACAGCACGGTCATCGAGTCCGGCGACCACGTGATCATGTTCCTTGTGGATAAAAAGCATATCCGCGACGTGGAGCGGCTGTTTCAGGTGGGATTGAGCTTTTTCTGACGGAGAATTCGCGTGCTTGAATCACTGGAAAAGATGCTCGCCAAGGGCATGGACAACGCCTTACTGCGCTTCGGTCTGGGCAAGGGCTATCTGGATGCCGGGGATGATGCCCGTGCGGTCGAACACTTGCAGCGCTGTGTCGAATTCGACCCCAAGTATTCGGCGGCGTGGAAGTTGCTCGGCAAGGCATGGCTGGCCGCAGGGGACCGGGCACAGGCTCGGCAAGCTTGGGAGCAGGGCATTCAGGCTGCCGTAGGTCATGGCGACAAACAGGCCGAGAAAGAGATGACAGTGTTTTTGAGGAAGCTGGAGCGGCAGGCCTGAATAACGCAACCGGAGCCGAGTGATGGTTTCGCAAACGCCGGGATGACCTGTGGGAGCGAATTTATTCGCGAAAGGCCGGTTCAGGCGATGCATCTCCATCGCATGACCCGTTTTTTCGCGAATGAATTCGCTCCCACAGGGGAATTATATTTACCTAACGCCAGCGCGGCCGTTAGCAGCGGCAGCGTTAACCAGACTCAATACCAGCGCTTCTCCCCCTCAGGCCGCTTCTTGAAGCGCTTCATGGTCCACATGTACTGGCTCGGATACGCCCGCACATACTTCTCCACCACCTTGCTCATCGCCGCCGCCGAGGTTTCGGTGTCGGTGCTGTACATGTCTTCGGGTGCCGCTTCGAGGACCACTTTGTAACCCGAGCCATCTTCAAGACGCATCGCATGCAGGAATACACCCATCGCTTTGCCACCAGCCAGCATGTTCGGCACGAATTTGCTGGTCAGCGCCATCGTTCCGCAGAAGGGCACGAAAATCCCTGCGGACTCCGCCGGTTCCGGGTCGGCTGGGATGCCCACCGAACCGCCTTTGCGCACTTCCTTGATGACACTCAGAATGCCTTCCTTGGTCGATGCCGCCACGCGGTTGCCCAACTGCACGCGCTGTTTACGCAGCAATTCATCCACAGCCTTGAGCTTGGGTGGGCGATAGAAAATGATCGGTTTGCACTGGCTGCAATAGAAATGGTTGAGCACTTCCCAGTTGCCCAGGTGGCTGGTGATGCCGACCACGCCTTTGCCGGACGCCAGCGCGTCCTTAAGCACCTGCAGGCCTTCGACTTCGCGCACCAGATTGATCGATTTCTGAGCGGGCCAGATCCAGGCGCAGGCGCTTTCGGTCAGCGTCTTGCCGATGTCCATCAGGCTGCGACCGACCAATGCCTCAAGCTCGGCGGGGTTCAGCTCGGGAAAACATTTGGACAGGTTGATACGCGCGACTTCGCGAGAACGATTGGGCAGCTTCCACATCAGCCAGCCGATACCGGTGCCAACCCATTGCACGGCGCGCCACGGCAACAGGGCAAACAGCCGCAACGCCCCGACCATCATGGCGCCTTTGAACTTATCCACAGATCACTCCTGAATCGATGAGGCGGGCATTGTAACCATTCGGCATTAAACGTTCGCCCAACCATCTGCGTTTGCCATTCCGAACTCGATGAAACGCCCTGTGGGAGCGAATTTATTCGCGAAAATATGTCAGGCGAAAGGGATACATCGACTCGCCGCCAATCACGAATAAATTCGCCCTCACAGGGGAACGTGTTTGCAGCGCGACAGTGCGGCGCGAGCGCTCCCAGAGGTGTATCGCTCAGGACTTGACCAACTGTGCATATCGATCGCAATCGACGGTATGGTCCATCACCATCCCGGTGGCCTGCATGTAGGCATAGCAAATGGTTGGCCCGACAAATGTGAAACCGGCTTTCTTCAAGGCTTTGCTCATCGCTTCGGCCTCGGGGGTGATGGCCGGGACTTCGCTGCGGTCCTTGAAATGGTTGACCTTGGGTTTGCCACCGACGAAGGACCAGACGAAGGCAACAGGGTCTTCCAGACGCAGCCATGCCTGGGCATTCTTGCGCGCGCCATTGAGTTTGAGGCGATTGCGAACGATGCCCGGTTCAAGCATCAGTTCCTCGATTTCGCTGTCGGTCATGGCGGCAATCCGGCGCACGTCGAAGTCGTACATCACCTCTCGGTAACGTGCGCGTTTTTTCAAAATGGTGATCCACGACAGGCCGGCCTGGAACCCTTCGAGCAATAGAAACTCGAACAGCATCTGCGCGTCGCGCAACGGCACACCCCACTCTTGATCGTGGTAGTCCATATAAAGCGGATCTTCGTTGCACCAAAAGCAGCGTGGCATAGGGCTCCCAAGGGTGGAGGCGCGGCCGAATCGGGTATACTCCCGCTCTTTAAATCGCAGCCCCCCAGTACAGGTGAATTTCGTGAGCCAGCCTACGCCAGCCGTGCGTACCTTCCAAGACTTGATCCTCGCCCTCCAGCAATACTGGGCTGAGCAAGGTTGTGTGGTACTTCAGCCCTACGATATGGAAGTGGGCGCCGGCACTTTCCACACCGCCACGTTTCTGCGCGCCGTCGGCCCGGAAACCTGGAACGCCGCCTACGTACAACCGAGCCGTCGTCCTACCGATGGCCGTTATGGCGAGAACCCCAACCGCCTGCAGCACTACTATCAGTTCCAGGTGGTTCTCAAACCAAACCCTGACAACTTCCAGGAGCTGTATCTGGGTTCGCTAAAACATGTCGGCCTCGACCCGCTTGTTCACGACGTACGCTTCGTCGAAGACAACTGGGAATCGCCAACCTTGGGCGCCTGGGGCCTGGGTTGGGAAATCTGGCTCAATGGCATGGAAGTTTCGCAATTTACCTATTTCCAGCAAGTCGGCGGCATCGAGTGCTACCCGGTCACCGGCGAGATCACCTACGGTCTCGAACGTCTGGCGATGTACCTGCAAGGCGTTGAATCGGTCTACGACCTGGTCTGGACCGACGGCCCGTTCGGCAAAGTGACCTACGGCGATGTGTTCCACCAGAACGAAGTGGAGCAATCGACCTACAACTTCGAGCATGCCAACGTCGAGAAGCTGTTCGAACTGTTCGACTTCTATGAAAGCGAAGCCGTGCGCCTGATTGCAGCCGAATTGCCGCTGCCGAGCTACGAAATGGTCCTCAAGGCCTCCCACACTTTCAACCTGCTGGATGCCCGCCGCGCGATTTCCGTGACTGCGCGTCAGCAGTACATCCTGCGCGTACGCACCCTGGCTCGCTCTGTAGCCCAGGCGTACCTGATGGCCCGGGCCAAGCTTGGCTTCCCGATGGCCGCACCCGATATTCGCGACGAAGTGTTGGCTAAGCTGGAGGCTGCACAATGAGTGCTCAAGATTTCCTGGTTGAATTGGGCACCGAAGAACTGCCACCCAAAGCATTGAACACCCTGGCCGACGCGTTTCTGGCCGGTATCGAAAAAGGCCTGCAGGCAGCCGGTCTGACCTACAGCGCCAAGCAGGTATATGCAGCGCCGCGTCGTCTGGCAGTGCTGATCACCGAACTGGCGACTCAGCAGCCGGACCGCAGCGTCAATCTGGACGGCCCGCCACGGCAGGCTGCGTTCGACGCCGACGGCAATCCGACTCAAGCAGCGCTGGGCTTCGCCAAGAAGTGCGGCGTCGATCTGAGCGAAATCGATCAGAGCGGCCCCAAACTGCGCTATAGCCAGAGCATCGCCGGCAAGCCGACCGCGAGTCTCTTGCCAACCATCATCGAAGATTCGCTCAACGACTTGCCGATCCCGAAGCGCATGCGCTGGGGTGCGCGCAAGGAAGAGTTCGTGCGTCCCACCCAATGGCTGGTAATGCTGTTCGGCGATCAAGTGATCGACTGCACCATCCTCGCGCAAACGGCTGGTCGTGAGTCCCGTGGCCACCGTTTCCACCATCCGGAAAATGTGCGCATTTCCTCGCCGGCCAACTACGCCAGCGACCTGCGCGCGGCCCACGTTCTGGCTGACTTCAACGAGCGCCGTCAGTTGATCAGCAAGCGTGTCGAAGAGCTGGCAACTCAGTATGAAGGTACCGCGATCGTGCCACCTGCGCTGCTCGACGAAGTAACCGCGCTGGTCGAATGGCCTGTGCCGCTGGTGTGCTCGTTCGAAGAGCGTTTCCTCGAAGTGCCGCAGGAAGCCCTGATCACCACCATGCAGGACAACCAGAAGTATTTCTGCCTGCTGGATGCCGACGGCAAGTTGCTGCCGCGCTTCATCACCGTGGCCAACGTCGAGAGCAAGGACCCGTCGCAGATCGTATTGGGTAACGAGAAAGTCGTTCGTCCACGTCTGACCGACGCCGAGTTCTTCTTCAAGCAGGACAAAAAGCAGAAGCTGGAAACCTTCAACCAGCGTCTGCAAAACGTTGTGTTTCAAGCGCAACTGGGCACCGTATTCGACAAGGCCGAGCGCGTTTCCAAACTGGCCGCATTTATCGCTCCGCGCATTGGCGGCGACGCTCAGCGCGCGGGCCGTGCAGGTCTGCTGTCCAAGTGCGATCTGGCGACCGAGATGGTCGGTGAATTCCCTGAGATGCAGGGCGTGGCGGGTTACTACTACGCGCTGGCGGACGGCGAGCCGGAAGACGTCGCTCTGGCGCTGAACGAGCAGTACATGCCGCGCGGCGCTGGCGCTGAACTGCCAAGCACCCTGACCGGTGCTGCCGTAGCCATCGCCGACAAGCTCGACACCCTGGTCGGCATCTTTGGCATCGGCATGTTGCCAACCGGCAGCAAGGATCCGTACGCACTGCGTCGTGCAGCACTGGGCATCCTGCGGATTCTGATCGAGAAGAAACTGGACCTGGATCTGATCAAAACCGTGCAGTTCGCGGTCGCTCAGTTCGGTGCCAAGGTCAAGCCTGCCGGCCTGCCTGAGCAAGTGCTGGAGTTCATCTTCGACCGCCTGCGTGCGCGTTATGAAGACGAAGGCGTCGACGTTTCGGTCTACCTGTCGGTGCGCGCCCTGCAACCGGGTTCGGCACTGGACTTCGACCAGCGCGTGCAAGCCGTTCAAGCTTTCCGCAAGTTGCCTGAGGCCGCTGCGCTGGCCGCCGTCAACAAGCGCGTCTCGAACCTGCTGGGCAAGGCCGAGGGCAGTATTGCCCAGACCGTGGAGCCCAAGTATTTCGACAACTCCAACGAGTTCTCGCTGTACTCGGCGATTCAGCAGGCAGACCAGGCCGTGGCGCCTATGTCGGCCAACCGTCAGTACAACGAAGCGCTGGCTCGTCTGGCAGCGCTGCGCGAACCTGTGGATGCTTTCTTCGAGGCCGTGATGGTCAATGCCGAAGATGCCAGCGTGCGCGCCAACCGTTATGCGTTGCTGGCACGTTTGCGCAATCTGTTTCTCGGCGTGGCCGACATTTCCTTGTTGAGCTGATGTCGGAGCGCGTGATTTGAAGCTGCTGATTCTCGATCGGGACGGGGTGATCAACGAAGACTCCGACGCTTACATCAAGTCGGTGCAGGAGTGGATTCCGATCCCCGGCTCGATCGAGGCGATCGCGCAACTGAGCAAGGCCGGCTGGACGGTGGCGGTCGCTACTAACCAGTCGGGCATTGCTCGCGGTTATTACGACCTGGCTACTCTGAACGCCATGCACGCGCGTTTGCGTGAGCTGGTGGCGGAGCAGGGCGGCGAGGTCGGTCTGATTGTTCACTGTCCCCATGGTCCGGATCAGGGCTGCGATTGCCGCAAGCCCAAGCCGGGCATGTTGCGCACCATTGCCAGCCATTACGCCGTGGATTTGCGCGGAATCTGGTTTGTCGGTGACAGCAAGGGTGACCTAGAGGCTGCGGTGGCCGTCGACTCTCAACCTGTTCTGGTCATGACGGGCAAAGGTCACAAGACGCGGAGTACGCCATTGCCCGCGGGGACGTTGATTTTTGACGATCTGGCGGCGGTTGCCGCAGAACTTATCCACAACAGCGCCTCGTTGAACGGCTGACCGGTCGTTCAACGGCACGCTCAATTCGGGCACTGCCCGTAACGGTAAAAGCAGCTATGTCGATAGTGCAGGCCATCAGGATCTTCATCTTTTACCTGCTGCTGGGCACCACTGCCCTGCTGTGGTGTTCGCTGAGTTTCTTCATTGCGCCTTTCCTGCCTTTCCGCATTCGTTATCGCTTCATCAACGTTTATTGGTGTCGCTGTGCGGTCTGGCTGACGAAGGTGTTCCTCAACATCAAGGTCAATGTCACAGGCCAGGAGAACGTGCCGAAGACGCCTTGCGTGATCGTTTCCAATCACCAGAGCACTTGGGAGACCTTCTTCCTGTCGGCACATTTTCAGCCGTTGAGTCAGGTGCTCAAGCGTGAATTGCTGTACGTCCCATTCTTCGGTTGGGCAATGGCGATGCTTCGACCCATCGCCATTGACCGCAACAACCCGAAAGCCGCACTTAAGGTAGTGGCGAAGAAGGGTGATGAATTGCTCAAGGATGGCGTTTGGGTACTGATCTTTCCTGAAGGAACGCGTGTGCCTTACGGCCAGATCGGCAAGTTCTCACGCAGCGGTTCGGCCATGGCGGTGAACGCTGAACTGCCAGTTCTGCCAATCGCTCACAACGCGGGCCGTTACTGGCCGAAAGAAGGCTGGGGTAAAAAGCCGGGAACCATCGAGGTGGTCATTGGCGAACCGATGTATGCAGAGGGTTCAGGCCCACGTGCCATCGCCGCGCTCAATGACCGCGTATCTGCCTGGAACGAAGCGACGCAACGCGCTCTCGGTTCTCCCGTTGTACCTGTAGCCACACCGCAAAAATCCCCGGTGTGAATTGTGGATAACCTGTGCACCAAATGTGTGAGATTTTTGAGAATCCTCGGTAACTCGTTAATTTAATTACTTATTTCCGACTGCGATTATCGAACCAAAAACGTGCATAAGTTTTTCTGACCAGCTATTTTTTTGCGCTGAAAACATCGGTCTTGAGCCTCCCGGGCCAAGACCGATTTCATTTCCAAGCAGTTCGTTTCTGCCCTGATATCCACAGATTGCATAGCGCCGCCATCCCGATCAGCACCAGCCCGCCCAACGCCGCCGCGACGAAGCCCATCGCGGGCGAAAGACTGTCGATGGCGAAGCCTACGAGGGGCATGGATAGCGTCTGACCCATCCGGTTCGCCGAATCCTGCAACCCCATGACCTGGCCTCGCACGCGGGCTGGCGCAAGGTCGGCCACAGCTTCGGAACTCGCTGCCAAGGTCGGCGTACACAGCAGGTTCGTCGGCAACAACGCCAGCAACAGCCACCACCAGACCTGATGGAAATATACGACCGGTAGAAGCAACAGGCTCATGGTCACAGCCAGTCGAGTCAGCGACCAGGATCTGTGAACAATACCGTGGACGAAACCACCGGCAATCGAGGCGATGGACATGGCTGCAATGACATAGCCGGTGTAAGCGATCTCCCCGTTTTCGCGCAACACCGCAATTAATGCCAACTCAGTACCGAAAAGCACAAACAATGCGCCTGCGCTGACCAGCAGCACTCCGATCAGACGAGCGTTTAGCCACTCGCGCAATTTCAAGTGCACCGGGTCAGTGTCGTTGGCGACTTCATCGACATTGCGTATTGGCCAATTCAAGAGATACAGCGCAACGTAGGACAACGCCCGCCACACACCGATACCTACCAGCGTTGCGGTGGCCGAATAGGTGGTGATCAGCAGGATGCCGATGGCGGGCGTGATAACGAAGGAGAGCTCCATCAACATGGTGTTCAGCGAATAGGCCGGGCGTCGCTGATCTTCGGGGACGAGGCTGGCGACGAACTGCCTTGAGAGCGAACCCGTCGGTATCGTGAACACGCCTGCGGCAAACGCCAATGCGACGAAGAAGGCGTAATTCACCAGCGGCAGCAGCACCCAGGCGATGGTGGATAATGCTCCGCAGATCGCGACAACCGGGCGCAGGCCGTGACGGTCCATCATGCGTCCCAACAAAGGGGAGCCCACCGCGAACCCCAATGCAGTGGCTGTACCTACCAGGCCAGCATCGAAGTAACTGCGCCCCATATCGTTAAGCACATGCAGGCTGAGCGTGAGGGTCATAATTGTCAGCGGCAAACCGGCGACGAACATGAAAAACGTGGCTGGCAGCACTTGAGGGATCGCCAGCACTTTCTGATATTTACGAAACGACATCCGGCAACAGCTCCTTGGCCTGTCTCTGTCCTTATGCGGGGAGGCCGGTCGCTGATACAGCCAAACCGGTCCCCGTAAGCAACCCGCGATTCTAGTCTTTCGGTTGAAGCAGAAGGGCCACCAAAGCACTCCATCCGGTTTGATGCGAGGCCCCGAGGCCACGACCGTTTTCACCGTGGAAGTATTCGTGAAACAACACTAGATCCCGGCTCTCTGGATCTATTTCAAGCTGAGGATAACCGGCCATGGAAGGTCGATTGCCTTGCTCATTGCGTAGGAAAAGTCTGTTTATGCGATAGCTGAGTCCGTCAGCCACTTCTTCAAGAGAAGCCAGATAACCTGAGCCGCTGGGGTATTCCACGGAAAAGTTCTCGTCGTAATAGCGATGAAACTCGCGCAGTGATTCGATAAGCATGTAATTGAGCGGCATCCACACCGGCCCGCGCCAGTTGGAGTTGCCCCCGAACAGCCGAGAGCTTGATTCCGCCGGCTCGTAATCCGCCGACAACGTATTGCCGTTGATCTGCATGCTGAACAGGGCCTCGCCATAGTAGCGCGACAACGAACGCACGCCGTATGGAGAAAGAAACTCGCTGTCATCAAGCATGCGCTTGATCAGATCTTTGGTGCGTTGGCCGCGCAACAGCGCCAGCAGCAGACGGTTGCCTTTGCCCGGCTCGGTCCAGCGCGAAACCAGCGCTGCCAGATCAGGCCGGTGATGGAGGAATGCCAGCAAGCGTTCACGCAGATCCTTGAGCCCTTCATGTTCGCGCTGCTCCAGTACACGAACAGCAAACAGCGGAATCAAGCCCACGAACGAGCGCAGCTTGACCGACTCGCGTTTGCCGTCCGGACGATGCAGCACGTCGTAGAAAAATCCGTCCTCATCATTCCATAGCCCTTCGACTTCATCCTGGTCGACTTCGTTGATTGCGCCGGCGATATAAAGGAAGTGCTCGAAGAACTTCACCGCAATATCAACATACACCTCATTGTGCTGCGCAAGTTCCAGGGCAACACGCATCAGGTCCAGCGCGTAACCGGCAACCCAGGCCGTGCCGTCTGCTTGATCGAGTCGATAACCGGGGGCGAGGGCGGCCGAACGGTCGAACAGGCCGATGTTGTCCAGGCCCAGAAAGCCGCCCTGAAAGATGTTATGGCCTTCAGCGTCCTTGCGATTGACCCACCATGAGAAATTCAACAGTAGCTTGTGAAAAACTCGCTCAAGAAAGACCACATCGCCGTGACCTTTTTGTGCCTTTTCCATCTGATAGACACGCCATGATGCCCACGCATGCACCGGCGGGTTAGCGTCGTCGAAGCGCCATTCGTACGCCGGCAACTGGCCGTTGGGATGCATGAAGCGATCCTTCACCAACAGCAGCAGCTGGTCCTTGGCGAAATCGATGTCGATCAAGGCGAACGCAACGGCCTGGAACGCGACATCCCAGGAGGCGTACCACGGGTATTCCCATTTATCCGGCATCGAAACGATGTCGAAATTGTATAGATGTCGCCACTGGTTATTGCGGATGTGCGAACGCTCGGCGGGCAAAGGAGGCAGCCCGGGATCACCTTCGAGCCATGCTTTGACATCGAAGTAATACAGCTGCTTTGACCAGAGCAACCCGGCCAGCGCCTGACGCTGAACATTGCGCGCGTCGGCGTCTTCTAGATTGCGCTGCAAGGCGCCGTAGAACTCATCTGCCTCGTTGCGCCTTTGTTCGAACAGTGCCCTGGCATTCACATGCGCAGAACCGGCAGGAGCGAAACGCAGATAAACCACTCGCGAGGCATTGCCTTCAAGCGTCATCGCAAAATGCGCTGCCACCTTGGTTCCCGAATTGTGACGAATCGCGTCGGCGTTGCCGGCCAGAAGCCAATCATTGATGCCATCCTTGAACGGCCCGGTGCTTGGCTTACCGAACAGCTTCGGCGTGTTGGTGCGGTTCTCGCAAAACACCCACTCGCAAGGCTCATGCCCCCACGCTGTGGCTTCCCTTGCTGACTGCGACGGATGCAGTGCCGTGACCCGGTTATCCACAAGCGAGAGGGCAGGGTGTTCGATGTCCGCTCCCCAGCTCCAGATATCCCGCGCCCACAATTGCGGAAGTACATGCAGGCGTGCCGAACGGTCCGAGCGATTGACCACCGTTACCCGCATGAATATGTCGTCCGGCGTGTGCTTGGCGTACTCAATGCTCACGTCGAAATAATGGTTGTCGTTGAAGACGCCGGTATCGAGTACTTCGTATTCCGGGTCGTCCAGGCTGCGGCGCGCGTTCTCCTCGACCAAATCGCTATAGGGAAACGCCGCATGCGGGTACTTGTAGAGCATGCGCATGTAGGCGTGACTCGGCACACCGTCGACATGGAAGTACAGCTCCTTGACGTCTTCTCCGTGATTGCCTTCAGCATTATTAAGGCCGAATAGCCGTTCCTTGAGAATGGTGTCTCGCTCGTTCCACAGCGCCAATCCGAGACACCAGTGCTGCGCCTTGTCCGAGAACCCGGCCAGTCCGTCCTCGCCCCAGCGATACACCCGACTGCGCGCATGATCGTGAGGAAAATAATCCCACGCATCACCGCCGGCGCTGTAGTCCTCACGCACCGTGCCCCATTGACGATCGCTGAGGTACGGCCCCCATTCGCGCCATTGCGCAGATGCTTCGCCTTCAAGTCGTAAACCTTCGGTGGTTTGCTGCAATGTCGCGTAGGCAGAGTCGGCAGGCATATTCACTTCCAGAAATAACAGTGTCGGAACGGCTGGATAACCGAAGCGATCAGCAAAAAATCTATGACATCCCGGCTGCGGTCAAATTTTTGGCAACCAGGTTATTCACCGTCCGATTAGCGTTGGCAATTAGACGTCGTATATGGCCGGTGTATGGTTTCAACGTCAGGCTCAACTGGAACCGTTTCGTATTGGGCGTCGTTTTCGGACGCAAAGCACTACAGCGGTGAACGGATCGAAATGTGGTTGCCCTGACTGTGGGCGGAGGCGGTATGAATACATTGGATGAGCTGGCGTCCACACGAAATAATCACTTCAACCTGATCAGAATGCTCGCCGCTATAGCCGTGCTAATTTCGCACAGTTATCCATTGACGCAAGGTTTCAGTGCCGTCGAACCTTTATCCGGCTGGCTTGGCTTTTCATTAGGCGAACTGGCCGTTATTACTTTTTTCTGCATATCGGGCTTCTTCATTTCTCTGAGCTTTGATCGCGCATCCAGTAGCCTCGACTTTTTCTCGGCGCGCTTCTTGCGCATTTATCCGGGACTGACGGTTGTGCTGCTGTTAAGCGCGTTTCTGATCGGCCCGCTCTTTACGACACTCGACCCTGCGGAATATTTTCGCTCGGACGGAATTTACCGCTACCTGAGCGACAACCTGATGCTGTTCAGCATATCGTTCCAGTTGCCTGGGCTTTTTCAGGACAACCCTTGGCCTGGGATCAACGGTTCACTGTGGACGCTGTGCTACGAAGTCACGCTATACCTTTTGGTGGGTGGCTTGGGCCTCTGTGGCTTCTATACGCGACGCCGTCGATTCGCCGGGTTTTTGCTCGTATACGCCATCGCTTACGCTTTCGCCCATGCCGCGTTTAAGGACGTTGTTGCGAATACTGCGGTATTGGGAGACATGAATCTCGGGCAGCTCTTCAGCTGGAGCTTCCCGTTCGTGCTCGGTATGTCGTTGTATCGTTATCGAAAGTACATACCGCATCGCTTCGTTTGGTTCCTGCCGCTCGCGGCACTGGCGGGTTGGTCGTATCACACGCCGTACTTCTTCGAGTGTTTCGTTCTCGCTTGGACCTGCCTTATTTTTTATCTGGGGTTCGCCACCAACAGCCTGATCGAGCGCTACAACCGGTTGGGCGATTACTCGTATGGCGTCTACATTTATGCCTTTCCGGTACAGGAAATTCTTGCGCATCAGCTCAAGGGCATCGGGCCGATCAGCATGATGCTGTTGGCTTTTCCGATTGTTTTGATCACGGCGATGTTCTCTTGGCATTGCATCGAGAAGCCGGCGATGTCGAAGCGACGCGGATTCGCAGCATACATAGCCAACTCATACAACGGCATCAAGGCGTATTGCGCCGGGACGGGCAAGGGCGCAGCGTAAACGCAGAAACCGGATGGTTCGTACTGGCGATGGCGGCTTAGGCGTAGCGCCAAAGGTCACCGGCCACTCCGTTTTTTCCGATAGGCCAACCGAATGAAAAAAACCCCGGACGCTGTTCAATGCGCTCGGGGTTTTGTTCTTTCAGCGGACGAGAACCATTAGAAATCCAGGTTCGATACCGCCAGCGCGTTGGCCTCGATAAAGTCGCGGCGCGGCTCCACAGCGTCCCCCATCAGCGTGTTGAAGATCTGATCGGCAGCGATCGCATCTTCGATGGTGACCTTCAACATGCGACGCACGGAAGGGTCCATCGTGGTTTCCCACAGCTGATCCGGGTTCATTTCGCCCAGACCTTTGTATCGCTGAATGGTGTGGCGCTTGGTGCTTTCAGCCATGAGCCAGGCGAGGGCTTCCTTGAACTCGGTGACAGGCTTCTTGCGTTCGCCACGTTGTACGTAGGCACCTTCTTCGAGCAGGGTACTGATTTGCAGCCCGAGCGCGGTAACGGTCTTGTAGTCGTTACTGCCGAAGAAGTCGCGGTTGAACGTGACGTAGTTGGACAGGCCGTGGGAGATCAGCTCGACCTCTGGCAGCCAGACATTACGCTCACGATCTTCGCGCAGGCTAGCCTTGTAGACCAGACCCGACTTTTCGCCGACACGCAGACGCTCGTCGAACTTGGCCAGCCAATCTTGCATGGCGCCATGATCCGAAAGCTGCTCCATCGACACCGGAGGCAGATACACGAAGTGCTCGGTCAGCTCCTGCGGATACAAGCGTGACAGGCGCTTGAGGGTCTTCATGACCATGCGGAAGTCGTTCACCAGCTTCTCCAGCGCTGGGCCGGAAATACCTGGGGCCGACTCGTTCAAGTGCAGGCTTGCGTCTTCAAGGGCCGACTGCGTCATATATTCTTCCATGGCGTCGTCGTCTTTGATGTACTGCTCTTGCTTGCCTTTTTTAACCTTGTATAGCGGTGGCTGAGCGATGTAGATGTAGCCACGCTCGACCAACTCTGGCAACTGACGGAAGAAGAAGGTCAGCAGCAGGGTGCGGATGTGCGAACCGTCGACGTCAGCGTCGGTCATGATGATGATGTTGTGATAGCGCAACTTGTCGATGTTGTACTCGTCGCGACCAATGCCACAACCCAGCGCGGTGATCAAGGTGCCGACTTCCTGAGAGGAAATCATCTTGTCGAAGCGCGCTTTTTCAACGTTCAGGATCTTACCCTTGAGTGGCAGAATGGCCTGAGTCTTCCGATTACGACCCTGCTTGGCGGAACCACCAGCAGAGTCACCTTCCACTAGATAAAGTTCGGAAAGGGCAGGGTCTTTCTCTTGGCAGTCAGCCAGCTTGCCGGGCAGACCGGCGATATCCAGCGCACCTTTACGACGAGTCATTTCACGCGCTTTACGGGCCGCTTCGCGCGCACGTGCTGCGTCGATCATCTTGCCAACAACGGCTTTGGCTTCGTTCGGATTTTCCAGCAGGAAGTCTGAGAAGTATTTACCCATCTCTTGCTCAACCGCAGTCTTTACTTCTGAAGAAACCAGCTTGTCCTTGGTTTGCGAGCTGAACTTCGGATCCGGCACTTTCACCGAAATGATCGCAGTCAAACCTTCACGAGCGTCGTCGCCGGTGGTCGCGACTTTGTGTTTCTTCGCCAGACCTTCTTGCTCGATGTAGTTATTCAGGTTACGCGTCAGCGCGGAACGGAAGCCCACCAAGTGAGTACCGCCGTCGCGCTGAGGAATGTTGTTGGTGAAGCACAACAGGTTCTCGTTGAAGCTGTCGTTCCACTGCAGAGCGATCTCGACGCCTACACCATCATCACGCTGGATGTTGAAGTGGAACACCTGGTTGACTGGGGTCTTGTTGGTGTTCAGGTATTCAACGAAAGCCCGCAGGCCGCCCTCGTATTTGAACAGCTCTTCCTTGCCGCTGCGCTCGTCCTTAAGGACGATACCGACACCGGAGTTAAGAAAAGACAATTCGCGAATCCGCTTGGCCAGGATGTCCCAGCTGAAATGGATATTCTTGAAGGTTTCGGCCGATGGCTTGAAGTGAATCTCGGTACCAGTGGTATCACTCTCACCCACGATTTTCATCGGCTCTTGAGGTACACCATGAACGTAGGTCTGCTCCCAGATTTTACCGCTGCGGCGAACGGTCAGATTCAGTTCTTCTGACAGCGCGTTCACGACCGACACACCTACACCGTGGAGACCGCCGGATACTTTGTAAGAGTTGTCGTCAAATTTTCCGCCAGCGTGCAGGACGGTCATGATGACTTCAGCTGCAGAAACGCCTTCTTCTTTATGCACATCGACCGGAATGCCGCGACCGTTGTCGCGCACAGTGATGGATTCGTCCGGATGAATGATGATGCTGATATCGTCGCAATGGCCAGCCAAGGCTTCGTCGATAGAGTTATCCACCACCTCAAACACCATGTGGTGAAGACCACTGCCATCGTCCGTATCGCCGATGTACATACCGGGACGCTTGCGTACGGCATCAAGTCCTTTCAGCACTTTAATGCTGGACGAGTCGTACGTTTGATTTTCGCTCATGTTCACTCCCGATGATCGTGGGTCTGGGTGATACTGCCGTGTTCCACGTGGAACAAAGCAACTGGCGTTTCCGTCTGCCAGCCTTCCCTCAACAATTCATGATCTACACAGGTGATAAAAACCTGGCAGCGTAGTTCTTGCAGCAAGCGGCAAAGTGCGCTGCGGTGATGCTCGTCGAGCTCCGATGGCAGATCGTCGACGAGATAAATACATTGGCCGCGGCGAGCCTGGCTGACCAAGTGCCCTTGGGCGATACGCAATGCACAGACCACCAGTTTCTGTTGGCCACGAGAAAGAATATCTGCCGCATTGTGGCCGCTGAGCCTTAATCGTAAGTCGGCACGCTGTGGACCCGCCTGAGTGTGGCCGATCTGCTGATCACGATAGAGAGAAGAGGCAAGCACAGTGCTCAAGTCTTTTTCTTTATCCCAGCCGCGGTAATAACTGAGAGTCAAACCTTCAAGCTGTACAAGTTCGCTCAAGGTTTGCTCGAATACCGGCTTCAGCGCTTTGATATAAGCCCGGCGAAACTCATCGATTTCGTCACTTGCCAGACATAACTCGCGATCCCAGGCGGCCTGCGAAGCGACGTCAAGTGTACCATGCCGAAGCCATGAGTTCCGCTGCCGCAGGGCCTTCTGCAAACGCTGCCATGTAGCCATGAAACGAGGTTCCACGTGGAACACTCCCCAATCCAGAAACTGCCGACGGATCTTCGGCGCTCCCTCAAGCAAGCGAAAACTGTCTGGATTGATCAATTGCAGCGGAAGCGTCTCCGCCAGCTGAGCTGCGCTTTTGGCATTTTGTCCGTCGATTCGAATCTGGAAATCGCCTTGACGATCTCTTGAAATCCCGAGATTACTCGTGCCGCCTTCAGCAAGCTCGACCTGACCGAAAACCGTGCACGCAGGTTGCTCGTATTGAATGACAGGCTGCAGGCGGACGCTTCGGAAAGAACGGGCAAGCCCAAGCAAATGTATGGCTTCCAGGACACTGGTTTTCCCACTGCCATTGGCGCCATAAAGAATATTGATGCGAGGAGAGGGAGAAAAGGTCACCGGATGCAGATTGCGCACCCCGGTGACCGAGACGCGACTGAGAGACATTTAACGGCTGCTGATTACAGGCGCATCGGCATGACAACGTATGCCGAATCGTCGTTACCGGATTCCTGTACCAGCGCACTGCTGTTGGAGTCGGAAAGAATCAAGCGTACCTGCTCAGTGGTCATCACGCCGAGAACGTCAAGCAGATAGCTGACGTTGAAGCCGATCTCCAACGATCCACCGTTGTAATCGACGCCGATTTCTTCCTCTGCCTCTTCCTGCTCAGGGTTGTTCGCCTGAATCTTCAACTGCCCGCTAGCCAGCTGCAGGCGGATGCCACGGTATTTTTCATTGGACAGAATCGCGGTACGGCTGAACGCTTCGCGCAGAGCCTGACGGTCGCCGACGACCAGTTTGTCGCCGCCTTTTGGCAGCACCCGCTCATAGTCCGGGAACTTGCCGTCAACCAGCTTGGATGTGAAGGTGAATTCACCCGTGGTTGCTCGGATGTGGTGCTGACCCAGAACGATGCTAACCAAGCCGTCTTGCTCGGTCAGCAGACGCGCGAGTTCCAGAATACCTTTGCGTGGAACGATTACCTGATGACGATCGGGCTGTTCGATTTCGGCAGCCATCGAACACATTGCCAGGCGGTGGCCGTCTGTAGCAACAGCGCGCAGAATGCCCGACTGTACTTCGATCAGCATGCCGTTGAGGTAGTAGCGAACATCCTGTTGGGCCATGGCGAAACTTGTGCGTTCGATCAAGCGGCGCAGCTTGCTCTGGACCAGATTGAACGTCAGCGAGCCTGGGCCTTCTTCCACCGTAGGGAAATCGTTGGCGGGCAGAGTCGAGAGCGTAAAGCGGCTGCGGCCGGCTTTGACGACCAGTTTCTGTTCGTCCAGCTTGATGTCGATCAGCGCGTCATTTGGCAGGCTCTTGCAGATGTCCATCAGCTTGCGCGCGGGTACAGTGATTTCGCCTGGCTCTGCCGGCTCTTCCAGCTGCACGCGACCAACCAGCTCGACTTCAAGGTCGGTACCGGTCAAGGACAACTGCTGGCCTTCGACGACCAGCAGCACGTTAGACAGAACCGGCAAGGTCTGGCGGCGTTCTACAACGCCGGCGACCAGTTGCAGGGGTTTCAACAGGGCTTCGCGTTGAATGGTGAAATGCATGGTCTAGTCCCTTGCCTTGATAAGCTGCGCTGGCATTACGTAGTCAAAGTACGCAGCAGGTTCTTGTAGTCCTCGCGGATATCCGCGTCGGATTCTTTAAGTTCGTTGATCTTGCGGCATGCATGAAGCACGGTCGTGTGGTCACGCCCGCCAAACACGTCACCGATCTCCGGCAGACTGTGGTTGGTCAGTTCCTTGGACAACGCCATCGCTACCTGTCGCGGTCGCGCAACCGATCTCGAACGACGTTTCGATAAAAGGTCGGAGATCTTGATCTTGTAATACTCAGCGACCGTCCGCTGAATGTTATCCACGCTCACCAACTTGTCTTGCAGCGCCAGGAGATCCTTGAGCGATTCGCGAATCAGCTCGATGGTTATGTCACGCCCCATGAAGTGCGAATGGGCGATGACACGCTTGAGCGCACCCTCGAGCTCACGCACGTTGGACCGGATACGCTGGGCGATGAAGAACGCAGCATCATGAGGAAGCTCGACCTTCGCCTGATCCGCTTTCTTCATGAGAATCGCCACGCGCGTCTCAAGCTCGGGCGGCTCGACAGCTACGGTAAGCCCCCAGCCGAAACGCGACTTCAGACGTTCTTCAAGACCCTCGATTTCCTTAGGATAGCGATCGCTGGTCAAGATGACCTGCTGCCCACCTTCGAGCAACGCATTGAAGGTGTGGAAAAACTCTTCCTGCGAACGCTCCTTGCGCGCGAAAAACTGAATATCGTCGATTAGCAGCGCGTCGACCGAGCGGTAGAAGCGCTTGAACTCGTTGATGGCGTTCAGCTGCAGTGCCTTGACCATGTCCGCGACGAAACGCTCCGAGTGCAGATAGACCACTTTGGCATTCGGGTTTTTCTTGAGCAGGTGGTTACCCACAGCGTGCATCAAGTGAGTCTTACCCAGACCTACGCCTCCATAAAGGAAGAGCGGGTTGTAGCCATGCTTCGGATTGTCCGCTACCTGCCACGCTGCCGCACGCGCCAGCTGGTTGGATTTACCTTCGACAAAATTCTCGAACGTGAAAGTACGGTTCAGGTAACTGGTGTGCTTGAGCGCGCCCTCTACCTGAACATTGCGCTGCTCAGCGCGCGCCGGAGCCTGCTGAGAGCTCGCTCCCGCCATCGGATCGAAGCTGGCGCGCGAAGGCTCGTCATCGACGTCAAGAGTGGCTTGCACGACCGGGGCCGGAGCTGAAGTCGGTTCAGCCACGGGCGTAGGTGATGGCACGTTATTGCTAGCGGTGTTCTGTGCGGCCTGGGAAGCAGCGGCTGCAGCGGCCAATGGTGCGTTCGGCGCCGCACGCGGAGCGGAGCTACGTTTGCTACCTATTAATAAGGCAAGAGCAGGCGCGATGCCTTGGCCATGCTCGCCCAATAATTCGAGAAGGCGGCCCAGGTACTTTTCATTTACCCAGTCGAGCACGAACCGATTGGGCGCATAGACACGCAACTCGTCGCCTTCGGCTTCGACCTGTAGCGGACGGATCCAGGTGTTGAATTGCTGGGCAGGCAGCTCATCGCGCAAAAGCTCCACGCACTGCTGCCAAAGTTCCACTGACACGGATA
>NZ_JBOICF010000054.1:0-3674 GCF_050739935.1 Pseudomonas sp. | reverse complement strand
TGGCTTTGCGCGTGGTAGACGAACAAGCGCGGTAGGTAGAACAGCCCAGCAAACCAGCAGACCACGCTGACGATATGCAGCGCTTTGATCCAGAGAAAAAGCATGGAGTTGAGTTCCTTCAGGGTTCACGGTCGTCAGATAGTAGAGGCTAGGCGCCTGGTGGGCCATCTCAACAGTTGTGGGCGTGTTTCTGGCCCCCTATTATCGTGGGCTTTCCTGTTGGTTCGTTGATAAGGGGCACGCGTTATGGTCAAGGTCGGTATCGTTGGCGGCACGGGTTACACCGGGGTTGAGCTGTTGCGTCTGTTGGCGCAGCATCCACAGGCTGAGGTGGCGGTAATCACTTCGCGCTCCGAAGCCGGCCTGGCGGTTGCCGATATGTACCCGAATCTGCGTGGTCACTATGACGGCCTGGCTTTCAGCGTGCCGGACGTGAAAACCCTGGCCGCCTGCGACGTGGTCTTCTTCGCCACTCCGCATGGTGTTGCCCATGCCCTGGCAGGTGAACTGCTGGCGGCAGGCACCAAGGTCATTGACCTGTCTGCAGACTTCCGCCTGCAGGATGCCGATGAATGGGCCAAATGGTACGGTCAGCCCCATGGCGCACCGGGGCTGCTCAAGGACGCGGTCTACGGCCTGCCTGAGGTTAACCGCGAGCAGATTCGTCAGGCTCGCCTGATCGCCGTACCGGGTTGCTACCCCACTGCAACCCAACTGGGTTTCCTGCCGCTGCTGGAGGCCGGTATCGCCGATGCCTCGCGCCTGATCGCCGATTGCAAGTCGGGCGTGAGTGGTGCAGGTCGTGGCGCGGCTGTGGGTTCGCTGTTCTGTGAGGCCGGTGAAAGCATGAAAGCCTATGCGGTCAAGGGTCACCGTCACCTGCCGGAAATTACCCAGGGCCTGCGCCGGGCTGCAGGAGGCGACGTCGGTCTGACCTTTGTTCCGCACTTGACGCCGATGATCCGCGGTATTCACTCCACCCTGTACGCGACCGTTGCCGACAGGTCGGTCGACCTGCAGGCGTTGTTCGAAAAACGCTATGCCGATGAACCGTTCGTCGACGTAATGCCCGCCGGCAGCCACCCGGAAACCCGCAGCGTGCGAGGTGCCAACGTCTGCCGTATTGCCGTGCACCGTCCACAGGATGGTGACCTGGTCGTGGTCTTGTCGGTCATCGACAACCTCGTCAAAGGCGCGTCGGGGCAGGCGGTGCAGAACCTCAACATCCTCTTTGGGCTGGATGAGCGTATGGGCCTTTCGCATGCGGGCCTGCTGCCCTAAGCGCTGCTGCTGAAAACGGGCCCGCCTGGTGCGGGCCTTGTTGTTGTGCGCCCAGCATGGGCGCAATCTTGCGGGTGAAAGTCCCGCCGTGAGCTGACCACAGCGAACGAAGTGAAGCGCAACTGCATGAGGGCGACCAAGTGTGGGGAGGAAGCGTGAATCGAAACCGTGAGCCGATGGACAAGAACCGGATATAAGGCGATGCCGACCAGGGCGAGCGGGCAACAAATCGCGAAGCTCTTGTGGTCAAGGTGCGGCACCGTAAATTCGGCGGTTGTGCGGGGAAGGATTGCGTTCTTACCTGGGGAGATCTCGCCTTGTGCCTGAAAGGGCGGCGGTGCACGCCGGAGCGAGAAGTCAGCAGAGGCCGTAGTAGTCTTTTTTTTTTGACGAAGGGCCGAACGAGAGAGAGCGTTATAGGGCATGTTGATGCGAGCGACCGGAAGTCAGATGCCTGCCAAACGCGGGGCGGATGGCGACAACGAGCGGTGAAGCCGTGAAAAGTCCCGTCAGCGACGAGGTCAATCGCCCGCAAAATGAAACCGATAGCGCAGGGCAAGGGCTGCTGGAGCGGGCCTTTGCGAGAGAAAACCTGAAGCGGGCGTGGAAGCGGGTCAAGGCCAACAAAGGTGTGGCAGGAGTTGATGGTCTGAACATTGAACAGACTGCTGAACATCTTCTGAACCAATGGCCGGTGCTTCGTGAGCAACTTCTTACAGGTGTCTACCGGCCCAGTCCGGTGCGACGAGTAGTCATCCCCAAACCGGACGGCGGCCAGCGTGAGTTGGGTATCCCAACGGTCACCGACCGTTTGATCCAGCAGGCGGTGCTGCAGGTTTTGCAGCCCTTACTCGATCCAACCTTCAGCGAACACAGCTACGGCTTCCGCCCGGGGCGCTGTGCGCAGGGTGCGGTTCTGGCTGCCCAGCGCCACATATCCTCGGGTCGACGAGTGGTAGTGGATGTTGACCTGGAGAAGTTCTTCGACCGAGTCGACCACGACATCCTGATTGACCGCCTGCGCAAGCGGGTTGCGGATCGGGCGGTTATCCGGCTGATCCGGGCGTATCTGGATGCGGGAACACTGATTGAAGGCGTGGTCGAGAAAAGCCGCTGTGGGGCGCCACAAGGCGGCCCTCTGTCGCCGCTGCTGGCGAATGTGCTGCTGGATGAGGTGGACTGAGAACTTGAACGTCGAGGCCACTGCTTCGTGCGCTATGCCGACGACGCGAATGTATATGTTCACAGTCATAGGGCGGGGCAGCGGGTGATGGCTTTGCTGAGGCGTCTGTACGAAAAGCTGCACTTGAGCGTCAATGAGAGCAAGAGTGCGGTGGCGAGTGCGTTCGGTCGCAAGTTTCTCGGATACGCTTTCTGGGCGTCGGCCCAGGGTGTGAAAAGAAGCGTAGCGGTCAAGGCGCGTAAGCAATTCAAACAGCGCATACGTGAGCTTACCCGACGTTCGGGCGGTCGCAGCCTGCGGCAGGTTGTCGGGAATTTACGGCCTTATCTGCTGGGTTGGAAAGCCTACTTTGGGCTGTCACAAACGCCGAGAGTCTGGCGAGAGCTAGACGAGTGGGTGCGACACCGATTGCGGGCGATCCAGCTGAAGCAATGGAGGCGTGGTCCGACAATCTTCCGCGAACTGCGCGCCTTGGGTGCTAGCCCCCAAACTGCACGGAAGGTGGCAGCCAGCTCATGCAGTTGGTGGCGCAACAGCCGCTTTGAGCTCAACCGAGTGCTGAACGTAGCGTGGTTCGACAGGATGGGTCTGGTGCGTCTCTCATAACCTCAATCTCTCGAACCGCCCGGTGCGGACCCGCATGCCGGGTGGTGTGGCAGGGGCGCGGCCTATGAAGGCCGCCCCCTATGCCGATTCTGGTCGGCGCACCCAGACGAAAGCCGCACAATTCTTGACCGATTTTCTCGGAGAAGCGGATAATGCGCACCATCACGCATTATGGCGGCACAGCGCCGGGAGATAGTCAGCATGAGCGTCGAATCCTTCACCCCCGTGGCTTTGCAGTTCACTGAGGGTGCAGCGCACAAGGTGAAGACCCTGGTCGATGAAGAAGGCAATGATCGCCTGAAGTTGCGAGTGTTCGTGACCGGTGGCGGTTGCTCGGGTTTTCAATACGGTTTTACTTTCGATGAAGATGTCGCTGAAGACGACACCATCGTCGAGCGCGAAGGCGTGGCCCTGGTGGTCGATCCAATGAGTTTCCAGTACCTGGCAGGAGCCGAAGTGGATTACCAGGAAGGCCTGGAAGGCTCGCGCTTTGTCATCAAGAACCCGAACGCCAGCACCACCTGTGGTTGCGGTTCGTCGTTCTCGATCTGATCGCAGGGCAGGTTGCACCGCAAACGCCGCGCTGATGCGCGGCGTTTTGCTG
>NZ_JBOICF010000053.1:0-74176 GCF_050739935.1 Pseudomonas sp. | reverse complement strand
GACCCACCGCATTCGCCAGCAAGCCGGCTCCTACAAATGTTCAGCGTTTGCAAGCCTGTATTCGACTCCTGCACCGCGAAATGTCTCTATTTCGAGACAAACCTCGTATGAGGCTATAAATGATCACAATATTTCTTATGAATTCAAACGCTTAGCGAACTGGCACGGAAGTAGCTATACCTCCTGTCAAGCGGCCCGACCGCGTCCAGAACAAAAACAACAGGAGACACTCAATGAGTGTGATCATCGCCTTGGCTGCTCTCGCGCTGCTGATGCTTGCTGCGTATCGTGGTTACAGCGTCATTCTATTTGCCCCCCTTGCCGCGCTCGGGGCGGTATTGCTCACTGATCCATCGGCTGTGGCGCCCGCCTTCTCCGGCGTGTTCATGGACAAGATGGTGGGTTTCGTCAAACTCTACTTCCCGGTTTTTCTGCTCGGTGCCGTGTTCGGCAAGTTGATCGAGCTGTCCGGGTTCTCCCGATCCATCGTCGCCGCTGCTATCAAGCTGTTGGGCACACGTCAGGCGATGCTGGTGATCGTGTTGGTCTGCGCCCTGCTCACCTATGGCGGCGTGTCACTGTTCGTCGTGGTGTTCGCGGTTTATCCATTCGCGGCCGAGATGTTCCGTCAGAGTGATATTCCGAAACGGCTGATCCCGGCCACGATTGCCCTTGGTGCCTTCTCGTTCACCATGGACGCCCTGCCCGGCACGCCGCAGATCCAGAACATCATCCCCTCGACGTTCTTCAATACCACCGCCTGGGCCGCGCCATGGCTCGGGTTGATCGGCACGGTGTTCGTGTTCTGCGCCGGCATGCTGTTTCTCCAGCGCCAGCGCAACAAGGCGCAGCGTGCCGGCGAAGGCTACGGCACGGAACTGCGCAACGAGCCGCAAACCCCTGCCGATATTCAGTTGCCCAATCCCTGGATTGCCCTCGCGCCACTGCTACTGGTGGGAGTGATGAACCTGCTGTTCACCCAATGGATTCCGCAGTGGTATGGCAAGACTCACACCCTTGCCCTGCCCGGCATGGCCACTCCGGTACAGACCGAAATCGCCAAGATCACGGCGATCTGGGCGGTGGAAGCCGCTTTGCTGGTAGGCATCCTCTTCGTGCTGCTGTTCGCCTTCAGCGCAGTGAAGTCGAAATTGGCCGAGGGCAGTAAGGGCGCGGTCAGCGGCGCCCTGCTGGCCGCGATGAACACCGCATCGGAATACGGTTTCGGTGCGGTCATCGCCTCGCTACCGGGGTTTCTGGTACTGGCCGACGGACTCAAGTCGATCCCCAATCCACTGATCAACGAAGCGATCACCGTGACATTGCTCGCGGGCATCACGGGCTCCGCGTCGGGCGGAATGAGCATCGCGCTGGCGGCGATGTCTGACAGTTTCATCGCCGCGGCCCATGCCGCCAACATCCCCCTGGAAGTGCTACACCGCGTGGCAGCCATGGCCAGCGGTGGCATGGACACGCTGCCGCACAACGGCGCGGTGATCACGCTGTTGGCGGTCACCGGCCTGACTCACCGTGAGGCGTACAAGGACATTTTCAGCATTACCATCATCAAGACCCTGGCGGTTTTCGTGGTCATTGCCACTTTCTATGTAACCGGCATCGTATGAGGAATCCAACATGAGTCTGCAAGGCAAAACCGCATTGGTCACCGGCTCCACCAGTGGCATCGGTCTGGGCATCGCACTGACCCTGGCCAAGGCCGGCGCCAATCTGGTGTTGAACGGCTTCGGCGATGCGTCGGCGGTAATCGAACAGGTCAAGCAATTCGGCGGCAAGGTTGGCCATCACCCGGCGGACGTGAGTGACGTGGCGCAGATTGCCGACATGATCGCTTACGCCGAGCGTGAATTCGGCGGGGTCGACATTCTGGTGAACAATGCCGGGATTCAGCACGTGGATGCGGTCGAGGATTTTCCGGTCGAAAGTTGGGACAAGATCATTGCGATCAATCTCTCCTCGGTGTTCCACAGCACTCGCCTGTGCCTGCCGGGCATGCGCGCGAAGGGTTGGGGCCGGATCGTCAATATCGCTTCGGTGCACGGGCTGGTGGGCTCGACGGGCAAAGCGGCCTATGTCGCGGCCAAGCATGGGGTGATCGGGCTGACCAAGGTCGTCGGCCTGGAAACCGCCGCCAGCAATGTCACTTGTAATGCCATCTGTCCCGGCTGGGTGCTGACGCCTCTGGTGCAGAAGCAGATCGATGATCGGGCTGCCGAGACGGGTGATCTGGAACAGGCCAAACATGACCTGCTGGCCGAGAAGCAGCCGTCGCTGGAGTTCGTGACCCCGACGCAATTGGGCGAGCTGACGCTGTTTCTGTGCAGCGACGCCGGTGCCCAGGTGCGTGGGGCGGCGTGGAATATCGATGGCGGATGGTTGGCGCGATAAAGGTTGCGGTCCCTTTCATTGCTGAGGTCCTCACGCCGCATCGTCACTGAGCGAACATGGTCCCTCTGTGCGAGCGAATTCATTCACGAAGATAGTCAGCCAGTGTAGAGATGCATCGACAGGATGGGCCTCTCGCGAATAAATTCGCTCCCACAAGTTTTGTGCCCCCTTAATCGTTGTGTGAACTCACCCCCACAGCGTAGTGGAGGACCTTAACTTCCGGGCTCATCCCGCTCGTCTACCAGCCCCCAATCCTTGACGTCCATTTGCGCGGCCGGCTGCGGCGCCGGCGGTTGTGTGGAGATAGCGGCCACGCCGCCTTCGTCATGCAGCTTCAGGCGCAAACGAACGTTGTTCGCCGAGTCGGCATTTTTCAGCGCCTCATCTTCGGTGATCGCCCCTTCCACTGCCAGGTCGTATAGCGCATTGTCGAAGGTCTGCATCCCCAGATTGGTGGACTTCTCCATGATGCCCTTGAGCTCGGTCAGCTCGTTGCGGTGAATCAGGTCACGGATGGTCGGCGTACCGAGCATCACTTCCACCGCTGCCCGGCGCTTGCCATCCTTGGTCTTGACCAGTCGCTGGGAAACGAACGCCTTGAGGTTGTTGCCCAGATCGTGCAGCAACTGCGCACGCCGTTCCTCGGGGAAGAAGTTGATGATGCGGTCCAGGGCCTGATTGGCATTGTTGGCGTGCAGGGTCGAGATTGCCAGATGCCCGGTATCGGCGAACGCCAGGGCATGCTCCATGGTTTCCCGATCACGGATTTCGCCGATCAGGATCACGTCCGGCGCCTGACGCAGGGTGTTTTTCAAGGCCGCATGAAAGCTTCGGGTATCAACCCCGACTTCCCGTTGATTGATGATCGATTTCTTGTGCTTGTGGATGAACTCCACCGGATCCTCAATGGTGATGATGTGCCCGCTGGCGTGGCGGTTGCGGTGGTCGATCAAGGCCGCCAGCGAAGTGGACTTGCCTGAACCAGTGGCGCCGACGAACAGCACCAGACCGTGTTTTTCCATGACCACGTCGAGCAGAACCGGTGGCAGATGCAGGTCTTCGAACCTGGGAATATCGAGTTTGATGTTCCGCGCCACGATGGACACTTCATTGCGCTGCTTGAAGATATTGATCCGGAAGCGGCCAATCCCGGACAAGGAAAATGCCAGGTTCATTTCCAGCTCGCGCTCGAAATCCTGACGCTGCTCGGTGTCCATGATGCCATCAGCAATCACGGCGACATCGCCGGGCTTGAACGCTTCGGTGCCCAGCGGCTTGAGCACGCCGTTGAACTTGGCGCAGGGCGGCGCACCGGTGGAAAGGTAGAGGTCCGATCCGTCCTGGGTGGCCAGAACCTTCAACAACGCCGGAAAATCCATAAGTCACACCGCACATAAAGGTTTAAGAAAATGCAAATCGACGCTACACGTGAAGCTTGTAGGTGCGACCATCGACCCGTGACAACGTTCGGCCCAAGGCAAGACGGCAGCGCAACGCTCGTCTGGCCGAGGTGAAGGAAATTACCTGAAATCGTGCGGCAAGGGCATAATGCGCGGCTTTTTTATCGAGGCGATTTCAACATGAAAGCTCAAGCCCGCCATATTCTGGTCAAGACTGCCGAAGAGGCCGAGCAACTCAAGCAACGCATCGCCAAGGGCGAAGCCTTCGATGTGCTGGCCAAAAAGTATTCGACCTGCCCGTCTGGCAAGCGCGGCGGCGATCTGGGTGAAGTGCGGCCGGGGCAGATGGTCGGGGCAATCGACCAGATCATCTTCAAGAAACCGTTGCGCACGGTGCATGGCCCGGTGAAGAGCAAGTTCGGCTATCACCTGGTACAGGTTTTTTATCGGGATTGAGGCTGTCACGGCCCACGTCCCCCGGGACTTGCACCGAAGCCAATGCGGGAGTGAGCTTGCTCACGAAAGCGGCGTTTCAGGCGATGATCTGCTCGCTTAACCTATGCCTTCGTGAGCAAACTCACTCCCACCGGGATGTGTAAAGCCAGGAGATTAGCCTGGCATCACGCTACGCGGAATCAGCGCCCCCGGATGCTGGATCACCAGGCTCGCCAATCGATGTCCGGCCTGCGCCGCTTCTTCCGGGCTGCCGCCACGCAGGCGCCGGGCCAGATAAGCTGCGCTGAACGAATCCCCCGCCGCAGTGGTGTCGATGACCTTCTGTACCAGTTGCGCGGCCACTTCGTAACGACGATTGTCAGCGCAGACCAGACAGCTTTGCGCGCCGCGCTTGATTAGCACTTCGGCAATCCCCAGATCCCGGTAGGCCGTCATGATCTGCTCGCTGTCGGTGTAGTCGAACAGGGCCTGTTCGTCCTCTTCGGTGAGTAGCGCGACGTCCACTTCATGCATCACTGAGCGGTAGGCCTGCCGCGCCTGATCGACGCTACGCCAGAGTCGGGGCCGATAGTTGTTATCGAACACTACCCGCGCGCCACGATCACGGGCATCGCCAAGGCTCGACAGCAGCCGCGCCCGCCCTACTTCACCCAACACCGCCAGAGTGATGCCGCTGAAATACAGCACATCGTATTCCGGCAGCGCGGCCAGAATCGGCTCGGCAGATGGCGTGGTGAAACACTCGCGTACCGCCGCCTCATTGCGCCAATACAGAAAACGCCGCTCGCCATCGGCATCGGTCTGGATGCAGTACAGCCCCGGCAAACGTCCCGGCAGGCGCTGCACACGACTAAGACCAATGCCTTCGTCGGCCCAGCTCTGGCACATGGCGTCGCTGAAACTGTCATCGCCCAGCGCCGTGACGTAATCCACCTGCGACGCCGAGCCCAGCAGCCGCGACAGATAAACCGCCGTATTCAGCGTGTCGCCGCCGAAGCTCTGCTTGAGCGTGCCGTTGGCGTGCTGCTGCAACTCGATCATGCATTCGCCGATCAGGGCGACCCGGGGATGATTGTGACTGACCAGCTCGCTCATCACAGACTCCCGTCAGAAGAAGGTTTGAAAGGATTCGATGACACTCAGGTCATCGCCGACCAGACAGCCCGTGCGCCACTTATCGAAAGTCAGGCAAGGGTGCGAAGTACCGAAGGAAATGATGTCACCCACTTTCAGTTCACAACCCGGCGCCACGGTCATGAACGCATGTTGGTCCATGACCGCGGTCACCTTGCAGGCACTGACATCATCGCCCTGAGCCGGGACCACGCCTGCCTTGTAGCGCTTGATCGGGCTCGGCATACCGGCGTCGAACGCCACGTCGCGCTTGCCCAGTGCGATCACGGCAAAACCTGGCTCCGGCATCGATTGCACGTGAGCCCAGACTTCCATGGCCGGTTGCAGGCCCTCACTCAGATCATGACGGCGATCGAGTACGCAGCACTGGGCCTCTTTATAAATGCCGTGATCGTGTACCACGTAGCTGCCAGGGCGCAGCACGCTGAGAAAACGCTCGCGGACCTGCTGCTTGTCGAACTCTTCGGCGATCAGGTCGTACCAGGCCGAGCCCGAGGCTGTCACGATCGGGCGGTCCAGCGCGAACGCGCCCTTGTCCTGCAGGGTCACCGCCAGGCGTACCAGCGATGCGGCGAACTGACGAATGCCACTGACGGCCTGCTCACCATGAATCACACCTTCGTAGCCTTCGATACCGGTCAGCTTCAGGGCCGGCTGCGCAGCGATAGCGTCAGCCAGGGCCATGACCTCTGCCTCACTGCGGCAACCGCAACGGCCACCGACCACGCCGTACTCGATCATCACGTTGAGGTGCAGGCCCTTGCCGGCGAAGAACTCGCCCAGCGCCTTGACGTTGTCCGGGTGATCGACCATGCAATGGAAGTCGAACATGGTGTCGGCGAGCATTTCGGCGATGATCGCCATGTTTGGCGCGCCGACCAGTTGGTTAGCCATCAATATCCGATGCACGCCATGGGCGTAGGCCGCGCGGGTCTGTACGGCGGTGGCCAGGGTCATGCCCCAGGCACCGTGTTGCAACTGGCGCTGGAACAGTGCCGGAACCATGCTGGTCTTGCCGTGGGGCGCGAGTTCCGCGCCGCTGTCGGTGACGAACTTCTGCATCCAGCGCAGGTTGTGTTCCAGCGCATTGTTGTGGATGACCAAAGCCGGAAGGCTGACATCCAGCACCAACTGGTCGCCCGGATTGGCGGCGCCTTTTTCTACTGCGGCGTCCTTTTTTACTGTGGCAACGGTCATGTCTGTTCTCCAGAATTCTTGTGGGTACGGGGTCTCGAATCGATGCCTCGTCAATCCCGTCAATCAGTGACCCGGCGGGCAAGGCCGTTGGCGCTATCGATCAGCACGCGCCGGTAATCATCGTAGTGCGCAGTGGCGTCGGCACGGGGCGCGACGATGCACAGGGTGGCGATGCAGATGCCCTGCTTGTCCTTGACCGGCGCGGCGAAGCAATGGGTAAAGGTGTCGGCAATGCTGTTGAAGGAAAAGAAACCGTCTTCATGGGCCTGGCGGATTTCGCCAAGAAACGTCTCCAGCGGCAAGCGTTTGCCGTCCGGGAGAATGAAGTCCTCCGGGTCGATCAGGTCGATGATCTGTTGATCGCTCAGGTGCCCCAGCAACAGGCGACCTGACGCCGTCCACGGGATTGGCGCGTCCTCGCCGATGTCCGAAGAAATGCGGAAATGCCGAGCGCCCTCTTTCATCAGTGCGACGGTGTATTTTCGGCCGTTGAGCAGGCACATCTGTGCGGTTTCGCGGGTCTGCTCGACGATTTCGCCCAGACTCACTTCAGCCTCGCGGGTGAAGTCGAAATGACGCAGATGCGCCTGCCCGAGGAAATACAGCTGACGCCCCAGATAGACATGGCCGTCCTTACCCACGGCTTCGAGAATGCGCCGCTCCAGCAACGAGCTGACCAGCTCATAGACCGTCGATTTCGGGCTGCAAATGCCACTGGCAATTTCGTTCGGGCGCAACGGCGTGCCCTTTTCCTTGAGAAAATCGAGGATATCGAACGCCCGGTCCAGACCACGTGCCCGGCGTTTGATGGTGTCTTCGGTCATGGTTGGCTTTCCATTGAGCGCAGTGTCTCTTTAAAGAAGGCTGGCAGTTTACAGCGAGCGATGGTTGAGCGGTTGTACACAGCCCAGCCGCCTGGCCCAGACCTGTGGGAGCGAATTCATTCGCGATGAGATCTGACAGGCGATAGATAGCTGACGTCTGTACGTACCTCTCGCGAATGAATTCGCCCCCACAAGCAAGATCAGCGGCGTCGCTGAAACCGCTGCTGTCTTACGCCTTCTTCTTGTAAGCGATGCAGTCGATCTCAACCTTGCAATCGACCATCATGTTCGCCTGCACACAGGCCCGCGCGGGGGCGTGTTCGGGCTTGAAGTATTCGCCGAACACCTTGTTGAAGCTCCAGAAATCCCGTGGGTCTTCCAGCCAGACGCCCACGCGCACCACGTCTTCCAGGCCGTAACCGGCCTCGGTAAGGATCGCGACCAGATTCTTCATGGTCTGGTGAGTCTGTTCCACGATGCCACCCACAATGATTTCGCCGTTTTGCGCCGGGACCTGGCCGGACACATGCAGCCAGCCATCGGCCTCCACGGCACGGGCAAAAGGACGTGGCTGGCCGCCACCTGCAGTGCTACCGGCGCCGTAACGAGTAATGCTCATAAAAATCTCCTTGGATTGAGCGTTTAAAAACGGATGTTCTTGAGAAATTCTGTCAAGCGAGCCGACTTCGGCTGCTCGAACAACGTCTTGGGCGGGCCCTGCTCCTCGATGCGGCCCTGATTCATGAACACGATCTGATCGGACACTTCATACGCAAAGCGCATTTCATGGGTCACCAGCAGCATGGTCATGCCCTCTTCCGCCAGGCCCTTGATCACGCCGAGCACTTCACCCACCAGTTCCGGGTCCAGGGCCGAAGTCACTTCGTCGAACAGCATCAGGCTCGGATTCATGGCAATAGCTCGGGCGATCGCCACACGTTGTTGCTGGCCGCCGGAAAGCTGACCTGGGTAATGATTGCGACGTTCCAGCAAGCCAACCCGTTCCAGCCACTTCTCTGCCAGGGCGACCGCCTGATCCTTGGGCAGTTTCTTGACCTTGAGCAGGCCCAGCGTCACGTTCTGCAACGCCGTCAGGTGCGGAAACAGATTGAATTGCTGGAACGCCATGCCGGTCATCGCACGGTGTTGGGCGATGACTTTCTCGGGATGGCGGACACGCTTGCCATTGATCTCGCTGTAACCGATGTCCTGGCCTTCCAGGCGAATATGCCCGCCCTGAAACTCTTCCAGCAGATTCACGCAACGCAGCAGTGTGGTCTTGCCCGAGCCGCTGGAGCCGATCAGGGTCACCACGTTGCCCTTGTTCATCGTGAGGTCCACACCCTTGAGCACTTCCACAGGGCCGTAGGATTTGTGCAGCCCTTCAATGCTCAGCAGTGCCGGGGCGGCAGTCGCGGTTTGAGTCTGTGTCATGGCAAGGCCACCCGTTTTTCGATTTGCCGCCCAAGAAGCTCGATGGCGTAGTTGATGACGAAGAAGAGAAATCCGGCGAACAGGTAAAACTGCAAGGTCATGAAGTTGCGCGCGATCACTTGCTGGGTGCTGAGCAGCAACTCGGCCACGCCGATGACCGAGAGCAAGGTCGAGGCCTTGACGATTTCGGTGGATGAGTTCACCCACGTCGGGAGGATTTGGCGCAACGCTTGCGGCAGCAGTACATAGCTGAGCGACTGATTGAAGGTCAGGCCGATGGCTTTGCCCGCTTCCAGCTGTCCTCGGGGAATCGCCTGCAACGCGCCGCGCACGATTTCCGCGACGTGGGAGCCGCAAAACAGTGTCAGCCCCAACGCGCCCGCGTTGAATGCGCTGATCTGCCAGCCCAGGGCCGGCGCCATATAAAAGCAGGCCAGCACCAGCACGAAGACCGGTGTGCCGCGGATCAGGTCGACATAGCAACGAAACGGCAGACGCGCCCACAACTTGCCGTAGGTCAGGATCAGCCCGGCAAACACGCCGATCACGGTGCCGAAGATGATCGCCAGACCCGCGCACTGCACGCTGGTCAGAAATCCGCTCCACAACGCTTCGCGAGCGATCCACAATTCATGCAGCCAGGTAGGTTGTTCGTACATGTCGCGAGCCTCCTATCGGCGAATCGCCAGGCGCTGTTCGAGGTAGCGCAAGAGTATGGCGATGAGGTAACAGGCCGCGACATACAGCGCCGTGGTCACCAGCCAGGTTTCGATCACCCGGTAGCTTTCGACATTGATCTTGCGCGCGTAGTAAGTCAGTTCCGGCACGGCGATGGCGGCTGCCAGCGAGGTGTCCTTGAACAGCGAGATGAAGTTGTTCGACAGTGCCGGCAGCACGTTGCGCAGCATCACCGGCACGATGATGTAGGCCCGCACCTGCCACTCTCCCAACCCGATCGCCAACCCTGCTTCACGCTGGCCCTTGTGAATGCTCAGAAGGCCTGCGCGGAATACTTCGGTCAGGTACGCCCCGGCATACAACGACAGGGTGACGATGAACGAAGGAATCTTGTCCAGACGAATCCCAAGGCTGGGCAAGGCAAAGTAGATCAGCAGGATCAGCACCAGAATCGGCGTGTTGCGGATCACCGTGACATATACCGAAGACACCATCCGCAGCGCGCGGTATCGGGACAGCATCGCGAAGGCCGCCATCAGGCCGATCACGCAGCCGATGGCGATGGAGATCAGCGCCAGTTCAAGGCCCAGCCCCAGCCCCGCCAGCAGACTGGGAAAATCCCGCCAGACCGCTGCAAAGTTCAACTGATAATTCATGGTCGGTAGTACCTGGGACGGGAAGGCATCACGGCCTTCCCTGCCCCGTCAATTGCAGGTCGAATTACTTGTATTCCATAGGGAAGCCGATCTGTGGAACCGGCAGATCGACGCCGAACCATTTCTTGAAGGACTCGGCATAGGTAGGGAATTCGACACCGGTCATGGCTTCATGCAGCGCGGTATTGACGAAGTTCAGCCAGTCCTGATCGCCGCGTTTCACGGCACAGGCGTAAGTCTGTGGGCTCCAGGCGAACGCTGGCGAGCGATAACGGCCAGGGTTCTGCACCATCAGATATTTGACCGAGGACTGGTCGGTGGCAGCGGTGTCGGCACGGCCCGAGTTGATCGCCTGATACATGAGGTCGACGCTGTCGTATTGATCGACCTTGGCTTGCGGCAGCGCCTGATGCACCAACTCCTCGGCGTAGACGTTCTGCAACACGGCAACGGTAACGCCGTCGCCCGCCGCTTTCAGATCGTCGATTTCCTTGTATTTGCTGTTGGCCGGGAGCAGCAGCGCGACGCCCTCGCGGTAGTACGGCAGAGTGAAGGCAACCTGTTGCGCGCGGCTGGCGGTCACAGTGATGAACTGACAGCTCATGTCCACTTTGTCAGTCAGAAGATTCGGAATCCGCGCATCGGAAGACTGCACCACGAACTCGACCTTGCTCGGATCATTGAACAGGCCCTTGGCGACGATGCGCGCGATGTCGATATCGAAGCCCTGCAATTTGCCGTCTGTACCCTGAAAATGCCACGGGGCATTGGTGCTGCCTGTGCCGACGACCAAATGGCCGCGCTGCAATACGCTGTCGAGCTTGCTGTCGGCTGCCTGAGCAGCGGTCGCCAGTGTCGCCGTTGCTGCCAGAACGAACGCACAAGCTTTCAGAAAAGAAGGTCCGCGATGCATGTGTTGAACTCCGCCGAGAAAGTGTTTATTCCGCTATACCGGAAGTGAGTATGTAACAACGGAATGAACAGCAGAAAGTGTGCCACACAAGTGCAGGAAAAAAACAGCGAATGAAAAGCTCGGAATATCAAGGGGTAGCGGCGATCAGGTGCCGGGCGGACCGGAAAATACCGATCCCGGCGGCGCTACCGATCGCCACAATAACTGTGTAGCTCCGCCTCACCGTTGTGCGTGGCGCGCCACCGAGGGGCGGCGCAGGCTACCGTTGGTTCGATTGGAAATCAGCGACAAGCCCTGGATTCGCGCGATGCATACCGTTCGTCACGTGGGCGGCACATTGGCCTCCGTTCAGTGGCCTAAATGCAGATAACGACCCCTCATGGGAGGCATGTCATGACCACGCGTACAGCATCGAGCCTGCTGTTGACCGGGCTACTGATCTTCGGAACCGCGCCGCTGCTATCGAGCAACTTCGCACTGGCGGCATCGGAGCAGACCGGGGCGGGGCTGCCACCGGGCATCGATCCATCCTCGCCCGCTGGCGGCAATGGCAGCGACGCACAGGGCTACGACAAAAAGCCGATTGCTCCCGCGCCAGCCGGCACTCAGCAGAAGGCTTCCGAACCTGCGTCATCCAAGGGCACTGCGACGCCAACCAACGAGCGCAAGCATTCTGCCCCTGATAAAAAGCATGAGGTCAAAAAACCATAACGGGATCGCAGCCTTCGGCGAGTCGTTATTCGCCAGGCTGCAATCGTTCAAGGACGCGTCAACCCTGGCGATATTCAGTCTGGGGGAACATTGGCACCGTTAGTGCTTCAAAGCCTTATATGAAGCTTTTGTGACAATCGCGTGACGAAGCGTAAGCAGTGCGCATCTCACAGGTTGTACGGTGGAGGAATAGCCAATGAAAGAACGAGCCACAGTAATTTGCCGTCGGGATAATCAGATTCTGTATGTGCGCAAGCCCAAAGCCCGTTGGACGCTACCCGGCGGCAAGGTTGAGGCCAATGAGTCTCCAGCCGAGGCGGCGGCGCGGGAATTGCGTGAAGAAACCGGATTGATCCTTCAAGAATTGGCGTACGTCTCGCGTTTCGAGGGTGAAAGCGTCCTGCATCATGTGTTTGAGGTATCGGTCACCTTCATGGCGACGCCGACGCCTAAAAATGAAATCGCCGATTGCAGGTGGTTCACCGCTAAAGAGCTCAACGACCTGAAGGTCAATCCCTCGGTCAAGTCCATCGTCAAGGCCTTTCTGCACGACGTGATTGCCTAGGCTCAATCGATACACTGCCCTTCATCAGATCGGCGAGGGGCCTGAATCACTGGAAAGCTACTGTGGAATGCCGATGGGTTCATGGATCAGCTATCCCGTTCGGGCGTGATCGTGAGCAGCGAAATATTGGACTCTATTTGAGCTCTTCCCGAGAAACGCTTGCCATAAGCATGTCTGGCCCGGGGGACGAGCCATTATCACTACGCCTTCCATCGACGGTGCGCCGGGCGCGGCAGGCCGAGATGCTCACGCAGGGTACTGCCACTGTACTCATGACGAAAGATTCCGCGCTGGCGCAGGATCGGTAGAACACCGCTGATGAACAGCTCCAGGCCCTCGGGGAAGTGCGATGGCATGAGGTTGAAACCGTCCGCAGCCTCGCCTTCGAACCAGGCGATCATCTCGTCCGCGACTTGCTCCGGAGTGCCCACGACGATCTTGTGCCCGCGCGCACCAGCCACGAGGTTGCAGATCTGGCGCAGGGTCAGACCGTCTCTATGGCTCATGTCTATCAACAGTCTGGCGCGGCTTTTCATGTTCTCCGGCAGGGGCAGCTCTGGCAGAGGCTTATCCAGGTCCAGCCCCCGGACGTCCTGCCCCAGACGCTCGCCTACCAGGGTCAATGCGTTATCGATGTTCGTCCACTGCTGCAGGCGCTCGAAATTCGCCTGAGCTTCGGCGGCGGTCGCGCCAAGGATCGGCATGATGCCGGGCATCACCAGACAATGCGCGGGGTTGCGTCCCTGTGCCACGACCTGACGCTTGAGGTCGCTGTAAAATTGTCGGGCCGTCTCGATATCCTGTTGGGCGGTGAACACCACCTCGGCAATCCGTGCGGCGAGCGTCATGCCCGGCCCGCTGGACCCCGCCTGGATCAATACCGGGTGGCCTTGCGGGCTGCGGGTCAGATTCAACGGACCATCGATGCTGAAATGCTGACCTCTATGCTCCAGCCGATGCATCTTGTCGGCATCCAGGTAGACCCCGGCCTCGGCATCGCGCACATAGGCATCGTCATCGAAGCTGTCCCACAGGCCCCTCACTACGTCGACGAATTCCTCCGCCACTTCGTATCGCAGATCGTGATTGGGGTGAGTGGCCCGGGAGAAATTCGCGGCGCTGTCATAACCGGTTGTGACGACGTTCCAAGCGGCGCGGCCGGAAGAGATGTGGTCCAGGGTGCCAAACTGGCGAGCGACGGTGTATGGCTCGCCATAGGTCGTGGAAGCAGTCGCCGCCAGGCCGATTTTTTCAGTGATCGACGCCAGTGAACCGAGCAACGTCAACGGCTCGAAACGCACGATCATTGAGGGATGTTCCTGTGGGCTGGTCACCAACTTGTCGCCGAAAAACACCATGTCCAGACACGCGCGCTCGGCGGCCAGAGTCAGCTTTTTGATCAGTGCAAAATTTTCGCTGCCGCTTTCGGCGCCGGGATAGCGCCATCCGCTGGCGTGATGTCCTGCAGCCTGGATGAACAGTCCCAGGCGCATTTGTTGAAGAGTCTGACTCATGAGGATCTCAAGTAGCTGTATCGGTGGGCCGCCGTCAGTCCGGGCCAGTCGGCACGGAGGTGAACGCGACGATCTAACGTTAGATGAAATTGTTATTAATACTATTCATTAAATACTTAAAGATAATAAATACAATTCATCTTGATCGTCTAGCTAATGTGCGCTGCTGACCTATCTACTCGACTCTTATTGGTACTCCTACAGTTTCAACGGTGCATCGGGATTCCGTCTTCAATCCGCATCGCCTGGCGCTCGGTCTTTTTCCCTACCTTGGCGGCGCGCTGTGACAGGAAATACTCAACTGAAGCCGCCAGCCACATCCCGTACGTCAATAGCTCTATACCTTCCTCCACCGCTGTTTTAGCAAGCCGGGCATAACCCTCGTTCAAAATCAGATGCCATAAAGCGCCCATTCCGAAAATCCGAGAAAAGACCAGGACACCCAGACCGGTCGAAAGCGCCCCGAACGCCGGAGTGCGAGTGAAGTTAGCCAGCACGACAAAGGTATTACTGCGATTGGCCGGCTTGAACGCCAAGCCAACGCATACCAAAGCGATGAGACTGAAAGGCCAACACCAGGCACTGTGGCTGATCGGATCGAACAGTCCGTCGAGTTCCCGCATCAACAAGCAGGCAAAGAAGCCGCCAGCAAGGATCCGGAACCCCCGACTCTCTACCGAGCCCGGCGCCATCCAGAACAACAGTGCACAGCCGAACAACATCACTTCTTGAGCGATTTCAGTAAATGAAATTTCCAGAATTTCCGTGCGGAACACTGCGATATCCAGCCAGATCATGGCGAATGCAACCCCGACCAGGATCAGTCTCAGTAGCACCCCAAGTGAGGCGGTTTTCAAATCGTCGTGCGTCGTTTGCAATGTAATGCTCCACCAGTTGCCCGAATAACTCGGGCTGAATCGTTGGTAGAGAGAATGCTCCTTTCACAAGAAATTCACACTTTTTTCACGAATTGTTGATATCGGCATAATTGATGAGGCAATTGCAGAGGATTGTGTTAGGTCGCGAGGACATCTGACGGAATGGTCAGCTGGCACGCGTGGAGGGATGAGGTGATAAAGCAGCAAAAACAAAAAAGGCCAGCTATGCGCTGGCCTTTTCAGTGTTTCGTTTGGCTCCACGACCTGGACTCGAACCAGGGACCCAGTGATTAACAGTCACTTGCTCTACCAACTGAGCTATCGCGGAATGCGAGCTATCTTACTGATTGAAAAAGAGAAGTCAAGCAAGCCAAAGAAAAAAATCTTCTGCTTTGAGAACCGCTCTCTCCCGCCCAGGCTTGAAAGTGCCGACGCATGAGAGTCGGAGTACAAACTGAACCAACGTCTTGCGCCTCCGGTCCATCCTCAATACAAAATGTTCAGGACAACGCGATGCTCAGCGATTGGGAAATGTGCGTACGACTTTTGCTGGCCGCATTACTCGGCAGCCTGATCGGCCTTGAGCGCGAACGCCTGTTGTGGGCGGCCGGACTGCGAACCCACATGCTGGTGTGCGTGGGGTCATGCCTGCTGATGATCGTCTCCGCTTTCGGTTTCAATGATGCGCTGCAAATGGCCCATACCGAACTCGACCCGTCGCGCGTCGCGGCGCAAGTGGTCTCAGGCATCGGTTTTCTCGGCGCAGGCTCGATCCTATTGCGTGGCGAGGTGATCCGAGGGCTGACGACAGCCGCGAGTCTGTGGACCGTGGCGGCGATCGGCCTGGCTGTGGGCGGCGGTCTGTATGCCGTCGGCACCGCCGCTACGTTCATCATTCTGGTGATTCTGGTGGCGATCAAACCCATCGAGCGTGCTTACCGCAACCGGATCAAAGTACACGTGCTGAAACTGGTGGCGCCACCGCAGGTCCTGACCATGGGCAAGCTCAACGACGTGATGGGCAACCGTTCGAGCAAGGTCAAGCAGTTCATCGTCGAGAAAGGCAGCCGCGAAGGCACTGACAACATCACCATCGAGCTGGTGCGCACTTCAGGCGCGCAAGCGAGCGAGATACTGGCGCAATTGCTGGCTATCGAAGGCGTGCATGAGGATCAGGCAGGTCAGTGATCGCTCACCGCCGGTCAGGCTCAGGTTTCAGGTGCCGTCGAGCAACGCGGCAATCCATTCAATCTGCCGGGTCAGCTCTTGCAGCTTCTCATCGGGCACAGCCCGGCGTGCTTGGGCGAAATTATTCAATGTCCGCCGCTTCACAATGAGCATCCGCTGCCACTTGAGCAGGAACGCCGCGCTGCGAGCCTGCATCTGCAGAGGGCCGAAGAACAGCTGCTCGGCGGTATACAGCACGGGCCCACTTCGTTCGGCGACGATGATCTCGTAGTTGAAGCGGTTTTCCCGCAGCACTTCTTCGCAGAGGATGCGGTAATCATTGTCCATTAACCATTGGCGCAAGGGCTGCTCGCCGCCGTTGGGCTGGAGGATCAGACGCTCCCGACCACTCAGGCGTGACTTGCCGCTATCGAGGATGTCGCGGATCGTCTCCCCGCCCATGCCGCAGACGCTGATCGCCGTGATCTGGTCTTCGGCCTCGATAGCTGCCAGGCCATTGGCCAGGCGCACACTGATCTGCTGGCCGAAGCCACTCTCATGCACCGTGCGCAGGGCGGCCTGGAACGGCGTCAACGCAACTTCGCCGGCCACCGCTGCCACGATAGCAGCGCGACGCAACAGCGCCACCGGTAAGTAGCCGTGATCCGAACCGATATCGGCCAGGCGCGCTCCCGCTGGCACATGTGCCGCCACCCGTTCCAGACGCATGGACAATGTCTGTTCGTTCACCTGCCGCCCCACTCCACCTTGAACTTGCGGCAAGTTGCCGCCGGATCGGGGCGCGATTCTGTGGGGTAATGCGGTTTTTTTCAAATGCCGGCATGAAACGACGCACCCCGGCATTCGCCAGGGTTTGGGCTATTGCATGCGTACTGCGCCTCAGGCGAGTTGGCCGACGACCTTGATATCCGTCAGTCCGTCTCGCTCAGCCTGCTGCAGAATTTCTGCTGGCGACGCATCGCCATTGGGCATGATCAGACTGTTCTCCGAGTCTCCGAAATGCAGCTGGAGAAGGTGCATGGCCGCCTCATGAACAGGCAGCTCCGGCTGTTTGAGTTCGAACCGGTGCGTTCGCGGTTCGTCGTTGAACAGGTATTCAAGGGTATAGATTCGCATGGTGGGGTCCTTGTGAAGGGAAAGATGTCGCTGATTATCCTGACTTACCAGTCAATTTTTAGTTCAGCTTTCCCGCCCAGTCCATCGTTCGCCGACCTTCGGCGTGAAGCTGGGGCTCATCAGCCCGCGACTGATCAACGCAATAGCGGAGTGACGTTGCCGAGCGCTCATAAAGGTCCTCCGCGCCCGCTGCGTTTTTCTCCGGCACAAGGTTCAGACGACATCTGCAGTGGCAGGGGGCGCGCCGACCAAATCGATCTGATGTTCGATCACGGTCGAGGTGTCGTTGGTTGCGAAGATCACGCCGCCTTGGCTGAGATCGTCGCGCACGTCGCCCTTGAAAAGGACTTCAAAGCCGCGACCTTCGGCATCGTTATCCAGCGATTTGAGAGCCGTCTGGTTGCCCGCTGCGTTGACGCTGAGCTTCAAAGTGCCGTGATGGCCATCGCCCAGACCGGTAAAACCGAGTATCGAAAGGTCCACCAGATCACCATCCGCGGCGTTGAAGTCGGTGATCACGTCACGACCGCGCACATCGGTGGTATCGACCCTATAGCTGTCCATCACGCCGGCAAAAAAGAAAATGTCGCCGCCACTGCCACCGGTCAGCGTGTCACCGTCGCGCCCGCCGTCGATGCGGTCATCGCCTCCCGCACCGTTGAGCGTGTCACGTCCCAACTCACCAGACAGGGTTTCCTGGCCACCGTCCGTTCCAGTCAGCGTGTCGTCGAAACGATCTCTGGCTTCCAGACTCCAGAAGTTCGCGTTGGTAAGTGTCGTACGGAAGTCGCCCTGCAAGGCCACCTGAAATATTTGAGGTCTTCGCCTGGAATATAGACGTGGTCGTAGCTTCGCAGGTAGGTGCGATCCAGCGTCTGGTTGTAGATCAGGTCAGCCTTGCCGCCGTATCCCTGGCCAATCCCATCGATGCCCAGCGTGGTCAGGTCCAGCATGTCATTGGCGGGATCGAAACCCACGATCAGATCGCTGTGGCCTCCGGTGCTGTCGTAGTAGCTGTCGCTTTCGGTGAGATAACGAAAGGTATCGCTGTGGCTTCCGGCAACCAGCCGATCACGGCCTTCGCCGCCTACCAATACACTGACGCCAACGCCCTCACCCGCCGTGAGAACGTCGTTGCCTGCATTGCCGTAGAGAATGTTATTGCCATCGCTGCCGGTAATCGAATCGCTTTTGGCGGTACCGTACCAATCGGTTTGTTGGGCAAATGAAGTCATCCTGGCCTCCTCTCAATCGATGATTGCTGAGGGGGCAAGGGTAGAGAACGACCGCGATATCGCCAGATCGAATGGACGAGTGGTGCCGATCGCAAAAGGGGCCGGCGAGTGGAAAAACGCCGGAAGACGCTCGCCGACCAGCCTCGGGGTTCAATGATCACGAAGCGTGGAAAAATCAGAGCTCACAGTACAGCGGCCCGATGCAGCGGATCGATTACATGCTGCGTATTGGCTTGATCGATCCGCCCGCGCGCCTCTCGACGCGTCATTCATGGCTCCTTTAGCAAAAAATCGATGCGTGCCGGGTCAGGTAATGGCTCCGATCTGCCATGGTACGAATTCGTTCTGGCCGTAACCGTGGCTTTCGCTTTTGCTTCGCTCGCCCGACGCAATTCGCAGCATCATTTGGTAGATATAATCACCCCGTTCTTCGATGGTCATCGATCCGTCGGCAATACCGCCGCAGTTGACGTCCATATCGTCTTCCTGGGTTTCCCACAAACGATTGTTGGTGGCCAGCTTGATCGAAGGCGCGGGAGCACAGCCGTAAGCAGAGCCGCGTCCGGTGGTAAACGCAATCAGGTTTGCACCTCCGGCCACCTGCCCGGTGGCGGATATCGGGTCATAGCCCGGGGTGTCCATGAACACCAAGCCGTGGGCACGTACGGCTTGGGCGTACTCATACACATCCACCAGATCGCTGGAACCGGCCTTGGCCACTGCGCCCAGGGACTTCTCCAATATGGTGGTCAGGCCGCCAGCCTTGTTGCCCGCCGAAGGATTGTTATTCATTTCGGCGTTCATGCGCTCGCAATAGGCTTCCCACCACTTGATTCTGGCGAGCAGCTTTTCACCTACCGCTCGGCTTACGGCGCGGCGCGTCAGCAAGTGCTCGGCGCCATAGATTTCCGGCGTTTCCGAAAGGATCGCAGTGCCGCCTGCAGCCACCAGACGGTCCACCGCGTTGCCCAGTGCCGGGTTTGCGGTGATGCCCGAATAGCCATCCGAGCCACCGCATTGCAAGCCCACGGTCAGGTGCCGGGCACTGACCGGTTCACGCTCAACCTGATTGGCCTTGGCAAGAAGGTTTTTCACCTGAGCGATGCCGTTGGCGATGGTCTTGGTGGTTCCGCCAGTGCCCTGAATGGTGAAAGTGCGCAGGGTTTCGCCGGATGTCAGCCCTTGAGCAGCCAGCAGGTCGGGGATTTGGTTGGTTTCACAGCCAAGGCCAATCATCAGCACAGCGGCGAAGTTGGGATGAATCGCATAGCCACCCAGCGTGCGCTGCAACATGCCAAGCGCCTCGCCTGCCGGGTCGATCGCGCATCCGACGCCGTGAGTGAGTGCGACAACCCCATCGACGTTGGGGAAATCAGCCAGCGCCTGGGGATGGATGTCCCGCCGAAAGTAATCGGCGATGGCCCGCGCCACCGTGGCCGAACAATTTACCGAAGTCAGAATGCCAATGTAGTTGCGCGTCGCCACCCGGCCATCCGAACGCACGATACCCATGAAGGTGTCGTCAATGGGAGCGGTTTGTCCTTTGGCGTCGACCCCGAAGGCGTAGTCGCGGGCAAAATCGCCCATAGCCAGATTATGAACGTGCACATGCTCACCGGCACTGATGGCTTTGCTGGCAAAACCGATGATCTGGCCGTAACGGCGCAGCGGTTCGCCCTTGGCAATGTCCCGGGCCGCCACCTTGTGGCCGGCTGGCACGGGTTGGCGCACCTGAATGCCTTCCTTGGCGAGAGTCAGGCCTTGAGGCAGCGGTTGGCGAGCAATCAGCACGTCGTCCAACGGGTTAAGTCGAATCACGGCATTGGCGGCACTTTGGTCGCCCGTTTTAATAATGATTTGCATCGTTGTCTGTGTCCTGTTTGCAAGGCGCGGCAGGATGGCCTGCAGGCACCAGTTCGTACCGCATCAACGGATGAAAAACAGCGCCACGCTCAGCGGCGAGATCTACCAGCGCATCGGAGCTTGTAGGCCATGGCAAGGACTCAACAGCACCGTTCTCCCGCCCCGCCGATCATGCTGACCTTCCATCCCCCGACGGCAGGCCATTGAGCTCCTTCAATACGTTGAAGATATGCGGCACATACTTGTCGCCATGCCCAAGATTGGTCGCCAGCACGTAAAGCTGGCGTACCGCTTCAGCGATCACGGCTGTCGACGACTGCGCCGCGGCGAGCTGCGAGTACGAGCGCATATCCTTCGCGGCGTTGCGAATCGCGAATTGCTGACCGCTATCGTCACCCTCGAGCAGAAACGGAATGATTCGATCGAACGTCTTGCTGTGCGCACCGCTGAGACGGCAGACCGCCGCAAATTCGTGCAGATCGAGGTTGGCCTTGGCGGCCGTGCCGAACGCTTCGGCAAGAATTGCACCGTTGGCCTGCGCGATGAAGTTGTGGATTAGCTTCGCCCTATAGCCCGAACCGTGCGCGCCCAGATGATGCACCGTCTCCGCATAGGCAGCCATCAGCGGCCGCACGCGGTGGAGCACATCGGCATCGCCGCCAGCGAGCACGTTGAGCCTGCCTTCGCGCGCTTCCTTCGGCGTGCGATTCACAGGCGCGTCCAGGAAGACTGCGCCCTTCTCCGCGAACGCGGCGGCCGCTTCGTCGGCGAATTCGGGGTCGGCCGTCGTGCTGTCGATGACGATCAGTCCGGGATGCGCGCCAGCGAGCAGGCCGTCCTCCCTGAACACGACGTCACGCACCTGCGGCGTCCCGGTGACGCAGATGAGTACCACATCGGAGCCGCCCGCGAGTTCGGCAGCGCTTTGGGCTTCCGTTGCGCCTTTCCCGATTAGTGCATCGATCGCCGCCCGGCTGCGGTGCGCGAGCGCCGACAGTTGAAAGCCCTTTTGCAGCACCTGCTCGGCAATCGCGCTGCCCATCAGACCCAGTCCCACCATGCCGACCCGCTCAATGTGATCGGCCGGCAATCTTTTGTCCGTGTGTTCCATGATGCTCGTCTGGCTCATTGCCACTCCGCTTCTAATACTGATTGATGACCGGATGGTGTTACGCCGTGGCTCGTCTGTCGAAGCGCGCGCGGCGTCCATTGCACATACTGATGGTCGAGCGCCTGGATGCTGCTACAGCCCAACAATCCGATGACGCGATCAACTTCAGTCATCAAGATCTCGATGGCGCGATCCGCGCCCGAGCGGCCCCCGGCGGCCAGTCCCCAAGTGGTCGCGCGGCCCACAAGCACCGCGTCCGCGCCCAGGGCCATCGCCTTGACGATATCGCTGCCGCGCCGGAAACCGCCGTCAAGCATCACCGCCAGGCGTCCCTTCACGACATCGACAACTTCGGGCAATACGTCCATCGCCGAGACCGCGCCATCGAGTTGGCGACCGCCGTGGTTCGACAGCACGATGCCGTCCGCTCCAAGCGCCACAGCGCGTGCGGCGTCGTCCGGATGAAGCAGCCCCTTGACGATGAGTCGTCCGGGCCAGAGATCGCGCAGCCAGCGGATATCGTCCCATGACAGCGACGGGTCCAACTCCTTGGCGAGCGCCGATGCTGCACCGCGCACGCTGTCCTGTCCCGGCGGCAGCAGATCGCCGAGGTTGGCAAAGCGCGGCATGCCGTGTGGCCACAGTACGTCCATCATCCAGCGCGGATGGGCGAGTACATCGAGCGCATTGCGCAAGTCGAGCTTGAGCGGCCGTGCGTAGTTGCGTAGATCCCATTCACGTTTGCCATAGATGGCGCTGTCAGTGGTCACCACGAGTGCTTCCACGCCCGCGCGATGTGCCCGATCGGCCAGCTTTGCGACGAAATCCCGCGTGCGATACATGTACACCTGCATCCATACACGGCCGCCCGCAAGCTCAATCACACGTTCGAGCGGCACCGTCGATGCATTGCTCAGGATGAACGGAATGCCTGCGGCGGCGGCGGCGCTTGCCATCGCGATGTCCCCTTCCCGCGACAACAGCCCGCTGAAGCCTGTCGGCCCGATCATGAAGGGCGCCGCGCTCCGGCGTCCGAACAACGTGATGCCTATGTCGCGTTTGGACACATCGACGAGCGAGCGCGGCTTGAACGCGATTTCCGAGAACACGTCCCGATTGCGCTGCAGGGTGGCTTCCTGCTCCGAACCACCTTCGACGTATTCGAAGCAGAAGTTCGGTACGCGCCGAGCCGCCATCGCACGTAACTCTTCGATGCTGTGCGCGCGGCGCGGATCGTTGCCTGTGTAGAGACGACGTTGCACTTTGCTCTCCTTAGACGGGCAGCTTGTGTTGATAGTTGATGGTCAACACGCTGAGCATCTGGAACACCGCCACACCAACGAAGAACATCAGCGCCAGGAAATACGAGCCGGTGGTTTGTACGATATAGCCGATAAAGATCGGCACGAAAATGCCTGCAATATTGCCGACGAAGTTCATGATGCCGTTGAGCGTGCCGGTACGCGCGCGGGTGGCGAGCATCGCCGGCGTCGCCCAGTTGCAGCCACCACACCAGCGCAGGAAGAACAGCGCGACGCACAGGAGCGCCACCACCATGAACGGCGAGCGTACGTAGGCGACCCCAAGCATCGACAATGCGACGGCAAGCGCGCCGACGATCATCATGCTGCGATACACCAGATTGGAGCCGGCGCCCGACGCCTTCCACTTGTCCGCCACGTGCCCCGCTATTACCTCGCCGACGAAGCCGAAGAAAAATATGATGAACGTCGCGCCGCCGAGCGATTTTAGGTCGAAGCCGTGTACGTTGAAGAGATATGTCGGCAGCCAGGTCATCAGCCCGAAGAAGATAAGGTTGGTGCACGTATGACTCGCGCACATGCCCCAGACAGAACGGAACGAGAAGAAGCGGAATAACGAGCCGCCTTTCGCGACCTTCGGTTCACGCGCGTCTTCTTCGGCATGCGCATGCTCGATGTAGGCAATCTCGGCTTCGCTGATCGATGGATGCTCGCGCGGCGTGTTGCGGATATACCACCATGCCCAGATGCCACAGAGAATCGTGCCGACGCCCGCCACGATGAACGCCGCGCGCCAGGAGCCCAGCCAAGCCATCAGTGACGCGACAATCACCGCGCCCACGCCCGAGCCCAGCGCACAGCCTGCATCGACGAGCGATGCACCTCGTGTCTTCTCGTTCTGGGTCAACCAAAGAGCGTTAAGCTTGCCGCCGACCGGATAAATCGGTGCTTCGGCAATGCCCAGGCCCATACGCGTGAGCATTAACGCGAACCAGCCGGTGCAAAACGCACCGAGTGCTTGAAACCCGCCCCAGCCCACGGTTGCCGCCACGATCAGGAAACGAGGCTTCAGGCGGTCGGCGAGCATGCCGGAGGGCACTTGCATGAAGAGATACGTCCAGAAGAACGAACTCAGAAGCAGCCCCTGCTGCTCGGGCGTGAGAGAAAATTCCTGCGAAATGGCCGGCATCGCGACGGACAATGCGGCGCGGTCGATATAGTTGATCGAAACGAGTAGCAGCAGTAGAAGAAAAATCTTCCATCGCACGCTCGTCATTTTGACGCTTTGCACACTGGACATATCCATGCCTTGTCTCCTGTTATTTTTATAAGTTCGAGCGTGTTATCAGGTCAAAAAACTGCTTACAGCCCCCAACGCAGCACGAGGGGATCGAGACGGCGCGCGGCTGTCAGCAAACCTTCGCGAGTCTTCGGATGCACGGGTGCGAACGGACGACGCACGGCATCCGAGCGAATGATGCCGCCTGCCTTCATCAGAATCTTGCAGGCTGCAAGCCCACACTGACGATTTTCGTAATTGATCAGCGGTAACCACTGCTGGTACAAAGCGGCCGCCTGCTCATGCTCGCCGCGCATATACGCGTCGACGATCTTGCGGATGCCGTCCGGATAGGCGCCACCGGTCATCGAGCCGGTTGCGCCGGCCTCGAGGTCGGGCATCAACGTGATGGCTTCTTCACCATCCCACGGACCAATGACGCTGTCACCGCCGAGTTCGATGAGTTCGCGCAGCTTCGCCGCCGCCTGGGCCGTTTCGATTTTGAAATACGACACGTTGTCGATCTCACGCGCCATGCGCGCGAGAAATGATGCCGACAGCGGCGTGCCGGCGACGGGCGCATCCTGAATCATGATCGGGATGCGGATCGCGTTCGATACCTCGCCGAAGAAATCGTAAATGCCCTGCTCGGTTACGCGGATCGTTGCGCCGTGGTATGGCGGCATCACCATTACCATCGCGGCACCTGCGGCTTGCGCGGCGAAGCTGCGGCGCGCACAGACTTGGTTGCTGAAGTGCGTCGTCGTGACGATGACCGGCACGCGGCCCGCGACACGTTCCATCACCACGCGTATCACCGCGTCGCGTTCATCGTCCGCGAGCGCGAACTGCTCCGAGAAGTTCGCGAGAATGCACAGGCCATTGGAACCTGCATCGATCATGAAGTCGATGCATCGCTGCTGGCCTTCGAGGTCTAGTCTTCCGTCATCGTCGAAAATCGTAGGGACCACCGGAAATACGCCGCGATAGCGGTTATTGTTTTGTGTGCTCATAACTTGCTCATAACTGGCGAGGATGGATGTGAAATCGCAGAGGCTGGGCGGGCGCGTCCAGATGATCGCGCCGCTTTGGCGATATGCATGGCTGGCCCGGCTCGCGGGGCCGTAGTGATTGCCGCCGGGGCCGACTATACGGCGGCGTTTTCCGGCCTGTATATTGAGTCGTTTCCATCCCCTGATGACTTTTACGACTCACCGATGAATACCATCAACATGCTGCTGTCCAGACTGCGGGTGAAACAGCTGCAGCTGGTGATTGCGCTCGACGAGCACAAGTCGTTGCACAAGGCTGCCGCCGTGCTGTCAGTCACGCAGTCCGCTGCGAGCAAGGCGCTGCACGAGCTCGAAGTAATGCTCGATGCCGCGTTGTTCGAGCGCTCGGCAAGCGGCATGATTCCCAATCAGTACGGCCGGCGTGTCATCGAATACGCCCGGTTGCTGACCACGGACCTAACGCAACTTTGCGACGACATCACAAACATTAAATCCGGGCGCAGCGGACGGCTTGCAATCGGTGCGATCATGGGCGCCATTCCCGCGCATGTGGTCCCCGCGCTCGACGCGCTTCATGCGGAATTGCCGGCCATTACGGTCGAGATAGTCGAGGACACGAGCGCGCGCATGTTGTCGCAGCTCGACGATGGCCGTCTCGACCTGGTGATAGGCCGATCGGCCGTCAGCGCGCATCCCGCCAGATACCGCTATCTGAAGCTTGCCGATGAACCGTTGTCGGTCGTCGCGGGATACAGCCATTCGACCAAGTCCCAGGGGAACATCAGCATGCGCGAGCTGGCGCATTGCCGTTGGGTTACGTATCCGAGCAAGATGCCGCTACGCGAACTGCTGGAACGCGAACTCGATCTGGCCGGTATCAACACGCCCGTGGACACCGTATCCACCGCCTCGACCTTCGTCACGGTGGCGCTGCTCAATCAAGGCCGGGACCTCGTCTCTCTACTGCCGACCGGGATCGCCGAGCTGTTTGCTCGGCACAGGATGCTTCGAATTTTACCCGTTGTACTGCGATCACCTTCGCAGCCGTTTGGCATAGTCACGCGGCGCAGTAGCGTTCTTTCACCCATGGCAGAGAGGTTCATCGAGTTGCTGCAGGAGGGCGCGGGACAATAACCGATGTCCGTTTCCAGTACGCAGCTCTTCCCTTCTGCTTCGGCAACGAAGGGAGTGCTGACGCAGAATGGCGGGTCGCCTCGCTGTTTCCCATATCCATTGAGGCCATGCTGATTTTCCGACCGCAAATGTAGGCCAGCGCACGTCATTCTTCTTTAGGCGGTTTTTCACTGGAACTAATCGAGCCGCGCCGACCCAGCGACAACAGGAAGCCAGAGCTCTATTTGATCACGGTGAAGTGGTTTCGTACGCTGCCATTGGATGGATCAACAAACCACAACTCTCCGTTGGACTCTTTGACAACGCTGCATTCGCGGGGATAGGTCGGTGAAACTACGCAGACCTGGCCGCCCGCAACCGACCACCGCTCCACTTGCGTCTCGGAACCCATCGTAAAGACCTCCGTCCCATCACTTCGAAACGCCATGGAAACGCTCTGCCCGGACTTGCTCCGAGTTCTGAGTTCTTTTCCTGCTAGAGCTGCTGTGATCTGGGTATCGTCCAGGGTATTCGCGCCTGCAGGCACGCCCTCATGCCCTGGCGAGGAGGCGGTAGACGTACATCCCGCCAAGAAAGCCAGCGTGACGCCACAAACTGCTTGATGAGTTTTCATGACACTTCTCGGAGGTGATGTTTGACATGAAAAGTCTAGTTCGCCAAATTTCGCGGCCCTTGATATCCGATATGCGGAGATTTCATCGCTCGCCGTTTTGGGCGTGCAAGCGACACTGAAATGGCTTGTTCGGTGGACAGGCTTGTCTGCCATGCCTCTATCGGAACCGTCCTATAGGCGGCTTCCGCTAGACCTCGGGTTTGCACAAACAGGGATTCCGACCATCGACAGCTTCGGGGGTGCGACACCGACCACCGTATAACTGTCGTCCCACTTATGCGACAATCCGCAAAATGTCTGGCATGAATCCCTTCTTTATCGCCCAACAGCTTGGACACTCAGTCCAAATGCTGTTGTCGACTTATGCGCGCTGGCTCAATTCGAGCGGCGACTGGGGCGAGATGGAAAAGCTAAAGATTGGTCCAGTCCTGGTCCAAGGCCAAAACCAGCAACCTGTAACTCCTTGATAGGTAAAGTAATTGATTTCCACAGCTAACATCACGATGCAGTTCGGCGCCAAGCCGCTGTTCGAGAACGTATCGGTCAAATTCAACAACGGCAATCGCTATGGCCTCATCGGCGCCAACGGCTGTGGCAAATCCACCTTCATGAAGATTCTGGGTGGTGATCTGGAGCCTTCCGGCGGTCAGGTCATGCTCGAACCGAACGTGCGCCTGGGCAAGCTGCGCCAGGACCAGTTCGCCTACGAAGAATTTACCGTGATCGACACCGTGATCATGGGCCACGAGGAGCTGTGGAAGGTCAAGGCCGAGCGCGACCGTATCTATTCGCTGCCGGAAATGAGCGAAGACGACGGCATGGCCGTTGCGGAGTTGGAAACCGAGTTCGCCGAGATGGACGGTTATACCGCTGAATCCCGCGCCGGCGAGCTGCTGCTGGGTCTGGGCATTCCGCTGGAGCAGCACTTCGGCCCGATGACCGAAGTCGCGCCGGGCTGGAAACTGCGTGTGTTGCTGGCTCAGGCGCTGTTTTCCGATCCGGAAGTCCTGTTGCTCGACGAACCGACCAACCACCTGGACATCAACACCATTCGCTGGCTGGAAACCATTCTCACGGCGCGTAACAGCACCATGATCATCATTTCCCACGACCGGCACTTCCTCAACAGCGTCTGCACCCACATGGCCGACCTGGACTACGGCGAACTGCGCCTGTTCCCTGGCAACTACGACGAGTACATGACTGCGGCGACCCAATCCCGCGAGCAGTTGCTGTCGGACAACGCCAAGAAGAAAGCGCAGATTGCCGAACTGCAGACGTTCGTCAGCCGCTTCTCGGCCAACGCCTCGAAAGCCAAGCAGGCCACCTCCCGCGCCAAACAGATCGACAAGATTCAGCTGGCCGAGGTCAAGCCATCGAGCCGCGTCAGCCCGTTCATCCGTTTCGAACAGACCAAAAAGCTGCACCGTCAGGCCGTGACCATCGAGCAGATGTCCAAGGGCTTCGACGGCAAGACGCTGTTCAAGAACTTCAGTTTCACCGTCGAAGCCGGCGAGCGCGTGGCGATCATCGGCCCTAACGGTATCGGCAAGACGACCCTGCTGCGCACGCTGATGGGCGAGCTAACCCCGGACGCAGGCTCGGTGAAGTGGACCGAGAGCGCGGAACTGGGTTACTACGCTCAGGACCACGCCCACGACTTCGAAGACGACGTCAGCCTGTTCGACTGGATGGGCCAGTGGACCCAGGGCGAGCAGATCATCCGCGGCACCCTGGGCCGGATGCTGTTCTCCAACGACGAGATTCTGAAGTCGGTCAAGGTGATCTCCGGTGGTGAGCAAGGCCGTATGCTGTTCGGCAAGCTGATCCTGCAAAAGCCAAACGTGCTGGTGATGGACGAACCGACCAACCACCTGGACATGGAATCGATCGAAGCGCTCAACCTGGCGCTGGAGAACTACCCAGGCACGCTGATTTTCGTCAGCCACGACCGCGAGTTCGTATCGTCTCTGGCCACTCGCATCATCGAGCTGAGCGCCAACGGCGTCACTGACTTCAGCGGCACTTACGATGATTACCTGCGCAGCCAGGGTGTGGTGTTCTAAAGAGCAATGCGCAATACCTGAAAGCCCTGTCCTGGTGACGGGGCTTTTTTGTGGGCGATGATTTGACTTGATCAGGAGTCGTAGGAGCGCGTTCGCCCGCGCTGGCGATTTTCCAACCCCCCTTCAAATCCTGCCATCCTTTTCGCGGGCAAGTGCGCTGCCGCGAAGTTGCTCTCACTCAATCTTCAGGCGCGCCTGAGGATTATCCAGCCGAAACAAAGAGCGGGAATAAACCGTTAGCCAGCTTTCATTTCTGCTCATCACGGGCGATGATGGCGCACTCCCACCGCTCCTGCGAAGAGTCCCATGTCTGCTGCCCTGCCGCCGAATGCACCCATTCAGAACGCCAGTTCAATGGCGATCACCCTGCAAATCGTCTCCATCGTCCTTTATACGTTCATTGCCTTCCTGTGCATCGGTCTGCCCATCGCGGTGATGCCCGGCTATGTCCACAATCAACTGGGCTTCAGCGCTGTGGTAGCAGGTCTGGTGATCGGCTCGCAGTACCTGGCCACCCTGCTCAGCCGCCCCGTGGCGGGCAGGATCTGCGACACCATCGGCACCAAACGGGCAATCGTCTACGGTCTCTCAGGCATTGCCTTGAGCGGCGTCCTTACGGTGCTGGCCGTGTTGCTGGAAAAATTGGCTGGTATCAGCCTGATCATCCTGGTCATCGCCCGCTTGATCCTCGGCGGCTCACAGGGCTTGATAGGCGTCGGCACCATCAGCTGGTGCATCGGTCAGCTCGGAGCGGAACATACGGCACGCTCGATTTCCTGGAACGGCATTGCCTCATACGGCGCCATTGCCATCGGCGCTCCGTTGGGCGTGGTGATGGTCGACGCTCTGGGTTTTGTCAGCCTCGGGCTGGTACTGACGGTGCTGGCCGCCGGCGCGCTGCTGATGATCCGCAACAAGCCGCCGGTGCCGGTGGTGCGCGGCGAGCGCATGGCGTTCTGGTCGGTGTTCGGCCGGGTTGCCCCCTATGGCCTGGGCCTGACCCTGTCGTCCATCGGTTATGGCACGCTAACCACCTTCATCACCCTGTATTACGTCAGTCGCGGCTGGGAAGGTGCGGCCTGGTGCCTGACGATTTTCGGCATCTGCTTCATCGTCGCCCGGCTGTTCTTCATCAACGCCATTACCCGCTTCGGCGGCTTCCGCTCGGCGATCACCTGCATGTCGGTGGAAACCATCGGGCTGGTGGCGCTGTGGCTCTCGCCCAACACCACCGTCGCCCTTATCGGCGCGGGGTTGGCCGGGTTCGGGCTGTCGCTGGTGTACCCGGCGATCGGCGTCGAGGCAATCAAGCAAGTCCCCAACAGCAGCCGCGGTGCCGGGCTGGGGGCTTACGCGGTGTTTTTCGATCTGGCATTGGCGATTGCCGGCCCGCTGATGGGAGCGATTGCGCTGGGCATGGGTTACGGCTGGATTTTCTTCTTCGCCGCGCTGCTGTCGACTCTCGCTCTGGGACTGACGTTGCTGTTGTCGCGTCGCCCCGCCGTAGACACTCGGATGTGATCGAGCACAACCCAAAGCGTATTCGAAAAAGCTGAACTGCCCCGGTTCGAGTCGGTCGGAACTAGCACATCCCCTCGCAAAAAGGAGCGTGCGTGTGACCTCCGACCCCGCTGGCAACAGTATTCCCCCCTCGGACATGGCCGGTATGCGCGATGTGCACAAGCTGCGTGTATTGACCGTTAATACGCACAAGGGCTTCACCGCGCTGAACCGGCGCTTCATCCTGCCAGAGCTTCGCGAGGCGGTGCGCAGCACCGGCGCTGATCTGGTCTTTCTCCAGGAAGTGCTCGGCGGCCATGATCGTCACGCCACTCGTTACCACGACTGGCCAGTCACCTCCCACTACGAATTCCTCGCCGACAGCATGTGGAGCGACTTCGCCTACGGCCGCAACGCGGTCTATCCAGAAGGTCATCACGGCAACGCGATTCTCTCCAAGTATCCGATCCTGCATTACCGCAATCTCGATATTTCGATCACGGGACCCGAACGGCGCGGCCTGCTGCATTGCGTATTGCAGGTGCCGGGGCATGACGAGGTGCACGCGATCTGTGTCCACCTGAGCCTGTTGGAGAGCCATCGGCAGTTGCAACTGGATTTGCTTTGCGCGCTGCTGGACTCCTTGCCGGAGCATGCGCCGGTGGTGATTGCCGGGGATTTCAATGACTGGCAGCTGCAAGGTAACAAACGCCTGGCGCGTTGTACTTATCTGCACGAAGCCTTCGAACGCGGCAATGGACGGTTGGCGAAAACCTATCCAGCTCGTTTTCCGCTGCTGCGCCTGGATCGGGTGTACCTGCGCAACGCCACCAGCCATAACCCGAAGATCCTTGGGACGCGGCCATGGACGCATCTTTCAGATCATTTGCCGTTGGCGGTCGAAGTGCATATGTGACGCACGCCACGAATGCTCTACGAGTGTCGTTTAGCCATTCCACCGTTTGTCCGCTAATGCCTCTGATTATCTAAACCTACTGCCGCTCGGTTCATCACATTTAATGCGAGGCAAATGACTCGCCTTTCTTAGATAACAAGAGGTACGTAATCATGGCTAATACCGGAAAATCGAACCCTGGCAATTTCTCCAACGATCGCCAGAAAGCCTCTGAAGCAGGCAAAAAAGGCGGCCAGGCGTCGGGTAGCAGCAATGTCGCCAATGACCGGAGCAAAGCTTCCGACTCCACCCGTAGCGACAATAAAGGTGGCGCAGGCCGCAAATCCTGATCCAAGGCTGACTTTCAGCTGATCAGCGCAACGAGCGAGAGCGAAAGCTCTCGCTCGTTTTGTTTTCTGAGTTTCACTTGCCTCATTCGTCCGGATTGATCAACGGCACCGTGGCATCACGATCGAACTGCGAACCCGGGTCTTCGTTGCCCGGATCGTTATCGACATCTACTTCAACCTCTTCCTCGGCAGGATTGATCGCCCCTTGATGCGTAGGGTTCGGGGTGTTTTGCGGTTGCGCGTACATGGCAGATTCCTCATGTTCAGCCGAGTTCTTTCGCGACCCGGTTGGGTTGATTGAGCTTAGCTTGCGCTGACTGTCCAGTGGACGGCGTCTTCGTCGAATTGCAATTGCTCCATCCGATGGGCGATGCCGCAGGCCATCGAATCTTCAGCGCGGATGACTTTTTCTTCCGAAGACAGGCACCTGCCAATGTCCAACGGACTGGCCGCGCCCTCGGTTTCATTCTGGTAGATGTTGACGTAGCGCTGAAGATCGTTGTCCAGGCTGCGCAGGTATTCGCGCATGCGCGAGTGATCCACCGAACTCTGATTGAAATACCAGCTCATCGGATGAATCAAAAATCGCGAGTGGGGACAGACGATGCGCTCCTGCGCCGCGAGGTAGATAACGATGCCCATGGATTCGATATTGCCGCTGTTGAGCGCGCGAATCGGCACCTTCAGGGACTTCAGGAAGTTGTAGATCGTGAAACCCAGCGCGGTGCTGCCACCGGCGGTAGACAGATTCAACAACAGCCCGGTCGCGCCCTGGCCAAGGGCCTCAAGGCAGCGATCGCGAAAATGCTCAGTGGTGGTCTGATCGACCCCACAATGGAAATGGACGATGTGCTCGCTCACCGACTGCCCTCCCTTTGCGGTTATCGACGCGGCGTAAAGCGTTGGAAGGCGCACGGTCGGGAAAAGTTGCATGGTGTGGGTTTGGTGGATCCTGCAGGAGCCGGCTTGCTGGCGAATGTGCCAGCTGAGTTGTAGATAAGCAGCCTGACACGCCGCCTTCGCCAGCAAGCCGGCTCCTACACGCCATGCGTTGAGCGGCGCCAGCCGCGGTCGGACAGAACTCCTGCTTCAATACACGATCAGTAAACAACACCGGGCACTGACTTCACAGCGCATATCCGGTTCTTCATGACGCCAGACAGGACACCTTCATGAGTCTGCACGACAAGATCATCGGCCGCCTCGGCTTCGGCGCCGCGCCTTTGGGCAATATGTTCCGCAACATCAGTGAAGAAGAAGCCGCCGCCACTGTGCAATCGGCGTGGGATCAGGGCATTCGCTATTTCGATACGGCGCCGATCTATGGCGCAGGTCTGTCCGAACAGCGTGTGGGCAAGGCGCTCGCGCATGTGCCGCGCGATGAGTACACCCTCAGCACCAAGGTCGGTCGGCTGATTTCCGATGAACTCGACACCCAGGCCCGCAGCGGTCCGTTCACCGAAGGCCTGAAGAACAAGATCATCACCGATTACTCAGCCGATGCAACGATGCGCTCCATCGATGCCAGCCTCAAGCGGCTGAATACTGACCGGCTGGATATCGTGTTCGTCCACGACGTCGCCCAGGACGCCCACGGCGATGAGTGGATCGAGCACTTCAACGTGGCCCGCAAAGGTGCGTTCCGAACCCTGACTCGGTTGCGCGAAGAAGGCGTGATCAAGGCTTGGGGCCTGGGCGTCAATCGGGTCGAGCCGTGTGAGCTGACATTGGATTTGAGTGAAGCGCAACCGGACGGATTCTTGTTGGCCGGGCGCTATTCGTTGCTCGATCACGACCAGCCGCTGCAGCGGCTGTTCGCCAAGGCCCGCGAGCATAACGCTGAATTCGTCGTCGGCGGGCCTTATAGCTCGGGTGTGTTGGTGGGCGGCAAGCATTTCGAATATCAGGAAGCTCCGCAGGCCATGCTCGACAAAGTCGCGCATATCCAGGAAATCGCCCGCCAGTATCAGGTCGACATCAAGTCGGCGGCGCTGCAATTCGTTCTTGCCAATCCGCTGGTAGCGGCAGTGATACCAGGGGCCAGTCGCCCTTCGCGGATCGCCGAAGACGTAGCCGCGCTTCACGCCCAGGTGCCGGTCGGCTTCTGGCAGGCGATGCGCGATCAGGGTTTCATCGCGGTGCAAGCGCCGGTGCCGATGAAGGATTGACGATAACGGCCCTGTAGAAACATCTTCCTGTAGCAGTCCGGCTTGCCAGCGGCGACGACTTCACTGACGCCACTGCCGCCAAGCCTTGCTGCTACGGAGTTCACGTCGCACCGGGTTTTTCGGATCGCCCGATCTTCGCGGCGCACCGGGATTTTCGGATTGCCCGATTTTTGTAGGAGCCGGCTTGCTGGCGACCGGGTAGCTCAGACAAACGTCTGTAATTGACCCACCGCATTCGCCAGCAAGCCGGCTCCTACAGGTTGGCGGCGTGCCGGATTGGTGCGTAGATGCTGCCCCTTGTAGCAGTCCGGCTTGCCAGCGGCAGCGATCTCACCGACGCCACTGCCGCCAAGCCGTGCTGCTACGAATTCGCGGCGCACTGGGATTTTTCGCATGGCCCGATCTTCGCGGCGTACCGGGGTTTTTCGGACAGCCCGATCTTCGCGGCGCACTGGGATTTTCGGATTGCCCGATCTTTGTAGGAGCCGGCTTGCTGGCGAACCGGGTAGGTCAGATAACCGTCTGTAACTGACCCACGCATTCGCCAGCAAGCCGGCTCCTACAGGTGTGGTGGCGCGGCGGATTGGTGCGTAGATGCTGCCCTTTGTAGCAGTCCGGCTTGCCAGCGGCAGCGATCTCACCGACGCCACTGCCGCCAAGCCGTGCTGCTGCAGATTCTGTATCCCACCCCCCTTCCTAAATCCCGAAAATCACACCATCTGTAATCTTCGCGTTGACTCAACTGTCATTTGCGTTAGTCTTGCCTGCGCACTGTATACAAAAACAAATACAAATAGCGCCGGAGATTGTTGAACATGCCAGTAGACAACACCCTCGATCCAGCCCTTGCCAGTTCTACATCAACTACCGAATACGCGGCGCTCAGCCCCCGCCTGTACAACCAGGACCTTGCCCCAAGCAAGCGTGAAGGCAGGACCTGGGGTGGATACAGCATCTTTGCCCTGTGGACCAACGATGTACACAATCTTGCCAACTACTCCTTCGCTATCGGTCTTTATGCGCTGGGACTCGGCGGCTGGCAGATCGTGCTGTCGCTGGCCATCGGTGCCGCGCTGGTCTACCTGTGCATGAACCTGACTGGCGATATGGGGCAAAAGACCGGGGTGCCGTTTCCGGTGATCAGCCGGGTCAGCTTCGGCATTTTCGGCGCGCAGATTCCGGCGCTGATCCGCGCGGTCATCGCCATCGCCTGGTTCGGCATACAGACCTACCTGGCCTCGGTGGTGTTGAGGGTCTTGCTCACCGCGCTGGATCCGGCGCTGGATAGTTACGATCACGACGCGTGGCTGGGACTGTCGAGTCTGGGCTGGCTGTGTTTCATCAGTATCTGGGTGGTGCAGTTTGTCATTCTCGCTTACGGCATGGAGATGGTCAGGCGTTACGAAGCCTTCGCAGGTCCCGTAATTTTGTTGACCGTGGCCAGTCTCGCGGTCTGGATGTTCAGCCAGGCTCACGGGCAGATCGCCTGGTCGATCAAGGCGCCACTGGCAGGCGCGCAGATGTGGCGCAGCATTTTTGCCGGTAGCGCTTTGTGGCTGGCGATTTACGGCACGCTGATCCTGAATTTCTGTGATTTCTCGCGTTCGGCTCCCAGCAAGAAAACCATCCGCAAAGGCAATTTCTGGGGCCTGCCGGTGAACGTGCTGCTGTTTGCCTTCATCACGGTGCTCATCTGCGGGGCGCAGTTCTCTATCAACGGTCAGATCATTCAAAGCCCCACCGATATCATCAAGACCATTCCCAATACCTTCTTTCTGGTGCTCGGCTGCCTGGCGTTTCTGATCGTCACGGTGGCGGTGAACATCATGGCTAACTTCGTCGCCCCCGCGTTCGTGCTCAGCAGTCTGGCGCCGCGCTATCTGACGTTCCGCCGCGCCGGGATGCTCAGCGCTACTGTCGCGGTGCTGATCCTGCCGTGGAATCTCTACAACAGCCCGGTGGTGATCGTGTATTTTCTGTCGGGCCTGGGCGCCCTGCTCGGCCCGCTGTATGGCGTGATCACTGCTGACTACTGGCTTTTGCGCAAGGGTCGTGTCGACGTGCCGCAGCTCTATACCGAAGACCCGGCCGGTGCCTATCACTACTCCCGCGGGGTCAATCTGCGGGCGGTGTGGGCATTCATTCCGGCGGCGGCGATTTCCATCATCACCGCGCTGGTGCCAGCATTCGAATCGGTATCGCCATTTTCCTGGCTGATGGGCGCTGCCATTGGCGCGGCACTGCACCTGCTGTTGGCGGACCGTCGCAAGAGCTTCAGAGACGTCAGTGGTGAATCCATTGCCGTGCAAAATATCCAGCATTGATCGCAAGCGAGAGACCGTCACCCATGCGTATTTTGATCGTCAACGTGAACACCACCGAGTCGATGACCCAGACCATCGCCGAACAGGCCCGCAGCGTCGCGTCCCCCGGCACCGAAATCATCGGTCTGACCCCGCGTTTCGGCGCGGAGTCGGTGGAAGGTAACTTCGAAAGCTACCTGGCCGCCATCGCCGTGATGGATCGCGTGCTGTCTTACGATCAACCGTACGACGCGGTGATTCAGGCCGGTTATGGCGAGCACGGTCGGGAAGGTTTACAGGAGCTGCTTGAGGTGCCTGTGGTGGACATCACTGAAGCAGCCGCCAGTCTCGCGATGTTACTGGGGCACAAGTATTCAGTGGTGACCACACTGGATCGCGCCGTGCCGCTGATTGAGGATCGTCTGAAACTGGCGGGTGTGTTCGAGCGCTGTGCTTCGGTCCGCGCCAGTGGCATGAGCGTGCTGGAACTCGAAGAAATGCCCGACCGCGCTCTCGAAGCCATCGCCGGTCAGGCCGTCGAAGCGGTGACCCAAGACAAGGCCGAAGTGATCTGCCTGGGTTGCGGCGGCATGGCGGGACTGGATCAACTGATCCGCGACCGCGCGGGGGTCCCGGTGGTCGACGGCGTGACCGCGGCGGTCGCACTGGCGGAATCACTGGTGCGTCTGGGCCTGAAAACCTCCAAGGTGCGCACCTATGCCACGCCACGTCCGAAGAAGGTGGTTGGCTGGCCGTTTACTCTGTGATGACCGGTTAGCGGCCGAGCTCCGCGGAGCGTTCAGACATAGCGAAATCGCACCACCATCGAGGCTTTTGACTCCGGGCGAATCCCGTAGGAGTGCAGCTTGCCGACGATCTGACGCGAAGCGGCAGCAAAACCACGCTTGGCAGAAACGCCGCTCCAGGGCATCGCGCAATTACTCTGGGGCGCACACGCCGCCTTCAATGTGCCCCCGTCGCTACCGGCCGGATCGGCGCGCGTTCGGCTGCGACGTGGAGGTAAAACGGTGTTTTTCCGACACCCGAATCAGGACTCGGCCAAATCTCTTCTGCCATCAATCAATGCAAGACACTCTGCAGAAACTGCCGCGTCCGCGGATGCTCCGGCGCAGAAAATATCTGCGCAGGCGGTCCCATCTCGACAATCTTCCCTGCGTCGAAAAACACCACCCGATCAGCCACTTCACGGGCAAACCCCATCTCGTGGGTGACCACGATCATGGTCATGCCCTCGGCAGCCAGCGCCTTCATCACATTCAGCACCTCGCCGACGGTTTCCGGATCCAGGGCCGATGTAGGCTCGTCGAACAGCAGCAGACGCGGCTTCATCGCCAGCGCCCGGACGATCGCAACACGCTGCTGCTGGCCGCCCGACAGCTCGCCGGGATAACCATCGGCCTTGTGTTTCAGGCCGACCCGATCCAACAGCGCCAAGGCATTGGCCTGCGCATCGGCCTTGTTCATGCGTTTGAGCTTGACCGGCGCCAGAATCATATTGGCCATCACGGTCATGTGCGGAAACAGCGTGTAGTCCTGAAACACCATGCCGACGTCCTCGCGCAAGCGTGCCATGGCCTTGCGATCCCCAGCCTTGATTGACTCGCCGCCACCCACCACGACCGTCCCCGCCGAAGGTTCTTCCAGGCTGTTAAGGCAACGAATGAACGTCGATTTGCCCGAGCCGCTGGGGCCGATGATCACCACGACCTCGCCCTGACGCACGTCGAGATCGACACCCTTGACCACTTCGTGCTCGCCGAAATGCTTGTGCAACCCGCGGACTGTCAGCATCGCGCTCATATACCGGCCTGCGCGCGGGTGGCGGCCTGCAGCTTGTCCTGCGCCGCCAGCAGACGGTCTCGTCGCGCCTGATTGGCCTGACGCTCGGCCTGCAATCGCGCATTGGCCCGCAACAAACTTGGTCGCAGCGACGACAATGCCGGCCCGCCTGCTGAATCGCGGGACTGCACGTTGGCCGTCGGGTCCAGGCACTCGCGAACCTTGTGCGCGGGCAGATTCAGCGCATGACCCAGTTGCTCCATCGCACAGACATCCACCATGTCCGTGTCGATCCGGTGCGCGGGCAGCCCTGCATCCATTGCCATGCGCACCGCCGCGCCGACGATGTGATGGGCCTCGCGAAACGACAGGTCGGCCTCGCGCACAATCAAGTCGGCAAGGCCGGTGGCCGTGGAGAAGTCTTCACCTGCACGACGCACCGCGAGCTCGGCATTGGGAGTGGCGGTACGCAGCACCAGCTCCAGCAATTTCAGGCAACGCAGCGTCTCTTCGGCAGCTTCCCAGAACCCTCGCGTGCTTTCGCGGTTGCCGTCGCCGGTGTGCGAGAAGTTGCTGCCCTTGACGGTCACGCTCGCCGCCATCAACAGGCCGACGATATGCCCGGTGCGGCCTTTGAGGTACTCCAGGACGGTCGGGTTTTTCTTCTGCGGCATGATGCTCGACGTCGCCGCGACGCTGTCGGGGAAATCGATCAGGCTGAATTCGTGAGTGCTCCAGACGAAATAATCCTGAGCGACGCGGCTCCAGAACACCGACAACAGGCTCAGGTGCGACAGGCTTTCCAGAATGAAATCCCGCGACCCTACCGCGTCCAGCGCATTGTCGAGATAACCGTCGAAGCCCAGCAGCTCGGCGGTGCGCGCCCGGTCGATGTCGAACGGCGTGCCAGCAAAGGCAGCGGCCCCCAGCGGGCTCTGGTTCATGGACTCAAGGGTCTGGGTCAGGCGCTTGCAATCGCGTTCCAGCGCCTGTTCCACCGCTGACAGGTAATAGCCATAGGTGATCGGTTGTGCCGGTTGCAGGTGGGTATAACCGGGCATCACCACTTCGGCGTAGACCTCGGCGTTGTTCAGCGCGGTCTGGCGGGTCTGGATCAACGCGTCGATCAGGCTCATCAGCACTTCGCGGCAACGCAGGCGGTCGAGGGTGGCAAGGATGTCGTTGCGACTGCGACCGGTGTGCAGGCGGCCGCCGATGTCGGCACCGATCTGCTCGATCAGGTGCGCTTCGTAATTGAAGTAGGCGTCTTCGCGGGAAGGATCGAGGGTCACCACGCCGGGACCCGCGGCTTCCATGTCCAGCACCCCCTTGGCCAGCGCGGTCGCATGTTCGCCGCGAATCAGGCCCTGTTCGGCAAGCATCACGATGTGCGCCTTGTTGACGTTACCCAGGTTGATGAAGCCGTCGGCGAAACCCTCCAGCCGTGGCCGGTAGATGTACTCGTTGACCTCGGGGGCGGTGGTTTCCTTCAAGCGACGACTGACTTTGGACTCTTGCATGATCAAACCCCTTAACGAGTTGCGCGCATCGCCGGGCGACCCAGGCGACGTTCGAGATAACGGCTGAGCCAGCTCAGCAATGAACAGATGACGAAGTACACCAGCAGCACCGCCCCATAGACGGTAAATGCGGGGCTGACGCCGGTCATGACCGTGGAGCGCTCGACGATGATCTGGCCGACCTTGAGAAACTCGCCCACACCCACCAACGCCCCGAGTGACGTGGCCTGAACCAGCATGGTCAGCAGACCGGTATAGGCCGGGAGAATCGCCCGCATGGACTGCGGCGCAATCACATACAGGTAGATTTGCCAAGGGCGCAGGCCCAGGGTCCAGGCGCTTTTCCACTGGTGACTGGCGACCGATTCCAGACCACCGCGCACAATTTCGATGCCATTGGCACTGCCCCATAGCGTCAAGCCCGTGACCACCGCCGCGAAAGGGCTGAGATCGAGACCGAGCATGGGCGCGCCGAAGAAAATGAAGAACACGTTGACGATCAGCGGAATCGAACGAAACAGCTCGACATAGCCGTGAATCGTCCACCACAACAGGCGATTCTTTAGGGTCGCCAGCACGCCGAACACCGCCGAAATGATCGTGGTGAACAGCAGGATTACCAGCGCCAGGCGCACAGTCATCCATAAGCCCTTGAGCACGAACCCCCAGTTTTCGAACAGAAAATTCATCGAGGCCTCACTGCCGGAAGGGACGTTGCAGGTGGGCCGAGAGACGCCCGGTGCCCAGCGCCAGAATCGCAACCAATGCCAGGTACATCACACAGATCGCGCTGAACATTTCGATGGCGCGGAAATCCGTGGCAATGCGATCCACCGCCACGAACGTCAGTTCAGCCAAGCCAATCGCCTGCAAGTACGACGAGTTCTTCAGCAGCGAGATCGCGGTGTTGAGCACCGCCGGCAGACTGGTGCGAAAGGCAATCGGCAACGCCACCAGACAGAAGTAATGGCTGGGCTTGAGGCTCAGGGCCATGCTCGCTTCGCGCATCCCGTGTTCGACCGTTGCCAGCCCGCCGCGGATGTTTTCGACCTGGTATGCCCCCGCCCATAGCGAAAGACAGAACACCCCCGACCAGAACAGCGACAGCTCAAGGCCGATCGCGGGCAGGCCATAGAAGATGAAAAACAACTGCACCAGAATTGGCGTGTTGCGAATCAGCTCTACGTACAACGCCACGATCTGCGCCAGCACCGGCACCCGCATCACCCGTGCCGCGCCACCGAGAATGCCGATCAGCAGGGAAAATGCGATGGCCAGCAGCGAGACCCGCAGCGTCATCAACACGCCATCGAGCAGCGCCGGCCATTGCGCCAGCAGGTAGCTGTAATCGAAATCCATGACGGCGCCCGGTCAGAGTTTTTCAGCAGGTTTGGCCTGCTCGAATACGCTCAGGTAGTAGCTCTGGATATTTTCCGGGACGTACTGCCGCACCCATCCGCTGAACAGTTTTTCCTCGTGCATCTTCGCCACGGCGGCGCTGAGGTAGTCGCGGAACTGCTCGTCGTTCTTGCGCACGCCAATGGCGGCGTCGGAGATCTGGAAAGGCTCGTTGATCAGCCGCGCATCGCTGTCGTTGGCGGCAACCACCACCAGCGTTGCGGCGTCATGGGTGTACGCATCGGCGCGGCCCTGGCGGAAGGTCTGCAAGGCGTCGGCAGCGCTGTTCATGCGTAAGGTCTTGACCTCGGGCATGTGGTCCTCGAACCACTTGGCCTGAACCGAGCCCTTCAGCGTGGCCAGGGTCCTGCCATTGAGGTCCTTGATCGACTTGATCGGACTGTCTTTCTTCACCACCACGTCACTGGCGCCCCAGCGGTAGGGCGTGGTGAAGTCGATCACGCGCTGGCGTTCCGGGGTGACGCCCAGGGTCGCGATGAGGAAGCCGACCTTGCGCCCCAACAGTTGCGGCACGCGGTTTTCAGCGGTGACGCAGGTGAAGGTCACCTTATCCTTGGAGCCCAGCGCCCACAGGGCGATCTGTTTGGACATCTCGACCTCGACGCCGGCGAATTCGCCGTTGCCGTTCTGGAAGCCATAAGGCGGCTGGTCGCAGCGCACACCGGCACGCAGTTGCCCTGCCTCTTTTATTTCATCGGGAACCGGCGGCAGATCGGCGGCGTGAACCTGCGCCAGACCCGCCAGGGAGACACATGAGAGAGCCATGGCACGAACGAGAGTTTTCAACGAATACGACATGATGCCTCCTGGTAACTACCAGCGCGGCGGCGCACGACGCGATACCGCGCAACGATTTCAAGGGCAGAAAACAGCGGGGACTGCAGCGCGGTGTTGGCGATTGAAGTGCGCTTGGGCATCGCGTCCGTCTGCGCGGAACCGTCGATGTCGAAAACAGTTATAAAGCCTCTGGCTCATGCCAACAAATGACAATACATTGGTCATCCATACCGAATTGATATGGCCTGTCATGAACTTCAAACAAGTCGAAGCCTTCCGTGCCGTGATGTTGAGCGGCTCGATGACCGCTGCAGCCGAGTCGCTGCACACCTCGCAACCCAACATCAGCCGCCTGATCGCCCAACTGGAGCGCGGCAGTGGTTTCAAACTGTTCGAACGGGTTGGCGGGCGCCTGTTGCCGACCGACGAAGGGGCTGCGTTGTTCGCCGATGTCGAGCGCGCCTTCATCGGTTTGCAGAGCCTGGAAAAATCAGCGCAGACCATCCGTCGTGGCGGCACTGGCCAGTTGCGGATTGCCGCCGTGCCGTCGCTGTCGCTGACGGTGCTGCCGAGGGTGATTCAACGGTTTCGCCACGAGAATCCCGACGTCGCTATTTCGATCCACACCAGCGATTCGCCGATGGTCGCGCACTGGGCCGCATCGCAGTTCTGTCATCTTGGGCTGGCGTCGTATGTCGGCGAGGAAATGCCAGGCGTGCGCACGCAAAAAATCTGCGATGTGCCGGGGGTTTGCGTGTTTCCCAAGGGGCATCGGCTCGCGGCATTGGAGACAGTGGGGCCAAAGGATGTGTATGGCGAGGAGTTCATTTCGCTGTCGCAGAATGACGGCTCGCGCACCCGGGTGGATCGGGCGTTCGCCGCTGACAAGGAATACCGCAAGTTGAGCCTGGAAACGCCCTATGCGGCGACCGTGTGTTCGTTGGTGGCGTTAGGTCTGGGCGTGAGTATCGTCAGCCCGATGGTGGCGCGGGAGTACCTGCACATGGGCATCGAAACCCGGCCATTCAACCCGGCCATTCGCTTCTCGACCTACCTGATGCTGCCCGAAGACCGGCCACAGAGTCTGTTGAGTCAGCGTTTTGGGGTATTGATCCATGAAATGCTCACCGAGGCGAGCAAGCAGTGGCAGGTGTAGCGCAAATGTCTGTCTGAAACACCGCCAAACCTGCAGGAGCCGGCTTACTGGCGAACGGCGTAGTGTCAGTCGACATCCATGGCTGACCCGCCGCGTTCGCCAGCAAGCCGGCTCCTACCGAGGATCGCGGTGGGTCAGCCATATGGATATCGATTCAAACGCCGACCTCGTCCGACCGCTGCCTGCAGCAAGCCGGTTTTACGTCGGACTCAGATCCCGCTCAACGCCAGATCCATCGCGAAATAGGTGAAGATCAGATCCGCGCCAGCGCGCTTGATCGCGCCGAGGCTTTCACGCACCACGCGCGCTTCGTCGATGGCGCCGGCCTGTGCGCCGAACTTGATCATCGCGTATTCGCCGCTGACCTGATACGCCGCCAGTGGCAGGTTCGAGGCCTCGCGGATGTCACGGATGATGTCCAGATACGCGCCCGCTGGCTTGACCATCAACGCATCGGCGCCTTCGGCCTCGTCCAGCAGCGATTCGCGCAGGGCTTCGCGGCGGTTCATCGGGTTCATCTGGTAAGTTTTGCGATCGCCCTTGAGCGCCGAACCGCCCGCTTCACGAAACGGTCCGTAGAGCGATGAGGCGAATTTGGTCGAGTACGCCATGATCGGCGTCTGGGTGAAACCGGCGGCATCCAGCGCGGCGCGAATTGCCCTGACCTGACCATCCATCGCCGCCGACGGCGCGATCACATCGGCACCGGCGCGAGCGGCCATCACCGCTTGCTTGCCAAGGTTCTCGATGGTCGCATCGTTGTCGACGTGGGCGCCGTGCATCACGCCGCAGTGGCCGTGGTCGGTGTATTCGCAGAAGCAGGTGTCGGACATCACGACCATTTCCGGCACCGCGTCCTTGATGGTGCGCGAGATGCGCGACACCAGACCGTTTTCCTGCCAGGTGTCACTGCCGCTGGCGTCCAGGTGATGGGAGACGCCGAACGTCATCACCGACTTGATACCCGCGCGGGCATAGCGCTCGATTTCCTGAGCCAGCTTCGACTCCGGAATGCGGCTTACGCCCGGCATGCTGTTGATCGGCACGAAGTCGTCGACCTCTTCCTCAACGAAGATTGGCAGCACCAGATCATTGAGGGTGAATTCGGTTTCCTGAAACAGCGCGCGCAAGTGTTCGTTGCTGCGCAGGCGGCGTGGACGAGCGGCGGGAAACAGACTAGTCATGGCAATTCCTGATCGAAGATTCGCGAAAAACACCAGACCAAAGAGGTCTGGGCGTTATCAATGGCGCGAAGCTTATGCCTGCCTCGCTTCGGATTCAAATATCGGCGCGATAAAGAGAATTGTTGTGCGCGTAACAGTACGGTGCCTGACGCCAAACGCATTCAGTCATGGACAGGCATCGAGGGCAAACGGTCCCTGGCGTAAGGCGATGTCTCACCCCGGCAGATTGCCAGCTCCCTCGCCCAGTTCGCGCTGCATGATCACGGTGTCGAGCCAACGCCCATGCTTGAAACCCACCGACTCGAACACGCCGACCTTGCGGAAACCCAGGCGCTCATGCAGCCGGATCGAGGCGACGTTTTCGCTGTTGCCGATGATCGCCACCATCTGCCGACGCCCGCCCTCGACGCAGCGCTTGATGACGAGTTCCAACAGCGCCTGTCCGATCCCCATCCCTGCCATGCCTTCGCGCACGTAGACCGAATCCTCGACTGTGAAGCGATAGGCCGGACGCGGCCGGTAAAGCGTCGCGTAGCCATAACCAACGACCTCGCCGTCGCGTTCGGCGACTACGTAAGGCAGGTTGCTGGCACAGACATCCGCGCGACGTTGAAGCATCTGTTCAAGAGTCGGCGGTTCCAGTTCGAAGCTGGCGGTGCCGTGGAGCACGTGATGAGCGTAGATGGCCTGTACAGCGGGCATGTCGTCTTCATGGGCGTCGCGCAGGATTAGCGTGTGGGTCATGAGCGGTCTTCTTGAGATTGCGATCTTCTGTTGGGTCCACAGGATAATCATTCACCACCCACATTTGGGTTTAGAATGCCGCCCTTCTCACTGCTGACCCGCCGCCACCCGATGAATTCCGACGCGCTGACCACCCTCAATGAGCACCTGCTCGCCGCCCTCACCCCTGCGCCTGCGGAAACCCGCCGCCTGTTTCACGGCCGTGGGCGCCGCTGGCCGGGACTTGAACAGCTGACCGTCGACTGGATGCAAGGCGTGGTACTGGTGTCGTTGTTCAAGGAGCCTGCGACCGATGAGCTCGAAGCCCTGAAACGGTTGCTGCTCGACCTCGCACACGGTGAAGTCTGGCAACAGACACAGGCACACACCCTACTGCTGCAACATCGCTACCTGCCCGACAGCCACACTGAAGCGCTGCTGGGCGAGATGCCGGACGAATGGACGCTGACTGAAGGCGGCTTGCGCTACCTGGTGGATTTCGGCAAGAAGCAGAACACTGGGCTGTTTCTCGACATGCGTTACGGCCGGGACTGGGTGCGCGCCAATGCGTCCGGCAAGCGCGTGTTGAACCTGTTCGCCTATACCTGCGGTTTTTCCGTGGCCGCGATCGCCGGTGGCGCACAGCGCGTGGTCAACCTGGACATGTCCCGCGCGGCGTTGAGCCGGGGTCGCGACAACCATCGTCTCAATGGTCATGACCTGAGCAAGGTGAGCTTTCTGGGGCATGAATTGTTCAAATCCTGGGGCAAAGTGAAAAGCGGTGGGCCGTACGATTTGGTGATCATCGACCCACCGTCTTTTCAGAAAGGCAGCTTTCTGCTGACCAAGGATTACCAGCGGGTGCTGCGCAAACTGCCGGAACTGTTGAGCGACGAAGGCACGGTGCTGGCGTGCATGAACGACCCGGCAATGGGCGCGGATTTTCTGATCGAGGGCGTGATGCGGGAAGCGCCGGGGTTACGCTTCGAACAGCGGCTGGACAACCCGCCAGAGTTTGCCGACATCGAGCCGGATGGAGGACTGAAGGCGCTGGTATTCCGGCAGTTAGGCTGAACACTGTTGCACAGCACGGCGCCTCTTGCGGCAGGGCTGTCGGCGATGGCGTCTTCCTGTCAGTTGCAGATGCGTTGCTCACCCCGCCGCGTTCGCCAACAAGCCGGCTCCTGCAGTAGTTCGTGGGTGTTTGTGCCAAATTCCGGCACGCTGGAGACTCCAGAGCGTCTGCGGCGTGGCGGGATTTACCCGACGCTACGCCCATTGTGTTGATTAATTAAACATTCCTTCAACTATCCCCCGCCTCCATAGTCATACGACTAACGCTACCCAACCCCACTACGCATATCGAGGCCGGATGAGTTTCATTCTTTGCATGACTGTGCTCGGTGTCCTGCTAATGCTGCTGGCACTGACTTCTTCTTATCTGCGCTGGATGCCGGTCACCACGTCCGCGGTGTGCCTGGCGTTCGGGGCATGCATGGGGCCCTGGGGTCTGGACCTTGTTCAGGTGGACATCCGCGAATCACGCCACTGGCTGGAACGCCTCACCGAAGCCGCCGTGCTGTTCTCTCTGTTCAATACCGGCATCAAGCTGCGTCTGCCGCTGCACCGCTCTGTCTGGCGTTCGGCGTATCTTCTGGCAATGCCGGTCATGCTCGCCACCATCATCGGCGTTTGCGTGGCAACGCACTATCTGCTCGATCTCTCATGGCCGATGTCGCTGCTGCTGGGAGCCATGCTTTCTCCCACCGACCCGGTACTGGCCGGGCTGGTGCAGGTCAACAACGCTCAGGACTTCGACCGCGTGCGCTTCGGCCTGTCGGGCGAGGCCGGGCTCAACGACGGGACCGCTTTCCCCTTCGTCATTTTCGCCCTGCTGTTTCTCAGTCACGGCTCCGCGGATTTCAGTTGGGTTCAGGGCTGGCTGTTGAAGAACATCCTGTGGGGCGTGCCGGTGGGTCTGTTGCTGGGCTATGGCCTGGGCCGCGGCGTGGGCCATCTGATGATTTATCTGCGCATCAAGAATGCCGACAGCACCAGCTCCCCCAATGACTTTCTGGCTCTGGCATTGATCGCCATCGCCTATGTCACCGCAGAAGGCTTGGGCGCGTTCGGGTTTCTTTCGGTATTCGCAGCGGGCTTCGGGCTGCGTCAGGCCGAGGTGCGCACCACGCACTCGGACGTCCCCGCCGAGCATGTCGCCAAACCGGTATTGGGACACATGCACACCGACCCGCAAGCCGCGACAGTCGCGAGCCGTGAAGAACTCAGCGATTCACAGTTGGCTGCGGGCGTCATGATGGGCGACATGCTGGCGTTCGGCAGTCTCGTGGAGCGGGCCATGGAAGTGCTGCTGATCACCCTGCTCGGCGCTGCCATCGCCTTCTACTGGGACTGGCGCGCGGTCGGGCTGGGACTGGCACTGTTCTGCGTGATCCGACCATTAAGCGTTTGGTTGCTGATCAGTGGCCGTCTGTTGACTCGGCCGCAAAAAGCGTTGGTGGGCTGGTTCGGCATCCGCGGCATCGGCACTCTGTATTACTTGTGCTATGCGCTGTCCCACGGCCTGCCCATGGATGCCGTGCAAACCATCATCGGACTGACGCTGTCGGTGGTCGCACTGAGTATCCTGCTGCACGGCATCAGTATCCAGCCGCTGCTGGAACGCTATGAGCGCAGCATGGCGCAAGATAAAAAGTGAACCGATAGAGCCTGTCGATGAATTCATCGGAACAAGCGATTGGACGCTCTAGCGCCAGATAGGTAGCTTGCTCATCAACTGATCACGTATTTCTGGCTGCGCCTGAGTTGCGGCCAAAAGTCGCACATCGTTGCCTTTCAAATGGATTGGCGCCGTGTCCGCTGACACGTTCGCGCATCAAGACCGGACGCTTGAATACCTACCCGAAAATTGCGTGGTCCGCGACTTCGTGTCGTGGTGCCGACCCTTGCGTGCGAGTCGATAAGAACATGTCCATCAATACGCCCCAACAAATCGCTGAAATCACCGTCGAAGCCGGTGTGAAGAAATCGCATTTGCCCACCCTTTCGATTGTGGTTCTGGGTTTTCTTGCCGGTGCGTTCATCGCCCTGGGTTTCCTGCTGGACATCCATGTCAGCACCATGATTCCTGGGCCATGGGCCTCGCTGGGCAATTTGCTGGGCGCAGCGGTGTTCCCGATCGGCCTTATTCTGACGATTCTGGCCGGTGGCGAGCTGCTGACGGGCAACATGATGACCCTGCCGAGCGCGATGTTCGCCGGACGCATTTCCGCAGGCGCGGTTGCCCGTAACTGGATACTGGTCACTCTCGCCAACCTGCTCGGCGCGTTGTTCATCGCGTATTTCTTCGGTCATGTGCTGGGCCTGACCGAAGGCGCCTTTTTGGCCAAGACGCTGGCTATCGCCAAGGCCAAGGCCAGCGCCGATTTCGCTCAGGCGTTCATCTCCGGGATAGGCTGCAACTGGTTGGTATGCCTGGCGGTGTGGCTGTCCTACGCGAGCAAGGATGTCACCGGCAAGATTCTCGGCATGTGGTTCCCGATCATGGCGTTCGTCGCCATTGGCTTTCAGCACGTGGTGGCGAACATGTTTGTGATCCCGGCCGCGATCTTTGCCGATGCGCTGACCTGGGTCGATTTCATCGAGAACTTCTTCGCCGTATTCCTCGGTAACGCGGTAGGTGGTGCAATTTTCGTCGGGCTGGCGTATTACGTTTCCTATTCGAAGGCTGCACAGGCTTCGGTCACCGACGAAGACGCTGCACGCATCAAGCAACCGGTTAGCCAAAAGATTTAACGATTCACGCGCGTGCCACTCTAATCAACAGGCACGCGATTCGCTTCTGCCACGCAGCACGCTGTCGAGGAAACAATGTCCGATCGAGTCCTGATAGACGGGTATTCACGCAAAGTCGATTACGTTCGTATGTCGGTGACCGATCGCTGTGATTTCCGCTGCGTGTACTGCATGGCGGAAGACATGACGTTTCTGCCGCGCCAGCAGATTCTTTCTCTCGAAGAGATCCAGCAGATCGCCGAGCGCTTCGTTGCGCTGGGTACGAAAAAGATCCGTCTGACCGGTGGCGAGCCGCTGGTACGTGCGGGCATCGTAGGGCTGTGCAAAAACATCGCGGCCCTGCCCGGCCTTCGCGAACTGTGCATGACCACCAATGGCTCACAGCTGGAAAAGCTCGCGGCGCCGTTGTTCGACGCCGGGCTCAAACGTCTGAATGTCAGCCTGGACAGCCTCGACCCTGCGCGCTTCAAGGAACTGACCCGCACCGGCGACCTGAACAAGGTCATCGCCGGTATCGATGCCGCCAACGCTGCCGGCTTCACCCACACCAAGCTCAACTGCGTGGTGATGCAGGGCCGCAACGATCACGAGATCAACGACCTGGTGGCGTTCGCCATCGATCGCGGCCTGGACATCACTTTCATCGAGGAAATGCCGCTGGGCCTGATCAGCGAGCACAGCCGCGCCGAATCCTTCTTCTCCAGCGACCAGGTGCGCGAACGCATCGCCGAACGCTACACCCTGATCAACTCCACCGAATCGACCCAGGGCCCGTCGCGCTACTGGCGCCTGGCCGAAGCACCGAACATCCGTGTCGGCTTCATCTCGCCCCACAGCCACAACTTCTGCGCCACCTGCAACCGCGTGCGCGTCACCGTCGAAGGACGCCTGCTGCTATGCCTGGGCAACGAACACTCCGCCGACCTCAAAGCCACTCTACGCGCTAACCCCGGCCAACCCGAAAAGCTGGAAAAAGCCATCGTCGACGCCATGAAACTCAAGCCCTACAAGCACAACTTTGAGATCAACGATGACGTGCAGGTGGTGCGGTTCATGAATATGACGGGTGGGTAAATGCAGTCGCAGCACGGCTTGCCGGCGGTGGCGATCTCAAGTACGCCACCGCCGGCAAGCGGTGCTCCGGCGGACAGCCAGCGACCCGGGAGTCACCCCTCCCGCACCAGCAATTCAAACGCCTCCTCGATATCACTGACTTTGGTCGGTCGCACCAACCGGCTTATCTCCTGGCCATCTCGCATGAACACCAGCGTGGGCCAGAGCTTCACCCTGAACGAACGCCCCAACCTTCGTCCGCTGCCGTCCTCCACCTTCAGGCGGCGCACCTGCGGGTAATCGGCGATGACCTTGCCGATCAAAGGTTGCGCCGCGTTGCAGTGACCGCACCAGTTGGTGCCGAACTCGATGACGCTGGCGCCAACCAGTTCATCGACCTCGGCGCGGGTCAGGGTTTCGGGTACATAAAGCTGCTCAGTCATCTCAGATCTCCCGTGACGATTGGGCCAGTGTAACGAGCCTTTGCACCCTCTCACAGCTTTAGCTGACACAGCACCTTCCCATCACTTTCAGAATGGCCGGCAGTTGCTGGTCTCGCGGGATCAACTGGCGCAGTTGCACGCCAATGATGCGCGGGCGGCAGTGTCGACCTCTCTCGCACTCGGCGGTTGGCCGCAGGCGGCGAAGGAGGATGTAGCGAAGCATAATCGGGGGCCCCGTATCTGTGGGAGCGAATTCATTCGCGATTGGCGGGTTCAGCCGATAGAAATACATCGCCTGAGAATCCGTATCGCGAATGAATTCGTTCCTACAGTTATCGGCGTCTCACAGGACATCACGCGCATAAATGACGGCCGGAGCGCCTGCCATCACTCTTTGATGAACCCCAGCAGGATGTCGTTGATCTCAGCCGGCTCCACGGTATGCATGCCATGGGACCCAACCTTGACCACATGCAGGTCGAGCCTTTGACCCGTTCGTGGCTCTTGTAGCCGGAGGCCACGATCGGCACGATCTGGTCGTCGTCGCCGTGCAGGATCAAGGTCGGCACATCGATCTTTCAGGTCTTTAGTGAAGTCGGTTTCCGAGAACGCCTTGATGCAGGCGAACTCGCCCTTGATGCTGCCGAGCATGCTGCTGGACCATAACGAATCGATGGCACCCTGGGAGGTTTTCGCGCCTTCGCGGTTGAAGCCGAAGAACGACACGGCCAGATCCTTGAAGCATTGCGAGCGGTCGGCGGTGAAGCCCGCGCGGATGCCATCGAACATGTCGATCGGCCGGCCTTCGGAGTTCGCGGCGGTTTTCAGCATCAGCGGTCGAACGGTGCCGATCAGCACCGCCTTGGCGACCCGGGATGTGCCGTGACGACCGATATAGCGCGCCACCTCGCCGCCGCCGGTGGAGTGGCCGATCATGATCACCTCTTTCAGCTCCAGCGCCGTTTTGTACAACGATGTGGATGATGACCGGCCGACGTTATGCCTGACCGGTCATGCCCCCCTACCCAACATATCCACGCGCTCGTTGACCTTGACCTTCCTGGCGATGTAGCTACCCTCCTTCTCCGGGTCAGGCTCCCTGGTGAACGTCACACTTGCACCTATATCCGGAAGCTCTCCCCGCTCGTTCGAATCCCACACGAAATAAATCTGGTCAACATCAGCTTCGTTTCCTAGGCCGTATTCGATCCAACCGAATTTTTGTTCGAGGTTTCGCTTCACCACTTTCCCTGTGAACTGACTCATGATCATCACCTTCGTTTCGTTGATGCAGCCCATGTGAATATCCCAACAGCAATGGCCGCTGACTTGCTGTCGTCCGAGAACGGCAATTGATCAGCCGCTCAATCCAAGTGCCGCCCAGACATCATATCGAGGCCTGACATCACGCGGCTTGTAAGGGTTATCGCCGCGAAGACTGGTGCGCGTCCGCAAGCTGATGGAGGAGGAATCATCCCCTTGCGCCAACGCTACGGACGACTCCTCCATTCCTCGCAGGATATTGGCCTCGATTATCAACCCTTCGATTTCATTGACCTTGGAGGCGAAACGCGAACGGTTGGCCCACGCGTAAAGCCTGGCCGGCTGCCCTGTCAGGTTTAGAGGGTCCGGGCCGTCCCAATAGCTTCTCAGCTTACCGACCCAGCCACTTCTGTCGTAGGTGGGCATCGGCTGAAGTGGTGCGGCAGGGGCATCAAGGTAATCGCCGACATTGCGCATCAGTGCGCGCAGGCGCATCCGCAAAGGCAGGCGCGTGGCGCCCAGTTGGGCTTTGTAGACTTGGGTGAGACGTCCTTGACCTTTGAAGAATCGGACAAAGCTGCGACCGATCGCTTTTGCCCCGCGCCCTATCAGACGCACCGTACGTCCGACCGCGCTGATCGTCTGCTTGAGCAGACTGACGCCCGCCTTGATCGTCCCCATGAAACAGGCTGCGGACAATATACCCACGGCCATCGACGCAATACCAAGGGCCTTGGACAGTTCGGGATTGGACTCTGCGGTCAGCACCGAAGCCACCTCCAGCCCGAACGAAGCCACACTCAGTGCCGTCAACGCACCAAACAGCAACATGGAGGCCGTTCCTCCGGAAAAAACCGTTGCAACGACGCCTACAACCGTCAACACCAACGACAGAGCCAGCCCGCGCCATTTGCCACCGACCTCCATGGCCTGGGTATCCTGGAGTTCCTGGTCGAGGTTCTGCAAGACCAGATTCTGCTCCCAGCGGCTGAGCATGATCGCGCCACTGGGGTCATGCAGGTTGATCGGGTCCGGGCAGTGTTGATAGGGGTTGTGACCGCCCTCACCGACCGGGGCCAGCCAATCCGGCTGGGCGTAACGGCACAGCGTCGGATCGTAACTGCGGTAGCCATTGCCGGCATGGTATTGGCCGGTGACCGGGTCGCGGCGCATTCCGTTATAGCCGACGACCACCTCCTCCACCACTGCGCCCTCGCCGAACGGCAACAACGGCGCCAGCCTGAGCTCGCCATCCTTGACCTGCCCGGCGACGCCGACCTGCGGATCATCGATCAGCCAACGCACCTGCTCCCCGTCGTACTCGGCAAGCCCGGCCGAGATGCTGGTGCGACGGGTAATGGCCCTGTCCTTGTCGAACCAGACTTCGCCAATCAGCTCATCACCGTCGTAGCGCAGTTCACGGATGCTCTCATCCGCCTTGACGTACTGCGCCGCCAAGCGTTGATAGCCGTCGTACTCATAGCGTGCCAGCAGCACATCATTGGCATCGCTGACCTTGCTCAACTGGCCGCAGGCGTTATAGGCGAACGTGGGGCCGTGGGTTTCAGCGGCCTTGAGGTAGCCATTATCGCTCCAGATCAGGGCTTGGGGCCCGGAACCGCGCCGTATCGCAGTCATGCGCGTAGGATCGGTGCTGTCGTCATAGCTGAACGCCCGGGTCACAACGGAATCATCGAAGCCTGTGGTCACGCAGCTGACGAGGTTGTCCAGCGTGTCCCAAGTGAATACTTGCGCCTTGACCGCCTTGCCATCGGCGTCTTCAGGACAATGCGCGGCATCGTTGGCATCGCAGGTGTAGCGTTGTAGTCGATCGAGTTCGTCGTAGCTGAAACATTCAGTGGACCTGAGCAGGCCTCCCTCGTAACTCGCCTTGCTCGCCAGGCGACCGTCTCCGCGCCAGGTCATGCGTTGCTCGAAGCGCGACGCCCCGTTGTGCAAGAAGGTCCGGGTCACCTCCTGGCCAAACTGATTGTGCTCGCTGAGCACCTGCCATTGCTCGCCGGCCTTCAGTGCCTGGACCTGACGCGATTGCAGTTGACCCAATGTGTTGTAGCGGTAGGCCACGTCCTCATGCTCCTGACAAGTACGCAGGACACGTCCTTCGTTATCGACGAAACCGCGCTGCCAATGGCCGTCGCCGCGCAGCGTAGCCACGGTGGTGCCCCGCAGGCTTCGCCACTCGACACTTTGCGATTCGCCGCGCGGTGTGGTTTGCGCCTCCTTGATACGGCCAGGCAGGCGGGGCTGGGTAAAGCTGTACTTCCAAATGTCGTTTGCGGTGCTGCCCGACGCCACGGTGGTGACACCCTCGTTGCGCGTCAGGCTGGCCACGGCGCTGTCGCCTGCGCCCCATTGGACCCCCTCGGCATCGACTTGCGTGCGCAAACGCGTTTTGTCGGGCAGGGTCACTGTGTCGTCATCGAAGGTGTAGGTCCGGCTGCCGACGTTGCGCGATTGCAACGTGGAATCGTTGAGCATTTTCTGGGTGACCACCACCTTGCCACCCATCTTAAGTTCGGTGATCTGGTCGCTGAAACCGTGATAGGTCCGTTCGATGAGGGTGCCGTCAGGTCGCGTTATCCGGGTGACTCGGCCAAGGGCGTCACGCTCGAGGTTGTACGTGCGTGTTTCATCGCCGACGACACGCTCGCTGCTCACCACGCGGCCGTTCGAATCCAGACGTTGGCTCAGTTTCAGTTGCTGCTGACCGGTGCCGTCCGACAGGGTTTGCGTGCGTTCGAAGGTGCCATCGGTTTTGGGCAGGTACTCGGTCGTGCGTTGAGAGAGGCGGTGTTGGGACAGGCCTTGGTCAATGATTAGCCGAGTCTTTACGTCTCGATGCGCAATTGCAGAAGTGAAAAGTGTTGAACCAGGGAAGTGAAAACCTTTTGGCGCTTTTTTGGCGGCATCGTCGTTAAGAAATGCAGAAAACATCCAAGGTTCAACATTTTCTATATCTGGCGCGTCCCGCAGTAATTCAAAATTAATATAAGTGGCATCGTGTTCGAAATAGAGAATCCGTATATAGACGTCTTATTATAAGCATCATAAATCTCCAAGAGGTATTGTTCGCCCTTTAATCCTACCAAGGCCTGCAAAAACTTAAGGAATCTTTCCGTCTGAATATATTCAGAGCCAAACACCTCGCCTGCGACACTATATGCAGACTCAATTAGCGCAATTATGTTTTTGACGCTCTCCTTATCCAACGCCCCACCTTTAAAACTTTCGAGCGCTACTAAACATCCGAAAAAAACATAGCTGTTTCTTTTTTTGCACCCCCATATCCGTGATAAGAAACTTCAATGCCTGGTTCTTCCTTGTGTACAGCCGATAAAGTCTCTTGCCCTCCCACTTCTTCATCGACACCTGTCGCCCCCGCTCGCTCTGCCAAGGCTGACGCCCGTGCTGCATCTGCACCTGAGCCATTTCGATAACGGTCTGGCCACCCGGCAAGTAATCCCATTCACAACTGCCCACCACTTGCGACTCATCCAGCCCTTGCAGGGAACACTCGTAGAGCGGCAGATAACTTTGAGAGCCGCTCCTTCGCCACTCACTGCGCCATGTCCGCTGCAAGCCGTCCAGGTAAGCACGGCTTTCATCGCCGTTGCCATGGATCTGGGTCGCCAGCTTGCCATCCGCGGAATATTGGGTCTCGGTGCGTGCATCCGGTTTCTGGTCATCGGCCCTCTTTTTGCCTGGTTTGAGTCGATACTGCGCTTCAACGACCACACGCCCGGCGGCGTCGTAGACCCACGTCGTCTCGATACCTTGTTCGACTCGCTCCAGACAACGCTGGCTGTAACGTGAAGATCGCTCGGTGCTGACGGCTTGGCTGCCAGCCTGTGTTTTTGAAATCGTGCGCACCACAATGAATGACTTATTAGGGTTGTCTTCGCAGATGCGCGTGGTTTCCAGCGAGAGGGTATCGGTGCCCAGATGAGTCAGCTGTTCATCGTTGAGGCTCCACTCGCTGACTTTGCTCTCACCGCCACGCGTCGTCTTGGCGGCCACCGGCGAGACGGTAGTGATGCGCTGACGCCATAGCACCTCATCGGCGGTCTTGACCCACGCGGTGCTGCTGAGAAACTGCCCGTCGAATTTGCCCTCTACGCCTATCCCTTCAATAACAATCTGTTGCGCAAGCTCAAGGAACGTTCTGCCGTCACGCTGCACCGAGCGATAGCCAAAGAGTTTCAACCCAAGCGAATTGCCGAAGTCGTCACATTGATACTCGGCCATCAGAGGACGCACCGCATAATCAGGTAGCTTAGGGCAGCTCAATTGCGGCATACCGGATACGCCGCTCAGGCCATTCAAAGTAGCGGCACTGACGATGTTCTCCCCACCACCCGCCGGGTAGTAGGTACTATGAAGGGTGTGCTGACCCTGGGTGATCAGTTTTATCGGCAGGTCATCGTCGTCCTGTTCGATGACCAGCATATCGACCGCCTTGCCCAGTGCCGGACGCTGCGACGCCGGACAGACCTGTAGCAATGACTCGATAGAACTGATCAAACGCGTCCGGCCTCGCCGACCGTAGCTCCAGATGAGCTCGACGATAGCCTGTTGATACTTGACCCGCTGTTGGCCAAGGAGCAGCACCGTTTTTCCTTTTTTGATGCCCATCTTAAGCTGTTCAATTGCCTTGATCAGATCATCCCCGTACCCGGTGTAGCGAATAACTTGAGCCTTGCCCGATTGCCGTGCCTTGAACTCCAGCCATTGGCTGTCGGCCGACGCGGAGCCCACCAGCAGCTCCTGACGCTGTGCCTGATCGTCCAGGCCGAACACCTGCAGATGGTGCTCTCGCGCCCCATGCGCCCCGCGCTCGCCTTCAACGATGTACAACTGATCGGATGTGTCCAGCAGACGACCGGTATAGCGATAGGTATTCAGCTGATTTTCTTGCCCATCACCCGGAATCAATGAATGCAGCACGGCCTGCGGCCAAAGGGGTTTACCTTTTCCCCGAATACCTGGGCTGTACTGCACGCATTCGACCGACCCATCGAGCTCCGTCAACCGGCACAGCACCCGATCCAGGGTCGGATCGTCGGCATAGCCACAATTGACCTGCTGAATGATTTTCTTTGTTTGTTTCTTTGTTAGTTCCTCTGTTTTTGCCTGCGTGCGCGTGAGTGTGCGCAATAAATAGTTCTGCAATTGAAGTTTGACCTCGAAGCGTTCATCACTCCTCGGCCAGACCTGCAGGTTCACCTGTGCATCGCTTGTGTTCGGGGTAAGGGGTTCCGGGGTAAGGTATTCGGCGCTGAACAGCGCTTCTTCCCCGCTCTTGATGCCCATGAGCAGAAATTGACCTTTCTGACGCTTCCACTCCAGTTCCAATGCTTCGCCATACAGCGAGACGATGCGTGAGGGCAGCAGTTGCACGAAGGGTCGTTCGTAATAGGCGATACGCTCGTCCAGTTCCTTGACACTGCCGTGTTTTTCCCAAGCGCTGAGGGCGTCGTCGTAATCCAGCTTGGCTCCGATGTAATAGCCATCCGGTGATAGAACCAGAAGAATCCACTGGGTCCAGTGCTCGGGAACCGCAGGAAAGTTCGGTTTACTTTTTTGCTTGATGGCTTTGAACATCTTGAGGATGTCATCGACAAATTTTGCGTTGGGTTCCTCCTCGTCGCTGCCCGCCACGCCTGGTTTGCTCAGTACCTCCCGGCGACCACTGGGCAGGTCGAGGGTGAACTGGCTGTAATCCTTATTGGATTGCACCAGACAGTGTTTTTTCTTCAGCGGTTTTTCTTCACCGAGCGCCTGCCACTCCTCGCTGGTAAACGTGATCCGCATGCCATTGGCCAACGTCAGGCAACGGTCACGCACATTCAGGCTGGAAAAGCGCCAGGCCCAGCCATAGCCAAGCCCCGCTTCGTTGCCGCGCAAGGCCGAGTAATGCAAGGTCAGATCACATATTGGGCCGAGTCCGCTCAGGCCTTGCAACGTGGCGACCGGGTAATGCGCGTGAAACAGGCCTGTGCGTGGGTCCACGCCGCTTTCGCCCTGACCCAGCGTGTCAAAGATTTCAGAGCGCTCGGTATTACCGTAGTCCTCGCACAGCAGACTGGTCGGCTCGTAAGGCGTCAACGCGCTGGATGGGGTGTATGAGACCGGCTGGGGTACTTGCCAGAATTGCGTTTCGCTAAAAGCACCGATATGGCCGACGGTTTGTTCTTTCTCGCCGTAGATGTTCTCCGGGTAATCCAGGAGAACCTCATAGGTGCATTGGCTGGCCAGTGCGCCCCATGTGATTTTGTCGGCCGTCACTGAAATCGGCCATACGACATCCTCGCCAGACACCGCCTGACCAGGCACCTCTTCACCAGGCACGGGCACACAAGCGGCGATACGCACGCCTTTATCAAAGGCAACGCGGTTCAAACGAAACTCCAGCTCACCGGCATGAATACCGGCGGTTATCCGCAATGAACCGGTGCTCGAGGCGAGCGTCACCGTGGGCAAAGCGGATGCAACCGTCGCTGCAGACTCAACGTCGGCGGCGACCGGGTCGAGATCGACTTGCAGTTCGCAAAAGCGCGGCATCCAAACGTCTTCGTCACCCTGCATCTGCGCCTGGCTTGCCAGCTGCACTTGCAGCTCGGGCCAGGCCTGATCCTTGAGGAACTCGATTAGCGCAGCGCGCCAGGCTTGTTGATCGAACTCACTCTGATCTTCTGCCGCAGGGGCGAATACCGCTGCATGCAGCACCTGCCCGCTGAAAGGATGGCGCACCGTAACCTGCAAATCGTCGGTAGTTCGCGATCCTTGCGGTAGCTCAAGTGCAAGCCCCGCAGACCGATTCCCCACATCTGGCAGGGAGGTGAAGATGCGTAACCCATCACCCCGGTGCCAGAGCCCGAGGCCATGGGTAGCCGTGACCTTGAGGTTATCCTCAGTTGGGCTGGAAACACCGGCCCGCAGGTAAGCCGACACTTCTGAAGTGTTCAATGCGGTGGCCCACGCTGCCAACCATTTTTCACTGCCTAGCTGGGCGGTACTCGGGCTCCATTCATGCTGAGCCAGCAAGCGATGTGAAAACCCATCGAAGACCCAGGCGTGTAGCGTGGTTCCTGCGTCCAGTGCCTGCGACCCCTCTACTTTGCGGCTTTCCCACCAGTTCGCCAGCGTCAGCGTGACGCTCAGCTCGGCGCATTGCGGCCCCCAGAAAGCGTTGCCGTTGTCGGCAGGCACCACATGGCAGTCACCGCCCAGAACGCCCGCATGCAGCAGGTGACTGTCACGATTGATTTGCTCGCACAGAGGCCTGGACCAACCTGCCCCGGCCTGCTCCTCGGCAACCTGGAAGAAATGCTGCTCGAAGAGCGCCTGAGTCTTCAGGTCGCGCACCTGCAGGCAAAGGGTCTGTCCGGCGGTCAACTGGAAGTGATCATTGCAGGCCAGCACCTGGACCAGATTGGCGGTGAAAGGCGCGTTAGTGAATGCGCGGTACTTGGCATGGCACCAAAGGCGCAACGGCGTTGTTGCGGTCGAGAAGGTATTGTCCTCATTCCACGCCCCGGCGGTCATTGCCGCGCCCTGGCTTGCAAGGTATTGGGCGAATGCCCCAGGCCATTGGTCAACCTTGAATGCGCTCGCTCCCTGCACAACGCAGTCGAACCGGCTAATCTCGCCGTCGCGACGGTTGACCAGAAACGCGCTCAGTGTCTCACCGTCAGTCAGCGCTCGGTCGCCCTTGATCGGCACCGTGCTATACCAGCCGTCGTCGATGCTGCCTGCGCGTTCCAGCGTGAAGTCGTTCATGTCAGGCAGGTAGCCGTCGGGCTGGGTGGTAATCAGATAGGGAACGGCAAACGGTTCGACCGTTTGTGGTCTGACCCCGGCGGTAGGTTTAACGTTATCTTGTGCGGACGGAAGTTTGGCAAGGTCGACGCCCTGCAAGGCGTACATATTCTCGATGCCGGCAACCACAACATTATCGACGTCTTCGTTCACGCCACGTGCGGCGTTCAGCAGTGGCAGCACGGTCGAAAGTGAATCATAAGCCGTGCGACTTTTTTTATTAGCGCAAAGATCCAAGCAAACACGCCATTCTTCGAACGTTTCACTCCACTCGTTTCGAACCCGCTTTACACAACCGAAAAGATAGTCTCCGACGAACGTCTCGATCAACAATGGCCCACTATCAGGTGTCACTGCGACTCGATCCGGTTCCGCGACAACAACCCCTCCAGCGCTGATGAGCAAACTTAGCTGTCTGGCTTCTTCACTTTTCCGGAGATCAACTTGCGGGATCTTTTTAATGTTGTCATAAGCCACAGATATGCTTTCTTGCCCTCCAGGTAAAAAAAGCACGATGTGCGCGCCATCAGCCCTGACATAAGTGTATGCCTTACCGTTTAATTCAATGAGTTCGTCGGCTTCTAAAAATTTAATAATCTCACGTCGTGTGTAGGCCATCCTGGCAGTCCTCTGAAACTTGTGGCTATCCAATAGTTGCGCACGCAGAGTCGCAGTCAGGATCACTGAGCTGCGCCCTCAAGTAGGTCGGACGATCTTCAGAACACATTGCACGCGTTACCTTGACGCAACGGGCAAAACTGATGGGTGCACAGGCCCGATAAAAGGCCCCGTCAGAAAAGTGTAGTCATGGAATTGCACGCTCAAGCCGAAAACATCGCTACGGTGACGAGCGGTGTGCCTGCGCTACGTCAACAACCGACTCACCACCGCGTGCAACTTCCCGGGCTTCATTGGCTTGTTCAACAGCGGCGCATTGAGCGTCTGCCATTACAGCTCAAACCATCATCCCATCCCGCGCCATCACCACATGGCCCGGTAATGCCCCGGCATGCTCGATCATCCACGCATCCAGCGTATGCCCGACATGGGTCAGCACACCTTGCCGCGGCTGCAATTGCTCGATGATCTGCAACGCCAGATTCAGATCATTGTGATTGCGCGGCGTCTGCGGTTGCGGGGGCATGGAGCAATCGAGGATCAACACATCCAGCGATTGCTGTTGCAGAAAGGCCATGGTGTCCGGGGGCAATCCCACAGTGTCGGTGAGGTAGGCCATCCGCCGCCCGCCACCTTCCAACAGGTAGCCCAAAGTCGGCTTGGAATGCAGCAACGGCAGCGCGGTGACCTGTAATTCACCAAACAGGCGCTTCTCGAAAGGCGAAAACGGCTGGCTGAAATCGAGGATCCCCGGATGCTTGTACAAGTCCGACAACCCTTCCGAATCCACCGGGCCATGCACCGGAATCGTCAGCCCTTGCCCCCAACGCAGATGCAACAAGCCCTGAGCGTGGTCGGCGTGGTAATGGGTCTGGAGGATGCCGTTGAAGCTGCGCGGCGGGAAACGTTCGGTGAGATCCGGCAAGCCGCTGTCAATTAACCAGCGCTGATCATCTAGTTCTACCAGGGCCGAACATGGCCTTCGGCGCAGACGCGGATCGGCGTGGGCGGCCTGACACGCCTGACACTGACAGCCATAAACCGGCACTTGCCGCGCATCTCCGGTCCCCAACAACGTTAGGCGCATGCATGCTCTCGGTCGATTCGCTGCAGCAACCGGGCGACGGTCTGCTCCAGTGCACCTGAGTTGTCCAGCAGGATGATCGGCGTCCCGTTTGTCGCAGGAGCAGTGGCCAACAGATCATCGGCAAACTGCACATTGCGCGACAGCCGAGCCTCGACCTCTTGAGCCGACTCTCGACCTCGAGAAAGCAGACGCTCGCGAAGGACCGCCTGATCGACACTCAGCAGCACCACCAGCAGATCGGGATAGCGCGCCCGAGCCTGCGGCAGATGACCGCGTGAACCGTTGATCAACACATCGTGTCCTTCGGAGAGCCACTGATCGATCTCTTGCGGAATGCCGTAATGCAGGCCGTTGGCGAACCAGCTCAGGGCAAACGCGCCCTGAGCTTGCATCTGGTTGAACTCCTCGACACTGACGGCCTGCGCCGCCTCGCCCTTGGCTTCCGCCGAACGGGTGATGACCCGGCGCACGATCCGGCAGCCGCGTGCGGCCATCGGTTCGCGCGCGGCATCCAGCAGGCTGTCCTTGCCCGAACCGGACGGCCCGATGAGATAGATCAACCTGCCTGTCATCAGAAAACCCTCTTCGCTTGTCGCCAGACCTGTTGGATCACAGGCAAGGTGCCCACGGCGCGGACGTGAATCAGGTCGGCGCGCAGACCGACACGGATTTCGCCGCGATCATGCAGCCCCGCCGAACGCGCTGGCGACAGACTCACTGTCGTTACGGCTCTGGCCAACCCTGCACCCAGTCCTGCCCCTGCCACCGGGTGTTCTTCGTCAAGCTGAGCGCCTAGCGTGAACGCCGCCTGCAGCAGACTGGCCGGATAATAATCGCTGGAAAGAATATCCAGTAGCCCTTCTTTGGCGAGAGTTGCCGCCGCGATGTTGCCCGAGTGCGAACCGCCACGAACAATGTTCGGCGCGCCCATCAACACGTTCATGTCCAGACGACGGCACGCCTGCGCTGCTTCCAGGGTGGTCGGGAACTCGGCGATGGTCATGCCGTAGCCCGCCGATTCCTCGACGTGCTCGACAGTGGCGTCGTCGTGACTGGCCACCGACAGGCCTCGCGCCAGACAGATATCGACGATGGCCTTGCGGTAGCGGTCACTGTAGATCCTCGAGTTGGCGACCTGCTCGACGATGAATTCGTCCATCTGCGCGCTGCTCAGGTGATATTTACCCATGTAGTACTCACGGTACTTGGATTCAAGGGCGAACTGGCGCTGACCCGGCGAATGGTCCATGGTCGACACCAGCTGCACCAGCGGCTGCTCCACCAGATCACGAAACACGCTCAGCGTGTCCGGGTGGCAGACCTCGCAGCGCAGGTGCAGCCGGTGCTCGGCTCGGGTCATGTCGGCGGCGTTGGCCTTGGCAATCGCCTCGACCATGCCTGGCAGTTGCTGCATGCGCTTGCCCTTGGGGTTGACGTCGCCGATGGACAGCGCATCGAACACCGTAGTGATGCCCGCGGCGATGACCTGCGCATCGTGGCTCATCACCGCGGAAGCCGACGGCCAGTCCACGCCGGGACGCGGGCTGAGGTGTTTTTCCAGGTTGTCGGTGTGCAGTTCGACCAGCCCCGGCAGCAGGTAATCGCCGTTCAAATTCTGCGCGTGTGGCAGGTAGCTGACGCCGGTCTGCACGTCGCTGATCAGCCCGTCGCGCAGCACCACGGTGCCGGTGAATACCTGCTCGGCGGTGACGATCTTGGCGTTGGTCAGGATCTGTTCGTTCAGCATTCCAGTAACTCCTCGGCAGTCATTTCCAGCGGTGTCATGTCCAGCGAGCGGTCGGACACCGCCTCGCGGGCGAGATGGTCGTGGAAGATGCCGATCACGGCAGCGCCCGCCTCTTTTGCTTCGTTGATCAGCTCCAGCACTACTTGACGATTGCCGTCGTCCAGCGATGCAGTGGGTTCATCCAGCAGCATCACCGGCCACGGCACCATAAAGCCGCGAGCGATGTTGACGCGCTGCTGCTCGCCACCAGAGAAGGTCCCCGGCGCCAGTTGCCACAGTCGTTGCGCAATGTTCAGGCGACTGAGCAACAGCTCGGCGCGAACGGTGGCTCGTTCGCGGCTCCAGCCACGGCTCAGTGCCGGCTCCATCACCACATCCAGCGTCGCGACGCGGGGGATCACCCGCAGAAACTGACTGACGTAGCCCAGGGTCTGCTGACGCACCGCCAGCACATCGCGAGGCTCAGCGCCCACCAGTTCCAGCCACTCGCCTCGATGCTGCACACGAATGCTGCCACCCGCTGGCAGATAATTGCCGTAGAGGGTGCGCAGCAGAGTGCTCTTGCCCGCCCCGGAATGACCGTGGAGTACCAGACATTCACCACCGCGCACCGAGAAGCTCAGCCCGCGCAACACATTGAGCACCACCCCATTCTGCTGATGCAGGGTGAAGGTTTTCGAGAGGTCCTGGACCTCGATCAGCGTGTTCATCAAGCCACCTCAAAATCGGATCAGGGCTGCAGCACCGAAGACACCAGCAGCTGCGAATAGGGATGTTGTGGATCGTCGAGGATCTGATCGGTCAGCCCGGTCTCCACCACGCGGGAACGGCGCATCACCATCAGGCGGTCGGCGAGCAGACGGGCCACGGCCAGGTCGTGGGTCACGATGACCACCGCCAGATCCAGCTCGCGTACCAGACCGCGCATCAAGTCCAACAGACGCGCCTGCACCGACACATCGAGGCCACCGGTGGGCTCATCCATGAACACCAGACGCGGGCCGGACACCAGATTGCGGGCGATCTGCAGGCGCTGTTGCATGCCGCCGGAAAAGGTTCGCGGCAAGTCATCGATGCGCGCCGGATCGATCTCCACCTGATTCAGCCACTCCAACCCCGCCGCGCGCAGTTGCTGGTAATTGCGCACGCCTTGGGCCATCAGCCGCTCGCCAATGTTGGCGCCGGCGGAAACCGCCATGCGCAGACCGTCGCGCGGGTTCTGCTCGACGAAGCCCCACTCGGTGCGCAGCAGGGTACGGCGCTCGGCTTCGCTGGCGCTGTACAGGTCGAGCCACTCACCTTGCATTGTTCGGTAGTCGATGGCGCCACTGTCCGGCGGGCAACGGCCGCTGAGCAGCGACAACAGCGTCGATTTGCCCGACCCGGATTCGCCGACGATTCCTAGCACTTCGCCGGGGTACAGCTCGAAACTGACGTCCTGACAGCCTTTCTCCGGGCCATAGAGTTTGCTCAGCCCCCTGACCTTGAGCAGCGGCTGCGTGCGATCGGCAACTACCTCCTGATGCACGTTCTGAGCAGCGTTCATTGCCCGGTCCTCCCTTGATTGACCCGTTGCGCGCAGTAGTCGGTGTCCGAGCAGACGAAGCTCTGAGTGCCCTGATCGTCGAGGATCAGCTCGTCGAGAAACGAATCATGGCTGCCGCAAATGGCGCAGTTGTGCTCCCACTTCTGCACTTCGAACGGGTGATCCTCGAAGTCCAGGCTGGTAACGCGGGTGTAGGGCGGCACCGCATACAGACGCTTCTCGCGGCCGGCACCGAACAGCATCAGCGCCGGGCTCATATCGAGTTTCGGGTTGTCGAATTTCGGGATTGGCGAGGGGTCCATCACGTAGCGTTCGTTCACCGTTACCGGGTACGCATACGCGGTGGCGATGTGGCCGAAGGTGGCGATGTCCTCGTAGAGTTTGACGTGCATCACCCCGTAATCGTTGAGCGCGTGCATGGTCCGGGTTTCGGTTTCCGATGGTTCGATGAAACGCAACGGCTCGGGAATCGGCACCTGATAGACCATGATCTGATCGGCATGCAGCGACGTTTCCGGGATCCGGTGACGGGTCTGGATGATCGTCGCCTCAGGGGTACGCTCGGTGGTTTCGACGCCTGCGGTGCGGGCGAAAAAGCGCCGGATCGAGACAGCGTTGGTGGTGTCGTCGGCGCCCTGGTCGATGACCTTGAGCACGTCTTCGGCACCGAGAATCGCGGCGGTTAGCTGCATGCCGCCGGTGCCCCAGCCATAGGGCAGCGGCATTTCACGGCCGCCAAATGGCACCTGATAACCGGGAATCGCCACGGCCTTGAGCAAGCCGCGACGGATCATGCGTTTGGTCTGTTCGTCCAGATAGGCGAAGTTGTACGCCTCATCCCTGCCCGGGCGAGGCTGCGTAGCGGCATTCATTGGGCCTGCTCCTTGGAGGGCTTGCGCAGTTTGCGGATCAGTTCCAGTTCGGCCTGGAAGTCGACGTAATGCGGCAGTTTCAGGTGCGAGACGAAACCTGCGGCTTCGACGTTGTCGCAGTGGGCGAGGACGAACTCTTCCTGCTGCGCCGGCGAGACGATTTCTTCGGCGTACTCAGCGGCACGCAGCGAGCGGTCCACCAGTGCCATGCCCATGGCCTTGCGTTCCGCATGACCAAACACCAGGCCATAACCGCGAGTGAACTGCGGCAGCTCGGTGGCGGATCCGACGAACTGATTGACCATCTCGCACTCGGTGACCTCAATGGCGCCGATGGCGATGGGGAAACCCAGTTCTTCCGGCTCGATCCACACCTCGACCTCGCCGACCCGAATCTCCCCGGCGAATGGGTGATTGCGCCCATAACCGCGTTGGGTCGAATAGCCCAGCGCCAACAGAAAACCCTCGTCGCCACGGGCCAGGGACTGCAGACGCTCGGCGCGGCTGGCCGGGTACTCCAAAGGCTCGCGGGTGATGTCGGCGACCGGCGCGCCGGTGTCGGCTTCTTCCTTGATCAGCCCTTCCTTGGCCAGCAAGCCAGAGACCCGTGGACAAGCCTCGACCCTGGCGTCCGACTGGGATTGCGGACCTGGATACTCGCCCTCGGCCAGCAGCGTGAAATCCAGCAAACGGTGGGTGTAATCGAAAGTCGGCCCAAGCAGCTGTCCGCCCGGCACGTCCTTGAAGGTCGCCGACAGTCGGCGGCTGATCTGCATCGCCGAAGTGTCGATCGGCAGGCTGGCGCTGAAGCGCGGGAGCGTGGTGCGGTAGGCGCGCAGCAGGAAGATCGCTTCGACCAGATCGCCGGCCGCCTGCTTGATCGCCAGCGCCGCAAGTTCGGCGTCATACAGCGAGCCTTCTGTCATCACCCGCGCCACCGCCAATGGCAATTGCTGGCGAATCTGCTCGACGCCCAGTTCGGCGACCGAGGTGTCGCCCCGACGTTTTTTCGCCAGGAGCTTGTGAGCGTTGTCGATGGCCTGTTCGCCACCTTTGACGGCAACGTACATCAGGCATCCCTCTTAGGCAGCAATGGCTTGAACAGCACTTGGGTGCTGCGTGGCAGGCCCATCAGTTCGCTGCCAGCGAGGAAGAACACGTCGATGCCGCGAGGAAAATCATTGCGCGACTCGCGCTCTTCCCAGAACGCTTCCTGCAGAGGCAGGCTGACGTGGTTCTTGCTTTCGATGCCAGGCCCCTGCCAGGCCAGCTGGCGACCGCCTTGCAGACTCGGTAATTGAACCAGCAGCGTGCAGGACTGATCGGGGTAGCGGTCGTTGCCCAGATCGAAACCGCTGAGATCGTGCAGCTGGCTGTCGTCGAGCAAGGCGAAGCGCGCGTTCTGCCGGTCGTTGACGATCGGGCAGCCACAGTGGAAGGTCAGGTTGGCGCGAATCGCCTGGGTGTCGAATGTCGGCGCCAGCCACAGCGGCGTGTCGATATCCAGCAACGCAAGGCACAACGCGTGACTGGCCGACGCCAGACCTTCCAAGTGCGGCGGGGTTTGCGCCGACAACAGACTCTGGGCGACACCGGGCCCGGCCAGGGCCTTGAGTGCGGCACGGAAACTGCGCTGGGCGTCCAACACCGGATCGGCGAAAGCAGGCTGCAAAAGCGTCGAGGGCATGTCAGTTGCACTCCTAACGGCCGCGCCCATAAAAGTCTCGCTCACGGGAGTCGTACTCATCAGTTTTCTCCTCTGACCAAGGTAAAAAAGTCCACCTTGGTCGCTGCGGTTTCGGCTTGTTGTTGAGACCGGCGTACGGCTTGGGCCTGAGCCAGCGGTTCGATCAGTTCACGGAGCCAGTGAGCCTGTTGCGTGCCTTGCAAATGGGCATCGGCCAGCGCGGCCAGCTCGGCGTGAGCCTTGTCGCGACCGGCCAGATAGCTGTAACCGGTGCGTCCGTCGGCCAGACGCACGACGCAACGGGTCACGCTCATCTCGCCGACATTGAAGGGCGCGCCGCTACCGCCCATGCGGCCACGGACCAGGGTCATGCCAATTTCCGGGGCGCGGATCAGCTGGTATTCGGCGTCGCGCAACGCTGGCTCGTGGGCCAGCAGTTCAGCGCGGCGGGTGCGCGACAGCACGCCGATCCAGTGCTGGCGGGCAGCCTGCTGTTGTGAAGAAGGGGTTGAGGTGAAAGCAGGTGGGGCAGTCATCGAGGGCATCTCCATCAGGTGACGATCTGATACTGGAAGCGGTCGGAGCGGCTGGTGGAGTAAGCAATCTCCACCGGCTGTCCGTCTGCATCGCGGGAAAGTGTGAGCACCGTCAGCGCTGGCAGGTGGCGCGGCATGAGCAAGACGCTGGCTTCCTCGCGACTGGGCAAACGTGCGCCGATCAGGCTGAAAGTGCGGGTCAACGGCAGGTCGTGGGCGGCCAGGAACTGGCGCACCGAACCGCTTTTGTAATCGGCCACGAGGGCGGTGCGACTGGCGCAATAGCGGTGACGAATCAGGCTCACGGGTTGGCCGTCGAGACGGCGCAAGGTTTGCAGCTCGACCAATGGCGCATGTTCGTCAAGGCCCAGGTGCTGGGCCTCTTCGCGGGTGGCGATGCACTGACGGCGCTGCAACAGAAGTGCTTCGACTCCGTGGCCCAAGGCCGACAACGACTGGCTGTAGGCACTCTCGGCGGCCATCGGGTACACCAGCGGACGGCCCAGCACCTGCGTGCCCTTGCCTTGGCGGCGCAACAGGCTTCCTTCGCGCACCAGTTCATCGATGGCCCGGCGCACCGTGTGGCGGTTGACCTCGAAGCGTGCTGCCAGCTGGGTTTCGGCCGGCAGGAATTCGCCCGCGGTGTAGCTGTTCAGTTCGCTGCGCAAGGTATCGGCCAGTTCGCGATACATGGGTTCTCGATGCAGAGATTCGGCTTGTCTAGACAACTGCATGGCTAAAAAAAGGGTTCGCACCCTCTCCTGTCGTGATCGTTAGATGAACTGCTTGCGCAGGCGCTGAGAGAAAATATCGATGACGCTGACCACCACAATGATCACCAGCAACACGGCGCAGGTCTGAACGAACTGGAAGGCGCGGATGTTTTCCCAGAGGATCACGCCGATCCCGCCGGCACCGACCATCCCCACCACCGTGGCCGAGCGCACGTTGGATTCGAAGCGGTACAAGGCGTAGGAAATCCACAGCGGCATGACTTGCGGAATTACCCCGAAAATCACTTCCTGCAAGGCACTGGCACCGGTGGCGCGCACGCCCTCCACAGGACCGGGATCGATGGCCTCCACGGCTTCGGCGAACAGCTTGGCCAGCACGCCGGTGGTGCTGATCCACAACGCCAGGACACCAGCGAAAGGCCCCAGGCCCACCGCGACCACGAACAGCATCGCGAAGACCATTTCATTGATGGAACGGAAGGAATCCATGACCCGGCGCAGCGGCTGGTGAATCCACCAGGGCGTGATGTTGTCGGCGCACAGCACGCCCAGCGGCACCGAACAGACGATCGCCAGCAGCGTGCCCCACAGGGCGATGTGCACGGTGACGATCATTTCCTTGAGGTAGGAGCGCCATTCGTGGAAATCAGGCGGGAAGAAGTCGGCGGCGAAGGTCGCCATGTTGCCTGAGTCGCGGTACAGGGCCAGCGGATTCATCTCGGCGCCGTGCCAGGCCCAGGCCATGATGGCGAGGAAAATTCCCCAGCCCAGGTATTGCGGCCAACTGCGCTTGCCAGCGGTTTCAAGGTAAGCAGCGTGAGCGGTCATGAGAAGTCTCGATTTCGATTACGTGTAAAGCAGGCGCGATGGATCGACACCGCGCCGAGCCGGTCAGCCCGCCTTGGCGGTGCTTTGTTTTTCCAATTCGGAGATACGGTCCTGCAGCTTGCTCAGGCTTGCGTCGATCTCTTTCAGGCGGCTGGCCTTCTCGTCAGCGCTGAGGCTGGTACTGGCCGTGGTTTCGGTCTTCTGCTTGAACAGTTCGAGCTGGCGGATCGTCAGTAACTGGTCATCCGAAGACTTCAGGAACTTGCCCATCTGCATGTTCTTGAGCACGGCTTTTTCTTCGTCGGTATCGCCGTAGTTGGCGAAGAAATCGCGGATCTTGTTCTTGGTCTCATCGGCCATGCCCTTGCGCCAGACCATCGGGTCAGCCGGGATGAGCGGCGACTTCCAGATCACCTTGAGCTTCGCCGCGCTTTCCGGCTGGGTGACCTCCAGGCGGTCCATGCTTTCGGTGTTGAAGGTCGCGACGTCCAGTTGGCCCTTGGCGACGCTCAGAGCGTTGACTTCATGGCTGGAGTTAAGCGTGCGCTTGAACGCGGTGGCGGCATCGACGTTGTTTTTGGCGAAGACGTAGTAGCCCGGTACCAGATAGCCGGAGGTGGAGTTCGGATCGCCGTTACCGAAGGTCAGCTCCTTGGCATGCTTGAGCATGTCGTCGACCGAATTGATCGGGCTGTCCTTGCGCGCGATGATCACACTCCAGTAACCCGGCGCGCCGTTGGCGGCGGCGGTCTGGGCGAAGATTTCGCCGCCGGAGCGGTCCACGGCTTCCATTGCCGCCTTGTTGCCGAGCCAGGCCACATCGACCTTGTTAAAGCGCATGCCCTGGATCAGGCCGGCGTAGTCAGAGGCGAAGGTGGCGTTGACTTTCAGGCCGGTCTTTTTCGACATGTCGTCGAGAAAGGGCTGCCAGACGCTTTTCAGGTTTTGCGAAGACTCGGTGGACATGATGCCGAAGTTGAGGGTGTTGTCGTCCGCTTGCGCGGTGCCCATCAGGCAGCCGGCAACGACAGCGGCAGACGCGAACACGCGACCGATACGGTTCAACATGGAGAGCTCCTGGAACGTGGGTTGAGGTTTTCGGATTGACAGAAGTTGCGCGAATCAGACCCGCGCCAGCACCAATCGCGGCGCGCGCTCGGCGCTGCGGCCCTGATCGGCGAACATCAGGCTGGCGTCAGCGTCAGCGCCATACAGGTCATTGAGGAACTGCCCGTTGAGGTCCGCGCCGTTGCCGTCGAAATGAATGCGTCCGCTCTTGAGCGCCACGGCACGGGGGCAATAGCGCACGGCGTAGTCCACTTGATGCAGGGTGACGACCACGGTCTTGCCGTCCTGACGATTGATGTCAGCGAGGATTTCCATGACCTTGCGCGCCGATTCGGGGTCGAGGGAAGCGATGGGTTCGTCAGCCAGAATGACTTCGGCCTGCTGGGTCAGTGCACGGGCGATTGCCACCCGCTGCTGCTGCCCACCGGAGAGCGTCGAGGCCCGTTGCTGAGCGAAATCGGCCAGCCCGACGCGGTCGAGATTGGCCAGGGCACGAGCCTTTTCTTCGGCATTGAACAGGCCCAGGCTGCCACGCCAGCGCGGCATGCGCCCCAGGCAACCGAGCAGGACGTTGTCCAATACGCTCAGGCGATTGACCAGATTGAATTGCTGGAAGATGTAGCCGATGTCGGCACGCAATCGGCGCACCTTGCCGTTGAGGCGACCTGCGGCCTGCACTTCACGGCCCAGCACCTGCACGCTGCCGCCATTGCCGCGGTCGCAGCAGGCAAGCCCGGCCAGATGGCGCAGCAGAGTGGATTTGCCCGAACCGGAAGCGCCGATCAGCGCTACCATTTCTCCGGGTTGTATAGACAACGCAAGGTCAACCAGAGCGGTCTTGCGAGCAAATGTCTTGTTCAAGCGGTCGACATGGATAGCTGCGTTCATGGGCTTCTCTTGTCTCGTGTGTCTGGGCTCTGGCGTCCTGCCAGGAGGTAATGTTCAGTTGCCCCGACCCGTCCTGGTCAGCGTTCGGTGCGAGTGACATTAGAGAGAGCGTGTGGCATTTCGATGACCCGACGATGAACGTCGGATGGCAGTTCGTTGACGATTTGATGCGGGGTTTTTCGAGGTTTTTGTCAACATGTTTGCTGATAACAGCGGCACCGAGGGCATGCGGAATAGACAAGTTGGATGCAGTTGGAACCGCGCCGTGAGCAGGGCTTCGTCTTGTATGAATTTTTTTTTGGCGGAACCGGCCTCTTCGTCGGCAAGCGCGCTCCACAGAGGCGCGCGCGTTTTGCAAACTGTATGAACACCTCTAATCCTGTGAAAGTGAGCTTGCTCACGAAGGCGAACTGTATGAAACGAATTTATTTGCGCGGACATCGCATTCGTCAGCACAGACACCCACCTAATCAAGGTCACCCATGAACTGGATCAGATCACTCACGTTTACGCTGCTCAGCGTCTTGTCATTTATAGGCCACGCTGCCAATCAGGAGACCCACCCCTTGGCTGAAACCGGCTCCACTCACTACCGCTTCGAACGCCTGCACATCGACTCCCCGGATGGCCAGCGTCATTACCGGCTGGACATCGGCATTCCACGCAACCCGCCTCCCGCTTCGGGCTATCCGGTGATGTACCTGCTGGACGGCAATAACGTCATGGCCGAGCTGCACGAAGGCTGGCTTGGCGAACTGGACGCAGGCACCCCGCCGCTGCTGGTGATGATCGGTTACGACATCGACGGGACGTACGACGGCGAGCAGCGCACACGGGATTACACCGGGGCGACGTCCGAGGCGTTTTTGCAGGTGCTTGAATCGAGGATCAAACCCGAGGTTCAAGCGCGCTACAGCGTCGACCTTGGACGGCAGACGCTGTGGGGGCATTCCTTTGGCGGATTGTTTGTGCTGTATGCGCTGCTCCAGCAACCCCACGCGTTTCAGACCTGGATCGCCGCCAGCGCCTCGCTGTGGTATCAGCCAACGACTTTTGACAATGGCATGTCGCTCAAGGCATTTCCGGCAGGCACTGCCCCGACCGTGCGGCTGGTCAAAGGGGAAAGAGAAGGCAAGCCGCCCATTGCGCAGTTCGATGGGGGTTCGCCGGAAAGAAGAAGGGAAATGTCAGCCGTGCCCCGCGATGCCAACCGCCTGCTGGCCGAGCATCTGGCGACGCTGCCTGGCACCGAAGCCAGTTATCAGGAATTCAACGGCCGCAATCACGGACAGATGTTCGGTACGGCGTTGCATCTGGGTTTGCGCAGGGCTGCGGGATTGCCCGAGCAGCCTTGAGCGTGTGCACATCGGACATCACGTTGCAATACGACCTGTGGGAGCAAATTTATTAGTGGGAGTTGGTACAGGCGATACATCTGCATCGCCTGAAACACCGCTTCGCGAATAAATTCGCTCCCACCGTTATCCGGTGTACGCACGTCCAATCGGGTGATCGTGGATGCGGATTTCGTTAAATCCGGAACGTCCCCACCAAATGCTGCAGGCGCGCGGCCTGATGCTCCAGATGGCTACAGGCGTCCAGTGTCGATTTCAGATTGTCGACGCCTTCCTGGTTGAGGGTGTTGATCTCGGTGATGTCGACGTTGATCGACTCGACCACCGCCGTCTGCTCCTCGGTCGCGGTCGCCACTGACTGGTTCATCCCGTCGATCTCGCCGATGCGGCGGGTCACGCTGTTCAGCCGCTCACCCGCCTGATTGGCGATGGTCACGCTGCTTTCGCTCTGCCGCTGGCTTTCAGTCATGTTGGCCACGGCATCGCGCGCGCCAACCTGCAATTCTTCGATCATGCCCTGCACCTGCTGAGCGGAGTCCTGAGTGCGATGTGCCAGATTACGCACTTCATCAGCCACCACCGCGAAGCCACGCCCGGCCTCGCCGGCCCGTGCCGCTTCAATGGCGGCGTTGAGCGCCAGCAGATTGGTCTGCTGGGAAATACCGGTGATCACTTCGAGGATCTGACCGATGTTGGCCGTCTTGTCGTTCAGCGTTTCGATGTTCACGCAGGACTCGCTGATCTTCTCCGACAGCTGATTCATCGCCTTGATGGTCTGGGTCACGACGCCCTGACCTTCGCTGGCCAGCTGAGTGGCTTCGCTGGAATGCTGCGAGGCCAAAGCGGCGTTCTGGGCGATTTCCTGAGCGGCGGCGCCCAATTGATTGATCGCCGCGGCGACGCTGCTGGTGCGGCTGGCCTGTTGATCGGAGTTGCCCATTGACGAGTTCGAAGCACCGACCACGCGAGCCGCCACTTCGCCGAGCTGACCAGCCGTAGACGCCACTTCGCGGATCGAGCCATGAATACGCTCGACGAAACGGTTGAACGACTGCGCCAGATCGCCAAACTCATCTTGCGACACGATCGACAGGCGCTTGGTCAGGTCACCCTCACCGTCGGCGATATCCTGCATCGCCCGCCCCATTTGATGCAGCGGCTGCATCAGGACACGAATCAGCAGGCCCAGCAGCAACATAATGATGGCTACGGCGATGACCATGGCCGTGATGGCCGACGAGCGGAATTCGCTGAGCATGGAGTAAGCCGTGTCGCGGTCAAGCACCAGCGCCACGTACCAGTTGGCCGAGGAAAGACCTTCAACCTTGGTGAACGAGATGAACTGCGCCTTACCGCCGGACTCGATTTCCGCCACGCCCGGCGCGATCTTCGGCGCACCGTTGGGGTAAGCCTCGCTGACATTCTTGAGCAGCAGTTTGCTGTCCGGGTGAATAAGAATCTTGCCGTCGGCACTGACGATATAAGCGTAGCCATGACCGCCGAAGTTCAGCGAGTTGATGGTCTTACTGATGGCGTCCAGCGAAATGTCCGCCCCCGCCACTCCGATCATCTGCCCTTGCTGACGCACCGGCGTTGCCAGGGTCACCACCAGTTTGCCGGACGAGGCCGCGATGTAGGGTTCGGTGACGATGATGCCTTGCGCCGCGTCGGCGGCCTTGTACCAGCCGCGAGCGCGCGGATCGTAGTCGGCAGTGCGGTTACCGGCAGGCACCGAGAACATGACGCCGTCTTTGCCGCCGAAATAACTGAGTTGGAAGTTGTCCGGGTACACCGGCAGGCCGATGGTCCGTTGCAGGTTGGCCGACGCAGGGCCGTCAGCGGCAATTTGCTGGGCCATCGAGTAGAGCAGCTGCGTGCGGCTGTCCAGCCAGATCTGAATGTTTTGTGTAGTCAGACTTCCCAGTTGTTGCAGTTCGGCATCGACATTGTTCTTCAAGGTTTCGCGCTGGCGATAATCGTTCACCAGAATAAAACAGGAGAAAGCAACAACAACTATCAATGCAGCGGCCAACAGGATCTTTCTGCTGAAACCTAGACTTTTGATCATACGATTGTGTCCATAACCAGGAATGACAGCGACGTGAGTGCGTAGCCGATCAGGCGCGCGCCGCGCTTTGTACGGGGTTAAGCGGAGAAAGGGAAGTCGCGGCCTGAAATATAATTCGGCCGATAACGCGCGGAGTTTAAGACCGGTCGTCGAAGTCTGTTAGTTGGACGCAAGTTGATTCGACAGATCATCTTGGCCCCTGAATTCAGGATCCAATTATCGAGCTTCATAACATCGTAAAAACGTAGGAGCCGGCTTGCTGGCGAACGACGGGTTCGCCAGCAAGC
>NZ_JBOICF010000052.1:0-64223 GCF_050739935.1 Pseudomonas sp. | reverse complement strand
CGTGTCAGACCGCACAACTGTAGCTGCTCCACCGCATTCGCCAGCAAGCCGGCTCCTACAGGTTTTGTTACGGTCGGCAGAAACCCTGGCTTGCCGGCGGCGGCGGCCTGGAATACGCCACCGCCGGCAAGCCGGACTGCTACAGAATCATCTACCCGCGATCGTTCCGCCGGCAGTGTCATAACGATCAGCCATTGACCAGCTTCATCGCCGCTTCCGTATAGCGCCCACCCGCAACCGCGGCCACCGGGAACAGATCCTTCAACGCCTGTAGTTCGCTGGCACTGAGCTGTACATCCAGCGCCGCCACGTTTTCTTCCAGATACTTGCGTTGTTTGGTGCCTGGAATCGGGATGACGTCGCTGCCCTGCGCAAGCACCCAGGCCAGGGCCAGTTGACCGGCGCTGAGGCCTTTGTCTGTCGCCAACTGCTGAACTTTCTCGACCAGCAACAGGTTCTTGGCAAAGTTCTCGCCCTGAAAACGCGGGCTGCTGCGGCGATAATCGTCGGCCGCAAAATCATCAGGGCTTTTCAGGGTGCCGGTCAAAAAGCCACGGCCCAGCGGGCTGTAAGGCACGAATGCGATACCGAGGCGTCGGCAAGTTTCCAATACGCCGTTCTCTTCAGGCTCGCGACTCCACAGCGAGTATTCCGTTTGCAGGGCGGCGATCGGATGGATCTTGTGAGCACGTTCCAGAGTACCTGCCGATGCCTCACTCAAGCCCAGATAGCGAACCTTGCCGGCCTTCACCAACTCGGCCATGGCGCCAACTGACTCCTCGATGGTGATGTTCGGGTCGATACGGTGCTGGTAATACAGGTCCAACGTATCGATCTTCAGACGCTGCAAAGTGCCCTCGATGGCGGACTTGATGTATTCAGGACTGCCATTGACGCCTCGGGCGGCGGCATCGCCCGGCGTGCGCACAATGCCGAATTTACTGGCGATAAAGGCCTGGTCGCGCTTACCCGCCAACGCTTTGCCGAGCAATTGCTCGTTAGTGTGAGGGCCATACATGTCGGCGGTGTCGAACAGCGTGACTCCAAGTTCCAGCGCGCGATGGATCGTTGCGATCGCTTCCTGTGTGTCGCCGCCTGTGGTGTAGAAATCGGTCATGCCCATGCAGCCCAGACCGACGGCCGAGACCTGAGGTCCGTTTTTGCCGAGTTGACGCGTTTGCATGATGGTTTCCTTTCTTGGCTTTTGGAGGGTTTCAAGACTCGCTCATTGTTGCCCCTCGACAGATTGACGATAAACCGGCTAAAAGTGCTTTCAGTGTTGGCTATTTCTAAATAATCATCCTGCGCCGGAGTCGAGATGGACCGATTCAATGCCATGCGTGCCTTTACCCGCATCGTCGAGCTGGGCGGTTTCGGTAAGGCCGCCGATAGCCTGCACATGCCGCGCGCCTCGGTGACCATTCTCATCAAGCAACTGGAGGCCCACCTTGGCGTGCAACTGCTGCTGCGCACCACGCGCCAGGTCACGCCCACGCTGGACGGTCAGGCCTACTACCAACGTTGCGTCAGCCTGCTCAACGATCTGGACGATACCGAGTCGGTGTTTTCTTCCGTGGCGAAAGCGCCCGAGGGGGTGCTGAGGGTCGATATGCCTTCGGGTTTCGGACGGCTGATTCTCATGCCGGCGCTGCCTGAATTCACAGAGCGCTATCCCGGACTGGAAATGGAAGTGGGCATGAGTGACCGCCCGGTGGATCTGATTCGTGATGGCTTCGATTGCGTGATACGCGGCGGACAGCCACTGGACCACTCCCTGGTGGCGCGGCCGTTGGCGCAAATGCGTCAGGTCGTCTGCGCCAGTCGGGATTATCTGGACCGCTACGGAACGCCGTTGACCCTGGAGGATCTGGCACGGCACAAGGTCATCGAATACTTTTCCACTACCTCTAATAAACGCTATGGCCTGGAGTTCGTCATAGAGGGTAGGGCGCAGGAACTCAATCTTCCCAAGACGCTGGCGACCAACAGCGCCGACGGTTATCTGGCCGCGTGCAGCGCTGGCTATGGCTTGGTGCAGACGCCTTATTACCATGTCGCCGAGTCACTGCAGCGGGGCGCGTTGATCGAGGTGTTGGGGGATTGTCTACAACCCCGTCTTCCATTGACCGCGCTGTACCCGGCTCATCGGCAGATGTCGCGCCGGGTCAGGGTGTTCGTCGACTGGCTGGTGGATTTGTGCGCACGACCGGGCCTGCTGGATAAACTCGTTGCAGGACGCACAACCTGACAACAAATTCATCTATACCGGTAGGTCGCTTCCCGGTTTCGTGGTTAACTTCCTGCCTTATCGCATTGCCCTAACGCACTGCCGTACAACAACCCTGAAACCCGCCCCTTCAGAATAAGGACTCAGCTCATGGCTCAAGTGACTCGCAGAGGCTCCCCGGTACAAATCAGCGGCGAATTGCCGAAAGTCGGCAGCAAGGCGCCGGCCTTCAAACTGGTCGGCGGCGACCTGGCTGACGTGACCCTGGAAACCTTTGCCGGCAAGCGCAAAGTGCTGAACATCTTCCCAAGCGTTGACACCCCGACCTGCGCCACCTCGGTACGCAAATTCAACGCTCAGGCCAATGACCTGAACAACGCGGTGGTGCTATGCATCTCTGCCGACCTGCCGTTTGCCCAGGCGCGTTTCTGCGGTGCCGAGGGCCTTGAAAACGTGAAAAACCTGTCTACCATGCGTGGCGCCGAGTTCCTGCAGGACTACGGTGTTGCCATCGCCGACGGTCCGATGGTCGGCCTGACCACTCGCGCGGTGGTGGTACTGGACGAAAACGATACCGTCCTGCACAGCGAGCTGGTTCCGGAAATCGGTCAGGAACCGAACTACGAAGCCGCGCTGGCAGTGCTCAAGTAAGTTGTTCGTTGCGCATTGCCTGACCGCGCTTGGCAATACATCGCAGCAGAAAACGGCCTGAGTCGATCAGGCCGTTTTTATTTGCAGCTCAGCACCTTACCAAAGTAAGCACTAGGTAAATTGCCGGTAAAGGCCCTTTGCTTGGCACATAACTATGCTTATTGTTCAGCCTCCCGAAGACGCTCACGCGCAAACTGGTTGACTTATTCATGCAATCGTCTGGTCCTCGTAACTCCCGTCGCTGGCTGATTAGCCTGTTGGTCTTATTGATTGTCGCGGCTGTCTGCTGGCATTTCTGGCCTGGCTCGGCTGCAAAAACCGACGCCACCGCGCAAAAAAGCGAACAGCCGCACAAGGGGGCCAGCCGCAGTGGCGGGGCCGGGAAGGTAGCCGCCCAGCGTCCAGGATTCGGCGGCGCCACAGGCCCGATTCCGGTGCGTGTCGCGCCTGTCACCACTGGGGACTTCCCGATCTACTACAAGGCGTTGGGCACTGTCACCGCGCTCAATACCATTAACGTGCGCAGCCGGGTGGCGGGCGAACTGGTCAAGATCAACTTCCAGGAAGGCCAGCAGGTCAAGGCCGGCGACCTGCTGGCGGTGATCGACCCCCGCAGTTACCAGATCGCGCTGCAACAGGCCGAAGGTACGCTGATGCAGAATCAGGCGCTGCTGAAGAATGCGCAGATCGACGTGCAGCGTTATCGCGACCTGTTCAAGCAAGACAGTATCGCCAAACAGACCCTGGACACCGCCGAGTCGCTGGTGGGCCAGTATCTAGGCACGATCAAGACCAATCAGGCGGCGGTGGGCGACGCCAAACTCAACCTCGACTTCACCCAGATCCGCGCGCCGATCTCCGGCCGCATCGGTCTGCGTCAGCTGGATGTGGGCAATCTGGTAGCGGCCAACGACACTACGGCGCTGGCGGTGATCACGCAGACCAAACCGATCACGGTCAACTTCACCCTCCCGGAAAAAGACCTGGCCGACGTGATCGGCCATTATCGCAGCGGTGACAAGCTGCCGGTCGAGGCTTGGGATCGTGGCGACGTCAAACTGCAGGCCACGGGCGTGCTGGCGAGTATCGACAACCAGATCGATATCACCACCGGCACGCTGAAATTCAAGGCGCGCTTCGATAATGAAAGCGAGGCGCTGTTCCCCAACCAGTTCGTTAATGCGCGGCTTTTGGCCACCACCATGAAAAACGTGGTGTTGGTGCCTTCGGCGGCAGTGCAGTTCGGGGTCAACGGGACATTCGTCTACGTGATGGATGGCGACAAGAAAGTCCGCATCCGTCAGCTGAAAACCGGGCCGAGCGATGAAAACTCCACCGTCATCACCGAAGGTCTGGCGGCAGGCGATCGGGTGGTGCTGGAAGGCACTGACCGCCTGAAGGACGGCAGCGATGTCGACGTGGTCAACGACAGCAAGGATGTGCCGGTCACGCCGGGCCAGAAGCTGCAAGGCCAGCCGTCCAAGGAATCCGGCGAATCGGCAGGCGTCGATAGCGCGAAGAAAGGCAACGTATGAACCTGTCACGCCTGTTCATCCTCAGGCCCGTCGCGACCACGCTGAGCATGCTGGCCATCGTTCTGGCCGGCCTGATCGCTTACACCTTGCTGCCGGTATCGGCGTTGCCTCAGGTGGACTACCCGACGATCCGGGTCATGACGCTGTATCCCGGCGCCAGCCCGCAAGTGATGACCAGTGCGGTGACCGCGCCGCTGGAGCGTCAGTTCGGACAGATGCCAGGCTTGACGCAGATGGCTTCCACCAGTTCCGGCGGCGCGTCGGTGATCACCCTGCGTTTCAGCCTGGACATCAACATGGATGTCGCCGAGCAGGAAGTGCAGGCCGCGATCAACGGCGCGACCAATCTGCTGCCAACCGATCTGCCGGCGCCACCGACGTATAACAAGGTCAACCCGGCTGATACCCCGGTGCTGACCCTGGCCATCACCTCGAAAACCATGCTCCTGCCCAAGCTCAATGATCTGGTCGATACGCGCATGGCGCAGAAGATCGCGCAGATCAGCGGCGTCGGCATGGTCAGCATCGCGGGCGGCCAGCGTCAGGCGGTGCGGATCAAGGTCAACCCCGATGCACTGGCCGCCAACGGCCTGAACCTGTCGGACGTGCGCACGCTGGTCAGCGCCTCCAACGTCAACACGCCCAAGGGCAACTTCGATGGTCCGACCCGGGTGTCGATGCTCGACGCCAACGACCAGCTTAAGTCCCCCGAGGAATACGCCAACCTGATCCTGGCCTACAACAACGGCGGGCCGCTGCGTCTCAAAGACGTCGCACAGATCGTCGATGGCGCGGAAAACGAACGTCTGGCGGCCTGGGCCAATCAAAATCAGGCGGTACTGCTGAACATTCAGCGTCAGCCCGGTGCCAACGTCATCGAGGTGGTCGATCGGATCAAGGCGCTGCTGCCGAGCATCACCGACAACCTGCCTGCCGGTCTGGACGTTGTGGTCCTGACCGACCGCACCCAGACCATTCGCGCTTCGGTCAGCGATGTGCAGCACGAACTGCTGATCTCGATCGTGCTGGTGGTGCTGGTCACTTTTCTGTTTCTGCGCCGTTTCAGCGCCACCATCATCCCGTCCGTGGCCGTACCGCTTTCGCTGGTCGGCACCTTTGGCGTAATGTATCTGGCCGGTTTCTCCGTCAACAACCTGACTTTGATGGCCATGACCATTGCCACCGGTTTTGTGGTGGACGATGCGATCGTGATGCTGGAGAACATTTCCCGGCACCTGGAGGAGGGCGAGACGCCGCTGCAGGCCGCACTCAAGGGCGCCAGGCAGATCGGTTTCACGTTGGTTTCGCTGACTATCTCGCTGATCGCGGTACTGATCCCGCTGCTGTTCATGGCTGACGTGGTTGGACGTCTGTTTCGTGAGTTCGCCATCACGCTGGCAGTGGCGATTCTCATCTCGCTGGTGGTTTCGCTGACGCTGACGCCGATGATGTGCGCGCGGCTGCTCAAGCGTGAGCCCAAGGAAGAAGAACAGGGCCGTTTCTACCGTGCCAGCGGCGTGTGGATCGACTGGCTGATTGCCGGGTATGGGCGCGGGTTGCAATGGGTGCTCAAGCATCAGCCACTGACCCTGCTAATCGCCATCGCCACCCTGGGCATTACCGTGCTGCTGTATCTGGCAGTGCCCAAAGGCTTCTTCCCGGTGCAGGACACCGGTGTGATCCAGGGGATTTCCGAGGCGCCGCAGTCGGTGTCCTTTGCCGCCATGAGCGAGCGTCAGCAGGCGCTGGCGAAGATCATTCTGCAGGACCCAGCGGTGGACAGCCTGTCGTCTTACATCGGTGTGGACGGCGATAATGCCACGCTGAACAGCGGTCGCATGCTGATCAACCTCAAACCCCATAGCCTGCGCGACCTGTCCGCTGCCCAGGTGATTCAACGCCTGCAGCCAGAAGTGGATCAACTGTCGGATATCCGCCTGTTCATGCAGCCGGTGCAGGACCTGACCATCGAAGACCGCGTCAGCCGCACGCAGTATCAGTTCAGCATGTCCTCGCCGGATGCCGAACTGCTCAGCCTGTGGAGCGGCAAGCTGGTCGATGCGCTGGCCGAGCGCCCGGAACTCACCGATGTTGCCAGCGACCTGCAGGACAAGGGTTTGCAGGTCTATCTGAACATCGATCGGGATGCCGCCAGCCGCCTTGGCGTGACGGTCGCCAACATCACCGATGCGCTGTATGACGCTTTCGGTCAGCGGCAGATTTCCACGATCTACACCCAGGCGAGTCAGTACCGCGTGGTACTGCAAGCCGCCGCGGGCAACGAGCTGGGGCCGCAGGCGCTGGAGCAGATTCACGTCAAGACCACCGATGGCGGGCAGGTCAAGCTGTCGAGTCTGGCCCAGGTCGAACAGCGTCAGGCGCAACTGGCCATTGCGCACATGGGCCAGTTCCCGGCGGTGATGATGTCGTTCAACCTGGCACCCGGCGTAGCCTTGGGCAAGGCCGTGGATGTCATTGAACAGGTGCAGAAGGATATCGGCATGCCGATTGGCGTGCAGACGGAATTCCAGGGTGCCGCCGAAGCCTTCCAGGCGTCGTTGTCGAGCACTCTGTTGCTGGTCCTGGCGGCCGTGGTGACCATGTACATCGTGCTCGGCGTGCTTTACGAGAGCTACATTCACCCGATCACCATCCTCTCGACGCTGCCGTCGGCGGCCATTGGCGCGTTGCTGGCATTGATTCTGAGCGGCAACGACCTGGGCATGATCGCTATCATCGGCATCATTCTGCTGATCGGCATCGTCAAGAAGAACGCGATCATGATGATCGACTTCGCGCTGGACGCTGAACGCAACCGGGGTGTCGATCCTCAGACGGCGATCTACGAAGCCGCGCTGTTGCGCTTCCGGCCGATTCTGATGACCACCCTGGCGGCGCTGTTCGGCGCCATCCCGCTGATGTTCGCCACCGGTTCCGGCGCCGAGTTGCGCCAGCCCCTAGGCCTGGTGATGGTGGGCGGTCTGCTGGTCAGCCAAGTCCTGACGTTATTCACCACGCCGGTCATCTACCTGTATTTCGATCGGTTGGGGCGCAGGTTCCGTCGCTCAGGGAAGACCGAGGTGGCGGTATGACCGGCAGCTGCGAGCTTCGAGCGGCAAGTTGCAAGCTGACTAGCGGCGCGGCTCTTTCCCGTGACTGGCCGCTCGATGCTTGGAGCTGCTTCTCGTGAATCTTTCTGCGCCTTTTATCCGTCGGCCTGTGGCGACGTTGCTCCTGAGCCTGGCGATCATGTTGCTGGGCGGGATGAGCTTCAATCTGCTGCCCGTGGCGCCACTGCCGAACATGGATTTTCCGGTGATCGTGGTCACGGCATCGTTGCCGGGAGCCAGTCCGGAGATCATGGCGTCCAGCGTGGCCACGCCGCTTGAGCGTTCCCTTGGCACGATTGCCGGGGTCAACACCATGAGCAGCCGGTCGAGTCAGGGCACCACGCGGATCATTCTGCAATTCGACATGGACCGCGACATCAATGGCGCCGCCCGGGAAGTCCAGGCCGCGATCAACGCCTCGCGCAACCTGCTGCCAAGCGGGATGCGCAGCATGCCGACGTACAAGAAGGTCAATCCGTCTCAGGCGCCGATCATGGTCCTGTCGCTAACCTCCGACGTGCTGGAAAAAGGCCAGTTGTACGACATGGCGTCGACCATCCTGTCCCAGAGCCTGTCCCAGGTGAACGGTGTGGGCGAGGTGCAGATCGGCGGCAGTTCGTTGCCTGCAGTGCGAGTCGAACTGGAACCCAAGTTGCTCGATCAGTACGGCGTGTCGCTGGACGATGTGCGCACTACCATTTCCGGGTCCAATGTGCGTCGCCCGAAAGGCTCGGTCGAGAATGCCGAGCAAAACTGGCAGGTGCAGGCCAATGATCAACTGGAGAAGGCCAAGGACTACGAGCCGCTGGTAATTCGCTACCAGAACGGCGCAACTCTGCGTCTCAAGGACGTGGCCAAGGTCAAGGATTCGGTCGAGGACCGCTACAACAGCGGCTTCTTCAATGAAAAATCCGCGGTGCTGCTGGTGATCAACCGCCAGGCCGGGGCCAACATCATCGAAACGGTGGCGGCGATCAAGGCGCAGTTACCTGCCTTGCAAGCCGTGCTTCCGGCCAGCGTCAAGCTGGATCTGGCCATGGACCGCTCGCCGGTGATCAAGGCCACGCTGCACGAAGCGGAAATGACCCTGCTCATCGCCGTGGTGCTGGTGATCATGGTGGTGTTCCTGTTTCTCGGCAATTTCCGCGCTTCATTGATACCGACCCTGGCCGTGCCGGTCTCCTTGGTCGGCACCTTCGCCATCATGTACCTGTGCGGTTTTTCCCTGAACAACCTGTCGCTGATGGCGCTGATTCTCGCCACGGGCCTGGTGGTGGACGATGCGATCGTCGTGCTGGAAAACATCTCGCGGCATATCGACGAGGGTGTGCCGCCGATGCAGGCGGCCTATCGAGGGGCCGAGGAGGTGGGCTTTACCTTGCTGTCGATGAACGTGTCGCTGGTGGCGGTGTTCATCTCGATCCTGTTCATGGGCGGGCTGGTGGAAAGCCTGTTCCGCGAATTCTCCATCACCCTGTCGGTGTCCATCGTGGTATCGCTGGTGGTTTCGCTGACTCTGACGCCAATGCTCTGCGCGCGCTGGCTCAAGCCTCATGTACCGGGCACGGAAAACCGCTTGCAGCGCTGGAGCCAGCGGGTCAATGACCGCATGATTGCCGGTTACGACCGCAGCCTGGGCTGGGTGCTGCGTCATCGGCGCCTGACCATGCTCACCCTGCTGATCACCATTGGCGTCAACATCGCGCTATATGTGGTGGTGCCTAAAACCTTCCTGCCACAACAGGACACCGGGCAGTTGATGGGTTTCGTGCGCGGCGATGACGGGCTGTCGTTCTCGGTGATGCAGCCGAAAATGGACGTGTTCCGCACAGCGATCCTCAAGGATCCCGCCGTGGAAAGCGTGGCCGGATTCATCGGTGGCAACGGCGGCACCGGTAACGCCTTCATCATCGTGCGCCTGAAACCAATTTCCGAGCGCAAGATCGGCGCCGAGCAGGTGGTCGAACGGCTGCGTAAGGAGATGCCGCAAGTGCCGGGCGGACGCCTGTTTCTGCAACCGGATCAGGACTTGCAACTGGGCGGTGGTCGTGAACAGACCAGCTCGCAATACCAGTACATCTTGCAAAGCGGCGATCTGGAAAGCCTGCGCTATTGGTATCCGAAAGTGGTCGAGGCGCTCAGATCGCTCAAGGAACTGACCGCCATCGATGCCCATGACGGCGGCGGCACCCAGCAAGTGACCCTGGTTGTCGACCGTGACGCCGCCAAGCGTCTGGGCATCGACATGAACCTGGTCACCACCGTACTGAATAACGCCTACAGCCAGCGTCAGGTCTCGACCATCTATGATCCGCTGAACCAGTATCAGGTGGTGATGGAGGTCAATCCGAAATATGCCCTGGACCCGATCACGCTGGAGCAGGTGCAGGTGATCACCGCCGATGGCGCCCGGGTGCCGTTGTCGACCATCGCGCACTATGAGCGCAGCCTGGAAGACGACCGGGTGAACCATGACGGCCAGTTCGCTTCGGACAACGTGTCGTTCGACCTCGCCGACGGCGTGACGCTGGATCAGGCCACGGTGGCGATCGAACGCGCAGTGGCGGCGGTGGGCCTGCCGGAAGACGTGATCGCCAAGATGGCCGGCACCGCCGACGCGTTCGCGGCCACTCAAAAGAGCCAGCCCTGGATGATTCTTGGGGCCTTGGTCGCGGTGTATCTGGTGCTCGGGATTCTGTATGAAAGCTACGTTCATCCGCTGACGATTCTGTCGACCCTGCCGTCAGCCGGTGTTGGTGCATTGTTGAGCATCTACCTCACCGGCGGCCAGTTCAGTCTGATTTCCCTGCTGGGGCTGTTTTTGCTGATCGGCGTGGTGAAAAAGAACGCGATCCTGATGATCGACCTGGCGCTGCAACTGGAACGCGGCAGCGGCATGACGCCGCTGGAGTCGATTCGCAACGCTTGTCTGCAACGTCTGCGACCAATCCTGATGACCACCCTGGCAGCGATTCTCGGCGCCGTGCCGTTACTGCTCAGCAGTGCCGAAGGAGCGGAAATGCGCCGTCCGCTGGGTCTGACCATCATTGGCGGGCTGATCCTCAGCCAGATTCTTACGCTGTACACCACACCTGTGGTTTACCTTTACCTCGACCGTCTGCGCCACCGCGTCAACAAGTGGCGCGGTGTGCGGACGGATGCTGCCCTGGAAACTCCGCTATGAATCATCGCCTGAACATTTCGATCAAACAGCGGACGTTGCCTTTGCGGCGCACCTTCACGCTCAGCCTGTGCGCGTTGTTGCTGAGCGCCTGCGCGGTAGGCCCCGACTATAAGAAGCCCGATGTCACCACGCCCGCCCACTTCAAGCAGGCCGAAGGCTGGACTCAGGCCAATCCCAGTGACGCCATCGCTCGCGGCGCCTGGTGGGAAATCTACGGCGACGCGCAGCTGAACGGGTTGGTGGAAAAGCTCAACACCTCGAACCAGACCGTGGCTCAATACGAAGCGCAATACCGTCAGGCCGAGGCGTTGGTGCGCAGTGCCCGCGGCGCGTTCTTTCCGACTTTGGACCTGACCACCAGCAAGAACCGCTCAAGCCAGGGTACCGGCAGCAGCAATTCGAGCCTGAGCAGTTCCAGCAGCGGGATTCGCGACACTTATAACGCGCAGTTGGGCGTGAGCTGGGAAGCGGATGTCTGGGGCAAACTGCGCCGCGGACTGGAAGCCGACAGGGCCAATGCTCAGGCCAGTCTTGCGGATTTGGCCTCGATGCAGCTGAGCCTGCAATCGCAACTGGTGCAGAACTACCTGCAGATACGGGTCATCGATGAGCAGAAGCGCCTGCTGGAGTCTACGGTCGAGACCTACGAGCGCTCGCTCGAGCTGACCCAGAACCAGTACCGTGCCGGCATTTCCGGCCGCGATGCAGTGGCCCAGGCACAGACCCAACTGAAAAGCACCCAGGCCGACCTTATTGATCTGGCATGGCAACGTGCGCAATTCGAGAGCGCGATTGCCGTGCTGATGGGGCAAGCGCCGGCGGATTTCAGCCTGGCGCCGACGACCACCGTCCCGGCGTTGCCACAAATCCCGGCGCAGCTGCCCTCGCAGTTGCTGGAGCGTCGCCCGGACATTGCTGCCGCCGAACGTTCGGTGATGTCCGCCAACGCCAATATCGGTGTGGCCAAGGCCGCGTACTACCCCGACTTGACCCTGAGCCTGAACGGCGGCTACAGCAGCAGCACTTTCAGTAATTGGATCGCCTTGCCGAACCGTTTCTGGTCGGTGGGACCGCAACTGGCCATGACGCTGTTCGACGGAGGCCAGCGCGCTGCCGAAGTTGATCGCACCGAAGCCGTATACGACCAGACGGTCGCCCAGTACCGCCAGACCGTGCTGGATGGCTTCAAGGAGGTCGAAGACTACATGGCCCAGTTGCGCGTTTATGAACAGGAGGCAGGGGTGCGCGCAGAGGCGCTGGATGCGGCCCGGGATTCGCTGCGTCTGACCAGCAACCAGTACAAGGCCGGACTGATTGGCTATCTGGATGTCGTGAACGTGCAGACCACGGCGCTGAGCAACGAACGCAGTGTGCTGACCTTGTTGCAGAGCAGACTGATCGCCAGCGTGCAATTGATCGCGGCATTGGGCGGTGGCTGGAGCACCGAAAGCGGTCTGTCACGTGATCCGGAGATTTCCAGGCGGTAAATGCAAGCTAAAGGCATGGTGCCATTATTCGACGGGCTGACGCGACATTCTTGCGGTTTTCGGTAAAATCGCCGGCCATTCATTGGGCGTCGCTGCCCTAGTCGTTGAGTCGTGAGTCACGCCATGCTGATTGGACACTACACGTTGTCGCTGGTCCTGGTTTCCATCCTCGTGGCGATCCTGGCGTCCTATACCGCGCTTGATCTGGCCGGGCGGATTTCCATCGCCAAGGGCAGGGCGATGGTCCTGTGGATCTGCGGTGGCGCGCTGTCCTTGGGCATCGGCATCTGGTCGATGCACTTCATGGGCATGCTCGCCTTCAAGCTGCCCATCGATTTGGGCTTCGATATCACCCTGACTCTGTTGTCGCTGCTGGTGGCGGTGCTGTCATCTGGCTTGGCGCTGTGGCTGGTCAGCCATCAGCATGTACCGCTGCCCCACATTATGGTCGGTGCGCTGGCCATGGGTGTCGGCATCAGCACGATGCATTACACCGGCATGGCCGCGTTACGCATGCAGCCGGGCATCGACTACGATCCTGCCTTGTTCGGCGCGTCGCTGGCCATCGCGGTCACGGCTTCAGGCGCGGCGCTGGTGATCGCCCTGCGTCTGCGCCGGCAAACGCCTTACATACGCCTGCTGCGCGGCGGTGCCGCAGTGGTCATGGGGCTCGCCATCGTCGGCATGCACTACACCGGCATGGCTGCGGCCAATTTCCCCGAAGGCAGCTTCTGCGGCGCGGCGGTGAGCGGGCTGCGCACCGACGGCCTGGACAAGCTGGTGCTGATTACCACGCTTGCGGTGCTGGCGATCACCTTGCTGACCTCGGTGCTCGATGCACGCCTGGAAGCTCGCACGTCGCAGTTGGCGCAATCGCTGAGTGAAGCCAACCGTGAGCTGACTCAGTTGGCCTTGCACGACACCCTGACCGGGCTGCCGAACAGGATTCTGCTCGCCGACCGCATTGAGCAGGCGATGCGCAAGGTTGACTCCCAAGGCGGGCTGTTCGCTTTGATGTTCATGGATCTGGACGGCTTCAAGCCGGTCAACGACGCCTTCGGCCACCATGTCGGTGATCAACTGTTGTGCGAAGTCGCGCTGCGCATGCGCGAGAATTTTCACCGCCACGACACCCTGGCGCGCATTGGCGGCGATGAGTTCGTACTGCTGGTGGAGTTGGAAGACATCAACGACGCGACCACCGTGGCTTCTCGTCAGGTTGGACTGGTCAGCAAGCCCTTCAACGTTCAGGACCATGATTTGCAGGTCACCGTCAGCATCGGTATCTCCCTGTACCCCGGCAACGGCCGCACGCAGCAAGAGCTGCTGATGAACGCCGACGCTGCGATGTACCACGCCAAAAACGCTGGCAAGAACGGTTACAGCTTCTTCGATGCATCGATGAACACCAATGCCCGCAATCACCTGCAACTGCTTCAGGATCTGCGTGTCGGTCTGCGCGAAGGGCAGTTCTGCCTGCATTACCAGCCAAAATTTGCCGCGGGCTCAGGTGAGCCGGTCGGCGCCGAGGCGTTGGTGCGCTGGAATCACCCGGAACATGGCCTGCTGATGCCAGACAAGTTCATCGGCCTTGCGGAAAAGACCGGTCTGATCATCAACCTGGGCGAGTGGGTGCTCAACGAAGCCTGCCGCCAGATGCGCGTCTGGTACGACGCCGGTTACAGCCATTGGCGCATCGCGGTAAATCTCTCGGCGGTGCAGTTCTGCCATGCCGGACTGGTCAGGAATGTGGCGACCTCGCTGGCAGCCCATGGTTTGCCGGCCAACTGCCTGACCCTGGAAATCACCGAAACCACGGCCATGAGCGACGCCGACGCGAGCATGACGGTGCTGCAGAAGCTTTCGAACCTGGGCGTCGACCTGTCCATCGACGATTTTGGCACCGGTTATTCCAGCCTGATGTACCTCAAGCGTCTGCCGGCCAACGAGCTGAAAATCGATAGAGGTTTCGTCCGCGACCTGGAGCACGACAGCGACGATGCAGCGATCGTCTCGGCCATCGTCGCGCTGGGACAGGCGCTGAACCTGCGCATCGTGGCCGAGGGCGTGGAAACCAGCAGTCAGCAGAATTTTCTGACGGAGCTGGGCTGCGATTCATTGCAAGGGTATCTGTTAGGCCATCCGTTGCCAGCGGACCGTTTCATGGCGGATATTAATGCGGCGCAACACCGCGTCTGCGAGAACCCTGTTTGACGTTTCACGCTTTGCATAACACCGGGTCTGTACGAAACGCTTCTGTACGAAACGCCGGCGCGCGCAGCCGCTGCTCGTCAGGGCCCGGAACAAGACTTGAGCTTTGATTCGGACTTTCTCATGGATAAAAACCTCCTCATCACTGGCGGCTCCAGAGGTATTGGCGCCGCCACGGCAGTTCTGGCGGCGGCGCAAGGTTATCGCGTTTGCATCAATTACCTGTCTGACCACCAGGCGGCAGAGCGTGTCTGCGGACAGATTCGCGAAGCGGGAGGCTATGCCATCGCGCTTCAGGCGGACGTCAGTAACGAAGACGAGATCATCCGTCTGTTTTCCCGGGTGGATTCGGAACTGGGGCGGATCAGCGCGCTGGTGAATAATGCGGGAACCGTGGGCGAGACGTCGCGGGTCGAAAACATGTCCGAATTTCGTATGCTCAAGATCATGATGAGCAACGTGGTCGGCCCCATGCTGTGCAGCAAACACGCGCTGCTGCGCATGTTGCCTCGTCATGGCGGTCACGGCGGCAGTATCGTCAACGTGTCTTCGGTGGCGGCGCGCCTGGGCTCGCCGGGTGAGTATGTCGATTACGCAGCGTCCAAGGGTGCGCTGGACACCTTCACCATCGGCCTGGCCAAGGAAGTGGCGGGCGAGGGCGTGCGGGTGAACGCGGTGCGTCCGGGTTACATCTTCACCGAATTTCATGCCTTGAGCGGTGATCCGCAGCGGGTGCGCAAGCTGGAGCCGACCATCCCCATGGGCCGCGGCGGACTGGCCGGTGAAGTGGCTGAAGCGATTCTTTGGTTGCTGTCGGACAAGGCGTCATATTCGACCGGAACGTTCATCGATCTGGGCGGTGGCCGTTAACCCGGATTCACACGCACCTCTGTAGCAGCACGGCTTGCCGGGGGTGTCCTCGAATGTGCTTACCATCGGCAAGCCGGACCGCTACAGGGGGCTGTAATCAGCTCAAATCATCGACCGAATGATCTTGCCGAGCGTCTCCATTGCTCGTTCGCTGGTGTCGTTCCACGGGCTGCCGTAGTTCAGGCGGATGCAATTCTTGAAACGCCGGGTCGGGGAAAAGATCGGCCCGGGGGCGATGCTGATCCCTTGGGCCAGCGCGACCTGAAACACCTTCAGCGAGTCAATCTGCTCCGGCAATTCCACCCACAGAAAATAGCCCCCGGACGGCTGGCTCACGCGGGTTTGCTGAGGGAAATAGCGCGCCACGGCGCCAAGCATGGCGCGCAGTTGGTCTTCCAGACTGATCCGCAGTTTGCGCAGGTGCCGGTCGTAACCACCGTGTTGCAGGTAATCAGCGATTGCAGCCTGGGCGGGCATCGACGCGCACAGCGAGGTCATCAGCTTCAGCCGCTCGACCTTCTGCGCATAACGCCCCGCAGCGACCCAGCCGACCCGGTAGCCAGGCGCCAGGCTCTTGGCAAACGAGCCGCAATGCAGCACCAACCCCTCGGTATCGAAAGCCTTGGCAGGTTTCGGCGCCTGTTGCCCGTAGTACAGCTCGGCGTAGACGTCGTCCTCGATCAGCGGCACCTCGTGCATGCGTAGCAATTCCACGAGTTCGCGCTTGCGCGATTCCGCAACCGTTGCCCCGGTGGGGTTCTGAAAGCTGGTCATGCTCCAGCAGGCCTTGATCGGATAACGCTCGAGTGTCTGTTGAAGAACGCTCAGGTCGATCCCGGTCTGCGGATGGACCGGAATCTCCACCGCCTTGAGTTTCAGGCGTTCCAGCACCTGCAGGCAGGCATAGAATGCAGGCGCCTCGATGGCCACCAGATCGCCCGGTTCGGTGACCGCCTGCAAACACAGGTTCAGGGCCTCCAGCGCACCATTGGTGATCAACAGTTCCTCCATGGGCAGCATTTGCCCGGCGACCATGTAACGCAGGGCTATTTGCCGGCGCAGCACCGGGTTGCCCGGCGACAGATCGCTGACCACCATGCTCGGGTCCATCTCCCGCGTTGCGCTGGCCAATGAGCGAGCCAGCCGCTGCAGCGGAAAAAGTCCCGCGCTGGGAAACGCCGAGCCAAACGGCACGGTATTCGGATCCTTGATCGACTCCAGCACCGAAAAAACCAGCTCACTGACATCCACTTCGGTGGATTCGCCCACGCGTGGCTCCAGCGTTGGCTCCGACCCTGACAGCGCATCACGGCGTCGGGCCGCGAAGGTCTGGTTGAGAAGGGTGTCGTTGACGAAATAGCCAGAGCGCGGCCGGGCGCGGATCAGACCATGGCGTTCCAGAAGGTAATACGCCTGAAACACGGTTGAGGGGCTGATGCCGTGGGTCTGGCTGGCATAGCGCACCGACGGCACACGTTGACCGGCGGCCAGGACGCCGGAGCGAATCAGCTCGGCGATGTCGTCGGCGAATTTTTCGTAGCGTTTCATGGAGGGCTCGCACAGTCGCAATCACCGCACTATGCGCGCCAGGCTGTTTTCAGTACAGCTGCAGATTTCCGGATAAACAGCGGATCAGATGTGGGATTTACGCATTTGCGGCGTACCCGGATTGGTATGCGTCGACGGTGCTCTGTAGCAGTCCGCTTGGCCGCGGCAGCGTCCATTAAGTCGCCACGTCAACAAACCGGACTGCTACCGCACCAACATGACGATTGGGCATCTAGATCACCGGCGAATCCTCACCCGGCTCAACGCCAATGGTGTGATGCCGCAGATCCTTGGCTTTGTACACCGTCAGCGCATCAGCCTCGGCTTCGGTGATCGGAATTATTTTTTCGCCAATCTGCGCCTCAGACATGTGCGTCTTGTCGTTAGTGGTGATTAACACGTCGGTCACTGCGCTGCTGTATGGGGTTCCGTCTACCACAGCTGTGCAGCGTTCGTTGTTATGGTCGAATTCCAGAGGCATGGTCGTACTCCTTCACGGGCATATGGAAATCCGACTGCGTACCGCAAACATCGTTTCCGCTGTCCGACGCAGGGGCGCTGCAGCACTCCGCCCAAACTCTGTGGTCCATTGCTCAACGCATCTTGAGCATGGAACAAACCCTGATGAACGCCTGGTGGCAAGAAGTCGTCGAAACGCTGCGTTCGGAGTTCTCGGACATCACCGATGCGACGCAACTCACCCGAGTTACCGTGCGCCTGGTGATCGCGGCCCTGCTGGGCGGCATCCTCGGTTTCGAGCGCGAGCACAAAGGCAAGGCCGCTGGCGTGCGCACGCACATGCTGGTGTGTATGGGGGCTGCGCTGTTCGTGCTGGTGCCACGTCTGGCCGGGGCTGATGACGCGGCAGTGAGCCGTGTAGTGCAGGGCATCGTCGCCGGCATTGGCTTTCTTGGCGCGGGCACCATCCTCAAGGGCGAGAAACTCGACACCCATCAAGTCAAGGGCCTGACCACGGCAGCAGGTTTATGGATGACCGCCGCCATCGGGATTGCGGCGGGAATGGGACGAGAGGCGACGGCGGTGCTGAGTACAGTCCTGGCCCTGGCGATCTTCAGCCTGGTGCCGATAATTGTCGAACGCGTGGATCCCGCGCGGAACAAGGAAAACGATCCAGCACGCAAGACCGGGGGGGATTCGCACCAACCCTGAGCACGCGTCCATGTGCTCATGGGTGGTTTGTTGCTGTATCAGGTTCAAGCTACTCCGGAAAATCCTCAGCCAAAACCTCAGGCGGTTCCTCACTGGGAGGATCGCCCTTGGGCGGTTCGACTACCGGCGGCATGGTCGGAGGCGGAGGCTCTTCCGGTTTGGGCACGGGCAGTTCCGGGTCATCGATGTTCGGATCGGGCGTTTCTGCAGGAACGGGAATGGTCATTGCTACACCTTCCTTCAGCGCAGGTTGCAAGAGGCAGTAGTGCCGGTTTTCAACGCGCTCGCAGCCTTCGACATCGTGTCCGTTTGAATGATTCAGCGCTTTTTTTGCGGCGGTTTGCGGCGATGCGGTGAAGCTGGCAGAGAATCGATTTTCGCATCGCAAGCTCTTTGAACTTTTCCCCGAAACTGGCGTTCGGAACCTATGCGGCCAATCGCGGGCAGCGGCTGTCTCGACAGCCCCGGGCCGCTGCTTATGGATGAACGTCGACCCAACGGACTATTACGGATTTGCTACAAGGAGCGTCCCTGGGGCGTGAGGAGTGATGCTCGATGAATGTGACTGCTGATCAGCCATACGGCCCGGATTCCCTGGCCACAGATGTTCCGCACCCGACCCAGCCTTTATCACTGACCCAGGCCTTGCAACTGCCGCGGATTGTCATCGAAGACACTTCGCCTGTAATCGAGTCCGGGCAGCTTGCGGCCAAGGGCATCATTGGCCAGCCGGTAACGGTTACCAGCAAGGTGTTCGCCGACGGCCATGACAAAATGTCCGTGCGCATTTGCTATCGCGCGGCCGACGAGCAGGATTGGCATCAGACGCCCATGCGTGAGCTGGGCAACGATAGCTGGATCGGTGAATTCACCCCGACCTCGGTGAGCCGCTACCTGTTTCGCCTTGAGGCCTGGATAGATCAGTTCGCCAGCTACCGTTATGAGCTTGAGAAGAAATACGCAGCCGGCGTTTCCATCGATCTGGAGCTGGAGGAAGGGCGTCTGCATCTGCAGCATGCCGCCGAGCGCAGCCAGCATGAGTTACGTGGACAACTCGACAGCCTGTTGCAGCGCTTTGGCGAAAATATCGAGCACGAAGCTCAGGTGGCGTTGCTGCTGCACAGTGAAACGGCGGCGATCATGGCCAAAGCCGATAATCACGCCTTCCTCAGCCGCAGCCTTGAGTTTCCGCTGGACGTCGAGCGCGAGCTTGCCCAGTTTGCCAGCTGGTATGAGCTGTTCCCGCGTTCGATCACCGACGACAAGAGCCGCCACGGCACATTCAACGATGTCCACAGCCGCTTGCCGATGATTCGCGACATGGGCTTCGACGTTCTGTACTTCCCGCCCATTCACCCCATCGGCCGCGCCCACCGCAAAGGCCCGAACAATTCGCTGACGGCAGGTCCCGACGATCCGGGCAGCCCTTACGCCATTGGCAGCGCCGATGGCGGTCATGATGCGATTCACCCGCAACTCGGCACCCGTGAGGGTTTCCGTAATCTGGTCAAGGCCGCTGCCGAGCACGGTCTGGAAATCGCCCTGGACTTCGCGATCCAGTGTTCTCAGGACCATCTGTGGCTCAAGGAGCATCCGGGCTGGTTCTCCTGGCGTCCGGACGGCACCATCCGTTACGCGGAAAACCCGCCGAAGAAATACCAGGACATCGTCAACGTCGACTTCTACGCGCCGGATGCCATTCCGAGCCTGTGGCTGGCACTGCGCGATGTGGTGCTGGGTTGGGTCGAGGAGGGTGTGAAGATTTTCCGCGTCGATAACCCGCACACCAAGCCGCTGCCATTCTGGCAATGGATGATCGCCGACATCCGCGCGCAGCACCCGGATGTGATGTTTCTGGCGGAAGCTTTCACCAAACCGGCGATGATGGCGCGTCTGGGCAAGGTCGGTTATTCCCAGAGCTACACCTATTTCACCTGGCGCAACACCAAGGCTGAACTGAGCGAGTATTTCACCCAGCTCAATGAGTCGCCGTGGCGCGAATGCTACCGGCCAAACTTCTTCGTCAACACGCCGGACATCAACCCCTACTTCCTCCACGACTCGGGCCGTCCGGGCTTTCTGATTCGCGCGGCGCTGGCGACCATGGGTTCCGGTTTGTGGGGCATGTATTCGGGCTTCGAACTCTGTGAGTCGGCACCTGTGCCGGGCAAAGAAGAATATCTGGACTCGGAGAAATACGAGATCCGGCCTCGGGATTACACCGCACCGGGCAACATCATTGCCGAGATTGCCCAACTCAACCGCATCCGCCGTCAGAACCCGGCGCTGCAGACGCACTTGGGCCTGCGCATCTACACTGCCTGGAACGACAATATCCTGTATTTCGGCAAGCGCAGCGCCGACGGTAGCAACTTCGTCTTGGTGGCGATCAGCCTAGATCCGCGTAACGCTCAGGAGGCGCATTTCGAATTGCCGCTCTGGGAGATGGGCCTGCCTGACGATGCCGCGACGCTGGGCGAGGACTTGATGACCGGTCACAGCTGGACCTGGTACGGCAAGACGCAGTTCATGCGCATCGAGCCTTCCTATCAGCCGTTCGGCATCTGGCGCATAAAAGCCACAAACCAATAATTCAAAGGAAGTGGTCATGGCGAAGAAACCCCGGAACGCTGCCTTTATCGAAGACCCGCTCTGGTACAAGGACGCGGTGATTTACCAGGTTCATGTGAAGTCGTATTTCGATTCCAACAACGACGGAATCGGTGATTTTCCCGGCCTGATCGCCAAGCTCGATTACATTGCCGAGCTGGGCGTCAATACCATCTGGTTGCTGCCGTTCTATCCTTCGCCACGTCGCGACGATGGCTACGACATTTCGGACTATCGCGGGATTCATAGCGATTACGGCAATATGTCCGATGCCAAGAAATTCATCGCCGAAGCGCACAAGCGCGGGTTGCGGGTGATTACCGAGCTGGTCATCAACCACACCTCCGACCAGCATCCCTGGTTCCAGCGCGCACGCCATGCGAAGAAAGGCTCAAGGGCCCGCGATTTCTACGTGTGGTCCGATGACGATCAGAAATACGACGGTACACGGATCATCTTTCTCGACACCGAGAAATCCAACTGGACCTGGGACCCGGTGGCCGGTCAATACTTCTGGCACCGTTTCTATTCGCACCAGCCGGACCTCAATTTCGATAACCCGCAGGTGATGAAGGCGGTACTCGAAGTCATGCGCTACTGGCTTGACATGGGCATCGACGGCCTGCGCCTGGATGCGATTCCGTACCTGATCGAGCGCGACGGCACCAACAACGAGAACCTGCAAGAGACACACAATGTGCTCAAGCAGATTCGGGCCGAGATCGACGCCAATTACCCCGACCGCATGTTGCTGGCCGAAGCCAATCAGTGGCCGGAGGATACCCAGCTGTATTTCGGCGATCGCAAGGGTAAGGACGGCGACGAATGCCATATGGCATTTCACTTCCCGCTGATGCCGCGGATGTACATGGCGGTGGCGCAGGAAGACCGTTTCCCGATCACCGACATCCTGCGCCAGACTCCGGAAATCCCGGAGAACTGCCAGTGGGCGATTTTCCTGCGCAACCACGATGAGTTGACCCTGGAGATGGTCACTGACCGTGAGCGCGACTATTTGTGGAACTACTACGCCTCTGACCGCCGCGCGCGGATTAACCTGGGTATCCGCCGCCGTCTGGCTCCGTTGTTGGAACGCGACCGCCGCCGAGTAGAACTCCTCAACAGCATGCTGTTGTCCATGCCAGGTACACCGACCCTGTATTACGGTGACGAAATCGGCATGGGCGACAACATTTATCTCGGCGACCGTGACGGTGTGCGCACGCCGATGCAATGGTCCATCGACCGCAACGGCGGTTTTTCCAGAGCCAACCCGGCAAGCCTGGTGCTGCCGCCGATCATGGACCCGCTGTACGGCTATCAATCGGTGAACGTCGAAGCGCAGGACCACGACCCGCATTCGCTGCTGAACTGGACCCGGCGCATGCTCGCCGTGCGCAAGCAGCAGAAGGCGTTCGGTCGCGGCACGCTGAAGATGCTATCGCCGAGCAACCGCCGGATTCTGGCCTACACCCGCGAATACACCGGGCCTGACGGCAAGAGCGAAATCATTCTGTGCGTCGCCAACGTTTCCGCCGCTTCTCAGGCGGCTGAACTGGAGCTGTCGCCGTACGCCGGCACTGTGCCGGTGGAAATGCTTGGCGGCAGTGCCTTCCCACCTATTGGCCAGCTCAATTACCTGCTGACGTTGCCGCCTTATGGCTTCTACTGGTTCCTGCTGGCTGCGGAGAATCAAATGCCCAGTTGGCACGTTGAACCGGCGCAGAGCCTGCCGGATTTCCCAACCCTTGTCCTTAAACAGCGGCTGGAAGAATTGCTCGACGAACCGCTGCGTCAGACCATGGAACAGAGTTCCCTGGCCGCGTACTTGCCCAAACGCCGCTGGTTTGCCGGCAAGGGCAAGGCGCTGGACAAGGTGCACATTGCCTATGCGGTGCGCTTCGGCACCACCGTACGCCCCGTTTTGTTGAGCGAAATCGAGGTCACGTCAGGTGACGAAGTGGTGCGCTATCAGCTGCCGTTCGGCCTGTTGCCCGAGGACGACATCAGCAGCGCATTGCCACAACAACTGGCGCTTGCGCGCGTTCGGCGGGGACGTCAGGTCGGATTGATCACCGATGCCTTCACACTGGAGCCATTCATTCGCGCAGTGATCAAGGGCATGCACGAGGAGATCGTCCTGCCGACCAATGACGGCGAGCTGCGCTTTCAGCAAAGTTCGAAACTCGCACCGCTGGGCCTGAACGATGAGTCCGAGGTGCGCTACCTGTCCGCCGAGCAGTCCAACAGCTCGGTGGTCGTCGGTAAGGCGCTGGTGCTGAAGATGATTCGCCGGGTCGCTGCGGGCACTCACCCCGAACTCGAAATGGGCGCTTACCTGACTGAAGCGGGCTATCAACATATTTCACCGCTGCTGGGTGCAGTGGTACGGGTCGACAGCGATGGCGAGAGCAATCTGCTCATGATCGCCCAAGGGTATCTGAGCAATCAGGGTGACGCGTGGGAATGGACGCAGAACAACCTCGAGCGTGCCGTGCGCGATGAGATGGCCCATGGTCAGTCCACGCTTGAGCAACACGCCAACGCGTTGCTGGAACTCAAGGATTTTGCCGGGTTGCTGGGCCAGCGCCTGGGCGAAATGCATGTGGTACTCAGCGCGCCCACTGACAACCCGGACTTCAAGACTGAGGTTACGAGCGTCAAGGACAGCCAGGCATCGGCGAAAAGCGTGGCGGCGCAGGTGGAACGGGCGCTCGACTTGCTGGCACAACATCGCGACACCCTGGAACCGGCCGATCAGCAACTGGTCAGTGAACTGCTGGGCAAACGCAAACCGTTGCTGGCCCAGGTGCAAACCCTGGCCAAACAGTCGGTCGGCGGCCTGCGCATGCGAGTGCACGGTGATCTGCACCTGGGGCAGATGCTGGTGGTCAAAGGCGACGCGTATCTGATCGACTTCGAGGGTGAACCGGCGCGTCCGTTGCAGGAACGTCGGGCCAAATACAGCCCGTTCAAAGATGTCAGCGGCGTGTTGCGATCTTTCGACTACGCTGCCGCCATGGCCGTACGCAATGCCCAGAGCGCCGACACCTCGGCCCAGGCTGAGGCGGCGCGCAAACATGTTGCTGAAACGTATTTGAAACAGGCGCGGCAAGCGTTCCTCGATGGCTACAAGGCGGCCACCGTCGATGTTGCCCACGCCTGGAAAGATGCCAAGGGGGAGGCCGCTGCGTTGGCGTTGTTCACCTTGGAAAAAGCCGCTTATGAAGTGGCCTACGAGGCCGAGAATCGGCCGACCTGGTTGTCGGTTCCGCTTCAAGGCTTGCGCGGGCTGCTGGACTTGTCTGATGGAGAATGAAAATGAGTGCGTCTGACCAATTCGGCAAAGGCAACCATCAGTTGTTGCCTGGTGCCGGCGATATGGACGCGTTGATCCGCGCCGAGCATCGTGATCCGTTCTCCATGCTCGGCCCCCACAGCGATGGCCAGGATGGCCAGGTGATCCGCGCCTATTTGCCTAATGCGCTCGGCGTGCGCGTGCTGTCTCGCGACGGCGAGCGCGATTTGGGCGAGTTGAGCATGACCGACAAGCCCGGATTTTTTGCCGGGCACTTCCCCGTGCGTGAACCTTATCTGCTGAAGATCCAATGGGCGACCAGCGAGCAAATCACCGAAGACCCATACAGCTTCGGGCAGTTGCTCGGGGAGATGGACCTTTATCTGTTCGCCGAAGGCAATCATCGCGATTTGAGTGCGGCCCTCGGTGCGCAGGTGAAGAACGTGGATGGCGTCGATGGCGTGCGCTTCTCGGTCTGGGCACCGAATGCCCGCCGGGTGTCGGTGGTCGGCGACTTCAACAGCTGGGACGGTCGCCGCCACCCGATGCGTGTGCGTTATCCGTCCGGGGTGTGGGAGATCTTCATTCCGCGCCTGGCGCCGGGTGAGGCATACAAATACGAAATTCTCGGCCAGCACGGCATCTTGCCGCTGAAGGCCGATCCGGTGGCCTTGGCCACTCAATTGCCGCCGGACACTGCATCGAAAGTCGCCAAGCCGCTGAGCTTCGAGTGGCAGGATAACGACTGGATGCAGTCGCGCGGCGACAAGCAAGACATCCACAAGCCGCTGTCGATCTACGAGCTGCACGCCGGGTCCTGGCAAAAAAACTCATACCTCAATGACGATGGGGAAGAGGTCTGGAATCTCTACAGCTGGCATGAACTGGCCGAGCGGCTGATCCCGTACATCAAGGAGCTCGGTTTTACTCACATTGAGTTGATGCCGATCATGGAGCATCCGTTTGGTGGCTCCTGGGGTTATCAGTTGTTGTCTCAATTCGCACCCAGCGCGCGATATGGCACGCCTGAAGATTTCGCAGCCTTCGTCGATGCCTGTCACCGCGCCGACATCGGTGTGATCCTCGACTGGGTACCCGCGCATTTCCCCACCGATACTCATGGGCTGGCGCAGTTCGACGGCACCGCACTGTACGAATACGGTAATCCGCAGGAAGGTTTTCACCAGGACTGGGACACGCTGATCTACAACCTGGGTCGTACCGAGGTCCATGGTTTCATGATTGCCTCGGGCCTGCACTGGCTGAAGAATTTCCACATCGACGGATTGCGCGTGGATGCCGTGGCTTCGATGCTGTACCGCGATTACTCGCGCAAAGCCGGGGAGTGGGTGCCAAACCGTTACGGCGGACGCGAAAACCTGGAAGCCATCGACTTCCTGCGTCACCTCAACGATGTGGTGGCGCTGGAGGCGCCGGGGGCACTGGTGATCGCCGAGGAATCAACCTCCTGGCCGGGCGTTACGCAGCCGGCCCAGCAGGGTGGCCTTGGCTTTTCGTACAAATGGAACATGGGCTGGATGAACGACACCCTGCACTATATCGAGCAGGATCCGATCCACCGTCAGCATCACCATAACGAGCTGAGTTTCGGGTTGGTCTATGCGTGGTCCGAGCGCTTCATCCTTCCGGTATCACACGATGAAGTGGTGCACGGCAAACATTCGCTGATCGACAAGATGCCGGGAGACCGTTGGCAGAAATTCGCGAACCTGCGGGCATACCTGACGTTTATGTGGACCCATCCGGGCAAGAAATTGTTGTTCATGGGCTGCGAGTTCGGGCAGTGGCGCGAGTGGAATCATGACCAGCAGCTGGACTGGTATTTGCTGCAGTATTCCGAGCATATCGGTGTTAAAACGCTGGTAAGCGACCTGAACCGATTGTATCGCTCGGAAAAAGCGCTGTACGAACAGGATTGCCAGCCGCAGGGCTTCCAGTGGGTGATTGGTGATGATGCCGGTAACAGCGTGTATGCCTATTTGCGCTGGAGCAAGGAGGGCGAGCCGCTGCTGGTGGTCGCCAACCTGACACCGGTGCCGCGTCAAGGGTATCGCGTTGGCGTGCCATTCAGTGGCAAGTGGGCCGAGGTGCTCAATTCAGACGCGGAAATTTATGCCGGCTCCAATTTTGGCAATGGTGGCGGCGTTGTAGCCGAGGACATCAAGAGCCATGGTCAGCCGGTATCCCTGTCGCTGAATCTGCCGCCTTTGGCGGTGGTAGTTCTCAAACCGTTGGCAAGTCAATAGATCCGACGCCGGCCCGCTGAATCCGGGTCGGCCGTAGATCGTTCCACGACGCGAAATCTGCGGGAGACGTCGGGAGTTACGACAGCAGCTACAGCGGTGGGCATTCACCATAGTTGGTGTCTGACCCGCCGCACTTTCCCGCAAACCATCTCCCTGGATCATCCTCCCGCCACATCCCTTCACCAGACGAACGTCACCCTCCTGTAGTGAACCTGACACCATTTGAACTGTCTGTTGACCACTGCGCGCGTGGTGCGCCGGGGCACGAGGCCCGGGTGTGTTCAGGCTTCCGGCTTGTTGCAGGCCGCGCCCGCTATTGCCTTTCCCAGTAGTTGCAGCGCGTTGCTTATCGCTGCCGACCAGGCTTTTGTCCATCGCATGCGGCCCGTCCATCCGGCCTTTCTTTTTATCTTGTCGAAGATTCCTCATGTCTCTATCTCGCCCAGTTTCAGTTTCCACTTCTCATTTCTCCCTGCTGCCGGGCGCCCGACGCCATTTGCTCAGTGCCGGCCTGCTGGGAACCTTGTTTGCCGTTGGTGTAGTGAGTCAGGCCCAGGCCGAAGGCAAGGATCGTTGGGTCAGTGACACCTTGAGTACTTATGTACGCAGTGGCCCGACTGATGGCTATCGCATCGTCGGTACCCTCAAATCCGGTCAGAAAGTCGAATTGCTTAACACTCAGGGTGATTACAGCCAGGTGCGTGGCAACTCCGGGGACACGGTGTGGATTCCGTCCAACGACCTGCAGGATGTGCCGGGCCAGACCGAGCGCCTGCCGCAGTTGACACAGCAGGTGGCCGACCTCAGCGGGCAACTGAAAACCATCGACGACGACTGGAAAACCAAGGTCCAGGGCATGCAGGAAACCCTCGACTCGCGCAAGAAGCTGGTGGACGAACTGGAAGCTCGCACCAAAGATCTCAATGCGCAGCTGAGCGATGCCCAGTCGGAGTTGCGTGCAACCCAGGCCAAGTTGGGTGACGAGAACAATCAGGTATTGATGCGCTACATGGTCTATGGCGGCAGCATCGCCGGCGCGGGCTTGCTGCTGGGCCTGATCCTCCCGGCGCTGACCCGTGGGCGCAAGCGCAATGACCGGTGGTTTTGATCTCCGATCAGCACCCTTCAGTATCCAGTCAAGGGCTATGGCTGGCGCATTTCCTGTGGGAGCGAATTCATTCGCGAAAAATGGGCCAGGCACTGAGATGTATCGCGCCTGCTGAAGCCTCGCGAATGAATTCATTCCCACAGGGGACCGTGTTTCAGCCTGGAGCCTAAGGTGAACCGGTAAACACTGGAATCCGATAACCACACGCTATCAAAGATTGAAGATTTGTCATTGGGCTTTATCGCAGGTCTGGTCTAGTTTCGGCTGGCATTCAGATCCATACCTCCGATAGGCACAACAATGACAATAAAATCTGATCCGGCCGCTACTGCGGCTATCGAAAGCGCCGTGCGCAAATGTCGCTGGAAGCTGCTGCCGTTTCTGGCCTTGATGTTTGCCCTGGCCATGATCGACCGCTCCAACGTCGGCTTCGCCAAGGCTGCATTGCAGGCCGATGTGGGGTTAAGCAATGCGGCGTTCGCGCTGGGCGCTGGAATCTTTTTCATCGGCTACGCCATCTTCGAAGTCCCGAGCAACCTGATGCTGCATCGGGTGGGCGCGCGCGTGTGGCTGAGTCGGATCATGATCACTTGGGGCCTGGTCTCGGCCGCGATGATGTTCACCCACAGCGAAACCAGCTTTTACGTGCTGCGGTTTTTGCTGGGCGTTGCCGAAGCGGGCTTTTCGCCGGGTGTCATTCTCTATCTCACGTACTGGTTTCCGGCCCGTCGCCGTGGTCAGGCCATCGGCATCTATTACTTCGGGCTGCCGTTCGCATTGATGCTGGGCAGCCCGCTGTCTGGGTGGTTGCTGGACATGCACGGCGTCTTCGAGCTCACCAACTGGCAGTGGATGTTCCTGGTCGAAGGTCTGGCCGCGGTAATCGTCGGCATCGTCGCGCTGTTCTACCTCAAGAGCAAACCCCAGGACGCCAGTTGGCTCAGTGCTGAGGAGAAGGCCGCGCTAAGCGCCGAACTGCTGGCAGAAGATCAGCAGAAACTCGATCACGGCCCCGGCGACCTATTGAGCATGGTGCGCAATCTGCGGGTCGTGAAATTCGTCCTGATCTATTTCAGCGTGCAGGTCAGCGTGTATGGCGTGATCTTCTACCTGCCAACGCGTATCGCGGAACTGCTCGGCACCACGGTCGGATTGAAGGTCGGCATGCTGACCTCGATTCCGTGGCTGTGTGCGGCGGTGGTGATGTTCTTCGTGACGCGCTATGCCGACCGCCGCGCCCGACATCTAACCATGGCGATGTGCATGTTGGGGATGGCGGCACTGGGAATCGCCGCATCGACGTTGCTCGCCAGTCTGCCGCTGGTGTTGCTGTCGTTCTGCTTTGCCGCCGCAGGCTTCGTGACCGTCCAGCCACTGTTCTGGACTCTGCCGACCGGCTATCTGGGCGGCGTTGCTGCTGCAGGCGGGATCGCCCTGATCGGTTCGCTGGGCAACATCGGAGGTTTTGTCGCGCCAATGCTCAAGGCCAATATGGAAGTCTGGGTGGCAGACCCGCGTGCGGGCATGCTCTCACTGTCGGCGGCCGGGGTGGTCGGCGTGATTCTGCTGTGGACTTTGCGCACGGGTAAACCGACACGGCCGATACACGCTCAGACGGCGCCGGCCAGCTTGGCGGCGCGCTGATAGCGAAACCACACCAGCGCTGCCCACAGTCCTGAGGCAGCGCCAATCCCCATGGCCCAGCGCGGGCCGAACAGGTCGGCAACCCAGCCCACGATCGGGGCGCCGACCGGCGTTCCGCCCAGCGTCGTCGCCAGCAGAATCGCCATGACCCGACCACGCATCAGTGGATCGGTCGACAGCTGCACCATGCTGTTGGCCGAGGTGGTGAAGGTCTGCGCACTGATCCCCAAGACGAACAGCAGCAGGCCGAACAGCCAGAAGTTGGTCATCATCGCCGCCAGCAGAAAACACGCGCCGAATAGTGCGCAGGCCCGGAACAACAGCTTGGACGTCGGACGAGCGCGGCGGGCGGAGAGCAGGGCGCCGGTCACCGAGCCAACGGCCATCAGCGAGGTCAGCAGACCATAATGCGTGGAGTCCGCGTTGAACACGGTCACTGCCATGGTCGAGATGTAAATCGGAAAGTTCAGGCCAAAGGTGCCAACCAGAAACAGCATCAACATGATGGCTTTGAGGTCGGGCCGTCCCCAGACATAGCGAAACCCTTCCGCCAGCCGCCCACGAGCCCGCGCAGGGCGCTCGCGCATGTGCAGCTCAGCGCGGCGCAGGCTGCACAGCGAGCCGATCATCAAGGCGAAGGTCAGTACGTTGACCAGGAACACCCAGCCGTTGCCCACCAGCGGAATCAACAATCCAGAAACCGCCGGGCCGATCATCCTCGCCGCATTGAACGACAGCGAGTTGAGCGCCACGGCGTTGCTCAGGTGGGCTTCATCCACCAGATCGGAAACGAAGGTCTGGCGCGCCGGGCCGTCAATCGCTGCAACGCAGCCCGAGACCAGTGCAAAGAAGTACACGTGCCACAGCTGCACATGGCCGGTGACCGTCAACAGACCCAGGCCCAGCGCCGACGCGGCAAACGCCAATTGCGTGCCGATCAGCAGCTTGCGGCGATCGAAATGGTCCGCCGCGAAACCGCTGACCGGCAGCAGCAACAGCATCGGCCCGAACTGCAAGGCCATGACAATGCCGAGTGCCGTGGCGTTCTGATGGGTGAGCTGGGTGAGCACCAGCCAGTCCTGGGCAGTACGCTGCATCCAGGTGCCGATGTTGGAAACGATCCCGCCGATGGACCAGATGCGGAAGTTGTACACGGCCAGCGAACGAAAGGTTCTGGCCATCAGAGCAGGGGTGCTGCACAGAGGGGGATTTTCACCAGGCAGGCCTTGTGGGTCTGTCGATGACGTCCAATACCCGCGCGCCGTGGCAGTCATCGACGATATTTTTGTGTTGGCGCGCAGGCCCAAGGTTACGCGTATACCCGCATTAGGTGAAAGGTCTGTGAACTGGCGATGGTACGGACGTGCCAGTAAAACCGGCTGTTTCGATGAAATAACCTGTGATTGGCACTAGGTAAGTTATGCGGTAGGCGCTATTTTGGTGCGGCAGGTCGGTTCCCTCGTGGGCCGCGCTGCGGCTATCCAGCGTGCTCCAACAAATGTGCATCTACAGTTGCAAGGATGCCGGGCGATTCACGAGAGGGTACTCCCCATCGAGGTTCGTCCCGCCAATGCTGTTCCACATTCAAAAGAATAAAGAGAGTCGACCCATGAAGTATGAACCCTTGGCCAAGTCGCTGATCGCGACGGCGCTCACCCTCGTTTTTGCTTCCTCCTACGCAGCCTCTGTCGCGCCCGTTGCTGCTGAAAACGGCATGGTTGTCACCGCGCAGCATCTGGCCACACACGTGGGCGTGGATGTTCTGAAATCCGGCGGCAACGCAGTAGATGCCGCCGTTGCCGTGGGCTATGCGTTGGCGGTGGTTTACCCGGCTGCGGGAAACCTTGGCGGTGGTGGTTTCATGACTATTCAGCTGGCCGACGGGCGCAAGACCTTCCTCGACTTCCGCGAAAAAGCCCCCCAGGCCGCTACCGCCAACATGTACCTGGACAAGGACGGCAACGTCGTTCCCGACCTGAGTTCCAAGGGCCATCTGGCCGTTGGCGTACCCGGTACCGTTTCCGGAATGGAAATGGCGCTGAGCAAATACGGCACCCGCAAACGCGCAGAAGTCATTGCCCCGGCGATCAAGCTGGCCGAGAACGGTTTCGCGCTGGAGCAGGGCGATGTCGATCTGCTGCACACCGCTACTGACGAGTTCAAGGCCGATCCGAAGGACCTGGGCGCGATCTTCCTGAACAAGGGTCAGCCGCTGCAGGTCGGCGACACGCTGGTGCAAAAGGATCTGGCGAAGACCCTCAAGGAAATCTCCGCGAAGGGCACCGACGGTTTCTATAAAGGCTGGGTCGCCAAGTCCATCGTCGATTCCAGCCAGGCTGGCAAAGGCATCATCGTCCAGGCCGATCTGGATAAATACAAGACCCGAGAACTGGCACCTGTCGAGTGTGACTACCGCGGCTACCACGTGGTCTCGGCGCCGCCTCCAAGCTCGGGCGGCGTGGTGATCTGCGAAATCATGAACATCCTCGAAGGCTATCCGATGCAGGAGTTGGGCTATCACTCGGCCCAGGGCCTGCATTATCAGATCGAGGCCATGCGTCACGCTTACGTCGACCGCAACAGCTATCTGGGCGACCCGGATTTCGTGAAGAATCCGATCGATCATCTGCTCGATCGGGACTACGCCGCTAAACTGCGCGCCGCCATCGAACCGCAGAAAGCGGGCGTCTCGCAAGAGATCAAACCCGGTGTCGCGCCACACGAAGGCAATAACACCACGCACTACTCGATCGTCGACAAGTGGGGTAACGCGGTCTCCGTCACCTACACGCTCAACGACTGGTTTGGTGCCGGGGTGATGGCGAGCAAGACCGGGGTGATCCTCAACGATGAAATGGACGACTTCACCTCCAAGCTCGGCGTACCGAACATGTATGGCCTGATCCAGGGCGAAGCCAACGCCATTGCACCGGGCAAGACGCCGCTGTCTTCGATGAGCCCGACCATCGTCACCAAGGATGGCAAGGCCGTCATGGTGGTGGGTACGCCGGGCGGTAGCCGGATCATCACGGCGACGCTGCTGACCATGCTCAATGTCATCGATTACGGCATGAACATTCAGGAAGCGGTCGACGCCCCGCGTTTCCACCAGCAGTGGATGCCCGAAACCACCAACCTTGAGAACTTCGCAGTGAGCCCTGACACGCAGAAGATCCTCGAAAGCTGGGGGCATAAGTTCGCCGAACCGCAGGACGCCAACCACCTGGCTGCCATTCTGGTCGGCGCGCCTTCGCTGGGTGGCAAACCGGTGGGCAATAACCGGTTCTACGGTGCCAACGACCCACGTCGCAATACCGGCCTGTCGCTGGGTTATTGAGTCGTGAAGGGCGAGCGGGGCAACATCGTCTGCCCCGCTAGCGCTGGAGCAGACTGCGCTCCATACGCGCCAGCGCTTCTTCGAGCATCGGCCGCGGGCAACCGAAATTCAGGCGCACGAACTGGCCGCAGTCATCGCCGAACTCCAGGCCCTCGCTGAGCGCAACTTTGGCTTCGGTAAGAAAGAATCGCTGCGGGTGCTCGATATCCAGCGCGGTGCAATCCAGCCAGGCAAGATACGTGCTCTGCGGCAGGTTCATGCGGATGCCGGGAAAGCGAGTCTTGATGGCGTGGGCCAGGTAGTCGCGATTGTCCTGCAGATAGGCATTCACCAGCGCCAGCCACGATGCGCCCTCGCTATACGCTGCTTGCGTTGCCTCAAGCCCCAGGACATTGACGCTGTCGACCAGCCCCAGACGCCCGGCATTGAAGCGCTCGCGCAGTTCAGCGTTCTGCACCACGGCGAACGCGGTCTTCATCCCGGCGATATTCCAGGCCTTGCTGGCGGACATCAGGGTTACGCATCGCGCAGCGATCTCGGGACTGAGGGATGCGATGGGCGTGTGACGGCGACCATCGAACAGAATGTCGGCATGAATCTCGTCGGAAACGATCAGCACATCGTGCTGCACGCAGGCTTCACCGATAGCGCGCAACTCTTCACGCTCGAAGACCTTACCCAGAGGATTGTGCGGATTACTCAGCAGCAGAGAACGGACGCTGAGCAGCGCGCTTTGCAGCGCGGCGATATCGGTGGGGTACTCGCCATTGGCGTCGGCGTGAAACGGCAAGTCAACCCGAGGCAGCTTCCAGTTCGCCGGAGCGGCCAACAACGGCAAGTAGTTGGGGGTCTGCACCAGTACGCCACTGCCATTGGGTACCAGGCTGTTCAAGGCCATGTTGACACCCGGCTCGACACCGGGCAGGAACACCAGGTCTTCGGGAAGGATGTGCCAGTCGTAGTGACTCGCCAGATGCCTCACCAACGTCTGCCGCAAGGTCTTTTGAGCCACCGAATAGCCAAGTAGTGGATGTTCCAGACGGTTCTTCAGCGCTTGCACGATTGGTTCCGCCACCGGGAAATCCATGTCCGCCACCCACATTGGCAACACGTCTTCCGGGTACTGGCTCCACTTCTTGCTGCCGGTGTCCAGGCGCTGACAAACGCTGTTCAGGTCCATGCTCATGATTGTCTCGAAAAAGCTCTCGAAAAAAGCGATGGGCGATTGTGCCAGAGACGGGGGTGGAAGATCACGGCGTTCGCATGCGAAGAAAGTAACCTCTAGAGGTTACATTTTAAAAAGTAACCTTTTTAGGTTACTTATGTCGCCCATGGCTTATAGTGCAACCGTAATCGCTCGGGATTGAGGAAGTTTTCATGAGCATCAAAGCTGTTTTGACCGGTGACCTTATGCATTCGCAAAAGGTTTCCGACACCCAGGCATTTCTAGACGGCCTCAAGGATGTGCTGAGCGCATTGAAGAAACGTTATGGATTGAGCACGGAGACCTATCGCGGTGATGGCTTCCAAGTGGTGCTCCAGCATGCACCTCAAGTCTTCGAGTGCGCGCTGGCTATCCGCGCTGGTCTTATCGCCGCAAGTCCGGAAGGTGAGCGCTGGGATGCCCGCATCGCGATCGGCATCGGTCCTTCTGCTGCTGGCCGGGATTACGGAAAGGCTTTTGTCCTGTCCGGGCAAGGGCTGGATGGCATGAAAAAGCTCAGTTTGGCCGTGTTCAGCCACGATGCATCGTTTATGCGCTGTACAGAGCTGGTGACCGAGTTCGTCGCCGCCATTGTGGACAAGTGGACCGTGGTCGAAGCTCAGGCTTACTACGCGCACCTTCAGGGCGTAGGTGATCAGCAGAGCATTGCCGAAAATCTCGGCAAGTCACGGGTCGCGATCAATAAAGCGTTGCAGAGAGGGCAGGCACGCTTGCTGGACCGCTATCTGGCGAGTACCAAAAAGTGGGTGATGGAGTTGAGTGATGCGTGACGCTTCGAGCGTGCTACTGATGATGATCCTGGCCAATATGCTGCTGAACTATGGGCATTCCATATGGCGCGAAGACATAGCGCGGGGTGTAGCGGGCCGAACGGTCGTGATGGCAATCGCAAATGGCCTTGCAACCGGTGCGCTGCTGTATGCGTTTGAGCGCTCTGTTCCGGTTGCTGTCAGCGCCGCGCTGCTCTTTGCGGCTGCATGGGCGCTCATCCTGTGGCTGGTTGGCAAATGGGACTCACGCTTTGCCTTTGCGCTGAGATTTTTCCTGCAGGTGGTCGCTTTGACCACGATCTGGCTCAGCGCGGAAGGCTATTGGGTGTGGGCGTGGGAGTCAGTCAAGACGCTTGTAAGGTCGCATAACCTGCTGGTGTTGCTCGCCTACATCCTGATGCTGCGTCCTTCATCCGTCTTGATTGGGGCTGTGCTGACGCCCTGGCTCGAAAGCGTCAATAGTGAAGGCTCGCTTAAACGGGCTGGTACGTTGATTGGGTATCTGGAAAGGACGCTGATCCTGACTTTCGTTCTAATGGAGCAATGGGGGGCGATCGGTTTTCTGCTCACCGCCAAAAGCATCCTGCGCTTCAATGACATCAAGGGGGCCGAGCAACGCTCCCTTAGTGAATACGTATTGTTGGGCACTCTGGTGAGTTTTACCGTCAGCATCGCCGTGGGCTTGGCGGTAATCAAACTGGGCTGAAAGTAACCTTTAGGGGTTACTTTCGCCCATGTAACCTCTGAAGGTTACTTTCCAGCGATCACCAGAACGTGGCCGACTGGCTGCTGAGCCGTGCTGCGATGACAGAAATGGCTTTCTTCACATCCGCCGCCTGGGTGTAGCGACCCAGACTCAGGCGCAAACTGCTACTGGCCTGGGCCTGGGTCAACCCCAGCGCGAGCAGAACGTGAGAGGCGCCGCTGCTGGCCGAATTGCAGGCGGATGTCGAGGAGACCGCCAGTTCGCTGGACAGGCTCATGGCGCTGAAGCCTGCCTTGTCGACGCAGATGTTCAGCGTATGCGGAACGCGCTGTTGCGCATCGCCGTTAAGGCTGACCCCAGGCAATTGCAACAGGCCGTCAAGCAGTTGAGCAGACAGCGTGCCGATGCGCTGCACTTCTTCCTGCATCTGCGCAGCGGCCAGCGCATAGGCAGCGCCCATGCCGACAATCTGATGGGTCGCCAGTGTGCCAGAGCGAAAGCCTTGCTCATGACCGCCGCCATGAATCTGCGCCTGGAGCATCGGCCGTGCACGTTCGCCCACGTAGAGCGCGCCGATGCCTTTGGGGCCGTAGAGTTTGTGCGCGGAAAAAGACATCAAGTCCACTGGAAGCGCTTTGAGATCTATGGCTACTTTGCCGGCCCCTTGGGCCGCATCGACGTGGAAGAAAGCGCCGTGCTCGCGAACCGCCGTGCCAATGGCCTCGATGTCAGTGAGCGTGCCCAGTTCGTTATTGACCAGCATCAGCGACACCAGCAGCGTGTCGTCTCGCAGCGCCTGAAGTACAGCCTCCGGCTGGATCAGGCCATTGCAGTCGGGCTCAAGCCAGGTAACCGGGAAACCCGCTTGTTCCAGTTGGCGCACGGTGTCGATCACCGCCTTGTGCTCAATGCGGCTGGTGATCAGGTGACGGCGCGCCCCTTGGGCACTTTGGGCAATACCTTTGATAGCCAGGTTATTGGACTCGGTGGCACCGGAAGTCCAGATTAGTGAGTCTGCCGAGCTGCCGACCAATTCGGCGACCTGCCGCCGGGCCAGTTCTACTGCCTGACGCGCCAGATTGCCATACGCGTGGGAGTTGGATGCCGGGTTGCCGAAGGTGCCTTCACGGCCAAGGCAGGTAACCATTGCCTGGATGACACGGTCATCGACAGGGGTGGTAGCCGCGTAGTCGAAGTAACAAGGAAGTGTGCTCATGGGAAGAAATCCGCGCTGTCCGTAATGCAGAAAATACTACTAGCGCGAGGGTGCAAAAAAATTGATTACTGAACGCTATTTTTCTTTTGCATTAGATTATTTTTCTACCTTGCCCGCCATCTAAAGAATATCTTTTCGCGTCCGGTCACTATTGGCTTATCTTTATCGCCATCAGTCATATCCTTCCATTCTCCACGGCACGGCACATGGACAAATTCGATCAGGCAATTCTGGATATCCTGCAAACCGACTGCACGCGGCCCATCGCCGAAATCGCCGACAGCATCGGCCTCGGTAGCACTGCCTGTTGGCGCCGGGTTCAGAAGCTGGAAGAGCGAGGCATGATCCGCGGTCGCGTTGCGCTACTCGATCCGGCCCTATTGAACGTTGCAGTGACGGTGTTCGCGGCGATCCGTACCAATCAGCACAATGCCCAATGGCTGGTCCGTTTTCACGACCTCATCGCGACGCTGCCTGAAGTGGTGGAGTGTTATCGCATGGCCGGGGATACGGATTACATGTTACGTATTGTCGTACCGGATATCGCAGGGTACGACGCCGTTTACAAGAAGCTGATTCAGCTGTCCGGGATTACCGACATCAGTTCGAGTTTTGCCATGGAGCAAATCAAATCCACCACGCAATTGCCTTTGGGGTATACGCAATGAGCGGAGTCGTGAAGCAAACCTGAGCCAGACGCTGCGATCGGTGGCAGCGAATCGTGCAAGAAGCCACAGCCAGCCGCCTTTCATCGATCTCAAGGGCTCAACGTTGGCGAGCTGGGCGTTATTCTGCGGGTATGAAGCCTGTGGTCGCATCGTCATTGCGACTGGTGGGGGTCACGCCCAGGGATATGGGCTGCAACCGGTGTTCAGCGACGGGCGTCAGCGCTGGATTTATCGGTGGGCGTATCTAGCGGGTGGGCCGTAAGTTAAAGCGTGGGATGCGCTCCCACAGGCCATCTTGGTTTGCTTTGCTTCTGCCCGAAGGCTTGTAGGGCAGCTTGTTGACGATCTGCCGGGGAGCGGGAGCAGGATCAGGCACCTCGCTCCTATACGCTCCGGGCAGAGGCCTGTTAGTAGCGCGCCTTGTCAATCCACTCCAGCGACGTGCGCCAGATGCAGATGCCCAGAAAATAAGCCGACATCACCAACCACACGCTCAACACCCACGAGCCGTTATACGGATGGTTGATCACCAGCAGAAAACTGCACAGAAACCAGACACTGGTAACCGCAATATTGATCGGCATGAAGCGGCGGACACGAAATGGATGGAGGAACTTCATACGGGTGACGGTCAACAGGGCCAGACAGATCACCGTAATGAAGGTGAGCCAGGGCGCAGGTGACAGGATGTAAACGCACAGCGCGACCACGTTCCAGGCCGCCGGGAAGCCCTGAAAGTAGTTGTCCTTGCTTTTCATCTCGGTGTTGCAAAAGCAGAACAGCGACGACACCAGAATGATGGAGATGGTCAGCAGCAAGGTGTAGTCAGGCAGCGGGATGTAGCGATAGATGAACAGTGCAGGGATGAATACGTAGGTCAGGTAATCGATCACCAGGTCCAGAACCGAACCGTCAAAATGCGGCAGGACCGACTGCACGTTGACCTTGCGCGCCAGCGAACCGTCCAGACCGTCCACGATCAGGGCAATCCCCAGCCACAACAGGCAGGCCTTTGGCTGATTGTCGAACAGGGCGATGGTCGCGAGGAAAGCGAGGACGACGCCGGTGGCCGTGAAGCCATGGGCACCCCATGCTTTGAGCCAGGCGATGCGTTGAATTGGAATCATGGACGGTCCTTCTGAAAATAAAGCTGACCAGATCGACTCACCATAGGGGCAATCGCGGACCTGGCCAGAGGTGCAACTATCGACCGGTTATCGGTCGATAAGGTTCACCTGTCACCCCTACACGGTAGCAGGCGGCGCAGGCTTTCGTTACTCAATTGTCATTCTGCTCGCATCGTTTGCCTGCGCGATACCTGTCACCGGTCGGCCGCCGGCTGAAGGAGGCACTTTGCTGGCCCCCAGTCGATTGTAATCCCGGCAGAATCTGCGCTCTATCAAGCAGTTAGCCAAGGATTTGCATGCGGATTATCAAGTTTGCTCTGGCGTTTTGTGTTCTGACAGGCCTTACGACATCGGCGTTTGCAAGGGATCTTAGCAAGAACGAACGCGACCTTTGCACGTGGGGCGCGGGAATTGCCAGTACCGCGCAGCAATACAAACTTTCGGGGCTGACGTTGTACGGAGCCCGAAAAAAGCTGCAGGCCCGACACTTTCCCCAGCAGTGGATGCGTATGAGCGCACTGGGTATCACCGAGCAGACATATGACAGCCCGTCGCGATTGCGGCCCGAGAGCGTCAGGCAGGTCTATTACGAAGGCTGCGCCCGGCATGAACTCGCTCGGCGGTGACCGCGGCCAGAGCGGACAGAGAGGGACTGCCGCTGGCCAACCAACATCACAAACCATCAAGCGCGCCACTACGGCGCGCCCGATATTGGCTCAATGTGGCGCGCGGGGGATGGTTTTCAGCAGGTCGGCTGGGCTGATATGGCCGACCACCGGCACGCTGCCAGGCTGCGGCAGGTTGAGGATGTGGCCTTTCATCTTGCCGATGATATGCATCTCGCAAGGCTTGCAGTCGAATTTCAGGGTCAACACTTCGTCGCCGTGAATCAGCTGCATTGGGGCAACCTTGGTGCGTACGCCAGTGACGCCTTTGGCCTGTTTTGGGCACAGGTTGAAGGAGAACCGCAGGCAGTGCTTGGTGATCATCACCGGCACTTCGCCCGCTTCCTCGTGGGCTTCATACGCTGCGTCGATCAGTTTGACGCCGTGGCGGTGGTAGAAATCGCGGGCCTTCTGGTTGTAGACGTTGGCCAGGAAGGACAGATGCGAATCCGGGTACACCGGCGGCGGGCTGGTCTCGGCCTTGCGACCACCACGTGGATGCGCAGCGACACGGGCGGCAGTCAGGGTTTCGATGACTTCGCGGCGCAACGCTTTGAGCTGCGAGTTCGGGATGAAAAACGCCTGCGGTGCGTCCAGTTTCACGTCGGTGGCGTGGTACTGGGTGGTGCCGAGTTGACAGAGCAGATCGCGCAACTGTTCCAGTGCTTGCTCGGGTTTGTTGGCTACACCGAATGGGCCTTCCAGCACGACACTGGCGCTGATGCCTTCTTCGCTCGTCGCGATTAGCTCCAGACGCTCTTCACGCAAGCGAGCCAGCCACGACAGGCCAACGCGGCGCTCGGCCGAAGTCTTCTGCAAGGCCTGCTGCCAGTTGTGATCGAGGTTGCGATTGAGCGGGTGGTTCGGCCGAACCTTATGCAGATCGGCTGGCATCTCGTTGGGTTCGACACGATAGCGATAGCGCTTCTCACCGTCTTCTTCGAACTCGCCCTTGGGTTCGGCGATGTTGGCGCGGAAACCCACTACTTCGCGCTTGATCTGCACATTGAGTCCGTCGCCGTTGGTCAATGGATCATGGGTGACGACCTGCAGATCACGTTTGCCGACCTTTTCCACGATGCCCACTGGCAGGCCGGTGAAGGTCGGGGTGTCGAACGCGCCAATGTCGATCTTGCGATCGGTGACGAAATAGTCGGTGCTGCCCCGGTGAAAGGTCTTTTCCGGGTCGGGCAGGAAGAAATGCGCAGTGCGGCCGCTCGAGGCGCGTGCCAGGTCCGGGCGGTCTTCGAGCACATCATCCAGACGCTGGCGATAGTAGGCCGTGATGTTCTTCACGTAGCCCATATCCTTGTAGCGGCCCTCGATCTTGAACGAGCGCACACCGGCTTCGACCAGGGCGCGGATGTTGGCGCTCTGGTTGTTGTCTTTCATCGACAGCAGGTGTTTTTCGAATGCCACGACGCGACCCTGATCGTCTTTCAAGGTGTACGGCAAACGGCAAGCCTGGGAGCAGTCGCCACGGTTGGCGCTGCGCCCGGTCTGGGCGTGGGAAATGTTGCACTGCCCGGAGAAGGCCACACACAGTGCGCCATGAATGAAGAACTCAATGGCCGCATCGGTTTCGTCGGCGATGGCCCGAATCTCTTGCAGGTTCAGCTCGCGGGCCAATACCAGTTGCGAGAAGCCGGCCTGATCGAGGAACTTGGCTCGCTCCAGCGTACGAATGTCGGTCTGGGTGCTGGCGTGCAGCTCGATCGGCGGAATATCCAGTTCCATCACGCCCAGGTCCTGGACGATCAACGCGTCGACACCCGCATCGTACAGCTGGTGGATGAGCGTGCGCGCCGGCTCCAGCTCGTTGTCGTGGAGGATGGTGTTGATCGTGGTGAACACCCGCGCGTGATAACGGTGAGCGAACTCCACCAGTTCGGCGATATCGCTTACCTCGTTGCTGGCGTTATGACGCGCGCCAAAGCTTGGGCCGCCAATGTAGATGGCGTCAGCGCCATGCAAAATGGCCTCGCGAGCGATGGATACATCGCGGGCGGGGCTGAGCAATTCCAGGTGATGCTTGGGTAGGGACATGTTTTTTTAGTCGGATCGTCACGGTCAAGGCGCGCATTGTAGCGGCGAAACGTGCGAGCGACATCCATGGGCTGCTCGATGGCCGAAAACACGCCGCGATGCTACTGCAGGAGCCGGCCTGCTGGCGAAAGCGGTCGCTCAGGCACCTTTGATGGGGCTGATCGGACTTCGCCAGCAAGCCGGCTCCTGCAGGTCGCGTTTACATCAGCCCTTGGCAGCCATCGCGGTGACTTCCACGCGCATGCCTTCGACACCCAGTGCAGCGACACCGACTGCTGCGCGTACCGGCCAGGGTTTGGCGAAGAAGCGCTTGTACACCTCGTTGAAAGCGGCGCGGTCAGCCATGTCAGTCAGGTAGATGGTCAAATGCATGACTCGATCCATGGAACTGCCCGCGCGTTCCAGTGCGACCTTGAGCGCTTGCAGGGTGCATTCGCTTTGCTCGGTAATGCCGCCAAGCTCAAGGCTGCCGTCTGCGCGAGTCGGGACCTGGGTGGACACCATGATGCCGCCAAAGCTGGCGACATCGGAGGAAATGGAGTCTGCATCAGGGTCTGGGAGGAATGTTAGGTCTTGGCTGGACATGAAAATCTCTGTTCTGAGTGGCTGAACGAGGCGCGACAGCTGGGCGCCATGGTGAAGGCGTGCATCATAAAGCAGATCGACGGCGGTTGAACCCCGCGATCGCCCCTGACGGCGCAGCGGGCAGCAGCGCTTAACCGACTGTTCCATTAACCCATGGCTCAATGTAGTAATGTCGTTCGCTGCTATTTGCCTCAACAGCCTGCGTTCTCAACAGTTCACCCACAGGGAGAGAGTCAATGAAAGACTTCGATGGCAAGATCGTTCTGGTCACCGGCGGCTCCAAAGGCATTGGCCTTGCTTGCGCCCAACAGTTCGTTGCCCAGGGCGCTCGGGTCGTCATCAGTTCGCGCGCGCAGACCAATATCGACAAGGCGCTCGAAACCCTGCCCGGCGCAGTGGGTTTTACCGCCGACGTGTCAGACGAGACATTCGCTGCGGCGCTGGTGCAGCGCGTGACCCTGGAAGTCGGGCCGATCGACGTGCTGGTCAACTCGGCAGGCGCAGCGAAACGCTCGCCTCCTGAAGACCTGACTCCGGCATTCTGGCGCGCGGCCATGGACGCCAAGTTCTTCTCCACGATCAATGTCGTCGACCCCGTGGTCAAGCTCATGGCCGAACGTGGCCAGGGCGTCATCGTCAATATCATTGGCGCTGGCGGTAAGGTCGCCAAACCCATCCATCTGGCGGGCGGCTCGGCCAATGCGGCGTTGATGCTGGCAACAGCTGGCCTCGGTAATGCGTATGCCGGATCTGGTGTGCGAGTGGTCGGGATCAATCCCGGGTTGACCGAAACCGGCCGGGTGGCCGAGGGGATGGCAGCGGACGCGGCCCACGCCGGCATCAGCATGGATGCGGCCATCGAGCGCAGTGTGCAGAAGATTCCCATGGGCCGGATGGCCAAGCCGGAAGAGATCGCCGATCTGGTGCTGTTTCTCGCGTCGGACAAGGCGCGTTACATCACCGGAACCGTCATCACCATGGACGGTGCCGAGCATCCGTTGGTGTAAAGCGTGAATCACCGTCTGTGTCCTTTCGGCAGGGTATAGCCAAACGCTTACAAGCGGTTCAGCAATCTGGCCGTATACAGCGCGGCTGCAAAACCGTAACTTGGATCCATCGACTGAAGCACAGGAAGCGCTTCAGAGGTCAGGGACGATCTGCCATTTGCCTGGAACGCTACCGACAGGGTGTTGGAATGGTCTTGATAGCAAAGAACCCGCTCAGGCGGGTTTTTTATTGCCTGCAGATCGGCCACTTGGTCCGACAGGGGCGAGCATCAGGATCACTCCTTGACGTCCATGAACTCCTCGGCCCACGCCACATAGCTCTCCGGCAGGGTGTAGGTGTGGGTCAGTTCGGTGGCGCTGAGGTTTTCCGTGCTGTGGGTGACTTTGCGCTGAGCGCGTAGGCTGTCGTAAGTCGCCTTGATCGACGCAAAGTAGGCGGCATGGCCCGCAACGATGATGCGCACGCCCAGATCCGCCAGACGCTGACTGTCGTTGAGCTTGGGATTACCGTAGGTGACCAGCATCAACGGTACGTTGAGCTTTTCCGAAATCTGCTCCAGGTGGTCGAAATCCTTGATGCCGACCATGCAGATACCGTCCGCGCCGGCCTTCTCATAGGCCTGGGTGCGTTCAATGATGTCTTGAACAGACAGCACGCCAGCGTTGGTCCGGGCGATGATCGAGAGCTCGGGGTCAACGCGTGCTTCCAGAGCCGCCTTGACCTTGCCGATGCCTTCCTCGATGGTGATCAGGTCTGTCGACTTACGTCCGAACTGGGCGGGCAGCAGCGTATCTTCGATGGTCAGCGCTGCGACCCCGGCACGCTCCAGTTCCTCGACGGTACGCATCACGTTCAGGGCATTACCATAGCCATGGTCGGCGTCGGCGATGAAGGGTAGCTGAGCCACACGACCTATGCGGGTAGCCTGTTCAACGAACTCGCTAAGGGTGATCAGCGCGAAGTCCGGTGCTGCCAGAACCTGTAGCGATGCAACAGAGCCGCCAAGGATACCGACCTCGAATCCAAGGTCCCCGGCGATGCGGGCGGACATGGGGTCAAACACCGAGGCGGTTTCGAAACAGGCGCTGGAGGTCAGCAGTTCACGGAAATTGCGGCGCAGAGCGGAGTGCGAAATTTTGGACATGACGTTTCCTGGTTCTGGCCATCATCGATGATAACGATCTACGCCAATTCAAAATGAGCGGCGAGACTAACATGCCCGTAAATACGTAGGTTATGTCGTTTGGGCATGGGCTATGCAGAGTACACATACCCCTCGTCCGCTGGAAGGACCCGCTGTGGCCATCTCGGTCGTCCAGCCTCTGGATTTGCGCGAGAACCGAAGCGTTCGCTTCGGGGCAAAACCTGTCGCACCAATGGAAAGTTAAATTAAAAGTTAATCAAAGTTAAACTTTACTTCATAACTAACTTATCAGGCAAAACACCCTTACTGGATTGGATATAATGTCAGGTATCGATGCTGGCAATACTTCTTATCGATACTTTATATTTACCCTTTGGCGATTATTCAGTAAGAATCAACTCCACCAGCAAACAAACCCAATGCTTTGCTTATTTGCGATCTAACTTAGGTCCTGGAGATTGAAATGAAATACTTAGCCTTCGCCGCACTCTCTTTGTTCAGCGTATTCGCCTCGGCCAACGAGCTTGCCAGTACGTCCGGCGTCCAGCCGTTGTCGCAGGTGGAGCAGTACAACCGCCACAAAGGCCTGGACGTTGCCAAGGTCACCCATGTGAAAACCGCTCAGGATCCTGAAAAAGTCGATGGCCTGGTTAAAACCGACATGACTTACGTCGATAGCGCTGGCGTGACGCACAATCTTGAATACACCACCATGGGCTATGGTCGTCAGAACGGCTGAACATCTTCGGCGTCATGACCATGTCCGAGATTGAAAATAAAACGCTGCATTATTTGCAGCGTTTTTTTTCGTCTGAAATGAGCCCATGTGGTCCTCATCGATAACTTTGATCCCGCAAAACCGCGAAATAAAGGGTTTGAAGGCCCATTCCCTCACTCGTCGGCCACAGCCCGCAGAAAGTCCGGCAAGCTTCCGCGCGCCCAACCTGATCCCAGACCCTACAAAACCTTAGGTATGAAGTTAGGCCTGCTTGGTGTTTCCGGGCGCCTCGCTGATCCATATTCAGGGCCATGATTCAGGGTCATAGCCAGGTTGCGCCGCGCAGCCTGACATCCAAAAACAATAACGGGTCAGTGCAATGGATAAAAAAGGTTTTGCCAAGGGTCTTGCGAATTACGGCGACACGGAGTTTTCCCTGTTTCTGCGTAAGGCCTTTCTGAAAGGCGCGGGCTATTCGAGCGACATGCTCAATCGTCCAGTCATCGGCATTGTAGACACCTCCAGCGCCTACAATCCGTGCCATGGCAATCTCACTCAGTTGATCGAAGCGACCAAACGCGGGATCTTTCTCGCGGGCGGGCTGCCGATGGAGTTTCCGACCATCTCCATCGCCGAAACCTTTTCCAATCCCACCAGCATGTATCTGCGCAACCTGATGTCGATGGACACCGAAGAAATGCTTCGTGCCCAGCCAATGGATGCCGTGGTGCTGATCGGTGGTTGCGACAAAACGGTACCCGCGCAACTGATGGGTGCAGCTTCAGCCGGTATTCCCGCTATCCAGCTGGTGACTGGCGCGATGCTCACCGGCGCCTATCAGGGCGAGCGGGTAGGGGCCTGCACCGATTGCCGACGTTTCTGGGGCCAATACCGCGCAGCTGAAATCACCGAAGCGCAAATCGACGGCGTCAACAACAAGCTGGTGGCCAGCGTCGGTACCTGCGCGGTGATGGGCACCGCCAGCACCATGGCCTGCGTGTCCGAGGCGCTGGGGATCATGTTGCCAGGAGGCGCTACGCCACCGGCGGTCACCGCAGAGCGCATGCGCAGCGCGGAACTGACCGGCGCCTGCGCGGTACGCATGGCGCAGGAACGTCTGACACCTGATCGAATACTCACCGGCAAGGCCTTCGAAAATGCGCTAAGGGTGTTGCTTGCCATTGGCGGCTCGACCAACGCATTGGTACACCTCACTGCGATGGCCGGTCGGCTCGGGATCGAAATTGATCTGGAAAGGGTGGACGCCATGGGCCGTGAGACGCCGGTGCTGATTGACCTTAAACCGTCCGGCCAGCATTACATGGAGGATTTTCATCGGGCCGGCGGCATGGCGGCGTTGTTGCGCGAAATCCGACCGCTGCTGCATCTCGAGGCGTTGACCGTCACCGGTCGTACCCTCGGCGAGGAAATCGACAGCGCCGAGCCGGCGTTCCCTCAGGACGTGATCAAGTCAATGAGTGACCCGATCTACCCGCAAGGCGGCATTGCGGTGTTGCGAGGTAACCTGGCGCCGGGCGGGGCGATCATCAAGCAGTCGGCGGCCAATGCCGAGCTGATGGAGCACGAAGGCCGTGCCGTAGTGTTCGAAGGACTCGAAGACATGGCGGAGCGGATCGACTCGCCTGAGCTGGATGTGAAACCCGACGACGTGTTGGTCCTGAAGAACATCGGGCCACTCGGCGCGCCCGGCATGCCGGAAGCGGGCTACATCCCTATCCCTAAAAAGCTGGCGCAGGCGGGCGTCAAGGACATGTTGCGCATGTCCGACGGGCGAATGAGTGGCACCGCCGCGGGCAGTATCGTGCTGCACATGACCCCGGAAGCTGCCCTCGGCGGGCCACTGGCGTATGTGCGCAATGGCGACAGGATCCGGTTGAGCGTCAGCGGGCGCAGTCTGCAATTGCTGGTCAGTGATACGGAGCTGGCGGCACGCGCCGAGCGGGCTCCGGTTCAACGGCCCACGGCCGGGCGAGGGTATCGCAAGCTGTTTCTCGACACCGTTACACAGGCCGACCAAGGCGTGGATTTCGATTTTCTCAGGGCCGAGCACTTCACCGAGAAGGTGCCACGACCCCGTTAAAACGCTGTTGCCGGTTGCCGGCGCTAGCGGGTGTTCACCCGCTGCCCCGACGCATTCCTACAAGAAAAATAAAAGAACGGAGACACTCATGAACCCCAGTTCTGTCGCTCACGACACGTCTGTGACTCGCGAGGCCACTGCGCCTAGCGTAAACGCCACCTTCAGGAAGGTCACGCTGCGTGTCCTGCCGCTGTTGTTTCTTTGCTATCTGGTCGCGTATCTGGACCGGGTGAACGTCTCGTTCGCCAAACTGAGCATGCTCACCGATCTGAATTTCAGCTCGGCGGTTTACGGGCTTGGCGCCGGGATGTTTTTCATCGGCTATTTCCTGTTCGAGATTCCCAGCAACATGATCCTGCACAAAGTCGGGGCGCGTCGCTGGATCGCGCGGATCATGATCACCTGGGGCCTGCTCAGCGCGCTGATGGCATGGGTGGAAACGCCGACTGCGTTCTACGTTTTGCGTTTTCTGCTGGGGATGGCCGAAGCCGGGTTTTATCCGGGCGTGCTGTTGTACCTGACGCTCTGGTTTCCCGCTGCGCGGCGCGGTCGGATCACCGCGTTGTTCATGGCGGGCAACCCGGTGTCGGGGATCGTCGGCGGCCCGTTGTCGGGATTCATCATGCATGCCTTCGCCGGATTTCTAGGTTTTACCGGCTGGCAATGGCTGTTCCTGGTCGAGGCGCTCCCAGCGTTGATTCTGGGTGTGGTGGTGCTGTTCTATCTGGATGATTCGGTAGACAAGGCCAAGTGGCTGAGCGCCGAGGAAAAGACTGTGCTTTCCCAAGCCATCGAATCGGACGCCAGCGCCAAAACCCATTTGTCGGCGTCCTCGGTGTTCCGCAGCGGGCGGGTTTGGCTGCTGTGTCTGGTGTATTTCGGCATCAGTATTGGCTCCAACACCTTTGGCTTCTGGCAGCCCACCATCATCAAGGATGCGGGAGTGGCCAATCCGCTGTTCATTGGCCTGCTGACCACGCTTCCTTATATAGCTGCACTGGTCTGCATGCTATTGGCCGGACGTAGTGCCGACCGCATGCGCGAGCGGCGCTGGCATGTGGTGCTACCGATTCTGCTGGCCGCCATTGGCTTCCTGATCTGTGCTCTGTGCAAGGATCAGATCGTTGCCTCGATGTTCGGCCTGGTGCTAGTGGCGATCGGCATCATTTGCGCCATCCCGATGTTCTGGGCATTACCGACCTCGTTTCTGGGCGGGGCGGGGGCTGCGGCGGGAATTGCGCTGATCAACTGCACCGGCAATCTCGGCGGATTCGTCAGCCCGGTGATCATGGGCTGGCTGACCGCCACCACCCAATCGCTGACCTCGGGCCTGTATCTGGTCACCGGTTGGCTGATTCTGACGGGGGCACTGGTCATTATCTTCGTGCCCGCCAAAGTGGTGAACCGGTGAGCCGGCACTCAATCGTCCGCGAGCGCTCGCTGAGTCGCTTCGAGCAGGCTCTGGATCTGTCTGGCGCGAATGCTCGAACGATTCCACAGCAAGCCGACCTGACGGCTGAAACCTTCAACCGGCAGGCTGTGTCTGGTCAACGCCCGGCCTTGAATCCACGGGCCTGCCCAATTCGGCACGAGCGAGACCCCCAGCCCTTTCTCAACCAGCGCGGCAACGCTGTCGAGGGCATCGAGTTCGTAGCGCTCGATGGGCTCGATGCCCGCCAGACGCAGGTAATCGTCGGCAATCTTGCCGCCCCAGTGGCTGTGGTCGTAGCGAATCAACGGCTCTCTGGCGAGGGTTTCATGAACGTCGTCGACACGCAGGGCCGAGGACGCGAGCAGGATCAGGGGCTCGTCGTTCAGACGCTGCCACTCGCAGGTTTTCGGAATGCCGAACTGCGGCTCGACCACCAGCGCCGCATCCAGCTCCTCATCGCAGACGGCACGATAGAGAACGCTGGAGACGCCGCGCTGAATCAGGATACGGGTGTTGGGGTGCTGCTCGTTGAAATACCCCAACACACCGGGCAATAGCCCGGATGCTGCGGAGGCGATCACGCCAAGGCGTAACTGGCCGGTCATGCAAGTACTGGTGGCCAGGCTCTTGAGATCGGCGATGTCGCGCAGGACGGTCTGCGCTCTGGCGAACACCCGCGCACCCGCTTCGGTGGAGACCACAGTGCGGCCGGAGCGTTGAACCAGCGGGGCACCGAACTCGTTTTCCAGCGCCTTGAGGCGAAGGGTGATGGCCGCCGGGGTGAGATCCAGCTGGCGAGCGGCACCCGCAATCGAGCCGTGCTTGATGACTGCGACGAAGCTTTCGAGGAAGTGGGATTCCATAGGGCGAAAATTCCAACTGCGCGGGTTGTTCCCGTGTTTATGCGCCGGGTTTGCGCTCGGTACTTTACACCACTGCACGCGGTGGCAATCACACGGCAGGCAAATGCCGTAAACAGAGGACAGAAAGATGGACCTGGGAATACACAACAAGGTAGCGCTAGTGATGGGGGCCGGGGGCGGCTTGGGCGGTGCCATCGCCAAGACCCTTGCGAAAGAAGGCGCGAAAATCGTGGTGGCCGACATTAATCCGGATGCCTTGGCCAGTATCGAAAGTGCGCTCAAGTCAGCAGGAGCCGAGGTACTGGCGCTGCAATGGGACTTGAGTGACCTGTCTGTGATCGACGGCAATATCGCTGCCATTGAAAGCCATTTTGGTGCCGTAGACATCTTGGTCAACAACACAGGCGGCCCGCCTCCGACGCCGGCGTTCGGTCAGCCGAGCGAAGTCTGGTCGAAGAATTTCCAGTTGATGGTGCTCTCAGTGATCGCGATCACCGATCGGGTGTTGCCAAGCATGCGTGAACGCAACTGGGGGCGGATCATCACCAGCACGTCTTCAGGCGTGGTCGCGCCGATCGCCAACCTCGGTATTTCCAATGCATTGCGCCTGTCGCTGGTGGGCTGGTCAAAAACCTTGTCCAGGGAAGTTGCCCGCGAAGGGGTCACGGCCAATGTGATCCTGCCGGGGCGGATTTCCACCGACCGGATTCGATTCCTGGATGAGGCGAAAGCCAAGCGCGAGGGGCGTGACGTGAATGATGTCAGCGCACAGAGCACCGAGTCGATCCCGGTCGGGCGCTATGGCACGCCTCAGGAATACGCCGATGTCGTGGCCTTCCTTGCCAGTGCCAATGCGTCATACGTTACAGGGACCGTGCAACGGGTCGACGGCGGCCTGCTGGCCAATATCTGACAGCGACGCCGAGCCTTGTCCTCGGCGTCCCTTCAACCGCAAATGAGGAAAAGCGTGTGAGTGATAGCAACTTGATCGAACGCTTGAAAGGCGTTTCAACGGCCACTTTGACCACGGTGTTATTGAAGAAGGGCCTGCGCAATGTGTGGTTGCGCGGAGCAATGCCATTGCGCCGCGGACAGCCCCGACAAGTTGGCCGCGCCTTCACGCTGCGGTTTCTGCCGCTGCGCGAAGACCTGGCCACACCGGCCTCGTGGTCCTCACCGACCTCGACCCGCGCGGCTGTCGAAGCCATGCCGGAGGGCAGCATCGTCGTGGTGGATGCCATGGGGGCGACGGACGCGGGAATTTTCGGCGATATCCTGTGCGCTCGCATGCACAAGCGCGGGGTAGCTGCGTTGGTCACTGACGGCGTGATTCGCGACCTCGATGGCGTGGTTGCCACGCCGTTGCCGGTCTGGTGCAAGGGCACGGCTGCACCACCTGCCGTGAGCGCGCTGACGTTCGCAGGCTGGCAGGATCCGGTGGCGTGCGGCGGCGTCGCGGTTTATCCGGACGATGTCATTGTCCTGGATAACGACGGCGCGGTCGTCATCCCTCAAGCGCTGGTCGAAGAGGTCGTCGAGGTGGCGATCGAGCAGGAGCGTCTCGAAGCCTGGATCGTTGAGCAGGTCGAAAGCGGGAAGGCGCTGCCCGGTTTGTATCCGCCCAACGAGGAAAACCTGCAGCGCTATCGTGCCGATATGGAGAAAGATTGAAGGTCTTGATCATTGCCAATCATGAAGAAGGCACGACAGTGATCGTCGACCTGCAAATGGGACAGGTCGAAAGCTCGTTTTCCCCAGGGAAGGGGATGGAAACGCTGTCGTTCTTTTGATTGCGTTGCGGGGTCAGGTTCGCTCTTTCATGGGCAAACGCTTGATCGAGTACGCGCGTTTCTCGTCTTCAGAGTTGTAGTAGACGTTCTGCGTGGTGCTCAGGCTGTTATGCCGCAGGTCCACCTGAAGGTCTTTCATGTCGCGGTACGGCGCATCGAAAGTTGCTGAAGTATGGCGCAACCAATGGAGCGATGCTGCGCGCAGGCGGCCGACATCTTCATCCGGCCAGTTCTCGGCCTGCATGCGTTCCAGGGCGCGATCGAAAACCTCTTGCAGCAACAGCCTGATATGGCGGTCAGACAACCCGGCGCGGCCACGTTGGGTGGCGATCAACGGCGTGGTTTCCCTGAAACCGGGCAGGGGGGAGAGGCCTTGATGCAGGCGCCAGCGCTTCAGGTAATTCTCGACATAATCATCCCGAACGCTGATCTTCCCGGCCTTGTTGCCCTTGCCGACGACGTGATACCACCAGTTGCCGGCACCATCCTTGCGCATGTCGCCCATACTCGGCGTCCAATTTTCGCGGCCCACCAGATCGGACACGCGCAGGTACATGGCGAAAATCGTCGCAACAATGAACAGCGTGCGCTCGTACTTGGCGTCCTGTGCAGCCAGCAACTCGGCGGTCTCCAGTACGAAGTCCCACTGCAACGACGTCAGGATCCGGGTGTCATGATCACCCGTGGTTCGCTGCTTGTATTTGCTTTTCTGTTTTACCGCTTTGAACGGGTTGTGCTCGCAGAAGCCTTCATCGATCGAATGCTGAAAAAAACTGCCGCAGACCGCGAAAATCTGCGCGATCGAGCCTTGGGCAGGTTTGTATTGTTCCTGAAGGAGAGGGCGGTTCTCTTCTTTCGCCCGTTTGCGCTCTTCCTTGGATGCCGACTGGCTGAAGGGCTTCCAGTCGGTGTTCAACACGCAGCTATCGCTGGCGAGCTTCTTGCGCCCACCAATGCGCAGGAACCGGGATTTAACGACAGGGCCAACCCATGACGGCTCGGGAGCAAGGCAAAACTCGAGAAATTCTTCGGCGTGGGTACGGCGCATGTCCAGCAAAGGGACTCTGGATTTGATCAGGGTCCACAGCAACAGCCGCTCAACATGCGTGCGATAGGAATTGAACGTAGACTCATTGCCCGCGTAGGATTTCAGGAAGCCACGGACCGCGCGGTAGCCTTCAGCGGCTTGAAGTGCTGGCGGAAAACGCTCCAGATAATCCCTGATCGCGGGGAGCTCTTCCTTAAGTGAACTGAAATTGAGTTCGACGAACCGGGCGTAGGTTTCGAACAGTGGATGCGGTGTCGAAGGCACTGACATGAGGGTCGCTTGCTGACAGTCTAAAATAGGCCGGCATGATCCTATGGGAAGCGCAATCATGCAATATTCGGGTCTGACAGTTATCGGATATTGCAAACGTGTGTTTTTGCGCTTCCGAGGCTCTAAAACGTATGTTTTGGCCCTCATTGCCTATCAGGCCTTCAACCGTAATCGCATCGTTTTGTGCTTAAATACCCCGCAAACAGGCGAGGTCAGATCCCTTTCATACACTTCCTGACGTCCTCGTCGATGACATTTCCAGGCTTGATGCAGTCCCTCAGCGGCTTCTCATCCTGTATCGCCTCGAATTCCGCTCTAGCTCTATTGCGGCATTGCTTGTTCATCGCCTTGCCAAGCGGCGACGTATCGCCTTTGTATGACTCACACATCGACGCATTCGCGAGCTTCTGCATCTGGATGATCATCGGCAGCGTCACAGGATCAGCCCATGCCGCCAGGCTCGTGGAAGTCAGCACGATTGCGATAGCGTGTTTCATTATTCGTCCTTGAGGTAGAGCCGGTCCGGATTGTGAAATTGCCCGAAAAATAGCGGGCAGGATTTTCTGAGGAGTTTATTTGTTTATTTGGCGGATTGACACTGAGGGATCTGTTCAGGGCAGTAGCGAGGTACGCGAACGAAATGTCGATCGATGTGACGCGGTAAACGAGATGTTTGGTTTGAGGGCGGCGATTAAGGATTCTGAATCTCTCGAAGCAGCTGTCAGGAACCGGTAAAAAAAACCTCCTAACACATTGATTTTTATGAAGACACCGACCTTAGGTGTCTTTTTTTTGGGCTTTGAGATCGCAGATTATTGGCAATAAGTGGTTTTTAATCTGTTTTACTGTCTTTAATGAATCAGAAGCGGACTCCATGTAATGGTACAGTAGAGGCCGCGTTATGCCAATTTTGAAGAGCGCAGCGAAAAATGAGAAAAAACCCTATTCTATTACCGGATTGCGCCAGCAAAATATCTCCAAGAGAGTTTTCCAATGTTCTTTCTTCGTGGATTGCGAGGTGTGGGCGATATTGCGGTCTTAAATAATACAAGCAAGGGGAGTCAAAGCTAGAACCCAATTGGATTTTTCGTAAAGCAACTTGACTGAAAACATCAATCAAATCTAAAACATCATGCTTTTTTATTTGGAGGCCATCTGCCATGAGACCAGCACCATTTTAATCACTTGGCCCATCCAGCGCTGAAATAGCAAGCTAATTCTCACAAGCGCCTCTCGCCCACTCCGACTGATCGTGATTACCGGTGTCGTTGGGTAGGGCGCAGGGGCATGTTTGGCGATAAATGGCGCTATCTTATCCATTTCATAAAGTGCTGCAAGTATTGCGTCGGTAAAATATAAATTGTCGTTTTTGATTCTTGTTGTCGAGAGCGGTACCCGATGCTGGGTACACACGGAAAACCAATAATAGCGCCAGGTTTTTTCAAGCTACGCCGTTGCCCTAAAACGATTTCATCTAACACACATTTTTCGCAGTAAGTGATGCTGTGTTCTGCCGAGCTTATTCCACCTCCTTGGTCTGGTAGTAGCTGATGGAGGACGAACACAGGAATCGAAAGCACTGAGCTGATTTTTGACAATAGCAATGGTGTGATTTGGCTTTCAACGTCCCGCACCTCATGAAGTTCAAGGATGAATCTTGCTCTTGCGCATCTGGGATCAAGCAAGACCGGCGAGCGAATACCATGTTTGCTGAGGATGGCCCTGACCACCCAGAAGACTTTGGTTTAGTCACTAGGGACGGTTTCGTCGGCAAAGGCTGAGGTGGCGAAGTACTGGCGCGGCCATCCTACACACGCATCAATATCTGCTTTCACAGGCGGGATCGAGTCACCATTGCTCAGTCCGGCTTGACCAAGTCCTTGAAGATCAATTGACCCCAGCTGTTGCCTCGGGCCTGCACAAGTAGTCCACCTGCCGAAAGCCCTCCCATTTTGATCGGTGCGAAGCCAAGGGTTTCTGCAAGCGAACCGATTTCCTCTGCGGCAGCGTCATCGTCGCTGGCTAAAAAGACGACTCTTATACCACCCTGCACCGTCGGATCCTGTTCAAGGACAGTTGAGCCCAAATGGTTGAAGCCCTTCACCAATCTTGCGCCCGTAAACGCTGAGCGATTGCCCTGGACGATGGCTCACCACCCAGCTCTTCAGGCGAGACACGGTACGCATTGGTCACATCGATGACGGTCTTGTCCTTCCAGGTTGGCAGCGCCTTCGCGACCTCCAGGTGGGACTCAAAACGCACGGCAAGAAAGATAACCTCGGCGCTGGCGGCGTCGGTCAGCGTTTTTGGATGATCATAGGCCCAATAGCAGCCGCATCGGCTGCGAGGCTTTCAGGACTGCGGGTGGCTGCCACGGCTACTTCGATGCCTTTGCGGGCAAACGCTCTTGCCAGCGCATGGCCGATCTTGCCGAAGCCGATAATTGCGTAGCTCATACTGTCTTCCTTAGGATTTACCACGCCCGACAATGCTTTAGATTGTCGGATGACTGTCGGGCGCCACTGGTTAGAGTTGTGCCAGTCCGCCGTCGACGGCGACTTCGCTGGCGGTCATGAAACTGCTATCCGGCGAGGCCAGAAAGGCGGCCACCGCGGCAATTTCCGCTGGCTCGGCCATGCGCTGGAGTGGGGTCATGGCACCGTATGCCTTTTGACCTTCTTCACCCAACGCTTCCTTGGCCAACTCGGTCGCCGTCGCGCCAGGCGAGAGCACATTGACGCGGATGCCAGTGCCCTTCAGGTCTTCGGCCCAGGTCCGGGCGAGGTTGCGCACGGCCGCCTTGCTCGCGCTGTAGGCGGTGAATCCCGGTGCTCCCGTGGTGCCGGCGCTCGAACCGGTGAGGATGATGGAGCTGCCTGGGCCCATCAGCGGCAATGCTTGCTGCACCGTGAAGATTGTCCCCTTCACGTTGGTATCGAAGGCTTCGTCAATGTGCGTGGCGGTGATCTGGCCAAGCGGCAGGGGGCTACCAGCGCCGGCATTGGCGAAGACGATGTCGAGGGTTCCGCGTTCGGTTTTCACCGCTGCGTAGAGCCTGCCGAGATCTGCCTCATTGGAAACCGAGCCTTTCACAGCACGGGCATTGGGCCCCAGTTCTGCCACTGCGGCGTCCAGGGCCTGCTGCCGGCGGCCGAAGATATAGACAAAAGCGCCTTCCTCGATGAAACGCTTCGCCGCTGCGCGGCCGATGCCGGTAGCGCCTCCGGTGATCACGGCGGTCTTGCCATTGAGTCTAGTCATGTTGTGCATCCTCGGTTGAAGGTTGATGCAAGCAATACTGCTTACTTGAGAACAAGGATGCATCCCTGATAACCTAAGGACAAGTATGCACCTTTTGGTAAGTAGGCAGGTTATGATGACCACATCAGATGAAGTTTGCGGGACCGGCTGCGGGCTCAACGCCACACTGCGCGTCATTTCGGGCAAGTGGAAACCACTGATACTTTTTTTTCTGCGCGACGGTCCCAAACGCTATGGCGAGTTGAAACGCTTGATCCCAGGCGTTAGCGACAAAGTGCTGATTCAGCAGCTGAAAGATCTTGAATGTGACCGCGTGCTCGCCCGTAATGATTACCGGGAAGTGCCGCCGCGCGTGGACTACACGCTGACGCCGCTGGGTAGCAGTTTGTCGGAAGCAATTCTTCCCTTATGCATTTGGGGAACCCGGAACGCCGCTGAAATGGCGAGCATCTTTGCTGAGCGTGATGCCCTTGCTGAGCTGGACGTCTAATCGCTGCTGGAGGGGGGAGGCCGGAATGCGCCAGATCGCGGGAAGTCTGGTTCCCACGGCAGCATCTGAGCGTTAAGGGGTTTGCGGGAAGGTTGCGGTATTTCTCGAATGTCCACTGTCTGCTTCTGGCCGTTCTCTGCCACTCATGGCCGCGAAGTGGTGCTCAGCAAACCTGAACTTCCAGCAAATCGACTTTCTTTAAGCGCCCTTAGAAAAGTGTAGGACGCATGGTTGAGTGTCTCTCTGGGCTGGGTAATCACGCTCACCGAGCGCACGATGCCAGGATCTTCAAGGGGTAGAAACTTCAAGTTGCCGCTAGCGCTTGAGCGGCTTAGCAGTTCAGGGAGCAAGGTCACTCCCATACGCTGACCCACCAAGGCCAATAGCGAGGTAGTGTTCCTCACGCTGAGGGTTGACTGGTCACGGATGTGACGAAATTCGGCAGCGTTGATCTCGGCGCCAAGCCCGCTATTGATGAAGTTATGCCCCTCCAGATCGCTCCAGCGCACCGGCCGCGTCAGTTGGTTGAGGCTGCTGTCGCTGCTGCACACGACGCAGAATGCATCTGAGAACAGGTGGTTCTGTTCGATGTTGGGGATGATCGCCGGCACCGTGGCAATGCCGATATCCACTTCGCCGCTGAGCACTGCCTGTACCACCCGCGCGGAGTCCATGTCGCGGATATCCAGGTGGAATTGCGGATGTCGTTCATGGAACTGCTTGAGTATTGGCGGCAGCAACGTGATAGCGAAGGAGGGCACCGCTGCCACTCTGACCAGTCCGGTTTCCGCCTTGGCGTAGGTCTTGATGGTGCTGATGGTGCGCTCGAAGTGCGCCAGTTCACGTTGAGCCTCAAGTAAGACAAAACGCCCCAGCGGGCTGAGCTGGTTCTTGCGCTCCCCCTCGAACAGCGAGCCGCCCAGTTCCTCTTCCAGTTGCTTGAGCGATAAAGACACTGCCGCAGGGGTCCGATGCAGACGTTGGGCGGCTTGGGAAAGGTTCTGGCTGGTGGCGACCGCGACGAAGAACTGCAGGTTGGAGATCTTGATACTCATGGAGAGCCCTGATGATTGAAGAGGGGATTAAATAATACTTAAAAAAAGTTAAATTATATTAGATTTACTTAAATTAACACCGGCTCATAATTCTCTCAAACCACACCAGGGCTACGTCTTGCCGAGTGTGCCGCTCAGGAGAGTTTCATGAGTCAGAAGCATTGCAACTACATCGCCGGCCAGTGGCTTGCAGGCGTTAGCGAGATCGAAAACCGCAACCCCTCAGACACCAACGATCTGATCGGTCTATACGCCCAGGCCACCAGATCACAGTTGGATTGCGCGGTCGCCGCAGCCCATGACGCGCAGAAAATTTGGGCTCGCAGTGGCATCGAGCAGCGCTACAAGGTGTTGATGAGCCTCGGTGAGGAACTGATAAAGCGTGCCGAGGAAATCGGCCAGGTCCTTTCCCGCGAAGAAGGCAAGCCGCAGGCAGAAGGCCGCGGTGAGGTATATCGCGCCGGACAGTTCTTTACCTACTACGCCGCAGAAACTCTGCGTCAGTTAGGTCACACCGCCGATTCGGTGCGTGACGGCATCGAGATCGACATCCGTCGCGAGCCGGTGGGTGTGGTGGCGATCGTCTCGCCGTGGAATTTCCCCATGGCCACTGCCTGCTGGAAAATCGCACCAGCGCTGGCATTCGGCAACGCCGTGGTCTGGAAACCGGCCAACCTGACCCCGGCGAGCGCGGTCATCCTGGCGGAAATTATCTCTCGTCAGGATCTACCCAAGGGGTTGTTCAACCTGATGATGGGCGCAGGTTCCGAGATTGGCCAGGCGCTCATCGAGCATCCGGGTATCAGCGCTATTTCCTTTACCGGTTCGGTGGACGTGGGCAAGGGCATCGCTGCCTCGGCAGCTGCCAATCTGACCAAGGTCCAACTGGAGATGGGCTCGAAAAACGCCTTGGCCGTCATGGACGATGCCGATCTGGACCTGGCCGTGAGCTGCGCAGCGAACGGCGCCTTCGGTGGCACCGGACAGAAATGCACTGCGTCGTCGCGCTTGATCGTACACGCGGACATTCACGACGCCTTTGTCGAAAAACTGCTCGTCGCTACTCAGGCGCTAAGGGTCGGCCATGCCTTGGAGCCCGGTACCCAGATCGGCCCGGTGGCCAGTGAGGCGCAACTGCAGGCCAACCTCGCGAATATCCAGTTGGGCCGTGAGGAAGGGGCCGAACTGCTCACCGGAGGTCAACGCCTTGAACTGTCCACGCCGGGGTTTTACCAGGCACCGGCGCTGTTCGTCGGCGGCCAGAACAGCATGTGCATCAACCGCGAAGAGCTGTTTGCACCGATTGCCTGTGTGATCAAGGCCAATAGTTACGACGAGGCGCTTAGCCTGGTCAACGACACCCGTTTCGGCCTGACGGCCGGCATCATGACCCGCTCCCTCGCGCGCGCCACTCACTTCCGGCGCAACGCTCGGGTGGGCTGCGTGATGGTCAACCTGCCTACCGCAGGCACTGACTATCACGTTCCGTTTGGCGGCCGCGGTGACTCGAGCTATGGCCCGCGGGAGCAAGGTCGATCGGCGGTGGAGTTCTACACCCACGTCAAGACCGGCTACATCGCCGCTGGAGCACCGCTATGAGCCCGGCGCAAACATTCGCCGCCCGTGGGCCGCGGATCGACGGCATGCAGTACGACAACTGGTCGGAGAAGATTTTCCAGCAAATGCGCGCCGGCGGCGTTGACGCCGTGCACGTGACTATTGCTTACCACGAAAACTTTCGCGAGATGGTCGCCAACATTGAAGCCTGGAACCAACGATTTCAGCGCTACGCGCACCTGATTCTGCACGGTAAATGGGCCAGTGATGTCGCGCTCGCGCGGCAGACCGGGCGTACGGCGATCTTCTTCGGTTTTCAGAATCCGTCACCCATAGAAGATGACATCGGTCTGGTGGAGGTGGTGCATAGCCTCGGCGGACGCTTCATGCAGTTGACCTATAACAACCAGTCGCTGCTGGCGACCGGCTGTTATGAGCAAAACGACCCAGGCCTGACCCGCATGGGCAAGCAGGTGATCCGTGAGATGAACCGGGTGGGGCTGGTCGTGGACATGTCGCACTCCGCTGAACGCTCGACCCTCGAAGCCATTGAGCTTTCTCAACGTCCGATTGCCATTACTCATGCCAACCCGGCGTTCTGGCATGCGGCACTGCGCAACAAGTCTGACGCCGTGCTCAAGGCCTTGGGTGAGAGCGGCGGGATGTTCGGTTTCTCGTTGTACCCGCATCACCTCAAGGACAAGAGCGCCTGCACCGCACGGAGCTTTTGCGAAATGATCGCGCGCTGCGCCGAGTTGATGGGGGTCGAGCAGCTGGGCATAGGATCGGACCTCTGCCAGGACCAGCCCAACAGCGTGGTCGACTGGATGCGCGTCGGTCGCTGGACCCTGGAAGTCGATTACGGCGAAGGCTCCAAGGCTGAGCCGGGATTTCCCGATCAGCCCGAGTGGTTCCGTGATAATCGCGACTTTCACAACATTGAATCGGGGTTGCGTGCCGTGGGCTTCAGCTCTGCCGATACTGCCGCAATCATGGGCGGTAACTGGATGCGCTTCTTTGAGGAGAACTTCACCCCGGCGCAGCCCCAAATTGAAACATGTGGCGAGTCCAGCGCTCAGCCTTCCGGGATTGCCGTTTGAGCTCCAGTTTGTCCTGATGTAAGCCCTGCCAAGGGTATCGCCAAGCACCAAGAACAATAAATGCGCCCATAACAATTATTAGCGAATGCCCACTCTGCGGAGGCACTATGGAAATCCCAAGCGAAATCAACGCGGGCCTCGAGACACCTGCGCGGCACAAGAGCCCGGCGGGTGCGCTCAACTGGTCGATATTCTGGATTAGCGGCGGGTTCTTCCTGCTGTTTCTGGTCATCGCCCTGATCGACCTGAACACTCTTTCTTTACTGATTGGCGCCGCTTTTGCCTGGAGCACGCGTTTTTTTGGGTTGTACTGGCAGGTGCTGATGCTGCTGACGTTTGCCGCCAGCCTGTACATCGGTTTCACCCGTCTGGGGCGGGTGCGCCTCGGTGGAGTGACGCACAAACCGAGCATCAGCACCTTCAACTGGGTGTCGATGATTATGTGTGCGTTGCTGGCCGGTGGCGGCGCGTTCTGGGCGGCCGCAGAACCCATGATGCATTTCCTCACGCCACCGCCTTACTTCGAAGTCGCCGCAAAAACCGGCCCTGCCGGCGTGGCGGCATTGTCACAGTCTTTCTTGCACTGGGGCTTCATGGCCTGGGCGGTGCTCGGCAGCCTGTTGACCGTGGTTTATATGTACCTGCATCACGAAAAGAATCTGCCGCTGATGCCGCGCACCTTGCTCTATCCGTTGCTGGGCAAGCGTGCCCTCAAGGGACCGATCGCGGTGTTCGCTGATGCCTCGGCGATCATTGCGGTGGTCGCCGGTACGATCGGGCCGGTGGGGTTTCTCGGTCTACAAATCGCCTTCGTGCTGCACTCAGTCTGGGGCGTACCCAATACCATCATGGTCCAGTCCATGGTGATCCTCGCGGTGACGGTGATCTATACACTGTCTTGCGTGATCGGGCTGGGTGGCCTGCGTCTGGTGAGCAAGGTGCATGTGTGGTTGATGCTTGGTCTGGCTGCGTTTCTGTTCATTTTTGGCCCGACGCTGTTCCTCAGCGAGACCTTTGCCCAAAGCCTGGCACTGCACGTCACCAGCTTTTTCCAGACCGCCCTGTACCGCGATGACAGTTCGTGGCTGAACGGCTGGACGCTGTTCTATTGGGGCTGGTTCATCGGCTATGCACCAATGATGGGAATCTACGTGGCCAAGGTCTCTCGCGGCCGGACCATTCGTGAAGTGATCACCCTGATGTCAGTGGCTGCACCGTTGATCACCATGATCTGGTTCACGCTAGTGGGCGGCACCGGAATCGGTGTTGAATTGCAGTCACCCGGCAGCGTGATCAGTCACGGCGTGCAGCCGGAGGCGCTATTGCTCGGAGTCGCCCAATCCATGCCCATGCCGAACCTGATTTCTGCACTGTTCCTGTTCCTCAGCTTCTTCTCGGTAGTGACCAGCGCGGGCTCCATGTCCTACACAGTGGCCATGGCTGTCAGCAGTGGCGAAGGTGAATCGCCGGCCTGGCTGCGGGTGTTTTGGGGAGCAGGCATGGGTCTGGTTGGCGCTACGTTGATCACGCTCGGCCAAGGGGGCGTCAGTGCCTTGCAATCGTTCATCGTAATCACTGCGGTCCCGGTTTCGCTGTTGATTCTGCCGTCGGTCTGGGATGCGATCCGCATCGCTCGACAGATGGCCCGCGACCAGGGAGTGAACTGAATGAATATGCGATCGCCCGCTACTGTCATGAAGGCTTCGCGACTGGGAGCGTTTCACCAATCGCGTCTTTCATTCATGCGCCAGTTGCTACGCCGCCTCAAGGATGAGCACTGGCAGTTCCAACGCTCGGTGTGGACCATCGACAATCAGGGTGTAGGACGAGCCGTGTACACCGCGACCGGGCCACAGCGCAGTTACAGCCTCGTGGCGTTCGCCCATGATCTGGACCCGGCGATGCGCTCGGACCGGGTCATCGCCACCGCCTGGGATGCCACCTTCGCGCTGTTCGACGGCATACCCGATGCCGACGATCTGGAGCGTCTTGAGGCCAACGTTCCAAGGCAGGAAGCCGGGCGTATTTCATCGCGTGAACTGTGCATGGCCCGGGCCAACCGTTCGGTGCGCATGTTCGATCATGTCGTGCAGACCCTGTCCGAGGGCCACCAGCCAGAGCGCGAAGAGATCGATGAGGTGGGCTATCTGATGCGCACCACCGCGGTTTACGGCAGTGGCAAGTTTGGCGCTGCGGATCGTGAAAGCATCGCCCTGCGGCCAGAGTTGGCTGCGCCGTTTCAGGCGGAAATGCTCACCGTGTATCTGATTCGTGCGTTCACGCTGGATCTGGTCGAGCACCTGGCCAAGGTCCGCGCACCGCAGCGTGCAGTGAGCCTGGTACCGGAGTTGCGTCGTCGTTTCGGTATCGGCAACTCCACTGGGTTGGGCATGGCTCCGTTTTTGCTCAACCATCCGGTGCTGTTGAACAACTGGGTCAGCGCCCGAGAGACAGCATTGCAAAGGGTCCGTGCTGTGCAGCAAGCGTCCGCCGAAGAACGCCGGGTGTTTGCCGATTACCTTAAGCGGGCCAGTGCCAGTGTCCGCCACTGGCACTCCGAACACGAGCTGCAACGTGCACGCATTCTGCAGCTGCAGGACGACCTGTCTTGGGTCGAACGACAACTGGACGACAGAATTCTGGATCAGAACGCTCCCTGGGACGCCCTCTATCGCTGGGCTGAGGGGGTGCTGTCGCTGGAAGCACAGGAGTGTCTGGTCTCGCTGTTGTTGGAGCCTTACGCGCATCTGGTGGATGAGTTGGGCGACGGCATGCACGCGGACGAACAGCAGAGCTTTGTCATCAATGGCGAAATGAGCGTAGGTCGGTTGCGAGAAATTTTGCAGGCCCACTACAGCTGGGTTGCCGGTATCGACTTCTCCAGTGAGAGCAGTCAGGCGCTGTTCTGGTACGTGTCCGAAGAAAAGCTTGAACCACGGATAGGTCAGCGCTTCAACGAACCCGGACAAGACCTCGAACAACCTCTGGCGGTGGCCCGTGACATCGGCCAATTACAGGCAGCACTGGCCCCATACCCTGATGAGCAACGGCTGGCGGGTTTCCTGCTACAGCATCCAGAGCATCGTCACAGCGTGCGCAGAGTGCAGTTGGCTCCCGCGTTTCCGTACGCCGACATTCAGGACAACTTGATTGATCAGGCACTGCTGCCGATCGACCTGCTGCGCTGCAAGCTGTCGTTTTTCGGTGCCACGCATTTTGACCCGCGCTCGGATCGCTGGGTGCGTATCACCCTGTACCAGGGTGCGCCATTCCCCCATGAATTGATGAAAATGCCGGCGGACGATTGGTCCTGCCCAAGTCTCGACAGTCAGGAGCAGCATTGTGAATGCGTCGTTGAATGAAATCGAAAACCTCTGCAAGAAGGCGGCGCGCGGTGCTGGACTGTCTTGGGGGGTGGCTGAAGAGGCGGGCAGAGCAGCACGCTGGCTTAGCGGCAATGGTCTGGATGGCCCGGCGCTGTTGGCTGAGCAGTTGCGTCTGGATGACGGGTGCGCTTATTCGCAGATCACTCCCGACATGAGCACTGAATGTTGGGAACGGGCGGGGAGGTCGATGTGCCCACTGATCTCAGGGGTAACGCTGAGCGACCATGCCTACCTGTTACGCGAAAACGGCCGAATCCTGCTCGGGAAAGTGACCCACCCACAGTTGCTAATGCCCTTTGCCAGCGCCGCTGCCAGGCAGCTGGGCATTGCGCTGCAGTTGTCATGGCAGGGTTGCATCCTTGAGTTTTCACCGGGCGGGGAGGCCGTTTTGATACAGCCCGACAATTTCGCCAGCCCGCTCGTCGAGGGTGTCAGTTGCATCTGCATCAGAATTGCCAGTGGGACTGGACGAGCCCTAAGCGGCTCTATCCCGACACTCGCCAAAAGCGTCCAGGACTATCTCGACGTGCTGGCCGCGCGCACCTATGTGCCCGCCTCCGAAGTCTCACGCCTGTCCGGCGCAGGGGCTGGCTTGAGCGACAACATCTGATACCTCCATACGTTAACCGAGAGCATTGCAATGTCGGAATCAATCCAGAAAGTCGGCACCACCCCACGTTTCAGCGAAGCGGCAATTCACAATCAGACCGTCTACCTGTCGGGCAAGGTATCGCAAATTGTTGAAGGCGATATTCACGCCCAGACCAGTGATGTGCTGAAACAGATCGATGAAGCCCTGGAGAGGGCAGGCAGCGACAAAGGTCAACTGCTTAGCGCGCAGATTTGGCTGAAGGATATGGCAGATTACCAATCAATGAATCAGCTCTGGGATGCCTGGCTGGCCGACGTCGAGGCACCTGTGCGCGCTTGCGTGCAGGCGCCGATGGCCAAGCCGCATTACCGTATTGAAATCATGGTGATCGCGGGTCAGCGTATGCCGAATATGTCTTGAGTGATGGGACTGTCGCTTGATTTGCCATTCCCTGGAAATCAAACGCCGATCAGTTGGATGACTTGGAGCAGGTATGTGCCGGCGTTGGGTGGATTTCTGACGGATATGACCGGTCGCCTTCGACGCAGAGTGCGTAAAGACCCCAAAGCAAACCCTTGCTATGGTTTCCTGGGATTTCAGCGCAAGGGTTGCTCATGAAACGCTTCATACAAGGCGAATATCGAGGTCAAGGCACCTTGGTCCCCGAAAGTTCGGACGATTACGTCGGCGATACCAATCCGGTACGCGTTTCGGCAGTCTGTCGTGCTGTGCCAGCAGCAACAATCGATCTCGGTGGTGGCTGATCGAGGTTGCTTCAAAAGCGAGGAAATCCTGGGTTGTCACGGTGCACGTTGAGAAGGGCACGAAGCTGCACCGATACTGGGCCGATAGCTGCCTGTCGCTGATTATATGGCCCCGCATGATCGCCTTTGCGGAGCGGCGCAGGGGTTGTCGGCGTGGCGATCGAGGATCACCAACGCCGACAGGTCGGCTGGGACTGGATTAGAACTTGAATGCCTGACGGCCGATCAGCAGCCATTGGCCTTTCTGTTTTCGCCAGATCTGGAAGTTTTCGATCTCTGTCGGAACTTCCACACCGCTGTTTACGGCTTGAGCCGAGAAGTGGTTACGGACCAGTGCGACGTCGCCATCCAGCGTGATTTTCTGGTTCAGCATCTGCAG
>NZ_JBOICF010000051.1:0-43423 GCF_050739935.1 Pseudomonas sp. | reverse complement strand
GTGTGTCAGCAAACCTTGTTTATCTGACACGCCGCTGTTCGCCAGCAAGCCGGCTCCTGCCATTGATATTCGCTAGCCGACGGACGCCCCATGATCCAGATCCGCCCCATGACCGCCGAAGATTTCGAGCGTTTCTGGCCGACTTTCCAGGCCGTGGTCCAGGCTCAGGAAACCTACGCCTACGACCCCGGTTTGACCTATGAGCAGGCCCAGCACCTGTGGCTGCAATATCCGCTTCACACCCTGATCGCCGAGGAAGACGGCGTGCTGCTCGGCAGCTATTACCTGAAAGCCAACGCCGCCGGTCCCGGCAGCCATGTGTGCAACTGCGGCTACATGGTTACTGCACAGGCAAGGGGCCGTGGCGTCGCCCGGTTGATGTGCGAGCACTCCCAACAACTGGCGGTGGACAGCGGATTCTCGGCAATGCAGTTCAACTCCGTGGTCTCGACCAACGAAATCGCTGTCGCGCTCTGGAACAAGCTCGGCTTCGAGACCGTCGGCCGTCTGCCGCGTGCCTATCGCCATGCCCGTCACGGTCTGGTCGATTGCCTGGTGATGTACAAATGGCTCGCCGAGATGCCCGCCTCACGCAAGGCCAAAAGCCCATTGCTGATCGGACGCAAGAACATCGAGTCCGTCATCTCCCGGCCCCGTCGCGGTCGGCCGGACTGACTGCCACGTCTTTGGCGAATTCAGACTGACCGGGAATCACACGGGCCAGCGGTGCCGCAGGGAGCAAAATCCCTGCATGGACGATTTCCCATGGATCTCTTCCAAAACTTGCCGGAATGCCATCTCTCTACGATTCTGTATGCACGGCCTGATTGATGCGGCCGGGTTGATAAATACGCGCCGGAGAGGCCAGCATGACCACCGTAGCCGAACTATTGAAGCTTAAAGACGAGCAGCATCGCGTTCCTCATACCATCGGACCGAATCAGATGGTCATTGAAGCGATCACTTTGATGGCGAACAAGAACATCGGTGCCGTGCCGGTTGTCCGGGACGGCAAGGTGGTCGGCATCGTCAGTGAGCGTGACTATGTGCGCAAGATGGAATTGAAGGGGCGAGCGTCGGTAGGCACCCCGATCAGCGACATCATGACTCACGACGTCAAGACCGTGGACTCCCATCGGACGGTGGGTGAATGCATGAAAATCATGACCGACCACCGTCTGCGCCATCTGCCGGTGGTGGATGATGGCCAGTTGGTAGGCTTGCTGTCGATAGGCGACCTGGTGAAAGAAGCGATTGCCGAACAGGCGCGGCTGATCGAGAAAATGCAGGAATACATTCGCGGCGAAAGTTATTGAGCGACTGATTCAGGGGTAACGCCTGGCGCAGAGGCACGGTCTCCCACGCTCATCGTAGGAGCCGGCTTGCTGGCGAATGATGAGTGTCAGCCGCAGGGTTTGTGCCTGACGCTACGCGTTCGCCAGTAAGCCGGCTTCTGTAATGATTCGTTACCAAACGAAGGCTGTGCACCGACCGTTGGATCGCCTTCATTGCACCGGCAGGAAATTCAGAAACAGCAAGCTCTGTGCATAGTTGAGCCCGATTCGCCGGTAGCGCTCGTCAAGCATTTGGGTGAGCAAATCCAGGCGCGCGACGATCTTTCCGAATTCGGTGGCGAAGCTCAGGTTGCTGCCCTCCTCCGAAATCTGGTTGGAAAACAGCATCAACTCGCCATTGGCATTCTGCCGCTGGCCCAGAAGCCAGGTGGCCTTTTCGATGTTGCGGGCGGCGTTGTTCACGAATTTCGGATTGATCTGATCGGTCATGAAGAATTCCAGTCGCCCGCCGTGGGCGGTGACCAGCATGCTGCCGATGGCATAGATGAATGCACCGACACGATCACCGAGGAAATCCGGGCTCAGGGCATAACTCAGTGCCGCCAGGTCTCGTCGATTGCCCAATTGCACCAGCGGCGTCTGCTGCTCGATGGCGTTGCGCACGTTGCGTTCGGCAGACCGGGCATCGATGAACCCTGACTTGCGCCACTCAGCCGGGTTGCGCAGGTACAGCTTGTTCATCAACAGGTACAAACTTTCCAGGTTGTCGTGCATCGTCAGGCTCGCCATGCGATCGACGCTGGTCTGGAAGAACTCCTGAGGCCGGGTTTCGCTGAATTGCGTGGCAACGTCCTGCCCGTCCTGACGGGTACAGCCCACCGCACAGAGCGTCGCAAGGCATACCGCAAGCCAGACGCGAACACGGCGGCGTATAGAGAAAAAACACAAGACTGGAACCATCTATCACAAGCTTCAACGATCTGGACCCCGCGCGAATCGCGGCGTCCCGGCCATGCATAGAGCGGCAAAACGCAGAAAAGTGCGACAGCGGGGTGAAAAGCCTCGCTTAATGATCGTCCCCCGATCCGCGAGGTAGCGCCGCCTGTGACGCTCCGCGTCACTCAGTTGGCGCGCGCGCAGTCGTTCAAGGCGGCGTTACCATGCAGAGCGTGGGCACGATCAGCATGGCCCAGTGACGAGAACTGACACAGGGATAACGCAGCGTGCATCCGCTCCGAAACCTCTTACAGATTTGACGCCGCCCTCACCTTTCACCAAGCTAGCCGCCTTCACTTGTTTTCAGGAACACCCGCGTGATGACCCCAAGCCTGCACTGGCGCCGCTTTCTGTTTTGCCTCGCTCCTTTGATCGCCCTGCTCGCCGCCTGCGACGGGGGCGCGCCGAAAACCAAGCCTTCCGAAGCCACCACGTACGTGAGCGTCGAATGGGACAAACTGCCTGCGGTCAACGATGCCGACCTGATGGCGGGCTACAACAGTTGGTTCTCGGCGTGCAAGCGTCTGGCCAGAGACCCGGTGTGGGGCACCACCTGTACCATGGCCGCGCAAGTGCCGCAGGACCCGGCAGCCGTTCGCGACTTCCTCAAGAACCAGTTGCAGGTCTACAGCCTGCGTTCTTCCGAACATGGCGCCAACGGCCTGATCACCGGCTATTACGAGCCCGTCTATAAAGGCAGCGAAGCGCAAAACGATCAGCACCCCGTCGCGATCTATGGCGTGCCAGACGATCTGATCATCGTCAATCTCGACAGCATCTACCCGGAACTCAAGGGCAAACGCCTGCGCGGTCGTCTCGATGGCCGCGTACTGCGTCCTTATGACGATGCCGCCACTATCAACGAAAAAGGCGCAAACGCCCCGGTCCTCGCCTGGCTGGAAAATCCGGTTGACCTGCAATTCCTGCAGATCCAGGGCTCCGGCCGTGTGCAACTTGAAAGCGGTCGCCAGTTGCGCATCGCTTACGCCGATCAGAACGGCCATCCTTACAAACCGGTGGGCCGCTGGCTGGTCGAGCAGGGCCAGTTGAGCAAGGATGAAGTGTCCATGGGCCGCATCCGTGACTGGGCCATCGCGCATCCGGATCGCGTCCATGAGCTGCTGGGCAGCAACCCCAGTTATGTGTTCTTCACTCTGCGGCCGGACAGCGACGAAGGCCCGCGCGGCTCGTTGAACGTACCGCTGACCGCAGGCTACAGCGTCGCCATCGACCGCAAGGTGATTCCACTGGGCAGCCTGCTGTGGCTGTCGTCGACCCGTCCCGATGGCTCGCCGCTGGTGCGTCCTGTTGCAGCCCAGGACACCGGTGGTGCCATCGCTGGCGAAGTGCGTGCCGACATGTTCTGGGGCACGGGCGATGCCGCAGGCGAACTGGCAGGCAACATGAAACAGCAAGGGCAGATCTGGATGCTGTGGCCCAAGGGCGCGGCGCTGCCTAATGCAAAGCCCAAAGAGTGAGCTTCTGAGCTGAAGCCGGTTTCGGGTTGATCTGAAACCGGTTTCAGGTATAACAGACGCCTTGTTCTCAAAGACGTCGCGCCCGCTCTCTCATGACTACCACTTCCGATTCCCCACACGATTTTCACATGGGCTGGCTGCTGTTCGCGCTGGCCATGGGCGCGTTCGCCATCGGCACCACCGAATTCGCATCGATGACGCTTTTGCCGTTCATTGCCAGCGATTTCCACAGCACTCAGCCACTGGCAGGACATGCCATCAGTGCCTATGCGCTGGGGGTTGTGGTTGGCTCCCCGGTGATCATGGTGCTGGGTGTCAGACTGCCACGCCGGGCGCTACTGGTCGGGTTGGCGGCCTTCATCGGCATCGCCAATGCCTTGAGCGCCATCGCCCCGTCACTGCCGTGGCTGGTGTTCTTCCGCTTTCTGAGCGGCTTTCCCCACGGCGCCTATTTCGGCGTCGCCATGCTGCTGGCCGCGTCATTGGTGCCGAAGAACCAGCGGGCACAGGCGGTCTCTCGGGTGTTCCTCGGGCTGACCATCGCCACTATTGTTGGCGTGCCGTTCGCGACCTGGATCGGTCAGACCGTCGGCTGGCGCTGGGGATTGGCGGTGGTCGCAGTCCTGGCCGCGATCACCGCGCTGCTGATCCGCACCTTAGCGCCGGCCTCCCCTGCCCAAGCCGACGCGAGCCCGTTGCGTGAACTGGGCGCCTTGCGCTCTCGTCAGGTGTGGCTGACCCTGGGGATCGCCGGCATTGGTTTCGGTGGGGTTTTCTGCGTCTACACCTATCTGGCGGCGACCCTGATCGAAGTCACGCGTACCTCGGACTTCATGATCCCGGTGGTCATGGCCGTGTTCGGCCTGGGCACCACGGTGGGCAATCTGGTCTGTGGTTGGGCGGCGGATCGGGCCACGATGCGCTCGGCGGGGATTTCCCTCGGGTTCACCGCGCTGGTGCTGGCGCTGTATCCATCGGCCACCGATAACCTGTGGCTGCTGATCCCGCTGGTGTTTTTCGTTGGCTGCGGCGTCGGTCTGGCAGCGATCCTGCAAACCCGCCTGATGGACGTCGCGCCCCATGCGCAATCGCTCGCAGGCGCTCTGGTGCAAAGCGCATTCAATCTGGCTAATGCCATCGGACCGTGGGTCGGCGGCATCGTCATCTCAGCGGGGTTTGGCCTGCCCGCTACCGGCTACGCTGCTGCGGCCCTGACGCTCGGCGGACTGGGAATGTGGTACTGGGCGCTCACCGATGCCCGTCGTGCCGAGCAGCGTTTCGACCGGCAGGCGGCCGGAGAAGCCTGATTGCATGGGCTAAAGACGCCGGCCATGACGCCAGCCATGCGTCATCGTGTCGCTCGCCCGATGGGCCGAAAAACCTTGTCCGCCCTGTTCGGGCAGGCATAATCGGCCGATCTATCGCGACTCGTGAGTAATCAGGCTTTGAAACATGTGACATCGTGCTCAGATCCGGTCACGGCCAGCACTTGCGCCAATGGCTCGGTGCGCCGCGCTTCCCGACGGCTGGGACAGATTTACGACGAAGCCTTCACCCAATGCGGTTTGAAAGCCACGCAGTATTCACTGTTGGCGCAAATTGCCCGCAGCGGCGAGCCGAAAATGCGCGATCTGGCCCAAGCGCTGGTCATGGACCTGTCGGCATTGGGTCATACGCTCAAACCGCTGATCCGCGATGGGCTTGTGGAACTGCAGATCGACGGAGCCGACCGCCGCTGTCGCAGGGTTCTGCTTACCACGGCGGGTCAACTCAAGTACGCCGAGGCGCGCAAGATCTCCGACCGGGTATCGCAGGTATTCGACAAGACCTTTGGCGCAGAAGAAACGGTAAAGCTGCGCCAGGCGCTGGATTTCATCGCTTCGGAGGGCTTTGCACGTTCATTGCTGAGTGAGCTGCAGGCAAGCGAAGCCTGAGTCGCTTTTTCCATCATGTTTCATTGATCGGGTTCATCGTCCGGCGTCGGAAACAGCGTATCGACCCGGTGCCGATTAGCCGAGCGCACGGGCGCCATGGCAGCGGATTCTGCAAGCTTCGTAGCCATTTCCCAGTGCCGAGCCTCCTGGCCTTCAGGCCTGCCTTCGGTTTCCCAGATCAGCTGCGCCAGTTGACGAACAGCCTCTTCGTCGACACTCATGCATGGCCCCCTTAAATATCTTTGCAATTCGTCGCCCGGCGTCAAATAGACCCCGAGGCCACCCGCTGTAACAACATTTGGCGAACCATAGACCAGCCAGTAGCGAGGCGAAAACACCCTCGCCCCCTCACACCGCTTGTAGGCGTTCGCAAGCGAAAATCTTCCCCCCTGCCCTCTGCGCATCGTTGCGATACCGCGACCACGAATCACGATCCGTCTCCTCAGGGCTGCCTGCGATTGAGCAACATACTGACGATCAAGCCTACCCCCGCCGCAGCGCCGACTGCTACCCACGGGTGGCTCTTGACGTAGCTCTTCGCGTCGCTGATCACTCGGGTCAAGGGCGGCTGTTCGGTTTGAACACCTACCGCCGAAGCCGCTGCACCGTTCAAAGCTGCGCCTTTCAGAAAGTTGGCCAAACGCTCCCGGGCGTCAGTTGTCCGGTCTTCATGCAATGCATCACCAGCAGCGAGCAATGCGTTCGTCTCGTGGATGAACGTATTGAGCTGCCTGCGGGTTTTCTCGTAGAGATCTTCGCTCAGCGTTTCAGTGAGGTTGTCGATCGTCTTGCTCATGGAGGCGTACCGTATTCGGGTGGTCGAATTGGGTTGACCAAACCTCGAATCAATTCGTTCCTGAATTCGGAACAACGGCAAGCCGGATAAACGATAGGCGCATAGCAGCGCAAAAAAAGCCCGGCTCAATGGCCGGGCCTTAAAACACGCTGACGCCTGCTAGATGCCGCGTCCACCCGAAGAAGTCTGATCGTCGTCATTCGAGCGTTTGCCAGAGGGAACAGGATCGTTACTGGTCCTGGCCGGGTGTGGAGGATCCACCTGCGGATCTGCGACATCTGGCGAATCAGGATCGAAGCCCAGATCGTCGTCGACGTTTTGCTCACCGGCGGTTGGTTGCTTAGGCGGGTTCCGAGCGCCGCGGTCGAAACCAGTCTCGTTGTTCGTTTCGCTGTTCACACCTTTCTGTGAAACGTTGCCTGGTGCATCGGGATTCATTTCCATCTCGATTCTCCATCCTCGTTGCATGGGATATCCACACACATGGGCTTGGGACGCCTGCAGAAACGAGGAGTGCCCAAAGATGGACGAGTGGTGAAGTATTGAGCGCCGCCGCTGGCAGCCATGGACCGAGGTTCGGATCAGTTCGTAATGAGCGTGCAAGCCACCAGAGACATACCAAAGCCCATGAGCACCGGCTGGTCGTAAATAAGAGCGAGGACCAGAACCGGCGCGCCAATGAGAAACATCGGATCGCGAAGAAATATGAACGCCTTCAATTCAGCACCTCCTCAGCTCAAGACGAAGCAGCATAACACCCGTCGCCTTCCATCCGTCATGCGCGCCGAGGTCTGAGCGAGTCGCCAACCTCGGCGCAATGTCGCGCAGCAAAAACAAAAAAATGTTCACCTGTGTTTTGGATATTGACACATATGTACATTCCATCCTAATTTGAGTTCATCGTCGCCTGTTGCCCTCAACGAGAATGCCGCATATGTCAAATGATCCGCTTCTGCAGCCCTATCAGCTCAAACATCTGACGCTTCGCAATCGCATCATGACCACCTCTCATGAGCCTGCGTATCCCGAGGACGGCATGCCCAAAGCGCTTTACCGCGCCTATCATGTCGAACGAGCCAAAGCGGGCGTTGCACTGACGATGACGGCAGGCTCGGCAGCGGTTTCGCGCGACAGTCCTCCGGTCTTCAACAATATCCTTGCCTATAAGGATGAGGTCGTGCGCTGGATGAGCGAGCTGACCGATGAATGCCACGAACACGGCACAGCGGTGATGATTCAGCTTACTCACCTGGGGCGTCGTACACGCTGGGATAAAGCCGACTGGTTGCCGGTGGTCTCACCCTCCCACAAGCGTGAACAATCTCACCGTGCGTTTCCCAAAAAGCTGGAAGACTGGGATATCCAGCGCATCATCACTGATTACACCGATGCGGCTGAACGGATGCAGGCAGCCGGGCTGGACGGCATCGAGCTGCAAGCCTACGGTCACTTGATGGATCAATTCTGGTCGCCACTGACCAACGAGCTGGACGGCGTATACGGTGGCTCGCTGGAAAACCGCCTGCGCTTTACTTTTGAAGTCCTGGCTTCGATCCGCAGACGTGTCGGCAATGACTTCATCGTCGGCGTTCGCTATACCGGCGATGAAGCACTCAGTGGCGGCCTGAATGCCAACGACGGGCTCGAAATTTCCAGAAGGTTGAAGGAAAGCGGACTGGTCGACTTCCTTAACGTGATCCGCGGCCATATCGATACGGACGCGGGGCTCACCGACGTGATCCCGATTCAGGGGATGCGCAACTCACCTCACCTGGATTTCGCCGGCGAAATCAGGGCTGCGACCGAATTCCCCACTTTCCACGCGGCCAAGATTCCAGACGTTGCTACAGCCAGATACGCGATCGCATCGGGCAAGGTCGACATGGTCGGCATGACCCGGGCCCACATGACCGACCCGCACATCGTGCGCAAGATTATCGAGGGGCGCGAAGAGGACATCCGCCCTTGCGTCGGTGCCAACTACTGTCTGGACCGTATTTATCAAGGCGGAGCCGCGTACTGCATCCATAACGCCGCCACTGGCCGCGAACTGACGATGCCGCATGAGCTGGCCCACGCTGACAAGGTCAAGAAAGTCGTCATCGTCGGGACGGGACCTGCCGGGCTGGAAGCAGCACGCGTGGCGGCCGGCCGTGGGCATGACGTTACCGTGTTCGAGGCCGCCGACCAACCGGGCGGACAGATTCGTCTGACAGCGCAAAGCGAGAGGCGCAAGGAGATGATCAGCATCATCGATTGGCGTATGGCGCAGTGCAACGCCAAAGGGGTCAATTTCCAGTTCAACACGTGGGCGGAAGCGAGCCACATTCGCGATTTGAATCCCGATGTCGTGGTCATCGCCACCGGGGGTATGCCGCATACCGAAGTCCTCACAGCCGGTAACGAACTGGTGGTGTCCAGTTGGGACATCTTGTCGGGAGATGTGAAACCGGGCAAAAACGTTTTGCTGTTTGACGACGCGGGTGACCACACGGCGCTTCAAGCGGCAGAAGTCATAGCCAAGAGTGGCGCCAAAGTCGAGATCATGACCCCGGACCGCGCATTCTCGCCGGAAATCATGGCCATGAACCTGGTTCCCTACATGCGCAGCCTTCAGGCACTGGACACCACATTTACCGTGACCTACCGTCTGACGTCCGTTCGACGAGAAGGCGCGCAACTGGCGGCCAGTATCGACAGCGACTACGGCCCACTCGGCAAAGAGCGCCTTTACGATCAAATCGTCGTCAATCACGGCACCATTCCCCTCGACGACCTGTATCTGGAGTTGAGGCCGGAATCGAAGAACAGTGGTGCGGTCGACTATAAGGATCTGATAGCAGGCAACCCTCAAAACGTCGTAGATAACCCGCAGGGAGCATTCCAACTGTTTCGAATTGGCGATGCCGTTGCCGCGCGTAACACCCACGCGGCGATTTACGACGCATTGAGGCTGATGAAGGATATCTGAACGCTATTGCTCAGAACGTAACCTTAGTGCTGCTTTGCGTTTGCAGCTTCAGACTTTCTTGTGTTCGCAAGTTGCCATCTACTCGCGGACTGGCGCTGTGCTTTAACGGAGATCGATTCGATAGAACCGCTGAGCATTGCCCGCGAACACAGCTTCCTGAGCTGCACGGCCCATGGGCGCGATCATCCGCGCCACGCCGTCGGCTATTGTGTCGTACGACGCTCGCAATCCGGCGACCGGGAAGTTGCTGGCGAACATGCAGCGTTGCACGCCGAATATTTCCAGGGCCGTGGTCACCACCACGCGGTTATCTTCGTAGCGCCAAGGCGAGTTTTTCAGGCCGAATTCGGACACTTTGATGTGCACGTTGGGTTGCGCGGCTAGCGCTTCCAGACCTTTGCGCCATCGGTGCATGCCTTGCTCGCTGCGGTCCCAGGCGAAACCGGTGTGGTTCAGCGCAATCTGGATCTGCGGAAACATCGCCGCGACTTCGGCGGCTTCGAGCAAGTGCCACGGCGGTACGCGCAGGTCCCATGACAGGCCGTAACGTGCCAATCGGGAAAACCCTTCGAGCCATTTCGGGTCCTGCATCGTCCCATGTGCGCCGGCCACCGAGACATCCGGCGATGCCGAGGTCACGGGCTTGGAACGTATACCTCTGACCAGGGGCCGCGCTGCCTGAGCCGCAAGTATTTCCTCGCTGTCGTCTCGATCGAACCATGCATGGCCGATGATGGCGTTGGGAAACCCACAGCGTGCATGAACGCGTTCCAACCATAGGGTCTCGGCCAGTTGCTGGTCGCGCGCGCGTTCAGCTTCGACATGTACCGTGCCGATCAGGCGTTGACGCTTTGTCAACGCAAGGAATTGTTCCGGCAGGAAGTCTTGACGCAGCGTGTGGTAGTCGCCGAGAAAAAAGTCCTCATGGTATTCGTCCTGCAACCACGGGTAATGCCCGGAAGCCAAGTCCCATAGATGATGATGAACATCGATAACAGGCAACGCATCCTCGGCGGCGAAGTTAGGCAGGCCATTGCGTTCATGTAGGGTAATCATGATCGGTCTCCTTGCTTTAGTGCGACCGGGCCGATAACGCAGTGCTCAGCGCGGTGTTTTGGACGTTCCCGAAGAAACGCGACGGTCCGCCCAGGCTCAACGGTCAGCTTATGTTTTGTGCACTCGCCGGTGTTAAGGGTGGAGAAGTTCATGGGCAAACGCTGATCGATGAAAGGGCAGATAGGCTGCCGGGGCTTGGCCAGCCATGCCCGTGGACAAAGAGATTTCATGATGGGGGCAGGAAACCGATGGAAATCCACGGAACCGCGATCAATATGAGCAGAGCCAGCACCAGCGCGCCCAAATACGGCCAGACTCGGCGCATGGCACCCGCCGGGTCGACCTTGGCGATGGCGCAGGCGGAATAAAATCCGACGCCGAACGGCGGTGCGAACAACCCAAGGCCCATGGCGAAAATCGCGACCATGGCGTAGTGCACATCGTTGATGCCCATGGCACGGGCGATCGGGAACAGCAGAGGGCCGAACAGCACGATGGCCGGGATACCTTCCAGGAAACTGCCCAAAACAATGAAAGCCACTGCCGAGATGATCAGAAAACCCAGCGCGCCACCGGGGACCGTCGACATCAGCTGTGCCAGCTGGTGAGAAAAGCCCGATTGGGTCAAGGCCCAGGCCATGGCCGTGGCGCTGCCGATGATGATTAGAATCGCACCTGACAGCGAGGCGGTGCTCACGAGGATCGGGTACAACCGACGCCAGTCGAAACAGCGATAACACAGCAAGCCGGCGATAAAGGTGTACGCCACGCCAATGGCGGCAACTTCGGTGGCGGTAGCGACGCCTTCCACTACCGCAGTGCGGATAACGAATGGCAACGCCAGCGCAGGCAGCGCGACCAGCAGGGAGCGGCCGATCTGCGCCGCGCTTGCGCGTTTGACTTCGCACGGCGCGCGCTTGCGGTTCTTCCACCAGACCACCGCCGCCATCGCGATCGCGCCGACCACCGCCGGCATAAATCCCCCTGTAAACAGCGCGGAAATCGACACCCCGGTCACCGAGCCGATGGTGATCAGGACCAGGCTTGGCGGAATGGTTTCCGACATCGCACCGCTGGCATTGAGCATCGCCACCAGTTCATTTTCATCTTCGCCGCGCTTCTTCATTTCCGGAAACAGCGCCGGGGCGATTGCCGCCATGTCGGCTGCCTTGGAACCCGAGATGCCAGAGATCAGGTAAATGGCGCCGATGAGTACATACGAGAGACCGCCGCGTACATGGCCGATCAGCGAACTCAGAAAGGCAATCATCGCCCGGGCCATACCCATGGCTTCGATCAGCGCGCCCAGGAACACGAACAGCGGAATTGCCAGCAGGATCAGGCTTGCCATGCCTTCGTCCATACGCCCCACTACCAGTGTCAGTGGGGTGTTGGTCATGGTCGACAGATAAGCGACTGTCGCCAGACCGAAAGCCACCATGATCGGCACGCCCATAAGAATCATCGTCATCACGCCGATCATGAAGAAGATGATCAGGTTCCAGTTGCCCATCAGCTGCATGACGCTCTCGGTGCTCCACAGCAATCCTGCGACGGCGCCAAGAATCGCCACCGACACCACGAAGTCGATCAGCCTGGCATTGGTCATCAGCCGCGCCACGCAGGTCATCAGCATCAATGTAAGGCCCACGGCAATCGCCGACACGCGCAAGGCATTGGGGATCTCCAGCGCGGCAGTGGTGATAATCCACTCGTCGCTGACGTATTCCCACGCCGGGGAAAACAGCATGACGATGAAGGTGATCACGATTACCGCGCCGAAGGTGTCGACGAAGGCGCGCTTTCGCGCAGACAGGCGGGCGATGAATGACGTCAGGCGCATGTGCTCGCCACGGCGCATGGCGACCACCGAGCCGAGCATTGCCAGCCAAAGGAACAGCAGCGATGCCATCTCGTCACCCCAGACGATCGGCTGGTTGAGCGCATAGCGGGAGAACACGCTGCTGAACAGCAGGATGACTTCAACGACCACCAGCAGGGCTGCGCTGCCTTCGGTCAGCCAGCGTAGCCCAGTGTCGAGAATGCGGCCCAAGAGGAAAATCGTGTGACGCGGGTGACGTCCTTCAGCGACTGCTTCGCCAGGTGCCGGGTGTCGCAGCGACTGCCGTTTCGCGGGAAGCCCTGTCGTAGAAGCCTCCGTCACAGAAATCTCGTTCTTCATGATCATGGCTCCGGCTTAGGACAATTGACCCGCGTATTGCTCAAGCAGGCTCCAGGCCTCGTCGCCATACCTCTTCTTCCACTGGGCGTAGAAACCCTTCTTCTCCAACTCCGCACGAAAGAGCGACCGATCGACCCTGTTGAAGATCACGCCCTTGGCTGTCAGCGAAGTTTCGAGGCTGGCGTTGAGATCGATCACTTGCTGACGCTGCACCAGCGCAGCGGCGTTGATCTGTTGAGCGACGATTTCCTGAACATCGGCGGGCAGCTTTGGCCAGGTCTTGCCTGAACCCAGCATCCAGCAACCGCCCCAGATGTGGTCGGTCATCGAGCAGTATTTCTGCACTTCGTAGAAACGCGCAGACTCGACCACCACCAGTGGATTTTCTTGGCCGTCGACGACTTTGGTCTGCAAGGCCGAATAGGTTTCGTTGATGGTGATCCCGGATGGCGAGGCGCCAAATGCGGTGAACATCGAACTCCACAACGGGCTGACCAACACCCGCAACTTAAAGCCGGCGAGGTCCTGTGGGGTGTTAATCGGTCGAGTCGAACTGGTGATCTGGCGGAAGCCGTTGTTCCAGACCTTGTCCATTGGGATCAGCCCGGCCTTGGCGGTTTGCGCGCGGACGTAATCACCCAGTTTGCCATCGAGCGCGGCCCACACACTGTCATAATCCTTGAAGGCAAACGGCATGCTTTCAATGGACATGGACGGAACCATGGTCGACAGAATCGCCCCTGACAGTGCGATGAGGTCCATCGCTCCCCCACGCACTTGAGACAATAAGTCGGTGTCGCCGCCCATAGAGCCGTTGGCATAGACCTGCAAGTCCACTGCACCATTGGTTTGGACGCGTATCGCCTCGGCGGCGACTTTCATCTGATTATTAAGTGGATGGGTATCGGGCAGACTGCTGGCGTAACGCAATACGATTGGCTTGGTTGCTGCAAACGCCCGCGAAGGCAGAACGCTGGCGGTAAACGCGCCGCCAACGGTCACACCTGCCGTCAGCAGAAACGTCCGTCGACTTACGGACTCGGTCAGAATACGACTCATGAAGTTCACCTGTTGTTTTTATTTTGAAGTTTGTTCAGGCGCCGGCTAATGGCGCTATGTTCCGAACTCGCGTATCACCAGCCCTTCGGCTGGGATTGATCTAACCGACCGTCATGAACGATTTACCATCACCCGCGAAAGCCGCTGGCAGCATTTTGTTACCTACTAAGCGCCACTTGTGGGGCCATCAGGTACCCCTTGGCAAATCGTATGTGCATGTTTACCACCTCCGCTTGAGAGAGTTGATAATCTATGGCATGCCAAGTGGCAACCTCGTTGAGCATTGAAAGAATACGATTAGCCGTGGCAGCTATGGGTACATTTTCGAACCAGCCGTTATTTATCCCCCGACCGATTATCGTTTCAAGTTGCGTTGAAACTTTCGCCCGGACAAGCCTGATTTCGTCCTGCTGAGCAGGGCTGAGAAATCGGAATTCCGACTTGCTCAGTCGACATCGAAACCGGTGACGCTGTATGAACATAATGTACCTGCGGATAAAATCTTCCAGCTCGTAATGCACATAGTTCCGCGTACTGGCCTTACCCAGTACCTGCGCCAAGCCGGTTTCATACTTCTCTATCAGCTCAAACAACAAGGCTTGCTTGTTTTCAATACGGTTGTATAAGGACCCGGCTTGAATGCCTATTTCCAAAGCGAGTTTCCCCAAGCTGACGGCCTGATAACCACTTTCGCAGAACATCTTGAGCGCCATCCGCAGCACTCGGTTTCGCGAAGTGCGTGTAGTGGGTTTTGGCACCCCGCTATTGACCGTTATCATATATAGAACAGATTGTCGTGTGATTGTCTTGTCGCCAACATAGTTGGATAGCCAGGAAGAGAGACCGAATCACCAGGAGTGCGATGACGCAGCATGGAACGACTGCAGCAGCCTCTCCATCCAAAAACTTATTTGATAACGCCCTGTTGGCGGAGCAACTCAAGGTGCTGGGCATTTATACCCAAACCGCCCAACACTTCATCGGTATGTTGTCCGAACAGCGGCGCGGGCATGCGAATCGTCGCTGGTGTTCGCGAAAGCTTGCCAGGAAAGCCGATGGTTTTCATCTTGCCAATGGTAGGGTGATCCACCTCCAGCACCATATCACGCGCTTGATAATGAGGATCTTCCATCGCTTGAGCGAAGTTGTTGATAGGCCCCGCAGGCACTCCCGCGTCGTCACACTTGCGCAACCAGCTTTGCATGGTGTCAGTGATGAAAATACCTTCCAGGATTTCCTCGAGCACTACCACATTCTGGCCGCGCAGATGATTGGTCGTAAAGCGCGGGTCATCCAGAAGCTCAGGACAATCGATCACGCTCTGACATAGCCGCTCCCAAGTTCGCTGGTTGGCACATCCGAGCATGATATAGCCGTCGCTGACCTTCAGCGCCTGGTAAGGAGCTGAAACGCGGTGGCGCCAACCAGTGGGTTGGGGAATGGAACCGCTGGAAAAGTACGCCGCTGCTTCCCAGGAAAACCAGGGTAGACCACACTCTGCAATAGCAATATCGATGTGTTGCCCCTCGCCGGTATTCATCTTGTTAATGTAGGCCGCCAATATGCTGTATGCGGCTGTGATGCCTGCGCCAATATCATAAACGGCAATACCTGTTTTCAACGGCCGGCGCCCGGGCTCGCCGGTCATTGACATCAGCCCGGTCATTCCTTGGGCCACCAGATCGAAGCCACCTTTATGGCTTGATGGTCCGGTCTGTCCGTAGCCAGAGATCGAGCAATAGATTATCCCTGGATTGATGGCCTTGATGGTTTCGTAGTCAATCTTGAGTGATCGCGTCACGCCAGGACGATAGTTCTCGACAATGACGTCGGCAGTTTCGGCCAAGCGGTAAAAAATCCCCCTGCCTTCTTCTTCCTTCAGGTTGATGGAGATACTTTTCTTATTCCTGTTTATCTGAGCAAAACACGTGGACTCTTCATTTATATAAGGACCCATTTGCCGGCTATCATCGCCGCCATTAGGTTTCTCCACCTTAGTGACATCTGCCCCCATATCAGCAAGAACCATCGTGCAATAAGGCCCCGCCATGATCTGGGAGATGTCTAAAATCTTGATTGAAGATAATGAAGGCATGTCTTACTCCAGCTGTTATTTTAATTACCGACCCAGCCAAGAGCGCGGTTTTTTGTTAATGAATGCATCCACCGCGTTCTTGAAATCCTGGCTCGTGTAACAGAGCTCAACGAGGTCTTTATCTGTACCTGGAGCGGGTCGGCGACTTTCCTGTATGCGCCTGACACCTTCTTTAGTTGCCTTTAGCGTAAGAGGAGCGAAGCTACATAATCTATCGGCAATGCTTCTAACTTCTTCCTCTATCTTGGTTGATTCGAAAACGTCGTTGACCAAGCCTATTCGGGCGCTTTCTTGCGCCGTGACGATTTTTGCCAGCATTATCACTTCCTTGGCTTTGCTTCCCCCAACCAAGTTCACCAGACGCGCAAGATTATTAATGGATATGCAGTTACCCAGCGTTTTGGCAATAGGAATTCCGAAACCAAGGTCAGGTGTGGCATATCGGAAGTCACACGCCATAGCAATGGCCGCGCCCCCTCCGACGCAATAGCCTTCTATCAATGCAATGGTTGGTTTTTGCACCTTCTCCAAGCGGTTGATTATCCTGTCAATCCGATGCTCGTAATTTATTGCGTGATCAGCAGTTTCGAAACTGCTGAATTGTTTTATATCGGTACCCGCAACGAAAGCCTCCCCGCCTTTGCCACGGAATACGACGACGTCGACTTCTTCATCTTGATCGAGCTCATCGCATAAGCTTTCGAGTGCATCATACATCTCCCAAGTCATCGCGTTTCTAACTTCGGGTCGATTGAATATCACCCATGCCAAACGTCCTTCCTTGATGTACTCGACGTCAGAGCCTGCCAGCTGTGCCATGTGTACCCCCTAAGCATTGTTCGCGTTCAATAAAAAACCTGTTCCAACAGTAAGATGCAAACTTCCAACTTGTTGGTGTACCGGGAATGTTATGAAGCCTTTGAAATCATGAAGGATCAACTGGTGGAAATATCCGCCCTGCACCCATCAATCCCTTTGGATCGAAGACGGCTTTGATCCCGGCTAGCAGCGCCCTTTCCGATTCGGAGGCTCTGGCCATGAACGCGGCTTGTTTCTTACGGCCAATACCATGCTCGGCACTGATACTTCCGTCATAATCGTCAACGATCTCAAAAATCCTGGCCTCAAAACGATGCAAAAGCTCTGAAACTTCACTCTTGCTTGAGCCTGCGGGCGGAAGCACGTTGATATGGAGATTTCCATCCCCAATATGGCCATAGGCGATGGTCGTGGATTCTGGCGAAATTAATCGTATCGCGGCGGTGGCCTTCTCAACACAGTCGGCCATACGGGAAATCGGTACAGAGATATCGGTGCGTAGGTGTTCTCCACGTAGCAGCTGCCCCTCGACCATGCTTTCGCGAATCTGCCATAACTGCTTAGACTGCGTTTCGCTGCTGGCCAGCACGCCATCTATAACCTCTCCAGACCCCATCGCCTTTTCCGTCAAGCATTCAAGCATTTTCGCCAAGTCGACACCGCCAGTTGCGCAAACTTCAAGAAGCACATAATTTGGGTAGACGGTATCGAGCGGATCGGAAAGTTGCGGCGAGGCTTCAAAAGCCAGTTCCATACATTGGCGGGGAATTAACTCAAATGCACAAAGCAAGTCGCTACATAGCGATCGCGCCAACGAATATAATCGGACCGCCGCTTCAACTGAAGGTACGGCCAACAGTGCTGTCTGTATTTGCTCAGGACGAGGCGACAATTTGAGAACTGCTCCTGTCACAATTCCTAATGTACCCTCGCTACCGATGAAGAGCTGTTGCAAGCTATAACCCCGGTTGTCCTTGTATAGGCCTTTCATCCCATTCCAAATTTTGCCATCAGGAAGTACGACTTCAAGGCCCAAGACCAACTGGCGCATCATGCCATAACGTAAAACGTTGACGCCTCCAGCATTGGTGGCAATATTTCCACCTATCTGGCAACTCCCTTGCGCCCCTAATGATAGAGGGAAAAAACAATCCACTTGGAGCGCTGCGTTCTTTATATCTTCAAGGATGCAGCCACTGTCTACCGTCATGGTGAAGTTAAGAGGGTCAATTCGACGAATTTTCGTCATTCTCTCTAGACTGATGACCAGTTCCGGGTAGTCGATATCAGGTAAGGCGCCGCCGACCAGCCCGGTGTTTCCCCCTTGGGCGATCATGCGGATCGAATACTCATGACACAATGAAACGACCTTGGAGACTTCCGCTGTATCTCTGGGGCGTACCACGGCTAACGGTGTCCCTAATTGATCGCCCGCCCAGTCTTGGGCATAGCGTCCATAATCTTTGGGGTCGTGCAATACACCGTTCACACCCAGGATTTCAGTTAGACGCTCTACAACTTCTGCCTCGGTAAGATTCATTTTATTATTGGCCTAATATATTTAACTTACTGTTTTATAATAAGAAATTTGCCATTTCTAGCTAAGGCTTGCTTGATAGTCGCCGCTGAAACTCCGACTGGCCTGCGACCTTCTACACTCATCATCACTCGCGCCACCGCTGACCGCGTTGGTAAGAACGGCTGTGCAGGTAAAATGAATTATGAACTCATAATTCATTACCTGCAACCTCGTAGCCTCTCGGTTTCGCCATTCGGCAGCCATGAATCTTCCAGGTTTCTCAATATTTCTGAGCAAAAGTCCCGGAATAGCGGCTCTTTAGCGGACGTATGCTTCGTTACGGGGTCACGAAGGTTCAGCGTCGCTTACTAAAGTCAATCGCTTGGTTGAATCGTTTCATCGGCGCATCTATGACCCCAAATACAAAAATTGAGCTCGCGGTAGGGGCAGATAAATCGGCGCCATAAACATGATTAAGCCATTATATTTCCATATAAATCAGTAAGTTAACAAAGTTCTATGTCGCTTTAAGCGCGTCGAAAAACCGTCAGGCACTTTCCTTGCGAATTATGAATTATGAGTTCAGAATGAAAAAACGACGTCGCACGCCCCTCTCCATGGTCATGGCTTCACAGTGAAAGCTAGCTGAAGGCTCTCAGAGTGCTGCCTAACGCAACATCAAGGCGCCTCGTTTTCTGCGCCCCAAGCGGATCGGGACAAGGTCAAAGCGGGTTGCGTCGCTTAAGGTCGATAGCACAATAAATAGAATAAGGTGAAAACATATGACCACGCCTCAACCCCCCATTCGTCCGACTCGCGTCAGACACATCGTGTTGTGGCTGACAGTCGCCGCCTACATGATCACTTATATGGACAGGGTGGTCATATCGATTGCAGCACCCGCCATGCAACGGGAGTTCGGATTCTCAACGGTAGCGCTGGGCTATATGTTCGGAGCCTTTCAGTTGAGCTATGCGCTTTTCCAGATCCCCGGAGGCTGGCTGGGCGACCGATTTGGTGCGCGGCGTGCGTTGACAGGCATAGTCGCGTGGTGGTCAATCTTCACAGCCCTCACTGCGTTGACCTGGTCGACAACGTCGCTCATCGCCTGCCGCTTCCTCTTCGGCATGGGCGAGGCAGGCGCTTTCCCCAATGCCACGCGCTCGCTTTCTCGGTGGATGCTTCCCTCGGAGCGAGGTTTTGCACAGGGTATTACTCATGCAGGCTCACGGGTTGGCGGCGCACTTACCCCGGTTGTTGTGGTAGCTATCATCGCTGAATGGGGATGGCGTTCGCCGTTCTTCATATTTGCTCTAGTTGGTTTGCTGTGGGCGGCTGTTTGGTTCTGGTTCTATCGCGATACCCCCAGTGAGCACTCCATGACCAATGATGGGGAACGGAAATTGATCGCCTCTGCGCTAGGCGCTAGCTCGGCAGCCGGTCGAGATCGTAAAAGCGTTCCTTGGGGCCAGCTCTTAAGGAGTCGCCAGCTCTGGCTGCTCTGCTCCACATATGCTTGTTATGCCTACGTTATGGGCATTTTTCTTACGTGGTTCCCGAAGTATTTGATGGATGCCCGGGGGTTCTCACTCCAGGAAATGGGGCTTTATGCCAGCCTTCCGCTTTTAACTGCGGTGATTGGTGATATCTGCGGTGGTTCGGCTTCCGACTATCTGCTCAAGCGGTCGAAGAACCTTAAATCGTCACGGCGTACCGTAGCAATTGTGGGATATTCCCTCGCCGCTGCTGCGATCGTGCCGGCTGTGTTGGTATTCAATCCGCTGATCGCCGTGGGTTGCTTTTGTGTAGCACTATTTGGCTTGGAACTCACTGTAGGGGTCTCATGGGCCATCACTCTGGATATAGGTGCCGAGTATGCCGGTTCGGTGGCGGCCATTATGAATAGTTGTGGAAACCTCGCTGGCGCTAGCGCTGCGGCATTGACTGGTTATCTAATCACCCTTTATGGCTGGGACCTTGCGTTTCTAGTGCTGGCGGTACTTTGTGCCATTGCTAGCGTGCTATTCATAAGAATCGACGCGTCAAAGCAAATTTATTCGGATAATGAACTTCCCGAGTTACGTGTCATAGCGCACACGGAATAACGCTGCAGCGAGGTTCAGCCGATACCCGCCCCTGGAGTCAGGACTGACCTTTCCCGTCAGGAGTGTGTCAAGCATGCCCCATTGAGGTCGACGATAGGCGATGCTCGATGAGGCACGCGTGACCCTAAACCGATATTGTCGATCATGTGATTTACGGTTTCTTCGGATATGGTAATGGATTTCGTTTCAGCGGTCGGTCCTCTTGGTTCTCCGCGTCCGGCAGACGTGGCGCTTGTGTCAGCACACGTCGCCGCCTTTGTATCGGAGGGCGAGAGGGCCGGATGTATGTTCAATAGGTAGGTTGGCAATGGTATGACTTGTGCATAAAGCGATACGAAGCTAACATAAAGGCTTTGAAATTTGCATCACTGACTTTTCATCTAGTTAGTCTGCTTGTAAACCCGGAATGGGAACAAGCAATCGCGCCTTTGAGTGAATACCCTTGGATAAGATTAAACAGAACACTTTGCATGGGGAGGTAGCCGCCCGTATTCGTGACATGATTGATCAGGGCGTATTACCCCCTGGCTCTCGGGTCCCAGAAAAACAGTTGTGCGAACAGTTTGGTGTTTCCCGCACACCTTTGAGAGAGGCTCTCAAGGTGTTAGCGTTTGAAGGCTTCGTCGAATTGATGCCTAATCGAGGCTCTCGTGTCGTCAAGTTAACCAAAGCGTCCCTTAGAAATACTTTCGAGGTTATGCAGGCCTTGGAAGCGCTGGCCGGTGAGCGAGCATGCGAGCGTATAAATGAGGCTGAGTTTGAAAATATCGAAATGCTCCATAAATTAATGCTGTCTCACTACAAAAGCGGCGACATGCAGCAATACCTTCTGGTTAACCAGCAGATTCATGAGGCAATAGTCGAAGCTTCTAAAAATGACGTGTTAATTAATGTTTACAAAAACTTGAACCAACGTGTGAGACATGTGCGCTTTACAGCCGAAATTAGCACGAGCTATTGGTCGCGCGCGATAAAAGATCATGAAATTATGGTCGACGCATTGCGGGATCGAGATAGCCTCGCTCTGGGCGATGTCCTCCGGCGCCACCTTCGAGACAAAGTCGAAGTATCTGCCATCGCTCAAATGGCCGATTAAGACTTAGAATTTTCCTATTCACACAAAGAGGAGTGAGAAGTTCTAAATCGTCAGGCAAGAAGCGATGACAGTCGACATGTTAAAGATTGCTGCCGGTGATTTGCGATCTTGCCTTCGGGGGCCAAGTAACAAGTGGCTTCGGCTGTAGATCAGCGACAGCGTTCTTCGCCTCCCCGAAATACCTCCCCCCTCTCCTCCCCGGCCAAGTCCGATGCGACTCCGCATACGAGCGCGCTTGATCAAGTAGTCGATGCTGGAAGGCATGGATTTGATCTGCCATCCCTGCATTGTTGCTGACAGCCTGTGGCATTGAAAAAAAAACCCTCACTCAGGATCAATTATCGATGATGAGGGCCTTCCTTCAGCTTGCCGTAGCCGATCTGAAACGGCTCCATCGCACGGAACGTCGGTGGAGTCGTGGAGATCATTCTCGCGGTGTGGATCAGCTTTGGCACAAGCTCCAAGGTGGCTCGCTCAAAGCTCCAGTACGCTGTCGAGACCGATAAATTCACTGCGGCGACCGGCTCCCCCCTGATGTTATAAACGGGCACGGCAAACGCAAGGTCACTGAGATAGAACTCTTCAATGCTGTATGCAAAACCTGTTTCACGAACCTTCGCGATAATGCTCATCAGCGTCTCGATATCCGTGATGGTATGTGGCGTAAATTTCGGCCGCTCCATACTTGCGAGCATTTGTTCTACCTGATCATCGGGCAAAGACGAAAGGAACGCGCGGCCTGCTGATGAGCAGAAGATAGGCAGACGTCTGCCAACTGGCATATGCACGACCGCGCGATGCGGGCTCGGAAACCGTCCGATGTAAACCATTTCCAGGCCGTCGAGTTCGGCAAGGTTGACGGTTTCGCCTGTCTGGCGATTCAAGTCCAGAAGATACGGATTGGCGCGTTCCAGCAGGACGTGCGCCTGCAGGTAGCGATATCCATTGTCCAGCGTACGTGGCGATAGCGAGAACCGCTTTGACGCTGCGTCTTTTCGTAACAGTCCCAGAGCGACCAGCGTATGAGTGAAACGCTGCGCCGCACTTTTGGTAACACCCGCAGCTTCAGAGATCTCCCTGAGATTCATCGTGGGTCGCTCGGTCGTGAATGAATCAAGGACGGCCAAGCCCGTTGCCAGCGACTGAACGAAAAGTGGTGACTCATGTGGCTCCATGAAGCTCTCCGGCGAAATTATGGTGCAACGCTGTGTGCCAAGCACTGAAACAGGGCGGTTGCGGTGACCGCCGCGTTCATCAGCTGCACTTTAACGCCTCCTTTTTAAATCATCATGTCCTTATCTATCTTATTCAAACTCAACCATATCGCTGTGCGATACGAGGATATTGGAATCGGCCCAAGCTCTGCATCTATGAGGGATATCTATCTACTCGTGAGTTCTGCTGAAGATGGCAAATTTTCAACTTCACCGTCCGGAGGCGATTGTCATCGGTGCTGGCATCGTCGGCCTTTGTACCGCTTACTTCCTCGTCGAGGCAGGAATGCCGGTGACGATTATTGACCCCTCCGAACCTGGTGCCGAATGCTCCTCGGGCAATGCGGGGTCGCTCGCGTCCGGCGCCGTGGCACCTTTGGCTATGCCGGGTGTTTTGAAACAGGCCCCTAGCATGCTGCTCGATCCCACCGGGCCGCTCTATGTGCCGACCGGATATTTGCTTCAGGTTGCTCCATGGATGGCCCGCTTTGTGGCTGCTTCGCGTCAAACCAGGGTCGCCGAAATTGCTCAAGCGCTTCACGCCTTGATCGGGAACGCCGTAGCGGACCACAAGAACATGGCGAGCAGGACCGGCTGCCGGGACCTGATATCCGACACCGGCCAACTGCACTTATATCCGGATCAGCGAAGCCTCGAAAAAGACAATGCTGCGTGGGCATTGAAGCGGCAGTACGGCTTGATTGCGGAGCACATTGGCGGCGCAGAAATTCGCTCTTTGGAGCCTGCAGTCAGCTCGGATTACCAGGCGGGATATCACCTGCCTGATCAACCTTGGGTCAAGGAGCCAAAACTTTATGCCTCGCGAATAGCAGATCATCTTAAATCGCGAGGTGTGCGATTCATCCGTGATCACGTCCAGAGCCTTTCACGAGACGTTACAGGGTGGAGCATCCGCGGTCGGGCGGCCGATTATTTCGCTACGCAGGTGGTGCTCGCCGCCGGCGCGTGGTCTGCGCAGTTGCTACGTCCGTTGGGGATAAAAGTCCCGCTTGAGTCACAACGCGGTTACCACCTGCGCTTCGCCGGGGGCGGTGTTGACCTGCGGCGGATAGTTGTCCTGGCAGACCGAAAGGTGTTCATCACGCCAATGCAGAACGGCCTGAGGGTCGCTGGTACTGTGGAATTCGGTGGCTTGAAAAGGCCCCCTAGCACCGTCCGCGCCGGATTGCTTGCAGGCCATGCCAAGGCAGGACTCCCAGACCTCAACATCTCATCCCCGGCCGAATGGATGGGGCATCGCCCTTGTCTCCCTGACTCCCTTCCCGTCATCGGCGAAGTGCCGCACCAAAAAAATCTGTGGTGCGCTTTTGGCCATGGGCATCTCGGATTGACCGGTTCAGCCGGCACAGGTCGGCTGCTTGCGCAGGCAATGTCAGGGGTCGCAAGCGCCCAGAGAACGCTCTCGCCATTTTCGATCAGCCGTTTCTGACCCATTCAACGCAAAGGAGCTAACCATGATTCATTGCATCACCCGTCACCAGACCAACGCCCGAATGAGCCGCATCGTCGTGCATGCGGGCACGGTCCATCTTGCAGGCGTGGTCGCCGCCGACCGAAGCGGGGACATCAAAGCCCAGACCACCGAGGTGCTTAGACGCATCGACGAGTTGCTCGTGTCTGCTGGCAGCGACAAAACCCGATTGTTGACAGCGCAGATCTGGCTCAAGGACATAGCCAACGACTTTGAAGGTATGAACGCGGTATGGGATACGTGGCTGCCACAGGGCTGTGCTCCCACCCGCGCTACATGCCAGGCATTGCTTGGCGCCCCGGACATGCTCGTTGAAGTTATCGTCACGGCAGCTGCGTGACTACATATTCGCACACAACCATTCCCCATTATTGCGCCACTTCAGGAGACTTCCGATGCTTTCCCGATTGATCAAGCTGAGTACTTGCGCGGCCCTGGCAATTCCCATGTTGATAGGCAGCGCCCAGGCCGAAGACATACTGCGCGTAGGTGCGACACCGACCGCTGTACCTTTCAACTTTCTGGACACAAAAACCAACACCCTTCAAGGGGTAATGATCGATATCACCGAAGCCTTGGGTAAGGAGCTCGGATTCAAGCCTGACCTGCGCCCCATCCCTTTTGGCGGACTTGTTCCGTCACTGCAGACAGACAAGATCGACATGATCAGCTCGGCGTTCGCTATCAATGCACAGCGCGCTCAGGTGGTGGATTTCTCCGATGAGCTGTTCGCCTACAGCGAGGAGGTCGTCGCCAACACCAAAGACAAAACCGCCTATCACAGTAGCGCTGATTTTGCAGGCAAGACCGTTGGCGTACAGACCGGCACGGTGTCGGTCGAGCCAATGAAAGCCCAGCAGGGCATCAAAGAGTTGCGTATGTACGACAGCATGTCGGACATGATTCGCGAGGTTGCTTTGGGCCGCATCGATGTCGCTGTCGGGGACGGTCCGGTGATGCTTTACACCGTTAAACAGTCTGGATCCAGCAAGCTGCGGGTGGCAGACGACTACAAGAAGCAGATCCGTATCGCCATAGGAGTCGCAGTGCGCAAAGGCAACAGTGAACTGCTTGCCCGTATTAATGGCGGTATAGCCAAGATCAAAGCGACCGGCTCCCTGGACGCGATCCTCACCAAGTGGAACGTGAATAAGCTTTGATTCGAAATCACGGGCATCACTCGACGTTGCCCGCATTGTGAGGACGCGATTCTATGTTTGAAGGTTTTTTCAATCAGGCAATCGAGTACTTTCCGATACTTATGGAGGGTGCTTGGACAACTGTAGGGCTCACTCTTTGCGCCCTCATCATAGGAACGGTTTTGGGGCTATTCTGGGCGCTGCTCCGAGTGAGCAATATGCGATTCCTGGCCGAGGGTTCACGCTATCTGACCAATGCCATTCGCGGCATTCCAATCATCGTGATCCTGTTCTACCTCTACTTCGTGCTGCCAGAAATGGGTGTGGACATGAGTGCCTTTCAAGCCGGTGCAATCGGCTTGGGGCTGGCGTACTCAGCCTACATGGCCGAGGTGTTTCGTTCTGGCATCGAAGCCATTGATCCCGGTCAGAACGAGGCTGCTCAATCCATCGGCATGGGCCGCGCAATGACCATGCGCCGTGTAGTTCTCCCCCAAGCTTTGAAGATCGCGCTTCCGCCGTACAGCAATAACATGATCATGCTGCTGAAGGACTCGTCTCAGGCGTCGATCATCACCGTTGTGGAGCTCTCCATGCAGGGCAAACTAATCGCCGCGGCGTCGTTCAATAACGCCAATATTTTCACCTTGGTGGCGTTGATGTACCTGTGCCTGAGCTTGCCGCTGATGGGGCTGGCCAGCTGGCTTGAACGCAAATATAAAAGGAGCGCACGATGATCCGCATCGACGATATCACCAAATCATTTGGCCAACATCAGGTACTCCATGGCATCAGCGCGGAGATCAAGCAGGGCGAAGTGGTGTGTTTGATCGGCCCATCGGGTTCGGGAAAATCGACGGTTCTTCGTTGTATCAACGGACTGGAAAGCTACGACGGTGGCCAGATCACGATTGACGGCATGAAGGTCGAGGCGAAGTCCAAGAACATCCGGCAGATTTGCCGCTCGGTCGGCATGGTTTTTCAGAGATTCAACCTCTTCCCTCACCGCACTGTATTAGACAACGTGATCGAAGGCCCGGTGTACGTGAAGGGTGAGTCCCTCGACAAAGCTCGCAAACGTGGCAAGGAACTGCTCGACCGCGTCGGCCTCGGTGCCAAGTATGACGCATATCCGCTTCAACTTTCCGGTGGTCAGCAGCAGCGCGTCGCGATCGCCAGAGCGCTTGCGATGGAGCCCAAGGCAATCCTATTCGATGAACCGACCTCTGCGCTCGACCCCGAACTGGTCGGCGAAGTGTTGGCCGTCATGAAGAGCCTCGCTCAGGAAGGCATGACCATGGTTGTAGTGACGCACGAAATGGGGTTTGCCAGAGCCGTATCGACCCGAACGCTATTTCTGGAGGGCGGCAAGATCGTAGCTCAAGGATCTTCATCAGAGATTTTGAGCAATCCCACGAATGATCGAATGAAGGATTTCCTGCGCCGCGTTTCCCATTCTTGATCCCGCGTGTGCTGGAGTGCTTCGTCAGAATGCGCGCTGAATAGTGCCAAAAGCGGCGCAAATTTGTGCCAAATCCGGTGCGGACTTACACAGTTTTGCGCAGATTTGCGCAGGCCAAAAACGAAAAAGGGAATCAAGCCCGTAAGTGGCTGATTCCCTTTACAAAATATGGTCGGGACGGAATGATTCGAACACTCGACCCCTAGCACCCCATGCTGGGCCTTTTTGGCGCGCAACCCCCCTGATTCGTATGTAAAACTGCCGATAAAAGGACCTGCAAAACACGGCGTTTCCTGTGATTTTGCAAACGAAATCACGCGGCCTGCAGAGGAGGTTTTGCGCGGCGGTTGTTGGATTATTTTCCACGAACAGCCCTATACCGGGATTTTCTAGATCTAGGAGCGCGCATCGCTCACTGTGGGCATAATGGCGCTATATAATCGTTGGCATCAGCCAAAATGGTAGATAGGATGATCGACAGCCCAGAAGATTCAGAGCAAAGCCACCTCCCAAAAAATCAGGGCTAAGGTTGTCTGACCTCTATCGTCCCAAAGCTCTCGTTACCACAAGCCTGGGCCCGGTCTATGTGCGCAAGGTCAATGGGGGCGACTGGAAGGATATTGCCGGTGACGAAGCCCAGGAGCTCGGCGTTAAAGGGTTGATGCTGCTTTGTAGCCGGGAAGAGGATAAGCGTAATTTTAGCCCGCTGGCTGAAGAGGAGTTTCAGGCGCTCACAGACACTGACAAAGCCGCGCTGGCCATATCAATATGCGCGCACAACGGCTGGGGTGAAGTTTCGACAAGTGATGTGTTAGCCGAACTTGGACAGCGTTTAAATACCGCCAGACGGGAAAAGCGCGATTCCGACGCCAAAGCCATGAAGGCTCTGCACAAATCTATCGAATCTAGCTACTCGTTCCTAAGCTCCGGTGCGCTTAACACGCTTCAGGGTCAGATGGCCGACCTATCAATGTTACGCAATCAGGCCTACGCGCTTGATACTCTAAAGAGTTCCGCTGATGCCCAAGCCGAGATGCTCAAAACTACTGTACCTAAGGCGTCCTTGCTATCGCAGTTGAACCACGAATCAGTCCGCGTGAGGTTTCCATCATACGAAGATACGCCAATGGCCCGCGCAACAGCCGACGGCATTAGGGCTTCAAAAGAGACCGCAGCGAAAGTCCATGATCTTGTTGAGATTGTCGCAGGGTTGAATTCCACCATCGTGAGCAGGGTTCTGCCCGAATGGTTTAAACAGGTTGAAGAAGGTCAGCGAAACTCTGATATAGCGGTCCGCCAAGCGACCAAAGGCCTAGCTCTAGCAGCATGGGCGATTGTGATTTCAGCGGTTTTGACGATTTTTGTTACTGTGTGGCAGATTCAAGTTGCCAAGGATCTGGATCAGCAGAACGGCGTGCAGCAAAAGCTGATCGAGGATCTGTTACGCCAGCAGATTGCAGTTCAAACGAAGCAAAATGCACAGCAGGCAGCCGACGCGGTCGCAATGCGACAGGCGATAGTAGAATGGAAGCCGCCGACCTCTACGCCAGTGTCGAAAAAAAGAGCGCATCCCTGACAGAGCACACGAAATAGGCAGCCCCGATGCCGATGATGTCAACCGATCGAGACATCTGAATGATCAGGAGACATGGCATGTGCGGCGGCGTGGAAGCAAGGGACAAAAACAGAGCGTACCGGGCGGTAAAGGTTTGCTTCCCGAACCCGAAGGCCGCCTTCCCTGTGGTGTTGGAGGACGGCACCGATCTGGACTGGGTGCCTTGGGGGCGCAGACGAGAACAGCCCGGCAAAGGCCCGCAGGGAGGATGGGCCAAGTTGGAAACTGTGGAGCGCGGGGGATGGGGAAAGTACCACCCGCAGCGGGCGCTGGGGTTGATCAGTCGGTACATGGAAAAAGACGCGGAGCGCGTTTCGCACTGGGTCGATATAAACGAAGGCTACGCGCTGGAGTGCTTAGTGATTGGGGAAGGCGAAGGTCGGCGGGTCTATGTGGTGACTACTTCCCCGCCGGAGGAATACGCGTGGATTCATGACCGCTGGCCAATGGTGACTGCTCTGCCGCCCGCGAGCGACGCAGTGTAACCAGACGTTCAGTAGGCAGGCCACATGACAGCCAACACCCCAGCGACCCAGGCGAGCGTCATCAGAAAAGAAAGTCCGGCAAGTCGCGGATCCATTGCAGCGCCCTTGAAGAGTGTGCGGCGCATTGTAAGCATGGCGGCCATTACGACAATGATGGCATTTGGCAAACATCCATGATCTACGCTGGCGGCGGTCTCACGGCTGCTTGACCACCGTAACTCGAGCCTGTCCCGATGCAGCGTTTGCCTACCTCCGACGCTGTTTGAGTGTCCAAACTCAACGGCCCGACTAGATCGACGCGCATGCCACGCTAAGACGCAATAGCGAGGCATTGATGAGGCAGGGCATCATCGAGTCGAAGTGTCACCCTATCGAAATGTTCCAGCCGACAACATTATTAGAACGCCATAGCAATCTATGCTAGCGTTCTGCCTCCATATTCTAATATTCATCAGGAGCAGTCCTCATGGCAGCCGCGCAGTACCTCGATTCGATTCAGCAGATTTATATCGCCTACTTTGGGCGTCCTGCGGATCCCGCTGGCCTCGATTACTGGGCTGCTGAGGCGGATGCTGCAGGAGGCAATCTGACTGGAATCTTGAACAGCTTCTCCGTTTCTCAGGAATCCCAATTGCTTTACGGCGGGATGTCCACCGAGCAGATCATCACTACCATCTATCACTACCTCTTCAATCGCGTACCAGATGCTGCGGGCCTAACCTATTGGCTAGGACAGATCACGTCCGGCAACGTGTCGAGTGCAGCGGCAGCTTATGCCGTTCTAAAAGGCGCGCAAACCAACGACATTACGGCAGCCGACAACAAACTGACCGTTGCTAATGCATTCACCGCACAGATCGATACAACTGCTGAAAAGGCGGGTTATGCAGGTTCCACATCGTTCGCGTATGCTCGCGGCTTCCTGAGTGACGTTGACGCCACCAGCGCTAGCTTGACAACGGCACAGTCCGACCTGACTAATGCCGTCATCATTGCCACCGGAACATCTTCACCTCCGAGTTCACCTGCGAGCCCAGCATTCACTGCCACCAAGGACGGTAGCGACATCGTCTCCTTCACCAATGCGGGCGCGGATATCACCGTCACCAATACAGGCGGAAATAGCGGCGGGACCCAAACCTTCACCAGCAGCTCAGGTACCGCCACGCTGACCACGCCCATCGCCGGCTATGAAGTACCCACCGGCAGCACCCTCACCATTAGCAGCGCTCTGGCTGCCAACGCCAGCTTCTCCGGCACGGGCAGCAGCGTCATCGTGGCCAGCGCCAGCGGTGAAGACCTTGCCGGCCTCAATGCCAGCGGCGAGAGTGTCATCCAGCTCACCACGGGCCAAGCCTACTCCCTAGACATAGCAGAAGCCGGCCTCGCCCGCATCGGCTCGGGCGGCACCATAGGCATGCTCACCGACGCCGGAGTCACAACCGTGCTCGACAGCCTGAGTAACTTCACCACCGGCGTTGCCACCCAGCTCCTGAACGCCGGAGCAGACAAGCGCATCGCCATCGCCTCATCCACCGGCGGCGATCTCACTACCGGCAGCTTCGACTTTACGGGCCTCACCGGCCTGTCGCTCACCAGCGGCCAGAATTACACCCTTACCCAAGCCGAGGCCGCCCTCGGCCAGATCGGAGTCAACGGTACTCCCGGTGCACTGGGCAACCACGGCGCCGGCACCATCGCTGTGGTCGATAGCTTGGCGAACCTGAGCGGAAACAGCGGCACCTTCACCGGTGCCGACAGCGTGACCGCCACGCTCGACACCGCTAACGATATCGCTGCCATCGACACCAGTGGTATTACAAAACTGGCACTTTCCAGCGGCCAGGGCTACACAATGACGGCGGCGCAGGCTGGCACCATCGACACCTCGCGGGTCACCACGGGCGTCTCCGTCACCCTCACCACCGCTGGAACCGACCAGACGCTGGCAGCCAACGTGCAGGACTGGACACTAGCCGATTTAGCCGGTAACAGCGTCACCTTGGGCGCTGCGACACAGAGCGTCGGCGATGGCAATGCGACCAACAATGTCACCCTCGCTATCGGCAGCCTAGCCCCCACTGGCACTTGGGCAATGCATGGCACCGGCGATACGCTCACTGCCAGCAATGGCGCCAACCTAAGCGGCGTAAACGGCGGCGGCGTCACCACTGCCGAAAATCTCACGCTCATCGGCACCGCCCCCGGCATCAGTATGACAGCCGAACAGTACGCCGGCTTCACCGGCACCCTGAACACTCAGCCCGGTGCCTCTGTCACCATCACTGATGGCGGTAATATCGCTGGCAGCTCTGCCTTTCAGACCTACAACCTGGGTGCTAGCGGTTCCAGCACCTTCAGCGTGAACACTGCCGCCACCAATCAGGACATCAACGGCGCCTCGACCGGCGTAGTCGCCATCAACCTGAGCGGCGCCGCCGCTACCGGCACATGGAACCTGCTCAACGCCAGCGATGCGATCAACATCAGCGGCAACAGCAGTATCGCTGCCGTCACTCTGTCCAGCGCGACCAACCTCAACTTCACCGCTGACACGGCCAATGTCCTCAGCCTGACGACCGCGCAGTATCAGAACCTGACCTTCAGCGCAATCACTGCCGGTAACACTGCCACATTCTCCAACGCTGGCACCATCACCGCCGCGCCCGGCAGCAGCATCTTCAGCGCCTACAACCTGGCTTCCGCAGGCGGCAGCAACATCACCCTCACCGGGAACACGGCCGCGAGAGTCAGCGGCAGCGGCACGGGCGACACCATAACCGTCGGCACTGGTAGCTACACTGGCACATGGTCTCTGGGCAGCACCAACGAAAAACTGGCCGCTACCGGTACGGTGGATGTCACTGGCGTCAATAGCGCTGCCGCCCTTCACGTCCAGGGGCTCTCGCTCGACGGCGCCATCACCATGACGACGGCGCAGTACAACGGGCTAACCAACGGCGTCATCGTCGCGTCCGGGGGCACCGCCGCTGGCAACAGTGTCACCATCACCACTTCGGGCACCTTGACCGATAGCGCTAGCGTCGACAATTACATCCTCAGCACCACCAGCTTCAACACGTTCAACATCGTCAACAACGCCGCCATTCATGTGAAAGACGTGTCCAACAACGGGGGCAGCACCTACCACGTCAAGGTCGCCAACTTCACCGGCAATCTGGAGCTGAACGCGTCCAGCTCCATCGACGCCGTCGGTATTGCCAATGGGTCTGATATATCCGGGGGCACCATCACAGGTACAGCACACCGGGCCAAGCTCATCATCGACGGCACGGGCGGTGCTGCAACGGTCACTGTGAGCGCAGATGAAGCCGCTGTATTTCATGCCTCCCCTCTGGCATTTACAGTCAATAACGCCTCCTCCGCCACTATGAACATCGCCAACACGGGCAACATAAACTTGGGATTGCTGGAAAGTGCGCTGACCACTGTTGGCGTGCAGGCTGGCTCCACGGTTAACATATCGGTAGGCGCATCGACAGTGGGTAGCGGCTTCAATAAGGCGGTGGATGAAATCGGCACCGCCGGCAACACCCTGTTTACGTTCAACAACGGTGGCGCCCAAATAAGCGCTAGCACGAACGACAGCACCCACTACGCCACCATCAACAATTTCAACACCGCATCGGACAACATAAAACTGACTTTAGGCGGCGTTGCGCAAACAAACGGTCTTCAAGGCATCTCCGACTCCGGCAACGACATCATCAACGTAGGCAACAATGGGGTAATTTTGGTAGAGAACCTGGGCGCCATTCCAGGCTTCACGGTGTTCGACGCCACCGACGTCTCCAGCGCTTCGGCCAATTTACAACGAGCAGTCAATGTCTCCACAGGGACTACCGGCGCCTATACCTTCGTCATCGACAGCAACCAAGGTGCTGCCATCTACCAGGCGCATATAAACTCAGGTTCCGCCAGCATAGATGGTATACAGCTTGTCGGAGTCGTACATGGGGTAGGGTCTTTTAATTTGATCGACCACATTGGCTGACGCCACCCGCTAAGTGACTTGCAAGAAACGTCTGCAGGTCTGCGACCTGACGGTGTACTAACGCATACTGTCAGGTCGGTCCTATTTAATGGCCGGATGCTCCGTAGCTTCTTCCTCAGGCTATCGTAAGCGGCCCCGTAGCATGCACTGCTATTCTGACTCGCTCATGCCACCTCGAAACAGCGCCTGCTCCGCTGCGCGACGCTTGGTCAGACCCGGCAATTCCTTGCCTCCGGCCTTGTTCCAGCGACAGAATTGATCTGCAGCGCGCACGTAATCGCCAGCATTCAGCAGCTTGAGCTATGTGGACGACGCCAGATTGGCGGATCCGAGGTTGTAGACGAAGCTCATGAGAGCATCCCACTGGTTTTGATTCAGCAGCACCTTCACCAGATTCTCGATCTCAGGCTCAAAGCCACCTACATCGTTCAGCAGCATCCGCTCGGCCTGCTCGGCGGTGATTCTCATGCCTTTGGTAACTCCGCGACTGGCGCCGTAGCCAATGGTCCATGGAGCTCCACCGGTGGCAGGGTCTGGATACGCGGTCAAGCACAGTCCTTCAGACGACTTGATCAGGCTTATACCCTTCTGCGATGTGCGCATTTACTTTTCTCCAGGCGTAAAAAACCCCGAACTGGTCGGGGTCTTGGAATACTGCTTGGCGCCGCCTATTCGGACACCGGCCCAAAAGAGCCAGGCCCGCCATCGGGCAACGCCCTCGGCGCGCAGCGCGCGGTACAGAACGGCGTCGGCTTCCTTCCGGGTTACTTCGCCTGTCGTGTACAGCCAGTCATGCACGGTCGCGGCATAGTTGCCGTACCCAGACACCAGCGCGAACAGCACGAACAGAAAGGCGTTGTGCAGAACCTTGATGCTCGCAAACTCCGTGGTGAATCCAGAGAGCACGGTGATGACGCCTTGTTCGTCGTCGGCCAGCACCAGGTCATCGAGGAGGACATGTGTCCATTTTCCAATCTGGTCTGTTTTCAGTGTGGTTGTGAACTGGCTCATGGTTTTTCCTGGCGAAAAAAAAACCCGCACTCGGCGGGCTCGATTCGTCACCAATCTATGCGTTAAGTTTTAGCCAGCAGCTAGAGTAGTGAAGTTGCTATTTATGTAGCCACTCGACTCATTTCCTGCCGCGTCTACGTACTGGCCAGTTGGGATGATGATTTCCACAGTTTTAGAAGTAAGAGCAGCAGTCTCGCCTTGTAAGGCTACGTTATTCCCAGAAATAGAATTGATAGTAAGAGGGGTCGTGACCGATTGATACTCGTAGGTAGCATCGCCCCCGGTGAAGGCGGGATTTTGAGTTACATTTTCGCTAAAACTAGCTTGGAAACTGTAGTGTTGAACACCATTAGTTGAACCAAAACCAGAATTGATGAAAGCTGTGACAGATGGCGCCGTTTGATCAACGACGATTGAATACTCTGTGCTGCCAATTTCAGTGGTTACGCCGCCTTTTTCATATCGGACATTAACTAAGCCCGCAGCATAGACGCCCTCTGCAAGCGAAAAGCTGGTTCCGGTACCCTGCGTCCAGCTTTGCCCGCCATCCGCTGTGAACTCCCACGATGTCGTGCCAGTTGGTAAGGTAACATCAATCGCGCCGTTTTTTGTAATGCCGTCAGTTGCTGACGTTCCCGTGTCTTCATGCAACACAAATTTTGGGGTTATGGTTACAGGTGGAACAACCACTGGAGGGATGGAAGGTTGGGGATTGTCGAAGATATCGTTCAGAGCTTTCGCGGTAGCCACTGACGCAGGGTCGCTTGTTACAACGCTTAGCAGGCTCTTGGCGTAAATCAGATTATCACCGGACGCTGAAGCAGCGAAACTCAGGCTGGATTCGATCTTGTTTGACAGAAGCTGGGCGTCCGTACCTCCGCTACTGGTTATAGAGGACAAATACTCTTTAATCAACTGCGTGCGATTTTCGAGAATGTCCAAGCGATCCTGCCAATACGCGGCGCCGGCTGTGTCGGGCGCACGACTCAGTACGTTCCCGTACAGATTGTCCAAAAACGTTTGGTCACTCACATCGCTGCCGACAAGAGCCAGACCTTCTTGGCTGCTCAAAAAGCTGGTGATCATCGCATCGTAAGACAGCCCAGCGTCCACCTGCTCTGTCCAGTAGGCCAAACCTCCTTTGTCTGCTGCGCGCCCAAAAGCCGCAACGTAGAGAGAGCTGATGAGTTGTTGGTTCTCGATGGTGGTCATAGTTTCTTCCTTGGGTATATTCAGCGGGATTCCATTTTGCCACTATTAATGCAGATATCGGAAGAGCCGAAATCCACCCGGATACCGGTTACGTCGGCAAATCCAGAACTGGCAGCGCCGCGAGAAACGTTTCGATGTCCGGCTGCGGTTTCTCCCCCGCGAGCACTGCATTAAGTTCAGTGTGCGCGTAATCCCATACCAATGAGCGCCAGCGACGGAAGGCCTGGCCGTCTGCCTGGAAGCGCGGCACGGCGGGTTCGTCGGCGTAGGAAATCGCGGTGAAGATGCTGTCGTAGCCTGCATCCCGTGCTGAGCCGTCCAGCTTGGACTGGACCGCCTGTTCGAACGCCGCGGTGGTAGCCGCCTGAATCGGGGCATCCAGGTCTGCCTTTTCGGTAGCAGTCATGTTGACCTGCTTGTGAGTTACGATCACGACCTTGCGGTCAGCGTCCAGGGTCAGCACCTCGGCGCCCCACTTCTTGTTCGTGCCAAGTTCGCCGTCAGCATTTTATTCGGGCCACCATGCGGAGTCCTGCACCCCCAATGATGGATCGGTCCATGAAAGCTCCAGCAGCGATTCCATCCCCAGGCCTTTCAGAAAGTCCGGCAGCGCGTCGCGGGACGCCTTTCCATTTTCGACCTTTACCATAGTTCGATCCTCAATGCGCCCGATCCACCAGCGCCTCCCCGAGCGCTTGAATTATATGAGCTGGCCCCTCCCCCTCCCCCGCCGATACCCCCCCGAACCGCCATAAAAATTAGTTGCGCTTGGATTATCGATTGGGGTCGCCGCATCACCAATGCCAACTTTTACGTTTGATGGAAGACCGCTAGCTGACGCTCCACCTAAGCCGCCGCTACTAAAAGCCGCTGCTCCTGCTGCCCCTTGGCCGCCGCCGCTACCACTAGGATTGGATGAGCCGCCGCCGGCTCCGGCATCCAATGTCGCCGCCTCCCCAGCGCCGGAGTTTGATCCACCATTTGCCCCAGGAGCGCTGAATCCTGCCGCACCACCGCCACCGCCCGATTTATAATTTGCGGCGCTTGTACCAACTCGGGGACCACCATCACCGCCCTTAAAACCCAATAAACCGCCAGCGCCTCCGCTTGTACCTGGTCCGCCCCCACCCGCAACAATCGAATAACCCAGCACGCTTGCGGTTGTGTTCCCGCCAGCGCTTACAGCCGGTGAATTGTTGGGTCCCCCTGCGGCTCCGCCAGCGCCAATCGAGTAAGTTATATCAACTAGCTGCGTGGATATTGAAATAATTGGTGTTGAATCGCTACCCCCGCCTCCGCCTGCAATAGCGCTGTTATATCCACTTCCGTCCGCGCCGCCACCGATACCTTTCACTCTAATTTTTTTATATCCCGTTGTATCGATAGTGATTGTTCAGGACCCTGAATAGATGTCGTAGACCCGGGGGGGATTGGATGGCGTGGCGCCTGTTTTAGACTTGGCTAATGCCAAAGGATTGCCAAGCGGATTTCCACGTCATGCCATCCATCACCAAGGCGGCCCGGCGCAGCAACGCTTCTTGAGCAACCTCTTCATCCGGAATGGTCACGCCGAACTTCACGGCATAACTGGCCAGATCGGACGCGCTCGAATAACTCTCAGCGTCAGGGTTGCCGGTACCGTCCTCGATGATGAGCATGCGTTATTCCTTGACGTTATTCAGGCGGTCAGCTTCGGCTTTCGCTTCCTCGGCAGTGCCTACGAAGTCGCTGAATCGTACACCGTCACGAGCGATGATGATCCACTGGTCGTTCGAGTCCAGTTTCGGGATGTAGGTCGGCTCATCTGAGGTTCCGTCTTTGAGCGTGCCGTTGGTTTCATTTGGCAACGTCGACTTGGTCGCCTTATCTTTCCCAGCGGCGGCCTTGTTCTTCGCCGCCTTTTTTGGCTGCTGGAGAGGTAACGGGCGTCTTGCGAGCCTGCACCTCCACATCAACCTCCGCAGACTTGTAGGCCTTTTCGATTTCCGGGTAATCACCCACGATCACGACCTTCGTCACGCCGCGCTCAATCGAACGGAATAGTTCGGGGTTGCGGTAGCGCTTGCCCGACTAGAAGCCATCAGGCTGATTGCTGTAAATGAGTTCCATGATGTTCTCCGTGGCGGCCATTGCTGGCCGCGTTGTGGTGCGAGGGGTTAGTCGCTGCCTGCGTGCTTGACCCAGTTAGCAGGAGAACCCACAGCAGCCAGCGTCGGGTTCGAACCGCCAGTGTCGGCCTTCCAGCTGTAGCCGAGCACGTCGATGTTCACTGTGCCTTCCGCACGGTATCTGAGCATGAACCTCGCGCTATTCAACCAGATCGTGCGGCCTTTCGTGAACGAGTTCCCCATCGGCGAGCGCGGTGTCGGCTTCGACCGGCAGGAGCTTGATGACTGGGCATCCTCGTACGTAGCGGCCAAAGCGATTGATAAAAAAGGCGCAGGGGCGCAACAATTGCCCCGCAGCGAGCGCCAGAAAGGAGATACACAATGGCGCGAAAAACGATTACAGGCCTCTCACAAAGGAACGGGCTCTGGCATATCGACAAAAAAATCAACGGCGAAAGACTTTACGAATCTACTGGCACAGCTGACCGACAAGAAGCAGAACGCTACCTGATTCACCGCCTTGAGCAGATCCGGCAGCAGAAAGTCTACGGCGTGCGTCAGGTGAAGACCTGGCGCGATGCTGCGATGAAGTTTTTGGTGGAGATCAAGGATCAACCGTCATTCAAGCTGTCCGCGCATCACCTTTCGCAGCTTGATCCTTTTATTGGCGACATGCCGCTGACGCATATTGATGATCAAGCTCTTGAGCCCTTCATCAAGGATCGGCTGACGACAAAGAAGCTCCCAGACGGAAAGGTGCAGAAAGGCGTAAGCAACAGGACGGTGAATATCTCGATCGAGCGTGTGGTTCGAGTTTTATCGTTGTGTGCCAGGAAGTGGCGAGACGATGAGCGGCGGCCATGGCTGGACAGTGTGCCGATGCTCACCAAGCTGGAAGAGAAGAAGTCGAGCCGCAAACCTTACCCGATGTCATGGGAGGAGCAGTCTATTCTGTTCGGGGAGTTGCCAGCACACCTGCAGACGATGTCCCTGTTCAAGGTGAACACTGGCTGTCGCGAGCAGGAAGTCTGCAAATTGAGGTGGGATTGGGAGATCTCGGTGCCGGAGCTTGGCACCAGCGTTTTTCTGATTCCCGCCGATTTTGGTGGGCGACATGAAAATTCGGGTGTGAAGAATGGAGATGACAGGCTAGTCGTGCTGAATGCCGTGGCGAAGTCGATCATCGACAAGCAGCGCGGCATCCACAAGGAATGGGTTTTCCCCTACAACGGCACGGCCCTGCACCGAATGAACGACTCGGCCTGGAAAAAAGCGCGGGTGCGCGCGGCGAAACTCTGGCAGGAGTAACATCTCCGCCCCGCTCACCCTGGCTATCTATCGATCAGGATCCATGATTTAAAGCACACCTTCGGCCGTCGCCTTCGGGCGGCGGGTGTCACAGAGGAGGATCGCAAGGCCTTGCTCGGGCACAAGAACGGCAGCATCACCAGTCACTACTCGGGCGCTGAGCTCGGTCATCTGATTGAAGCTGCGAACATGGTATCAGCAACTGATTCACGTGGTCCGGTGCTGACAATTTTGAAACGGAGGCAGGCATGAAAAATCGAAGAGTCACGCAAAAGTCACGCGCATGAAAAAGGCCAATGTTGCGAACATTGGCCTAAGTCATTGAAAAATATGGTCGGGACGGAGTGATTCGAACACTCGACCCCTAGCACCCCATGCTAGTGCGCTACCGGACTGCGCTACGCCCCGACTAGGCGTGAATCTGTTTGGGCTTCTTGAGAAAGCGTCGAGAAATATACCCTAAGCTTTTGAATTATGGAAGTATTTTCATCCAACACGTTACTTACGCAACACGATCAATACGTCTTCCAATTCTGTAATCATCTGTTTGATCAGCTGCTTGTATTGCAGAGAATCATCCTTGACCTCGTCGCTGGACATGCGTAGTCGCGCGCCACCAATGGTGAAACCCTGGTCATAAAGCAGCGCGCGAATCTGTCGGATCATCAGCACATCCTGTCGCTGATAATACCGACGATTTCCGCGGCGTTTGACCGGGTTGAGTTGAGGAAACTCCTGCTCCCAATAACGCAAAACGTGCGGTTTCACCGCACAGAGCTCACTGACTTCACCAATGGTAAAGTAGCGTTTGCCGGGAATAGGCGGTAGCTCGTCGTTATGACTTGGTTCCAGCATATGCCTCAACTCGGGCTTTCAATTTCTGCCCTGGGCGAAAGGTGACCACACGGCGAGCCGTAATCGGAATTTCTTCCCCTGTCTTGGGATTTCGACCCGGTCGCTGGCGTTTATCTCGCAGGTCAAAGTTTCCGAATCCGGACAATTTGACCTGCTCGTTATCCTCCAGAGCGTGCCTGATTTCCTCAAAGAACAGCTCTACCAGTTCCTTGGCTTCTCGTTTATTCAGGCCTAGCTCTTCGTACAGACGTTCGGCCATCTCAGCTTTCGTCAGAGCCCCCATACGCTACTTCCTTAACGTGGCGTTTAACCTTTCCTCTAGCGAGGTGAGAATTTGCTGCGTCGAAGCATTTACCTCATCGTCAGTAAGAGTGCGCGATGGATGTTGCCAGGTCAAGCCAACTGCGATGCTTTTTCTATGCGGATCAATGCCTTTACCCTGATAAACATCAAATAGCCTGAGGTCTGTCAGCCATTCCCCTGCATTTTCACGAATAACGTCCAGTACCGCAGTGGCTCCAACCTCACGATCCGCCAGCAGTGCGAGGTCGCGGCGCACCTCCGGAAAACGCGACAACTCGTGGAATTTCGGCAAGCGGCCCTTGGCAACATCTGCCAAAACCAGCTCGAAAACGAAAACCGGTCGGTCCAGACCAAGAGTCTTGGACAGTTCTGGATGCAGCGCGCCGATATAGCCAATTTCGCGGCCATCGCGCTCGATACGGGCAGTCTGGCCTGGGTGGAGGGCTGGATGTTTTCCAGGTACGAAACGGAAATCATCCAAAGCGCCCGCAAAGCCCAGTACCGCTTCCACGTCAGCCTTGACGTCGAAGAAGTCCACCGCATCGCGTCCTTGCGCCCAACCTTCAGGTAAACGGCTGCCGCAGATCACACCTGCCAGCATAGGCTCCTGCTTCAAACCTTCCAGCTGGCCGACAAAACGCAACCCGCTTTCGAACAGACGTACGCGGTCCTGCTGACGGTTGAGGTTGTGCTGCAAGGCCTTGACCAGCCCCGGCCACAGCGACGAACGCATCGCCGCCATGTCAGCGGAGATCGGGTTGGCAAGCAACAGGGGTTCTACACCCGGACTGAATAGCTCGAACCATTTCTGGTCGATGAAGCTATAGGTAATCGCCTCCTGGTAGCCCCTCGCGACCAGCAAACGGCGCAATGCAGGTAGATCCCCCTGAGCTTCAGCCCGCGCCTGAGGTGCCAGACGGGCTTGCGGGTAGCGAACCGGGAGACGGTTGTAACCATACAGACGCGCCAGTTCCTCGATCAGGTCGACTTCGAGTGTGATATCGAAGCGATGGCTTGGCACTTCAACGCGCCACTGGCCAGCGGTTTGCGAAGACACCTGCAGGCCCAGCGCCGAGAGCAGGCGCTCGACTTCGGTCGCATCCAGTTGCATGCCCAGCATTTGCTCGATACGTTCGGCGCGCAGGATAACCGGCGCGATCGACGGCAGATGCTGCTGGCTGACGGTTTCGGTGATCGGCCCGGCTTCGCCACCGGTGATTTCCAGCAGCAACCCTGTGGCGCGTTCCATGGCTTCGCGGGCCAGTTGCCAGTCCACCCCTCGCTCGTACCGGTGCGACGCATCGGTGTGCAGGCCATAGGAACGAGCTTTGCCAGCAACAGCGATCTGATCGAAGAAAGCACTTTCCAGGAAGATGTCACGGGTACTCGCGGTGTTAACGCCACTGTGCTCGCCGCCCATCACACCGGCGATGGCCAAGGCGCGCTGGTGGTCAGCGATGACCAGGGTATCTGCTCGCAGGCTGACTTCCTGACCATCCAGCAAAACCAGCTTCTCGCCCTCTTCGGCCATACGGACCCGAATGCCGCCATTGATTTCGGCGAGATCGAAAGCGTGCAGCGGCTGACCCAACTCCAGCATCACATAGTTGGTGATGTCTACAGCAGCGTCGATGCTGCGCACCTCGGAACGACGCAGGCGCTCGACCATCCAGAGCGGGGTCGGACGCGATAGGTCAACGTTTCGAATGACGCGGCCCAGATAGCGCGGGCACGCAGCCGGAGCCAGGACTTCGATTGGACGCACGTCATCGTGAACAGCTGGCACTTCAACCACTTGCGGACGTGCAACCTTGGCGTCGTACAGCGCACCCACTTCACGGGCCAGGCCCGCGATAGACAGACAATCGCCACGGTTCGGCGTCAGATCGACTTCGATACTGGCGTCGTCCAGTTCCAGATAGACACGAAAATCCCTGCCCACCGGCGCGTCCGCCGGCAGTTCCATCAAACCTTCGTTGCCCTCGCCCACCTGCAGCTCGGCCTGCGAACACAGCATGCCGTTGGACTCGACGCCGCGCAGCTTGGCCTTCTTGATCTTGAAGTCGCCCGGCAATTCGGCGCCGATCATGGCGAATGGAATCTTCAGACCGGGGCGCACATTCGGCGCGCCACACACAACCTGAAAGGTTTCTGCACCGTTGCTAACCTGACACACACGCAGCTTGTCGGCATCCGGATGCTGTTCGGCGCTCAACACTTCGCCGACCACTACACCACTGAAAAGGCCGGCAGCTGGAGTCACGCTGTCGACCTCAAGGCCAGCCATCGACAGACGTGCAACCAGGTCGTCACGGGATACTTGCGGGCTTACCCAGCCGCGCAACCATTGTTCACTGAATTTCATCCTGCTCTCCTAAAAAGTTCGTTACGGGCGACCTAGCGAAATTGCGCGAGGAACCGCAAGTCGTTGTCGAAGAACAGGCGCAAGTCATTGACGCCGTAACGCAGCATGGCCAGACGCTCTGCACCCATGCCGAAGGCAAAGCCCTGGAACTCTTCCGGATCGATGCCGGACATGCGCAACACGTTCGGGTGAACCATGCCGCAACCCATGACTTCCAGCCAGCCAGTCTGCTTGCAGACACGGCAGCCATTACCGCTGCACATCACACATTCCATGTCGACTTCGGCGGACGGTTCAGTGAACGGGAAATACGAAGGACGGAAACGCACTGCCAGTTCTTTTTCAAAGAACACGCGCAGGAACTCTTCGATGGTGCCTTTAAGGTCGGCGAAATTGATATCGCGGTCGACCAGCAGGCCTTCGACCTGATGGAACATCGGAGAGTGAGTGATATCGGAGTCGCTGCGGTACACCCGGCCCGGGCAGACGATGCGGATCGGCGGCTTGTTCGATTCCATGGTGCGGACCTGTACCGGCGAGGTATGGGTGCGCAACAACATGTTGGCGTTGAAATAGAAGGTGTCATGCATCGACCGGGCCGGATGGTGGCCTGGGATGTTGAGGGCTTCGAAGTTGTGATAATCGTCTTCAACCTCGGGCCCTTCGGCGATGCCATAGCCAATATGAGTGAAGAATTGTTCGATGCGTTCCAGAGTCCGGGTGACAGGATGCAACCCGCCAGTGGTTTGCCCGCGGCCAGGCAGGGTCACGTCAATCGACTCGGCGGCGAGTTTGGCGGCAAGATCCGCTTCCTCGAACGACGCCTTGCGCGCATTGAGAACCTCTGTGACACGCTCCTTGGCAACGTTGATCAGGGCGCCCACCTGCGGACGCTCTTCAGCCGGCAAATTCCCCAGGGTCTTCATCACCTGGGTCAGTTCACCCTTCTTGCCGAGGTAGTGAACCCGGATTTGCTCCAGGGCATTGATATCTTCGGCGCTTTGCACAGCCTCAAGTGCTTGAGAGACCAGCGCGTCCAGGTTTTCCATGTACAGACTCCAGATACAAAATAGGGGAAGAGCTTAAAAGGCTCTTCCCCTATTTATGACGTTTAACACCGAACCCCGAAACGGGGTCCGGTGATTGCCGGGGACTTAGGCCAGAGTGGCTTTAGCTTTCTCGACAATCGCAGCAAACGCCGCTTTTTCGTTCACTGCCAGATCAGCCAGAACCTTGCGGTCGATCTCGATCGACGCTTTTTTCAGGCCAGCGATGAAACGGCTGTAGGACAGACCGTTGATACGCGCACCGGCGTTGATACGAGCGATCCACAGAGCGCGGAACTGACGTTTTTTCTGACGACGGTCACGGTAGGCGTATTGGCCAGCCTTGATTACCGCTTGCTTGGCAACACGGAATACGCGTGAACGCGCGCCGT
>NZ_JBOICF010000050.1:0-7204 GCF_050739935.1 Pseudomonas sp. | reverse complement strand
CTCCTACAAGGGATCTGGTGTGTATGCCAGATCCTCGTACGGCGAAAAACCAAGGCGTTGGGTCAGACAGCTCATCTTCGGCTGACCCGCCACGTTCGCCAGCAAGCCGGCTCCTACAAGGGATTTGATACGTATGCCAGATCCTCGTACGGCGAAAAATCCAAGGCGTTGGGTCAGACAGCTCATCTTCGGCTGACCCGCCACGTTCGCCAGCAAGCCGGCTCCTACAAGGGATCTCCTGTGTATGCCAGATCCTCGTACGGCGAAAACCCAAGGCGTTGGTCAGACAGCTCGTCTAAGGCCTCGACGCAATTTTATGGTTGGGCTGCCACAGATGCTGATTGCTTAACAGTCAAGTGGTTGCCCAAGCTACGTCAGCTCAGAGCCATTGACGAGCCATCAGCCACATCCCGAAACCTACGGCCATCAGCGCCCACGCCAGCAGCGGATGAAACGCCACTCGCCAGGCAAGCGCCCGGGGTTCGAAACCGACGCCGTGCACGAAGCCACCGGCCACGCCCCACATGATCAGCATCAGCAGACTGTGAGAGTAATGACCGTTGGCATCGAGCATCGATGCCGGGTGAATCAGCAGCACCAGGCTCAGGGGCACCGCCATCAACAGAGACAGCGCCCGGCCGATGGCATGCCTGAACGGTGTGCTCAGCGCCTCAGCGGTCACGACCATTCTCCACGGTGTTGGCGTCCGAAGACTCCAGCCACAGGGCATTGATGATGCCGAAGCTGCAGGCCAGCAATACGCCAAGTATCCAGGCGAAATACCACATGATGTTTTCTCCTCAAGCAAACGTGGGCTCAGTACAGGCCGTGCGGGTTACGGTCGATATGCGCGGTGGTGACCTTGCCCCACATCTTGGCGTAGCACCACAGCGTGTAGCAGAGGATCAGTGGCACGAAGATGGCCGCCGCGATCAACATGATGACCAGGGTTTTGTGACTGGAGACGGCGTCCCACACGGTCAGGCTCGATGCCGGGTCCAGGCTCGACGGCATGACGAACGGGAACATTGAAAACCCCGCAGTGCACAACGCGCCGACAATGGCCAGGCTGCTGCCCAGGAATGCCATCCTGCCCTGCCCCGCGCTGGCGCCGAGCAATGCCAGCAGCCCCCCAAAGATACCCAGCAGCGGCGCGATGACGGTCAAAGGATGTTGATGATAGTTGGCCATCCAGCCATGGTTGGACGCCTCCACCGTCTTGGCCAACGGGTTCAGCGCAGCACCTGAATCGAACGCCGAGGTAATCGCCAGGCCTTGAATGCCCCCCAGCAACAGCCACACCCCCGCACCGATGAACGACACCAGGAACACCAGTGCCAGCCATTGCGCCGCACGCCGCGAGCGACGGGCAATCGCGCCCTCGGTGCGCATCATCAGCCAAGTGCCGCCATGCAGACCGAGCATGCTCAGGCTGACCACGCCAGCCAGCAGACCGAACGGACTGAGCAATTGCCAGAAGTTGCCGTGATAACTGGAGCGCAGGGTTTCATCGAACTGGAACGGTATGCCCAGCAGCAGGTTGCCGAAGGCCACGCCGAACACCAGCGAAGGCACCAGGCCGCCGACGAACAGGCCCCAGTCCCAGCTTTGCCGCCAGCGGGTGTTTTCCAGCTTGCTGCGGTAATCGAAACCCACCGGGCGCACGAACAATGCGAACAACACCAGCAACAGCGCCCAGTACAACCCGGAAAATGCCGCCGAGTAGACCAGCGGCCAGGCAGCGAACAACGCGCCACCGGCGGTGATCAGCCAGACCTGATTGCCGTCCCAGTGCGGTGCGATGGTGTTGATCACCGCCCGCCGCTCGTTGTCAGTACGGCCTACGAAAGGCATCAGCATCGCCGCGCCAAGGTCAAAGCCATCAGTGAGGGCGAAACCGATCAGCAGCACGCCGACCAGCACCCACCAGATCAGTTTGAGTGTCTCGTAATCGAACATCATGTGTTCCTCAGGCCAGGGTCGGTTGTTTGGCAGCGGACAAGGCGCCGTCCCGTCGTTCGAAGTGATAGCGACCGGTATGCAGGCTGCTTGGCCCCAGGCGCGCGAACTTGATCATCAGGTACATCTCGATGATCAACAGCACGGTGTAGAAACCGACCAGCGCCAGGATCGAGCCAATGACATCGCCGCTGGACAGGGTCGAGGCGGACAGGTGGACCGGCAGCACTTCACCGATCGACCACGGCTGACGACCATGCTCGGCCACCCACCAGCCTGTCTGTGTGGCGATCCATGGCAGCGGCAGGCTGAACAGCGCCCACTTGAGCAACCAGCGTTTGCCCGATTCATTCTTGCGTGCCGAGGCCCAGAACGCGCAGATGAACAACAGCAGCATCAACACGCCGCTGAGCACCATGATGCGGAACGTCCAGAAGATCGACGCCACATGCGGGATCGAATCCAGCGCGGCCTGTTTGATCTGCTGCTCGTTGGCATCCACCACCTTGTCGGTGTATTTCTTCAGCAACAGGCCGTAACCCAGATCCTTCTTCGCGTCGTTGAACGCATTGAGGGTCTGCTCGCTCTTGTCGCCAGCGCGAAGCTTGCCCAACAAGTCGTAGGCGACCATGCCATTGCGGATGCGTCCCTGATGCTCGGCGACCAGATCCTTGATCCCGGTGACCTGTTTGTCCACCGACCGGGTGGCGATGAGGCCCATCACGTAAGGGATTTTCACCGCGTAATCGGTGCGCTGCTCAGCCTGATTAGGCAAGCCGAACAGGGTAAACGCCGCGGGTGCCGGTTCGGTTTCCCATTCGGCTTCGATGGCGGCCAGTTTGGTTTTCTGTACGTCGCCAATTTCGTAGCCGGATTCATCGCCGAGTACGATCACTGACAAAATCGAGGCCATGCCGAACGCCGACGCGATGGCGAAGGAGCGACGGGCGAAACCGATGTCGCGGCCCTTGAGCAAGTACCAGCTGGAAATCGCCAGCACGAAGATCGCGCCTGTCACGTAGCCGGACGCGACGGTGTGCACGAACTTGACCTGCGCAACGGGATTGAATAGCAGGTCGCTGAAACTGGTGAGTTCCATGCGCATGGTGGTGAAGTTGAATTCGGCGCCGACCGGGTTCTGCATCCAGCCGTTCGCGATCAGAATCCACAGCGCCGACATGTTCGAACCGATCGCTACCAGCCAGGTCACGGCCAGGTGCTGCACGCGGGTCAGGCGATCCCAGCCGAAAAAGAACAGGCCAATGAAGGTGGACTCGAGGAAGAACGCCATCATCCCTTCGATCGCCAGTGGCGCACCGAAAATATCGCCCACGTAGTGGCTGTAGTAAGCCCAGTTGGTGCCGAACTGGAACTCCATGGTCAGCCCGGTGGTGACGCCCAGCGCGAAGTTGATGCCGAACAGCTTGCCCCAGAACTTGGTCATGTCCTTGTAGACCTGCTTGCCGGTCATGACATAGACCGACTCCATGATGGCCAGCAGGAAGGTCATGCCCAGGGTCAGCGGCACGAAGATAAAGTGGTACAGCGCGGTCATCGCGAACTGCAGCCGAGATAGGTCGACGACTGATTCCGAAATCATTTTGGGTTCTTCTCAGAAGATACGGGAGGGGCGCCCAGTACATGCAGGCCGGCTTGCACCCCGTCATCCTTGACCTCGACTGCAGCATCGAACCAGACGCTGCGGATTCCCATCAACAGGACGAGCTTGATCAGCAGGATCAGACCGATGTCTTTGGCCAGCGGGTGTTTGAGGAAATCGAAAGGACCGGGCATGTTGAGGACTCGTTGGGGTGCACGGTATTTTTCCTACAGTGCTTTCCGAGACCTTTGATCCATGTCAAAAAAGCCGGGACGACGCGGTGTGACACAACGCCACAGGGTTGTTTAACGACGTTTATTCCTCACTCCGTGCCGCCTCCCCCGCTCCCCTGTCGCAGTCCGGCTTACCGGCGGTGGCACTCACAGGATCGCTGCCGCAGCAAGCCGTGTTGCACGGGGTTGATCGAGCCGGCAAGCTGAATGACGAATGGCAGATAAGCGCCTCAAGCGGTGGGTTTTTCAGCCGATATCGTGGCTGTAAGAGGCCGTCCGGCCATGTTTCTCCGCGTGTGCCGGAAATCGGATAACCTTCGCTACTGCAGTCGATGAGGTAGCTATTCATGCCCCCCCTAACGCTCAATTCCAAGACCCGCTGCGTGCTCTATGGCGCGGTAATGCTATGGCTGGGCGTTTGCGGTGCGCGGGCCGAAACCATTCGCATCGTCACCGAGGAACTGCCGCCCTATAGCATGACCCGCGACGGCAAGCTGACCGGCATGAGCACCGAGGTGGTGCAGGCGGTTCTAAATGAAGTGAACGTGCAGGCGAGCATCCAGTCGATGCCCTGGGCGCGAGCCTACGATCTGGCGCTGCATGACCCCAACGTATTGATTTACTCCATCAGTCGCACGGCAGAGCGAGAAGGCCTGTTCAAATGGATCGGGAGCATTGCCACTTCGCGCTGGTATCTCTACTCCTCGTCCACGCACCCCATCAGCCTGACGGACCTGGACGACGCCCGCGACTGGCAGATCGCAACGGTCAACGAGGACGTCGGCGAGCAATACCTGATCGGCAAGAAGTTCATCGTCGGCGAACAACTTCAGTCCAGCAATCGCTATGAACTCAATTACCAAAAGCTTCGAACCGGCCATGTCGACCTGTGGATCTCCGATGAACTGAACGCCGGCTACCTGGCGCGGCAGGCAGGTGACGATCCGGCTCGCACGCTGGTGCAATCCTTGCGTGTGCCGGAACTGGAAGAGAATGGGGGGCTGAGCATGGCTTTCAGTGCCGGGACGCCGGATGCTACTGTGCAGCTGTTTCAAAAAGGGCTGAGGACTATCCGTGAGAACGGCACCTATGATGCCATTGCACGGAAATGGAATTGAGCATGCTCGCAGAGTCCGAATCCCGCCTTCCCGAAAATGCTGCCGTACCCCCTCGAACCGGTTCGCTCGCGCGCAGGCTGGTACTGGCGACCCTGGCATTCTGCGTACTGTTCACGTTGGCCACCGTCACGGTTCGCACCTGGTTCGCCTGGAATACCAACCTTTCGAACATGAACGCCGAATTGAACCTGATCGACCAGGTGTTCCAGGGCACGTTGTCCAAAGCGGTCTGGGAAATGGACAACGAAGCCTTGCAGGCGCAGATCGACAGCGTGGCCCTGGCCGCGCCGGTGGGCCGCGTCGAGTTGCGCATTCTGCGTGCCGGTCGCGCGCCGCAGGTGCTGGAACGTCAGCATCCTGGCCATACCGGTTCTTCACTTGCCCCGGCCCTGCACCGCCAATTGACGGTCGCCCCTTACCCCGGCGCCAATGAGGTGGTGGGTGAGCTGAGCATCGAGGGCGATGCGCGCCTGCTGTGGCGGCGCCTGTGGAAGGAAGTCGGGATCATCATGTTGACCCAGATCATCCAGTCGCTGGCCCTGGCCGGGCTAATCATGGGCATGTTCAACCGCTCGGTGACCCTGCATGTGCGACGCATCGCCCGCCATCTGGAACAACTGACCCCGCAGAACCTGAAAAATCATCTGGTGCTCGAACGTGGCAGCAAGGCCAGTGATGAATTGGACCTGTTGGAGGCCGGGGTCAACGATTTGCAAGACAAGCTGGCCAACCACATCGAACGCCAGACCCGGGATGAAATCGCCCTGGCCGCCAGCCGCGATCAGTTGGCCGAACTGGTCGACCAACGCACCGCGCAATTGAAGGCGGCGAACATTCGTCTGGAAGCCCTCACCCGTTTCGACCCGCTCACCGGCCTTGCCAACCGCAGGCACTTCGACGAGCTCAAGGAACTGGAATTCAACCGGGCGCTGCGTCATCGGCAGCCGTTTTCGGTGCTGATGTGCGACATCGATTTCTTCAAGCTCTACAACGACACCTATGGCCACGCCCATGGCGACCAATGCCTGCGCGATGTGGCCCTGACCATGAGCGCACTGTTCTCGCGCTCCGGGGAGCTGGTGGCGCGCCTGGGTGGCGAAGAATTTGCGGTGCTGCTGCCGGGGCAGAACCGGCAACAGGCGCTGAACTCCGCCGAACGTCTGCAAGCGCTGTTGGCCGAGCAGAAGCTGCCGCACAAGGGTTCCGGCGTATCGCCGTATGTCACGTTGAGTATCGGCATCGCTGAGCTCGATCCTGCGAACATGGAACGTTTCGACCAGTTGCTGCAAAGCGCCGACAAAGCCTTGTATCGCGCCAAGAGTCAGGGCCGGAACCGGTGTGAGATCTGATCACGGGGAGAATGGAGATGCGCCGTACCCAGCATTCGCTCAAACAGGGCTGGAGCTTTTTATCCGCGACGATGATGGTGCTCGTTTGCCTGAGCGTCCGGGCCGAAACATTGCAGGTGGTCACCGAGGATTCCTCTTACAGCTCGCTGCAGGACGGCAAGGTGGTCGGGCCCGCCAGCGAAGTCGTCGAAAAGATCCTCGCAAGAGCCGTAGTCAAGGATTACCACATAGCGCTTTACCCTTGGGCGCGTGCGTATGACATGGCACGGTTGGAGCCCAATGTGATGATTTACCCGATCCTGCGCAGCAGCGAGCGTGAGTCGTTGTTCAAGTGGGTGGGTGAGCTGGATCAGGTGACCACGCTGTTCTACAAGCTGCGTGAGCGCCAAGACATCGTGATCAAGAGCCTGGCGGACGCCCAGAACTACACCGTGGGCGTGGTACGCGACGATTCGCGGCAGGAATACTTGGAGGGCAAGGCGTTCAGCAAGATGGTGGTTTCGGCGAACAACCTGGATAACCTGCGCAAACTGCTCGGTGGTCAGGTCGCGCTGGTGCCCATGCCGGAGCGCGAGGCGCGGGAGCAGTGTGAGGACCTTCATATCGCTTTTGATCAGCTTGAGAGCGTATACACCATCGATGAGCTTTCCAAAGGGCTGTATGTCGCGATGAGCCTGAAGACCCCGGCGGATACGGTGCAGCGGGTGACTACGGCCTTTTCGCAGTTGAAGGATGAGGGGGCGGTGGCGAGGGCTATGGCGCAGTAGATTGATGGCCGGTTTGTTTCACGGTGTTTGGCGGTTGATGTTGGATGTATATCCGTTAGCGGCGGTGGCGCTGATAGAGTTCAGTCTGACGGCAGAAGCGTTATCACCATCAACTATAGGAGCCGGCTTGCTGGCGAACGCGGACTGCCATACAACGCCTGTGGTGACTGACCCACCG
>NZ_JBOICF010000049.1:0-5392 GCF_050739935.1 Pseudomonas sp. | reverse complement strand
GAGCCATTCACCTACACCGTCGAATTCACTTCCAGCGAGCACGACATCGCGTTGGAGCAGATCCTCGGCCAGGACGCCCGTTTCAGTCTGCACGCCGCGCCCAAGTCGTCGTTCGTGTTTCCCGGCTATCCGGTGCCCGAGATCAAGCCGCTACGCACGCTCAACGGCGTGATCACCGGCTTCGAGCGCCTGTCGGGTTCCCGCGATGAGGCGCGTTACGCCGTGACCCTGCAACCGCGCCTGGCGCTGCTCGGGCGCGGTCGGCAGTACCGCCTCTATCAGCACAAATCGGTGCCGGAAATCGTCGAGCATGTCCTGCGCACGCGCCATGGGTTCACCGGTGAAGACCTCTGCTTCGACCTCGTTCGTGAATACCCCCGACGCTTGCAGGTCATGCAGTACCACGAGAGCGACCTGGCGTTCATCAGCCGCCTGCTGGCCGAAGTTGGCATCTGGTACCGCTTTACCAGTGACGAACGGCTGGGCATCGATGTCGTGGAATTTCACGACGACCAGCGTCACTACCTGCGTCCGCGTCTGGACATCCCGTGCCGTCCGCCTTCGGGGCTGAGCAGTGGTGAAGAGGACGCGGTCTGGGGCCTGCAGACCCGCCATCGGGTGGTCGAGCGCAACCTGTTTTTCCGCGCCTACGACCCGCAGAACATCACCGCAGCGCTCACCGGCGAAGTCGATCAGAGCCGCGGCTCGACCGTCACCTACGGTGAGGCCTACCACTACGCCGAGCCCTACACGGTGCTGGGCGACAAGATCGATCAGGACGAAGATTTGCTCAGCGAGAGCGGCTTTTTCTATGCGCGCCTGCGCCACGAGCGCCACCTCAACGAACAGACCCGGCTGAGCGGCACCAGCAACAGTGCCGCGCTGTCCCTGGCCCACGTGCTGAACATCGAGGACGGCGCCCCTCAGGCTTTCCAGCCCGGCACTGTCATCACCGCCCTGACCCTCACCGCCGCCCGCGACCGCAGTCTGGAAGTCACCTTCGACGCCATTCCCTACGTCGAAACCGTGTGTTTCCGACCGCCGTTGCAGAAAAAGCCACGCATCGCCGGCACCCTTCCGGCTCGCGTCACCAGCAGCCGCGACGGCGACATCTACAGCCACATCGACATGGACGGGCGCTACAAGGTCAACTTCCTGTTCGACCGCGACACCTGGAAAACCGGCGAAGAAAGCCTGTGGCTACGCTTGGCCAGACCCTATGCGGGCGACACCCATGGCCTGCACCTGCCGCTGATCTGCGGCACCGAAGTGGCCGTGGCCTTCGAACAGGGCGACCCCGACCGCCCCTACATCGCCCACGCCCTGCACGACAACAAACACCCCGACCACGTGACCCTGGCCCGGCGCGACTACAAACGCAACGTCCTGCGCACCCCGGCCAACAACAAACTGCGCATGGAGGATGAGCGCGGTCAGGAACACATCAAACTCAGCACCGACCACAGCGGCAAAAGCCAGCTGAACCTGGGGCATCTGGTGGATGCGCAGAAGCAGAAGCGCGGGGAAGGGTTCGAGCTGCGCACGGATGGGTGGGGGGCGATTCGGGGGGGTAGAGGCGTATTCATCAGTGCCGATGAACAGGCCAAGGCCCAAGGCCGGCAACTGGACATGGCCGCCGCCGTCGACCGTCTTGAACAAGCTGGCGAACAACTGCAAAACCTTTCCACGGATGCTGAAGCCGCCCAGGCCGATCCCGCCGATGTGCAGGCGCAGTTGGACCTGCTCAAGCAGGATCTGGAGCAACTGAAAAGCTCGGTCCTGCTGCTCAGCGCTCCAAAAGGCATCAGCTTGACCAGTGGCCAGCATTTGCAACTGGCGGCGCAACGCAACCTGATGTTCAACGCCGGACACAACGCTGACATCAGCGTGGTCAAGCGCCTGTTCATGGGCGTTGGCCAAGGCCTGAGCCTGTTCGTGCGCAAGCTCGGCATCAAGCTGATCGCCAACCAGGGGGCCGTGACGATACAGGCGCAAAACGACCGTCTCGAAGTACTGTCCCGTCTGGGCCTGAACATCACCAGTACCGAAGACGAAATTCACATCGTCGCCAAGAAGAAAATCGTACTGAATGGTGGTGGCAGCTACATCCGCATCGACCCGTCTTCCATCGAGTCCGGCACGGCAGGGGACTACCTGATCAAGGCCGCGCATTTCGATTATAAACCCGGTGCGTCGGCCATGATGGCCAGTCATCCGGAGTATCCGCAGAGCCTGAGCAAGCAGATTCTGCGCTTCAAGGTCGCTTCAACGCCTAACCACTCAAGTGCCTGGTCGGGCATGCCGTACCGCTTGTATGCCGATGATGTGTTGCTCGAGCAAGGGGTATTCGACGAAACGGCGGAGCTGCGTATCGACCACAAGCCCGTGACCAATGGTTACCACATCGAATTGCCCGACGGCACGACGTATCGCATCCCGATTCCCGGCACCTACAGCAATCCCGAACAAGGAAGTCTGGCCAACGCGGGCTTGCACAAACACGCCACTGGCCAGAATGCAGAGATCAGTCAGGTGGCGTCTGCCAGTGACCATCGCGCTCTGTATACCCGCGCCAAGCACGGCGCTGAGTCAGTACAAGGAAAGCAAGATGAGCCATAGAATCGTCGCCCCTCTCGCCACACGCGACACCAACGAGGCGATCTGCGCGGGCAAATGGTATGTGGAAAACACCGAATACCCGCCCGCGCTGGCCAGCTACCGCCCGCTGGTCAATGGCCAAGAAACCTTCGAAGCCGTGCACGAGGCCATCGCCAACGCCACCCGAAGCATCGACATCATCTGTTGGGGGTTTCAGCCGTCGATGTACTTCATTCGCGACGGCAAGGCCCCGTGCATTGGCGAGCTGTTGATGACCAAGGCCAGTGATGGGGTGCGGGTCCGCGTGCTGGGTTGGGAAGCGCCGTTCAACGCCGCAGGAATGGGTGGGGAAACCAACCTGCCAGGCAAGGGGCCCTGGCATATCAAGCAGCGCGAACTGCAGAGGTCCACGCCCGAGCAGTACGCCATCGACCGCCAATGGTTTTCCGCCTGTACCGGTTTCAAACCTGACGCGCCCTCAGTGCCGCACTTCATCGGCCGGGGTTTCGACGGCCATGACATGACCGAAATCATGCATCAGTTGCGTTACAAAAGCGTCGATCCGGAGATCAGCTCCGGCGCGATGTTCACCATGAGCGCCATGGCCCCCACCCATCACCAGAAAACCGTGCTGGTGGACTACGAACTGCCGGGCCGCGCGGTGGGCTTTGTCATGGGACACAACATGCTCGATGAATACTGGGACACCGATGAGCATTCGGCCCTCAACCGTGACGAGATCAGTATGCCTGCTCCCAATGCCGGACCGCGTGGATTCAAGCCACGACAGGACATTTCCAGCCAGGTTCACGGACCGATTCTGGAACACCTGCACCACAACTTCGCCAAGGCCTGGCAACGCGCGACCGGCGAGGATTTGTTGACCTTGCGCCAGGCCAAAGTGATCGGGCCCCAGTTGCAAATACCCCACGGTCAACCCACGCAGATGGCGCAGATTCTGCGCACTCAGGCGCAGGAAGGCGTGCGCGACATCAAACGCGGCTATGAAGAAGCCCTGCGCAAGGCCACCCGCTACATCTACATCGAAAACCAGTATTTCCGCTGGCCGCCCTTCGCCGAACTGATCAAGACCGTGGCCGACACGCTTGGGGAATGGGGTCGCGACCCCGGCAAGCACGGGCCGTTGCACCTGTTCGTGATCACCAATGCCGATAAGGACGGCATCGGCCCGGGCACGGTGAAAACCCAAAAAATGCTGGAAAGCCTGGGGCGCGCCAACACCATCCCTGGGGTCACGAAAGGATTGCGCATGAAGCAGGCCGTGCGCGAAGCCCCACCCAAGCCGGTGCCGGAGGGACCGATGGATGTCCGGGGTCAGCGGGAACTGCGCGACTGGGAACGTGAGCTCCAGTCTCGAATCGACCGCATCAAGGAGGCCGACCTGCAACCGATCGAACTGCCGAACCTGAAAGTCCATGTGTGCTCGCTGGTCGCTGCGGATTCTCTGCCGGGCAAGCCGTGGATGCCGACCTACATCCACTCCAAGCTGATGATCATTGACGACATCCTCACCACCCACGGCTCGGCCAACATCAACAGCCGCAGCATGGAAAGCGACAGCGAGCTGAACATCCTGCATGACTGGATGAGTGTCAGTGGGGCGTTGAGGAAGCGGTTGTGGAATATGCATACGGCGGGGATGGGGGCGCAGGAGGATGTGGGGGAGGCGTATGTGGCTTGGAAAGACATCGTCAAAGAAAACAAGCGGCTTCAGAGTAGCGAATGCATCGGTGTACCCAGCGCACCGTTAGTGGAATTTCTGTATACCGGCGACAAGCTGACGGATATCGACTGATGCGCCGCCTTCTCCTGCTTCCTTGCCTGTTACTAATGGCCTGCGCCGACAGCCGCCTTCCGTTTTCGAATGAAGATCTCCCAATGAACCCGATGACTGATCTTAAGGCCAAGTTGGCCTTTACCTGTACCCACGAACAGATTCCCGCCGCTTCTGAAGAGAGCGACGTCTTATTTCAGTACGCCCGCTGGTTGCAAAAGAACAATCAGCTCAAGCGTGACAAAACCATAAATCTTGAGATCGAACGGCTATACCGCATCGCCGCTGAAAACGGTCATTTCAAGGCTAATATCAACCTTCAAAACGGCGGCATGCGCGGGCAGTTTGAGGTCTACGGTCATGAATACCTGCGCTTCAGTCAGGATCTGATTGATGCCGATGTGGCGACCGGGTATTACCTGATCAGTCTGTTGCTGGAAAAAGGTGGGGCAGGTCTACAGCAGGATCCGGATATGGCATTGCGTTACTTGAGTAAGGCTGCAAACGTCGGTAACGCGCGAGCTCAATTTTTCATCGCTGAAAAACTGGAGCCCAGTAATATTGCGCCAAATATTGCACTTCAGATGTTTCGTTGTGCCGCAGACCAAGGGCACGGAGATGCAGGTGTCGCCTTGGGTATACATCAGAAAATCAAGCAAGAATACAGTGACGCGTTAGAGCTATTTCAGCAAAGCGTCGCCGCCGGTGATGAGGGCGCAGCTAACCGACTGGCAAACTCATTCCGAGGCATAAAACCTGACGATAAGATTTATTATCTCGCCCAGCAAGAAGACCTCGAACGCGCCGACCGCTACGAAAAAATCTGGCGCATCCTCGCCAATTACTCCTACGCCAACCCCAAAGTCCCCGAAATCAACGACATCGTTCCACTACCTCCAGCCAAACTGCCGCCATGGGACGGCAAGCTGAAATGGCTGGAAGAACGCGAAGCCAACATCCCACCGGAAAAACCGTCGCAGGAACTGATTCAGCGCCTGG
>NZ_JBOICF010000048.1:0-42016 GCF_050739935.1 Pseudomonas sp. | reverse complement strand
GCAAGCCGGCTCCTACAAGGGATGTGTCTTGGTTGCGGGCCTAATCAATCCGCATCCCTCGGCAACATCAGCCCCAATGGCAGTCGCACGCGCGCTTCCAGCCCGCCGCCAGAGCGGTTGCGCAGTTCGACGTTGCCGCCGTGCATGGAGGCAATGCGCTTGACGATGGCAAGGCCCAGACCGGTGCCTTTGCCACTGCGGGCGCGGTCGCCGCGGATGAAGGGGTTGAAGATGCCTTCCAGCTCCGACGGATCGATACCCATGCCACGGTCCAGCACGCTGAGCACCACATAGGGGGCGCCGCTGTCGCCAGAGACGTAGGCCGCGACTTCAACACCATCGCCTGCATGGTGCATCGCGTTGCCGATCAGGTTGTTGAGCAGGCGCTTCATGGAAACACGCCGCAGCGGAAACGGCGGAATCGACTCCAGGCACAGGCGCACCTGTTCGACCGGGCTGTTGTACGGCGCCACCACTTCGTGGACCAGCTCGACCAAATCGACTTCCTCGACTTCTTCGTCGCGCCCATCGCGGATGAACGCCAGGAACTGATCGAGGATGGCGTCCATGTCTTCGATATCGCGCACCATGCCTTCCATGAACTCGTTGTTGGCGGGCATTAGCTCCAGCGACAGGCGCAATCGCGTCAAGGGGGTGCGCAGGTCGTGGGAAACCCCCGCCAGCATCAATTCCCGCTCCTGACCCGCCTGTTCGACGTCTTCAGCCATCTGATTGAAGGCGCGATAAACTTCGGTCATCTCGCTGGGAGTATCACTGACGGGTAATCGTACGCTACGCCCTTGCCCCAATTGCCGGGCGGCGAAGACGAGGCGTTTGAGCGGCCGGTTGAGCTGACTGACGAAGATCCATGCCGAAGCAGTGGACAGCAAGCCAATCGCCAGGAACCAGCCGAGCACGCTCCAGATTTTCTGGCCACGTAGAGGGTGAGGATACAGAGGGACTTTCAGCCAGCCATCACCCAGGCTCGGCGCGCGCACCCACAAGGCTGGAGGGGCGTGAACACGCAGTCGCACCTCGGTGTCGGCGCCCAATTCGGCCTGCATCTGCCGCTGATAGATTTCCGAATAAGGCCAATGTTGCTCGCCTTCCGGGACACCGCCACCCACCACGCGAATCAGGCCCGCTGCATCGGCGATGGTTTGTCTGTCGCTTTCGTCCGCCGCCCAATACGCCCGCAACGTCAACGCGACACCATGGCTGTACTGCCGGTCAACGAGCACGTCTTCGTTCATCAGCAGATAAACCAGGGTCAATGCCTTTGAAAACAGCACGACGATGAGCACCAGCCACAGGGTGCGGGAGAAAAAGCTTTGCGGGAACCAGAGCGGTGTCTTCATAACAGCAGCTACACACTTTGCAGGAGCGAGCCAAGCTCGCGAAATTTCGCGGAAGGCAAGAGACAGCAAAACCAGCCACCCGACACCCTCCTTTTTTCAGGAAGCTCCGGGTGACTGGTCAGCGTAAGCGGGCGTGCAATGCGCCCGGCAACCTGTCGACTTGCTTACTGCTTGCTGGCACCGTCCGGTACGAACACATAACCCACACCCCAAACCGTCTGGATGTAGCGAGGTTTGGCGGCATCGACTTCGATCAGACGACGCAGACGGGATATCTGCACGTCGATGGAGCGTTCAAGCGCGTCCCACTCACGACCCCGGGCAAGGTTCATCAGTTTATCGCGGGTTAGTGGTTCCCGTGCGTGCATGACCAACGCCTTGAGTACAGCGAACTCGCCGGTGGTGAGCATGTGAACCTCATCGCCCCTCTTGAGCTCGCGAGTGGCAAGAGAAAGCTCGTACTCGCCGAAGGTGACCGTTTCGTCTTCGCTGGCAGGCGCGCCGGGCACAGGTGCGGACTGACGACGCAGGACCGCCTTCACGCGGGCCATCAACTCATCGGGGTTGAACGGTTTGGCCAGGTAATCGTCAGCGCCCAGTTCCAGACCCTTGATGCGACTCAACTCATCACCCTTGGCGGTCAGCATGATGATCGGCACCTGATTGTTCGCCGCACGCAGCCTGCGGCAGGCGGACAGGCCGTCTTCGCCGGGAAGCATCAGATCCAGCACCACCAAGTGAAAGACCTCACGAGCCAGCAGTCGGTCCATCTGCTCCACATTGGCCACGGCACGGGCCCGATAACCCTTGCTGGTGAAAAAGCGTTCTAACAGGCTGCTCAGGCCCGGGTCATCGTCAACGATGAGGATTTTCTCGCCTTCAGCCGGTTGTGCAGTGCTGCTCATTGGATGCTCCTTTGATCTCGGCGCGCATTATGGCGTAGCTGCTGTGATGTGCACCTGGTGCATTGTTAGCAGATTTTTCCTGAGTCGACACTGATGCGCTGCTTCAGGGTTCGCGGGTGTCTTCAGCCAGATCGCGCCCTCCTGTTTGCTGCATCTGACAGGGCAATCCCCTAATCGGAGTTCACTGGGTATAATGCGCCGCCCTCAAGATCAGGCACCACTCGCTCCAGGCGGTTCGCCAGCAGCCGGATTTTTGCACACACATTTGCCAGGTGGTTTTATGGACAGTATCAACAGCCGCATCGCCGAGGAACTCGGTGTCCGCCCGCAACAGGTCGAAGCGGCCGTCGCGCTACTGGATGAAGGCTCTACCGTGCCCTTCATCGCTCGCTACCGTAAAGAAGTGACTGGCAGCCTCGATGACACGCAACTGCGTCATCTGGAAGAGCGCCTGCGCTACCTGCGCGAACTCGATGAGCGCCGTATCAGCATCCTCGCCAGCATCGAAGAGCAAGGCAAGCTGACCCCGGAACTGGCGCGCGACATCAAGCTCGCCGACACCAAGACTCGCCTCGAAGACTTGTATCTCCCCTATAAGCAGAAGCGCCGCACCAAAGGCCAGATTGCTCTGGAAGCGGGCCTCGGCGAATTGGCGGACAGCCTGTTCAACGACCCGAGCCTGACGCCCGAGACGGAAGCGGCGCGCTTCGTCGATGCCGAAAAGGGCTTTGCCGACGTCAAGGCGGTGCTCGAAGGGGCCAAATACATCCTGATGGAACGCTTCGCCGAAGACGCCACGCTGTTGGAGAAACTGCGCAGCTTCCTCAAGCAGGAAGCGGTGATCAGCGCACGCGTCGTGGCGGGCAAGGAAGAAGAAGGTGCCAAGTTCCGCGACTACTTCGAACACGACGAGCCGCTGAAAAGCATGCCCTCGCACCGAGCCTTGGCGATTTTCCGCGGCCGCAACGAAGGTATTCTCAGCTCTGCATTGAAAGTCGGTGAAGAACTGCCTGGCACCCTGCACCCGTGCGAAATGATGATCAGCGAGCGCTTCGGCCTGCAGAATCAGAATCGTCCGGCAGACAAGTGGCTGGCCGAAGTAGTGCGCTGGACTTGGAAGGTCAAGCTGTACTCGCATCTGGAAACCGATCTGCTGGGCGAACTGCGCGACGGCGCCGAAACCGAAGCGATCAACGTTTTCGCCCACAACCTTCATGACCTGTTGCTGGCCGCGCCTGCTGGCCCGCGCGCTACATTAGGCCTGGACCCTGGCCTGCGCACCGGCTGCAAGGTGGCCGTGGTCGACGCCACCGGCAAACTGCTGGATTACGCCACGGTCTACCCGCACGTGCCGAAGAACCAGTGGGATCAGACCATCGCCGTGTTGGCCGCGCTCTGTGCCAAGCATTCAGTCGATCTGATTGCCATCGGCAATGGCACCGCCAGCCGCGAAACCGACAAGCTGGCGGCCGAGCTGATCAAAAAGTATCCAGGCCTGAAAATGACCAAGGTCATGGTTTCCGAGGCAGGCGCTTCGGTGTATTCGGCGTCGGAGCTGGCCGCCAAGGAATTCCCGGATCTGGACGTATCGATTCGTGGCGCGGTATCCATCGCCCGTCGCTTGCAGGACCCATTGGCGGAACTGGTGAAGATCGATCCAAAATCCATTGGTGTCGGCCAGTACCAGCATGACGTGTCCCAGCTCAAGCTGGCTCGCGGTCTGGATGCTGTGGTCGAGGACTGCGTGAACGCCGTGGGTGTCGACGTGAACACCGCTTCGGTAGCGCTGCTGGCGCGTATTTCGGGCCTGAATACCACGCTGGCGCAAAACATCGTCACCCACCGCGACGAGAACGGCGCCTTCAAGACTCGCGCCTCGCTGAAGAAAGTCGCGCGTCTGGGCGAAAAAACCTTCGAGCAAGCCGCAGGCTTCCTGCGCGTAATGAACGGCGACAACCCGCTGGACTCTTCCGCAGTTCACCCGGAGGCGTATCCGCTGGTGCAGCGCATCGCGGCTGAAACTGATCGCGATATCCGCTCGCTGATCGGTGACGCCAGCTTCCTCAAGCGCCTTGACCCGAAGAAATTCACCGACGAGACTTTTGGCTTGCCGACAGTCACCGACATTCTTCAAGAGCTTGAAAAACCAGGCCGCGACCCACGCCCCGAGTTCAAGACCGCCGAGTTTCAGGATGGCGTCGAGGACCTGAAGGATCTGCAATTGGGCATGATCCTCGAAGGCGTGGTGACCAACGTGACCAACTTCGGTGCGTTCGTCGATATCGGCGTGCATCAGGACGGTTTGGTGCATATCTCCGCGCTTTCAGAGAAATTCATCAAAGACCCGCGCGAAGCGGTGAAGGCTGGTGACGTGGTCAAGGTCAAGGTCATGGAAGTCGACATCCCGCGCAAACGCGTCGGTCTGTCGATGCGCATGAGCGACACACCGGGCGAGAAGATCGACGGCGCCCGAGGCGCACGTCCTGGGTCGGCCCCTCGTCAGCAGCAAAGCAGCGCGCCACGCAAAGAAACCGCGACAGCAGCCCCGGCCAGCAACGCCATGGCTTCGCTGTTCGCCAACGCCAAGCAACTGAAGAAACGCTGATGGATATCCCGGACGACCTGACTCAAAGCGCTTATTTCAAAACCCTGGGTTGCCGTATCGTGCGGCTGAGTGAAGAAGGCGTCGCCGAAGTTGCACTGGCGCTGGAACCGCACCTGCGCAACCGTGGCAATGTGATGCATGGCGGCGCGCTGTTCAGCCTGGTCGACATTGCGATGGGGCTGGCCTGCTCCAGCGCCCATGGCTTCGACAAGCAAAGCGTGACCGTCGAGTGCAAGATCAACTACATGCGCGGCGTCCCGGATGGCGAAGTCACCTGTGTCGCGACGGTACTGCATGCCGGCCGTCGTACGCTGGTGGTCGAAGCCGCCGTGCATCAGGCCGACAAGCTCGTCGCCAAAGCACAAGGCACGTTCGCCATCGTCTAGCTGTCCGATGGCGATATGAGTTAATTTCGGCACTGCGTATCAGTGTCGAAATTTTCTGATTTGCTTGTGGGAATGATCAGCGACGGGCATCGGCGTTCGGACCAAAAACGAGGCGAAAACGCCAGTTCCTTTCTTCACCCTTGTAGACCGCCATATCGCCCCCATATAGGGCCGACTGACGCGTGAAGGAATCCAACTTGAGCGAACTTCTCAATCGCCGCCTGGCTCTGCTCGGCGAGCACTCTCACCTCTCCCTTCTGGAGAAGTGCTTGCACGGTATCGAGCGCGAATGCCTGCGCGTTACAGGCGACGGTCGCCTGGCTCAGACACCGCACCCTGAAGCCCTGGGTTCTGCGCTGACCAACGAGCAGATCACCACCGATTATTCCGAATCGCTACTGGAGTTCATTACTCCTGCGCTGACCAACCCCGCCGAGACGCTGGACAGCCTGGAGAAGATTCATCGCTTCGCCTACAGCAAGCTGGGCAGCGAGTACATCTGGAGCCCTTCGATGCCGTGCCCGTTGCCGGCCGAAGAAGACATCCCGATCGCTTATTACGGCACCTCCAACATCGGCAAGCTGAAGTACGTGTATCGCCAGGGTCTGGCGCTGCGCTATGGCAAGACGATGCAGTGCATCGCCGGGATTCATTACAACTTTTCGCTGCCCGAAGACATTTGGTCCGTGCTCAAGCAGACTGTGGACTTCGATGGCAGCGATCGCGATTTCCAGTCCGAGAGCTACATCGGCCTGATCCGCAATTTCCGTCGCTACAGCTGGCTGTTGATGTATCTGTTCGGCGCCTCGCCTGCGCTGGATGCCAGCTTTCTGCGCGGTCGGTCGCATCAGTTGGAGCAGTTCGACGCTGACACGCTGTATCTGCCGTACGCCACCAGCCTGCGCATGAGCGATCTGGGTTACCAGAGCAATGCCCAGGCCGACCTGACGCCTTGCTACAACGACTTGCTGACGTACACCGACAGCCTGCGCAAAGCGGTGGCAACGCCTTACGCGCCCTACGTCGAGATCGGCACGCACAAGGATGGCGAGTGGATTCAGCTCAATACCAACGTGTTGCAGATCGAAAACGAGTACTACTCGACGATTCGCCCCAAGCGTGTCGCCTACTCCGGCGAGCGTCCGATTCAGGCGCTGGTGGCCCGCGGCGTGCAGTACGTTGAAGTTCGCTGCCTGGACATCAACCCGTTCCTGCCGGTGGGTATCGACCTGCAACAATCGCGCTTCATCGACGCGTTCATCCTGTTCTGCGCGTTACAGGAAAGCCCGCAACTGGCTGACTGCGAATGCGGCAACGCCAGCGGCAACTTCCTGACCGTGGTCAAGGAAGGCCGTCGTCCGGGCCTGCAATTGAGCCGCAACACCTCGACCATTGACCTGAAGGTCTGGGCCGACGAATTGCTGGATAAAATCGAGCCAATCGCCGCGCTGCTGGATAGAAGCCAGAGCATCGACGAGCACGTCAAGTCGCTGGCCGCTCAGCGTGCAAAAGTTGCAGATCCGTCTCTGACGCCATCGGCGCAGGTGCTGGCGGCCATGACCGAACATAAGGAAGGCTTCACGTCTTTCTCACTGCGCCAGGCGCAAGTCCATGCCGAATATTTCCGCAGCCGCCCGTTGAGTATCGAAGACCAGACCGACTTCGAAACCCGCGCCCGCGAATCCCTGATCCAGCAATCAGAACTGGAGCAGACCGAAGAGCCGGTGGATTTCGATATTTTTGTCGGGGCGTATCAGGCGAGCATTCTGGCGATCAGTAACTGAAGCACCCGCTGAAAACTGTGGGAGCGATTTTCGCGAATCAATCTGCCAGACGACCTTATGCGCCGCATGACATGACTTCTCGCAGATGAATTCGCTCCCACAGGGATCCCGCTAGACCGCAAAGATGCGTCAGACCCGAATCCGGACCTGACGCCTTTCGTTCAAATCGCCTTCTCGAAAATCTTCGAATTACGCTGGTAGTTGTACAGCGATGCGCGGGCGCTTGGCAGGCGATCGACGCTGCTTGGCTCGAAACCTCGCTCGCGGAACCAATGCGCGGTACGGGTGGTGAGGACGAACAGGGTCTTCAAACCCTGCGCCCGCGCCCGTTCTTCGATGCGTTCAAGCAGTTCATCGCCGCGCCCACCGTGACGGTATTCGGGGTTTACCGCCAGACATGCCAGCTCGCCTGTCTCGGAATCAGCAATCGGATACAGCGCTGCACACGCGATGATCAAACCTTCGCGCTCGACCACGCTGAACTGCTCGATCTCACGTTCCAGCACTTCGCGGGAGCGACGCACCAGGATGCCCTGCTCTTCCAGCGGCGTGATCAGATCGATCAAACCGCCCACGTCACCAATCGACGCCTCGCGCACTAGTTCGAACTGCTCCTGCGCCACCAGCGTACCGCCACCGGCACGGGTGAACAGCTCGGACAGCAGCGCGCCATCTTCGGCATAGCTGACGATATGACTGCGCGCCACGCCGCCACGACAGGCCTGCGCGGCGGCGTCGAGTAGCTCCGCCTGATAGTTGTTGCCCAGCCGCTGAAGATGCGACGGGACCTGCTGCGGACGCAGTTCGCGCACCAGACGGCCCTGCTCATCCATCAAGCCGGACTCGGCGCCGAACAGCAGCAACTTTTCGGCGCCCAGATCAATCGCGGCACGAGTGGCGACGTCTTCGCAGGCGAGGTTGAAGATCTCCCCCGTCGGCGAGTAGCCCAGCGGCGACAGCAGCACGATCGAGCGCTCGTCTAGCAACCGATTGATACCTTTGCGGTCGATCCGGCGCACTTCGCCGGTGTGTTGATAGTCGACGCCTTCAAGCACACCGATTGGGCGTGCCGTAACGAAATTGCCGCCAGTCACCCGCAACCGCGAGCCCTGCATCGGCGAGGCTGCCATGTCCATCGACAGGCGCGCTTCGATGGCGATACGCAGAGCGCCCACGGCGTCGATCACGCATTCAAGTGTCGCAAAGTCGGTCACGCGCATGTCGCGATGGAAATGCGGCGTCAGACCCCGTGCCTCCAGGCGGCTTTCGATCTGCGGACGCGAGCCATGAACCAGCACCAGACGCACGCCCAGACTGTGCAGCAGGACAAGGTCGTGAACGATGTTGCCGAAGTTGGGGTGCTCGATGCCGTCGCCCGGAAGCATGACGACGAATGTGCAATCCCGATGGGCATTGATGTAGGGAGACGCGTGGCGCAGCCAATTGACGTAATCGGGCATATCCGAATGAGCCTGTAAAAAAATGGACGAAGGGTGAAAACACTCACAACGGCATGAGCTTTATCGTCGGAACAGGCATCGCAACACGCGTACTCTCCTTCTGGATTGACTCTGGGATGGCCGACTCACGCAGGAGTCAGGCAGTAATGTTCGATCAACTGACGCAATAGACGCACTGTAGGCTGCAAACGTGACATTTCGAGATATTCGCCGGGCTGGTGCGCACAGGCGATATCACCTGGCCCCAACACGATCGTTTCGCAACCAAGGCGCTGAAGATAAGGCGCTTCGGTGCCAAATGCCACTGCTTCGGCCGTATGGCCGGTCAGACGCTCGGCAACGCGCACCAGTTCAGCGTCGGCACTTTGCTCGAACGGTGCGACCTCCGAGAATAACGGCGCGTAATCGATCTTTACCTGATGTTGCTCAGCCAGCGGGTGCAGCTTCTGCCGGATCGCGGCGCGCAGCATTTCCGGGTCCATGCCCGGCAATGGGCGCAGGTCGAATTCCAACGAACACTGCCCGCAAATGCGGTTGGGGTTGTCGCCGCCATGGATACAACCGAAGTTCAAGGTCGGCTGAGGCACGCTGAACTGTGGGTTGCTGAATTGCGTCTGCCATTGCTGGCGCAAATCTTTGAGCGCGCCGATCGCGTCGTACATCGCCTCCAGAGCGCTGTGGCCCAGGCTCGGGTCCGACGAATGGCCGCTGCGCCCCAGAATCTCGATACGTTCCATCATCACGCCTTTGTGCAGACGAATCGGCTTGAGGCCCGTCGGCTCACCGATCACCGCGGCGCGGCCCAGCACCCCACCGGCAGCCGCGAGGGCCTTGGCACCGGCCATCGAGCTTTCTTCATCGCAGGTCGCAAGAATGATCAACGGTTGCTTGAACGGCCTGTCCAGCAAGGGTTGTAGCGCTTCGATCGCCAGCGCGAAGAAGCCTTTCATGTCGCAACTGCCGAGTCCTACCCAACTGCCATCGACTTCTGTCAGCTTCAGCGGATCGGTCTTCCACAGCGCGTCGTCATAGGGAACGGTGTCGCTATGGCCGGACAGCACAAGGCCGCCGGGGCCAGATCCATAAGTCGCCAGCAGATTGAACTTGCCGGGGCTGACTTGACGGATGTCGCAGGCAAAACCCAGATCACCGAGCCAGGTCGCCAACAGGTCGATGACGGCGCGGTTGGATTGGTCGAGCGCAGGCTGCGTACAACTCACCGAAGGGGCGGCGATCAGTGCCGCGAACTGGTCTTTCATGGACGGCAACGGCATGGCGACTCCTTAAATGCTGGCGCGACTACGAACCATCATAGGGGGATTGGACAGCAGGAATAAACTGTCACGGGTGATGTCCTGTACACTGCACGACCCACGCAGCTGTGTCGATTCCGGCTGCGTCCCCTTCTTTTCAGAAATAGAGCGCCTATCAGCGATAGAGCGCCTGGATTCCCGGCCATGCAGAAAGAAACCGAAATCAAACTCCGCGTCAGCCGCGAAACCCTCATCGCCTTGCGCGACCACCCGTTGCTGAAGAAGCGCAACAAAAGCGGCTGGGAGCGGCTGGAGCTGTTCAACCAGTACTTCGACACCCCTGAGCGTGAGCTTGCACACGCCAAGGTCGCCCTGCGCCTGCGCCGAGATGGCGACGCGATCATCCAGACCCTCAAGACTCGCGGCCAGAGTGTTGCCGGTCTCTCGGAGCGCAACGAGTACAACTGGGATCTGCCCAAGGCTAAGCTGGACGTAAAGAAGCTCGACGGTGAATGCTGGCCCGAGCAACTGGCGGATCTGGACAAGAAAACTATCAAGCCGGTGTTCACCACTGATTTCGTTCGCGAGAAGGCCGAGATCGCCTGGGGTCGTGGCAAGTCCAAGGTGGTGATCGAGGCTGCGCTGGATCTGGGCAACGTCATCGTCGGCAAGCAGAAAGAAGAAATCTGCGAGCTGGAGCTTGAACTGCGTGAAGGCGAACCTGCCGCGTTGTTGGAGCTGGCCGCCGAACTGGCCGAGAAACTGGCGCTGATGCCATGTGACATCAGCAAGGCCGAGCGGGGCTATCGCCTGTTCGACGCCAGCAGCTATTCGATCAAGCTGCCTGCGCCGGAATTGCATGCCGAGACCTCCGTGGACGACGCCTACAGCGCGCTGGCCTGGTATCTGCTGGGCAGCAGCCAGCGTCTGGCGGAGCAATACCGCTTCAACGGGCACTGGAATCTGCTTCAAGAGTGGGTCGAGGTGCTCGCCGAGCTGCGTGCCCTGACCGGCAGCTTGGGCCAGGCGGCGCCGCGCGCTACCACACATGACCTGCGCGCTGCGCTGGACGCCTTGCTGGAAGACTGGCGCACGTTGGTTCAGGCCGGTCAGGAAGACGCCGATGTGCGCGCCGCCGCCCATGAGCAGTTCATCGAAGAGCTTGAAGATCCGCGTTGGGGACTTTTCTCACTGACCACATCGCGCTGGCTGATGGCGCAAAGCTGGACGGTTGAGCGCAACAACCGCGGCAATCGTCAGGGCCATGCGATGTTGAGCAGCTGGGTGCCACGCTTCCTCGGCGATGAAGCGACTGCGTTGAACCTGGCGCGCTATCAGCAACAGCCGGAAGATCTGGCCGAGCAGTTGCCACGCATCGAGCGCATCCAGGTCTGGCTGCACCACGCCCGCCAGACTCTGGAATTGCCCGAGCTGGACCGTCTGTATGGCGAGCTGAACAAACTGGAGCAACTGGCGCACCTGGACATCAGCGACGAAATCCTCGAAGCCCGAGTGCAACAGACCATTACCGTGCTGCAAAGCCGGGCATGGAAGACGTTGTTGAAGCTCTAACGCCGATCCAACTGTAGGAGTCGGCTTGCTGGCGAAGGCGTTCTTTGAGTCACTATCCATGCGACCGATCCGACGCATTCGCCAGCAAACCGGCTCCTACAGTTCATTGCGTAACCCTATGATCCAGGTCGCGTCAGACGTCAAAATCCAGCTACTTCGACATCGGTAAACTCGTCGTCGATTTGATCTCCGAAAGCGCCACGGTCGAATTCACCTCCTGAATCCCCGGCACCAATGACAGTTTCTCGAAGAAAAACCGCTCATACGCCTCAATGTCCGGCGTGACGATGCGCAGCAGAAAGTCCACCGATCCCATCAACACATAACACTCCAACACCTCCGGAAATCCGCGAATCGCTTCGGTGAATTCAGTGAAGTTCGAGCGGCCATGAGCGTTCAGCTTCACCTCGGCGAAAATCTGCGTATTGAGCCCGATTTTCTTGCGATCCAGCAGGGTCACCTGCCTGCGGATCACGCCTTCATCCTTCAGTCGTTGAATCCTGCGCCAGCAAGGCGACTGAGACAGACCCACCTGTTCAGCGATTTGTGCGCTGGACAGAGAAGCGTCCTCCTGCAGCAGCGCCAGAATCTTGCGGTCGTAGGCATCCAGCTCGGTCTGCATAATCAATTCTCGATAAAGGCAGTTGACACATTAAGAAGTCGCAACAAGCGTATTTCGGTCGATTATGGACCAGAAGTTTCTTTTCCCGCATGTAAAACTTTCTCTCACTCAAACAGCTCGTCCAGCCGACGAAAACAGGAGAGTTCAGTATGCCGCACCTCGAAGCCGTCACGCCCGCCCCGCTTCGCCACGACGTCTGGTCAGTTGGCAACACCCATTGCCGCTCGCGCTATCAGATCTTCGCTGAGGCCGAGCCCGACCTGATCTGCCGGGTGCTGAACCTATTCGCCATGCAGTACCTGATCCCGCGGCAGGTGAGCGTTTTGCAGCAGGAAGGTATGTTGATGATCGAGGTTGAAGTGGACGGCATGACATGGCATCGGGCGCAGGTCATTGGTGAAAAAATGCGCAACCTGATCAATGTTTGCACAGTTGAACTGGAACCGATCGGCGATTCGTACGTCCTATCCGAGCCCGTCTCACTCGCTGTCGGTTGAGGTGCGCCGAAAATATTGGCAACGCTTCACTACCTGCAGGACGCAACAACTGGCACGCTTGGGACTACTCTTGCTTATCTACGAAGTAAGCCGTCTCGTCCAAAGGAGCCCGCATGTCCGTCCTTGCCCCATCTTCCCAGGACCGCTGGCTGGATCTGAATGAAGTGCTGCGCGACCTCGTCGCGCAGGGATACCTCGATCAGGACAACGCCGAATACGCACTGACCTTGCGCCGAACTGCGCAGAATCTGCAGACCCATCCGCTGGAGTTCATCGCTGCCCAGCAATTCGACAACCATAAGCGGGCGGGCAAGAAGCTCGACCTGGAGACCCTGACTGCCTGGCTGGCCGAGCAGGCTGGTCAGCCCTACCTGCGTATCGACCCGTTGAAGATCAACGTGGCCGCCGTTACGCCTCTGATGTCCTACGCCTTCGCCCAGCGCCACAAGATCCTGGCCGTCGCTGTGGATCGCGAGTGCGTGACCATCGCCAGCGCCCAACCTTACGTGAAGGCATGGGAAGCGGATTTGATGCACGTATTGAAAATGCCGATCAAGCGTGTAGTCGCCAACCCGGTTGACGTGCAGAAACTCGCTGTCGAGTTCTATCGACTGGCGAAATCGGTCAGCGGCGCCAGCGCATCCGATCAGAAAGTGAGCAACCTTGGCAACTTCGAGCAGTTGCTCAAGCTTGGTGCGAGCGATCAGGAACCGGATGCCAACGATGCGCACATCGTCAACATTGTCGACTGGCTCTTCCAGTACGCCTATCAGCAGCGCGCCAGCGATATCCATATCGAACCGCGCCGGGAAGCCGGGACCGTGCGTTTTCGCATCGACGGCGTGCTACACAACGTTTATCAATTTCCGCCGCAGGTAACGATGGCGGTCACCAGCCGCCTGAAGAGTCTCGGCCGGATGAACGTCGCCGAGAAGCGCAAGCCGCAGGATGGCCGGGTCAAGACCAAGACACCCGATGGCGGCGAAGTGGAATTGCGGCTGTCGACCTTGCCTACAGCGTTTGGCGAAAAGATGGTGATGCGGATCTTCGATCCGGAAGTGCTGCTCAAGGACTTCGATCAACTGGGCTTTTCCGGCGACGACCTGCGCCGTTGGGAAGGCATGACCCACCAGCCCAACGGCATCATTCTGGTGACCGGGCCGACCGGTTCCGGCAAGACCACCACGCTGTACACCACGCTGAAGAAGCTGGCGACGTCGGAGGTGAATCTTTGCACCATTGAGGACCCGATCGAAATGGTCGAGCCTGCGTTCAATCAGATGCAGGTTCAGCACAATATCGACCTGACCTTCGCCAGCGGCGTGCGCGCCCTGATGCGGCAGGATCCGGACATCATCATGATTGGCGAGATTCGCGATCTGGAGACCGCGGAAATGGCGATCCAGGCGGCACTCACCGGTCACCTTGTACTTTCAACGCTGCACACCAATGACGCGCCAAGCGCCATCAGCCGTCTGTTGGAACTGGGGGTGCCGCATTACTTACTCAAGGCGACGATTCTGGGCGTGATGGCTCAGCGTCTGGTGCGTACGTTGTGCCCGCACTGCAAAGCGCCGGTGGAGATCGATGAAGTTGACTGGCAAACCCTCACACGCCCCTGGCAGGCCGCTGTGCCGAGCGGTGCGCAGCGGGCAGTGGGTTGCGCGGAGTGTCGCGACACCGGTTATCGCGGACGCGCGGGGGTGTACGAAATCATGCTGATGTCCGATGCAGTGAAATCCCTGATCACGGCGGATCTGGATCTCACGGCGTTGCGGCGCCAGGGCTTCAAGGACGGCATGCGCAGCCTGCGCCTGTCAGGCGCGCAAAAAATCGCGGCAGGTTTGACCACGATCGAGGAAGTGCTGCGGGTTACGCCGCAGAGTGAGCAGCGGTAGATCGACCACAAACGGATTACAACGACGCCGTGATGCCTCCATCGACGTAAAGAATGTGGCCATTGACGAAGCTTGCGGCATCGGAAGCCAGGAACACTGCGGCCCCGGCCAGTTCAGAAACTTCGCCCCAGCGACGACTCGGTGTGCGCTGCACCAGCCAGTCGCTGAATTCAGGATTGGTGACTAGCGCCGCATTCAGCTCGGTTTTGAAGTAACCCGGCCCGATGCCGTTGACGTTCAGACCATGCGGCCCCCAGTCGATCGCCATGCCCTTGGTCAGCATCTTCAGCGCGCCCTTGCTGGCCGCGTACGGCGCGATGTCTGGCCTGCCCAGCTCGCTCTGTACCGAACAGATATTGATGATGCGCCCACGACCACGAGGAATCATGCAACGCGCCACGGCCTGACCGACGAAGAATGCGCTGTCCAGATTGGTGCGCATCAGCTCGTGCCAGTTCGCTTCAGTGAATTCGGCCAATGGCCCGCGACGTTGAATACCCGCATTGTTGACCAGAATTTCCAGCGCTCCGACACGCGTTTCGATGTCCTGGACTGCTGCATTGACGGCAGCGCTGTTCGTCACGTCGAAGGGCTGGGTGTGGACATCATGACCTTCTGCTGCCAGCGTCGCAGCCGCCGATCGCAATGTATCGATATTGCGCCCATTGAGCACGACTCGGGCGCCAGCCTCGGCCAACCCGCGTGCGATCGCCAGGCCAATACCAGCGCTTGAGCCGGTAATCAGCGCAGTTCTTCCGTCGAGGCGGAAGCTTTCCAGAACAGCCATGTCGTGTACCTCTTGTTCAACCAATTTTCGGATCATGGGGGTTTGGAACCCACTCTGACTCATCGCGCCGGGCGCTGTCACCCGACGTCACATCGAGCCTGTTGTAACAAGCGACCATTGCGCCACCACCGGCCCGGCGTGCACCTTCCCGGATCCGGCGCTGAAGACGACGATGTTCAACCTCACGCGCGAGCTATTCTTCAGCAACGAACTTGCGGATATCGATGCAAGGCTTGCCAGCGGCGACTCACTTCAGAACGCCACCGCCAGCAAGCCGACTGCCACAGGTATTGTTGCGCGACGTGACTTTGATACAAGAAATATTCCCGGAGCGGATTGCGTCACCGTACTCTTCGCCGACTCGTCTATTCATCAATCGCAATCAACAGGGACAGGTTATGCAAATCGGTAGTGTGGTTTTACTGTTCGTCGCGCTGGCCATCGCCATTGTGTTCATGGGCTTCAAGGTCGTGCCCCAGGGTTATCAATGGACCGTCGAGCGCTTCGGGCGCTACACCAACACCCTCAAGCCGGGGCTGAACATCATCGTCCCGGTGGTGGACCGTATCGGGCACAAGATCAACATGATGGAAACCGTGCTGGATATTCCGCCGCAGGAAGTCATCACGTCTGACAACGCCACGGTGCAGATCGACGCAGTCTGCTTCTATCAGGTCGTCAACTGCGCCCAGGCGGCGTACGAGGTCAACAATCTGCAGCACGCGATCCGCAACCTGCTGCAGACCAACATCCGCACCGTGCTCGGCTCGATGGAGCTGGACGCCATGCTCAGCCAGCGCGACGGCATCAACGAACGCCTGCTGCGCATCGTCGATGAGGCGACTGCGCCATGGGGTATCAAGATCACGCGGATCGAGATCAAGGACATCAGCCCTCCCGCCGATCTGATGGCGGCGATGTCCGGGCAGATGAAAGCCGAGCGGATCAAGCGCGCCCAGATTCTTGAGGCGGAGGGCCTGCGAGCCTCAGCGATTCTTACCGCCGAGGGCAAGAAACAAGCACAGATTCTCGAAGCGGAAGGCGAGCGTCAGGCCGCGTTTCTGGAGTCCGAAGCCCGGGAGCGTCAGGCCGAAGCCGAGGCCCGCGCGACTCAGGTGGTGTCCGAAGCGATCGCCGCTGGTGACGTACAGGCCATCAACTATTTCGTCGCGCAAAAGTACATCGATGCGCTCGGCAAACTGTCGTCGGCCAACAACAGCAAGGTCATCCTCATGCCGCTGGAGGCCAGCCAGATGATTGGTGCCATCGGCGGCATCGGCGAGATCGTCAAAGCGACGTTCGACAAGGGCACTGTCGACAAGACCAGGCCCGACACCGGCAAGCGAGTCTGAGCCATGTGGGATTACCTGCAAGACCTATCGTTTTGGGACTGGCTGGGCCTCGGCACTGTGCTGTTGATTCTGGAAGTCTTTGGCGCAGGCGGTTATCTGCTGTGGATCGGCGTGGCGGCGGCGGGCGTCGGAATTCTCACGTACATCATTCCGGCGCTGAGCTGGGAAGTGCAGTTCCTGTTGTTCGCCGTACTCTCGGTGCTCACGGCGCTGTATTGGTGGCGTCGCCAGCGCAGCGTGCTGCGCAAGTCCGACCAGCCTGGCCTCAACATGCGCGGCTCGGAGCTGATTGGCAGGACATTCGTCGTGCATGACGCCATCGTCGGCGGGCGCGGCAAGATCAAGGTGGGTGACGGGGTGTGGATGGTCGTAGGGCCCGATACACCAGCGGGGGATCAGGTGAGAGTCATTGCGCAGGAGGGCGCGATTTTGAAGGTTGAGGTGGTGTGAGCTACGAGTCTTGAGCTTGGGATCAGTACTCAGCCTGTGGGAGTGAGCCTGCTCACCCCACAGAAGGCATCGCCGCGTGTTTCAACGTGAGACACGGAACTACATCAGCGCCGGGCGTATCAAACCGTTTCAGAACAACCAAAGTCGGAGTACCCCGCCATGCGTCTAAAACTTGCTGTAGCCACGTTAGCTCTGCTTTCCCTGCCAGTCGGTTCAGCAATGGCTGACGGCTTCCTGCGCGACGTTCTTTCGTCCGGCGCAACCACGGGTTCGACCTACCTCACTTTCCGGCATCACAAACTGATCGTTGCAGCGCAGGACGATGCAGGTAGCTTCGTTGCCAGCAACGGCGCCATTCGCGGCCCGTATCTGGAAGCGGCCATGAATCAGGTTCGTCAGGACAACCCAGGCTTGAACGCTTCGGACATGGATCTGGCCAACGCAATTCTCGCAAAAAATCTCGTTGCCGAGCAGTAATCCGCTGAACAAACAAAGCCTGTAGCAGCACGGCTTGCCGGCGCCAGCGAGATCAAACCCGCCACCGCCGTCAAACCATGCTGCTACAGACTGTTGTTAAACGACTGACTTACTCGCCAATCGCGGCTTTGTAGCCAGCAGCGTCCAGCAACTTGGCCAGATCGGCGTCAGCATTGCTTGCCTTGACCTTGAAGATCCACGAGTTGTAAGGCGAGTTGTTTAGCTCTTCAGGCGCATCGCCCAGTGCTTCGTTCACCTCGACGACTTCACCGGCTACCGGCGAGTAGATGTCAGAGGCGGCCTTTACCGATTCGACCACGCCTGCTTGATCACCGGCAGCGAAAACCTTGCCGATTTGCGGCAATTCGACAAATACCACGTCACCCAGCGCTTCCTGCGCATGATCGGAAATACCGACAACGATCAAATCACCCTCTTGTTTCGCCCACTCATGGCTTTCGGCAAAACGCAGTTCGGCGGGAATTTCGCTCATAATTTTTATCCTCTCTACTTCATCAGGTCAGCGGAAAAACCCGCCAGGGAGTTATTAAATCAGGGCCTTGCCATGACGCACGAACGCCGGCTGGACCACTCGAACCGGGTACCACTTGCCGCGGATTTCGACTTCGGCACGGTCGGCAGTCGCGATCGGAACACGCGCCAGGGCAATCGACTTGCTTAGCGTAGGAGAGAAACTACCACTGGTGATCTCTCCTTCGCCAACTTCCGCTATTCGGACGACCTGATGTGCACGCAAAACCCCGCGTTCCTCAAGGACAAGCCCTACAAGCTTCGAGTTGACGCCTCTTGACCGCTCTGCCTCCAGCGCAGCACGGCCGATGAAGTCGCGCTCTTGCGGCGCCCATGCGATGGTCCAGCCCATGTTGGAGATCAACGGTGAAACCTGCTCGTCGATTTCCTGCCCGAACAGGTTCATGCCTGCCTCCAAACGCAGCGTATCGCGCGCACCCAGGCCAATCGGCGAGATGCCGGCACCCACCATGTCGTTGAAGAAGCTGCAGGCCTGATCGCTCGGCAGGATGATTTCCAGCCCGTCTTCACCGGTATAGCCGGTGCGGGCAATGAACCAGTCGCCTTCCTGCTGCCCTTCGAAGGCTCGCAAAGTGTGGATAAGTTCGGCGCGGGCCTGGGTCACGAGTTCAGCGATTTTCTGCCGAGCGTGCGGACCCTGAATGGCCAGCATGGCTAACTCGGAGCGATGGGTCAGCTGCACGTCGAAGCCGGCAAGATGGCCATTCATCCAGGTCAGGTCCTTGGCGCCGGTGGCTGCGTTGACCACCAGTCGATAACCCTCGTCGGTGAGATAGACGATCATGTCGTCGACGATCCCGCCCTGGGTGTCGAGCATCGCGCTGTAGAGCGCACGCCCGGTTTGCTGCAACTTGCCGACGTCGTTCGCCAGCAGGTATTGCAACCAGGGCTTGGCCTGGCTGCCTGAAACGTCGAGCACATGCATGTGTGACACGTCGAAAATCCCACAATCGCGGCGCACCTGATGGTGCTCTTCGACTTGTGAGCCGTAGTGCAACGGCATATCCCAACCACCAAAATCGACCAGCTTCGCGCCAAGCGCGAGGTGCAGGTCAAAGAGCGGCGTACGCTGTCCCATGGGTTTCTCCTTCCGGGCGTGGCGAAGACGCGATCGTCGAAAACAACGGCAAATCCCCCGTAACTTGGGGTCTGAAACCTTTGCTAATTTGCAGAATTGTCTGACAGACCGCGTCGATTGCGGCGCATTGTATCCGCAAGGCTGTGACCCCGCACCTAGCCGATTGGTCTGGCCGAACGTCTGATTAAGCCAATTACCGGTAGCAAACCGACCATGACCAGCGTTAACGCTGGTAAAGCGGCTCGCGCCCACTCGCCTTCGCTGGTCATTTCGAAGATGCGCACGGCCAGCGTGTCCCAGCCGAACGGGCGCATCAGCAGCGTAGCGGGCATCTCCTTGAGCACATCGACGAACACCAGCAACGCCGCGCTCAAGGTGCCGGGAATCAACAGCGGCAGATAAATCTTGAAAAACAAACGTGGCCCGCTGACACCCAGGCTGCGGGCTGCTTCGGGCAACGAAGGACGAATCCGCGACAGGCTATTCTCCAACGGCCCGTAGGCGACGGCGATGAAGCGCACCAGATAGGCCAGCACCAGCGCCGCAAGGCTTCCCAGCAATAACGGTTTACCCGCACCACCAAGCCAGCCGGACAGTGGCACCACCAGCTCACGATCCAGATAACTGAACGCCAGCATGATCGACACCGCCAGTACCGAACCCGGCAATGCGTAGCCGATATTGGCCAGACTCACCCCCGAACGGATCGCGCGAGTAGGCGCCAGACGACGGGCGAACACCAAAACCATCGCCACACTGACCGTGACCAATGCAGCAATGCCTCCGAGATACAGGGTATGCAGGATGAGCCCGGTATAACGTTCGTCCAGATCGAAACGCCCGCGCTGCCAGACCCACACGATCAATTGCAGCAGCGGCACCACGAACGCACAGGCGAAGACCAGCCCACACCATGTACTGGCCGCAGCGGCCTTGAGTCCACGCAGGTGATAAAGCGCCTTGGCCCGCGGCCGCTCGTTACTCGCACGACTGGCACCTCGGGCGCGATGTTCGCCATACAGCACCAACATCACCGCCAACAGCAGCAGGCTGGCCAATTGCGCTGCGCTCGACAGGCTGAAGAACCCGTACCAGGTCTTGTAGATCGCTGTCGTGAAAGTATCGAAATTGAAGACGGCGACGGCGCCGAAATCGGCCAGGGTTTCCATCAAGGCGAGTGCGACACCCGCACCGATTGCAGGTCTGGCCATCGGCAGCGCGACACGCCAGAACGCTTGCCAGGGCGACTGTCCGAGAACCCGCGCAGCTTCCATCAGGCCTTTGCCCTGAGCGAGAAAGGCCGTGCGCGCTAGCAGGTAAACGTAGGGATAGAACACCAGCACCAGAACGATGATCACCCCGCCAGTCGAGCGCACACGGGGAAAACGGATGCCTGTGCCAAACCACTCACGCATGAGGGTTTGCACGGGACCGGCAAAATCGAGCAGGCCGACGAAAACGAACGCAAGGACATAGGCGGGAATGGCGAACGGCAGCATCAACGCCCAGTCGAGCCAGCGTCTGCCGGGGAATTCACACAATGCTGTAAGCCAGGCGAGACTCACGCCCAGCAACGTCACACCGACACCTACGCCGAGCACCAGGGTAAGGGTGTTGCCCAGCAGGCGCGGCATCTGGGTTTTCCAGAGGTGCGACCAGATCTCGTGATCGATGGTCTGCCACGACAGCAGCAGGACACTCAGGGGAAGGAGCACGAGCGCCGCGACGGCGAAAACCAGAGGGTACCAGCGGCGCTGGGCGGGATGAGCCAAGTGGGGTTCTCAAAAAACGTAGTAAATAGCGAGAGGACAACGGACCCTGTGGGAGCGAATTCATTCGCGGTTGGCTGGCACATCCGACACATTTCCATCGGCTGTACCGCCGCGTCGCGAATGAATTCGCTCCCACAGAACCGCGTTCTACCTGCCGCATCGGCGATCTATCGAATATTCGCGCTCAGGATCAATTCCAACCGGCACGATCCATCATGCGAATCGCTTCAGCCTGACGTCGTCCGGCAATCTCGACCGGGATGGTGTCGGCCTTGAACTCCCCCCAACTCGCGACCTCTTCAGACGGCGCGACTTTCGGGTTGGCCGGGAATTCCTGATTGGTACCGGAGAAGATCGCCTGCGCTTCAGGCCCGGTCATCCATTCGACCAGCGCTTTGGCCGCGTCGGCATGTGGCGCGTATTTGGTCAGGCCGATGCCCGACAGGTTCACGTGAACGCCACGGTCCGATTGGTTCGGCCAGAACAGACGCACGGCAAGCTCAGGGTTCTGCTTGTGCAGACGGCCGTAGTAATAGGTGTTGACGATACCGACGTCGCATTGCCCGGCGTTGATCGCTTCGAGCACTGCAATGTCATCCGAGAACACGTCAGTGGACAGATTGTTGACCCAACCCTTGAGGATATTCTCCGACGCCTCGGCACCGTAGGTTTCAATCAGCGTGGCGGTCAGCGACTGGTTGTAGACCTTCTTCGCGGTGCGCAAACATAGGCGTCCTTCCCATTGTTTGTCAGCCAGCGCCTCGTAGGTCGTCAGCTCTTCGGGTTTGACTCGGTCGGTCGAGTACGCGATGGTCCGCGCACGCAGGCTCAGGCCGGTCCAGCTATGAGTCGAGGACCGATACTGCGCAGGGATGTTTTCGTCGATCACCGGCGAGGTGAACGGCTGGAGGATGCCCATTTGCTCGGCTTGCCAGAGGTTGCCAGCGTCGACAGTGAGCAGCAGGTCAGCGGTAGCGTTCTGCCCCTCGGCCTTGATGCGTTGCATCAACGGTGCTTCCTTGTCGGTGATGAACTTCACCTTCACGCCGGTCTTGGCGGTATAAGCATCGAACACCGGCTTGATCAGCTCGTCGATCCGGGAGGAATACACCACCACTTCATCAGCGGCCTGGGCGGTACCGCCGAGCACGGTCAATGCCAGGGCAGCCAGAAGACGCTTGCTCGCCTGCATGCTGATATCTCGTCTTGGGAAAATGAGGCGAAATGGTAGTGAATCGCATCTGGCATCTCAACCGAAGTCCCGATTGAGCAGTTACCAGATGTTGCAGGATAGGTTTACAAGAACTTTTGAGGAAGAAACGCAGTGACCTGTGGGAGCGAATTCATTCGCGAGGTGCCAGAACATCCGACACATCTATGTCGTTCTGCTGACCTCTCGCGAATGAATTCGCTCCCACAGAAAATCCATTGCCAAGACGAAAACCGCGCGGTGTCAGAGCTTCGCCAATTCCGGCAGATCCCCAGTCAACCCCAGAGCCTGACGGACGAACATCGCCTTGGCTTCGGCCGACTGATCGACCATTTTCAAGCCAGTATTGCGCAGCCAGCGCAGCGGCAGCGGATCGGCCTGAAACAGTCGCTCAAAGCCTTCCATCGCCGCCATCAACGCCAGGTTGTGCGGCATGCGGCGTCGCTCGTAGCGGCTGAGGACCTTCTGATCGGCAATACGCTCGCCGCGCTCGATTGCGCCCAGCAGCACTTCAGCCAAAACGGCCGCATCCAGGAAACCCAGGTTCACGCCCTGCCCCGCCAACGGGTGAATGGTGTGGGCCGCGTCGCCGATTAGCGCCAGACCATCGGCGACATAACGCTTGGCATGACGTTGACGCAGCGGCACGCACAGGCGCGGATCGGCGGAAATCACCCGGCCCAGACAGCCTTCGAAGGCTTTCTCAAGCTCGCGACAGAACGCCTCGTCCTCCAGCTTCATCAATCGCTCGGACTCGGCAGGCGTCACCGACCAGACGATCGAACACCAATGTTCGCCTTCTCGCTCCAGAGGCAAAAACGCCAGCGGGCCATCATCGGTGAAACGTTGCCAGGCCGTCTTCCTGTGGGATTCAGCCATGCGTACGCTGGTGACGATGGCGTGGTGCATGTAGTCCCATTCGCGCGTGGCGGTACCGGTCATGCGTCGAACCGTAGAGTTGGCGCCGTCCGCCGCGACGACCAAGGGCGCGCGCAAGGTGCGGCCATCGGACAGGGTCAGCAGCCAGTCATCACCCGAATGACGTATCTGCTCAAGCCGGGCATTGGCCAGCAGGCCGATATCGGCGTCGTGCAAACGCTCGATCAAGGCATCCTGAACCACACGATTTTCGACGATATGCCCAAGCACTTGGGCGTGGACGCTGGATGCAGAGAAATGCACTTTGCCCGTGCCGCTGCCGTCCCACACGTGCATTTCGCCGTAAGGGCTGACGCGCCGCGAAACCATGCCATCCCAGACATTCAGGCGCTCGAGAATGCGCTGGCTGGCGGCCGACAAAGCGCTGACCCGCGGCTCGAAGGGCGCGGCCCGGTCGAACGGCTTGACGCTCAACGAGCTGCCGTCGACCACGAGGATATTCAGCCCGCTGTTTTGCAGCGCCAGCGCGAGTGCGCTACCGACCATTCCGGCCCCGACAATCAACAGATCTGCGCGCGTTTCCATGCTTTAAATCGTTCTCGCGGGTGGCATCGGCCACGGATGAAAAAAGGGGTTAGACATCAGCTCGCGTTCCCAGCCCCATGGCCTGACGGGCAAACCAGCTCTTGGCCGATGGCAGCAGATCAAGGCCCAGCAAGCCGATATTGCGGCCCGCGGTGAGCAGCGGTTGCTGGCTGCCGAACAGCCGCGTGACCTGATCGGAAAAACCCACCGTGAGTTTCTGGTCCAGGTACTGACGATCGCGATAAGCCTGCAAGGTCGCCAGATCTCCGGGTGCTGAATCGCTGGCGAGCAGGGCTTCAGCCAGCGACGCGGCATCGCGTAGAGACAGGTTGAAACCCTGGCCGGCTATCGGGTGCAAGCTATGCGCTGCGTTGCCCAACACAACCAGATGCGAACGCACCTGCTCCTCGGCCTGGATCAGCGACAACGGATAGGTATGCCGCGCGCCGACCTGTTTCAGCGCGCCGAGGCGATAGCCGAACACACCCTGCAACTCGTTGAGAAAACTGCGGTCGTCCAGCGCCATCAGTCGCTGCACTTCTTCAGCCTTGCGGGTCCAGACCAGCGCACAGCGATTTTCCGGCAGCGGCAGGAGCGCCATCGGGCCTTCTTCGGTGAAACGCTCGAAGGCCTGGCCGCCGTGAGCGTCACCCGGCGTGATGTTGGCGATCAACGCGCTTTGATCGTATGGCGTCGTTCGCACGCCGATGCCCAGTTGTTCGCGCAGATTGGAGCGTCCGCCATCGGCGAGCACCGCAAGGTCGCAGTCCAGTTGAGTCTCATCGCTCAGGGTCAGCCGATAGCCATCGGGCAGCGCCTGCATCTGTTTCACTTCCGCGGGTACGCGCCAGCTGACCACGTCTTTATCCAGCCCTTGCCACAGGCACTGGCCGAGCCAGGCGTTTTCTGCCACGTAGCCCAGGGCTGGTACGCCTTCCTGCATAGCCGACAATTGCGCCGCGCCGAAGCGGCCCTTGTCGGACACCTGAATTTGCAGAATGGGCTCGGCGCGACGACTGATCTGCTGCCACAGCCCAAGACGTTCGTAAATCTGTCGCGCGCCGAAGGACAGCGCCGACGAGCGCGCGTCATAGCTAGGCTGCCAGGTGTCACCCGGCGCGAAGGGTTCGATCATGACGATCTTCCAGCCTCGCGCCCTGGCCCCGGCCTGCAACGCGATCGCCAGACTCGCGCCAACCAGCCCGCCGCCAACGATTGCCAGATTGAACCGGCTCATGCGGCTTCGGTTCGCGCAGCGGCCATCAGGCCCTCGATTTCGGCGACGGATTTGGGCACGCCGCCGGTGAGAATTTCACAGCCTTTTTTGGTCACCACGACATCGTCCTCGATTCGTACACCAATCCCGCGCCATTTCTTCGCGACGTTGTGATTGTCCGGCGACACATAAATCCCCGGCTCGACGGTCAGTGCCATGCCGACCTCAAGCACCCGCCATTCGCCGCCGACCTTGTATTCGCCGACGTCATGCACATCCATGCCCAACCAGTGCCCAGCGCGGTGCATGTAAAAAGCTTTATACGCATCGCTGGCAATCAGTTCATCGACATCGCCCTGCAGCAGGCCCAGCTCCACCAGTCCGGCGGTGATCACCTGTACCGTTGCCTCATGGGCCTGGTTCCAGTGATTACCCGGTTTGATTACTGCGAATGCTGCTTCCTGGGCCCTGAGCACCAGTTCGTAGATCGCCTTCTGCTCTGCCGAAAACTTGCCGCTGACCGGGAACGTACGTGTGATGTCGCTGGCGTAGCAGTCGATCTCGCAGCCAGCATCGATCAGCACCAGGTCGCCGTCCTTCAGTGGGGCGTCGTTCTCTTGGTAGTGAAGAATGCAAGCGTTGCGGCCCGACGCGACGATAGAACCGTAAGCAGGCATCTTTGCCCCGCCCCTGCGGAATTCGTAGTCCAGCTCGGCTTCCAGGCTGAATTCGTGCAAGCCCGCGCGACTGGCCTGCATCGCCCGAACGTGAGCGCGCGCCGAGATCTGCGCCGCTTCGCGCATCACTTTCACTTCCGCCGCCGATTTATACAGACGCATGTCATGCAGCAGGTGATCCAGAGCAACGAACTCTTTCGGGGGCTGCGCGCCCAGATGCGCCTTGGAGCGAATCACATTGATCCACTCCATGACGTGTCGATCAAACTCGGGATTGCTGCCCATCGATGAGTAGACCCGGTCGCGGCCCTCGATCAGGCCCGGCAGGATGTCGTCGATATCAGTGATGGGAAACGCGTCATCGGCACCGAAATCGCGGATTGCGCCGTCCTGTCCGGCGCGCAGGCCATCCCACAGCTCGCGCTGCGGATTGCGCTCGCGGCAGAACAGCACGTACTCGCCATATTCACGGCCAGGGATCAGCACGATAACTGCCTCAGGCTCGGGGAAACCGCTCAGGTATTGGAAGTCGCTGTCCTGGCGGTACACATGTTCGACATCACGATTTCGAATAGCCACAGCGGCTGCCGGAAGAATGGCGATGCTGTTGGGCTCCATCTGCTCCATCAAGGCTTTGCGACGGCGGGCGTATTCGGCTTTCGGGATATGGATCATGGGCAAGTGCGGTCCTCCGGATGGGCGCTCCGGTCATCGACGCTCGCAAGCGCCAATGACCGGACGGCAACGATGGTGATCAGTGCAAAGAAGGTTTCGCTTCAGGTGCCGCTTTCTTGTTGAATTCGGTGAACAGCAACAACGGCGCGACGCGCAGGTACTCCATGACTTCCATGTAGTCGCTCTCGCCGTCTTCGGATTCCTCCAACGCGTCCTGAACCTGAGCGATGGCCGCCAGATCCTGTAGCACCTCTCGGGTCTCCTCGCTCAGCGACTGGTTACCGACAAGAGCGAAGCCTGCGAGAAAGCCCTGGCACCACTGGCCCATCGCTGCAGCGCGCTCCGCGAGAGGCTCATCGTCGCTGGGCAACAGCAGCACGACGGTCATGTCGTCGCTGGTCAGTTCGTTCTTTACCATTTCCTGCAAGCCGATCAGCGCCTGGCGAACGTTATCTTCAGGCTCTTTTTCGAGCAGCATGGATGCGTCGGCAAACCAGCCTTCCGGGTCGAAGCCCGCGCCTGCACAACTGCGGCCCAGCAACAGGCCCTGCAGCTCGGCAGGAGAGACAGGATGACCGCTGCTGTTGAGCAGGGTGGCGAATGCGTTGTACGGGGAATTCTGATTAGGCATGGGCAACTAGGCGCCAAGCGGCGCAATGTCTAGAATGAAGGCCTTGTATCGTAGCACCGGCAGACGCGCCCAAGCTATCCAGGCGACATTGAAGGCAGTTCCTGAGGCCAGCCCCTGCACCACTCATCAGAAAATAATCAGTGGAAAACGATGGAAGACAACGATCTGCAAGCGCTGATGGCTCGACTGGAGTTATTGATCAATCGGGTCGAGCAACTAAAAAGTCAAAACGGACTCCTATTAGCTCAGGAAAAAACCTGGCGCGAGGAACGCGCTCACCTCATTGAAAAAAACGAAATCGCCCGGCAAAAGGTCGAGTCCATGATTTCGCGCCTCAAGGCCCTGGAGCAAGACTCATGAGTAATGGCAACAGCATCACCGTGCAAATCCTCGACAAAGAGTATTCGATCATCTGCCCTCAGGAGGAGCGCACCAATCTGGTAAGCGCCGCGCGCTACCTGGATGGCAAAATGCGCGAAATTCGCAGCAGCGGCAAAGTCATCGGCGCCGATCGCATCGCCGTCATGGCAGCGTTGAACATCACCCATGACCTGCTGCACAAACAGGAGCTGCCTGAAGCCCAGGCCAACGGCTCGACCCGCGAGCAGGTTCGTGACCTTCTGGACCGTGTTGACCTGGTCCTTGCCACGGATGAGCCTAAAGCGCAAGGCTGATTGTTCGGACATGTTTCGGTATACTTGGCTCCGCTCCCTGGAGTGCTTGCCAGTCGGTCATGTCCCTGAGCCGATACGCACAACCACGGGGGTTGCACGTTGGGGTTGGTGTGCATGTCCGCTCGACGGAAAGCCTTAAAGCCTCCTGCAATCTCCACCTTGAACTTTCGGGTTCAAGGGCTACACCGACAGCGGTTCGTCGGGGAGTCTTGAATCTTCAACCCATTGCCAGGCGTCCTGTCTGGCGATGGGGATCGTGAATCAGCCTGATCTCACGATCACCTTCCAAACCTCATGGACCCGCCTGCATGACTTCTTCTGGCGCTGCTTCCCTGAACGATCCTTCTACGCTCTCCCGCCCTCAGTTGCGTCGTCTTCTACGCAAGGCTCGTCGCTCGCTCAATCGGGCAGAACAGCGACGGGCGGCAGAGGGTCTGTACCGACAACTGGCGCAAAACCCTCTATTTCGTCGCGCGCGACATGTTTCCTTGTATCTTCCGATGGACGGTGAAATCGATCCGCGTCTGCTGCTGCGTGAAGCACAGCGTCGAGGTAAAGCGACGTACTTGCCGGTGCTGAGCGCATGGCCGCGGACCAAGATGGTCTTTCAACGGGTACGTCCGGGCGACAAATTCAGACCCAATCGATTCCGCATCCCCGAGCCCCGCATCAATGCCAGGCAACAACGCAAGATCTGGGCGTTGGACCTGATTCTGATGCCGCTGGTGGGTTTTGATGACCAAGGCGGTCGACTGGGCATGGGCGGCGGATTCTATGACCGCAGCCTGGCTTATCAGGCCCGTCGCAAGGCCTGGCAGAAACCCGTTCTGCTGGGTCTGGCCCATGAGTGTCAGAAGGTCGGAAGGCTGGCCGTGGCCAGTTGGGATGTGCCGTTGCAGGGAACCGTGTCGGACATGCGCTGGTATCTGGCCTAAAACAGAATATCTGACGTTGGCGAGTTTTCTGTGGGAGCGAATTTATTCGCGATACGGAGATACGTCCGACAGATCTTCATTGGCAGTAACGCAATCTCCCGAATGAATCCGGCCCCACAGTTTTAGATCGAGGATGTTACGAGATCAGCGACGCGATTGCGGCTGTTGCTGAGTGACTTCAACCGGTGCATCCGGCTTGGCCGCCCACAAACTTTGTGCGTAACCGGTGGTGACAATGCCCAAGCCGAACAAAATGACCAAAATCCATAGTAAATCCGGCTTGCGTTGCATTGATTGCCCCCCTTTGGCAAACAAAAAGCTGACGTCCACGGCTTGTTTCTGTAGGCCGCGTAACGGTGTAGCCCTTAAAATCCCGGCATTCTGCGATAACGTGAACCAACACGCAAATGCTGGCGTCAACCGACTGTCGGTTTGTCATAAAAGCGTAGGACAACCTGTCCACAGCGCCTTCAGGAGCCCCAATACATGGCCTATTGGCTAATGAAATCCGAACCCGACGAGCTATCCATTACCGGCCTGCAAACTCTCGGCCAAGCCCGCTGGGATGGCGTTCGGAATTACCAGGCGCGTAACTTTCTGCGCGCAATGGCCATCGGTGACGAGTTCTTTTTCTACCACTCCAGTTGCCCGGAACCCGGTATCGCCGGAATCGGAAAAATCATCCAGGCCGCTTACCCGGATCCAACAGCGCTGGACAAAAAAAGCCACTACTTCGACGCCAAGGCCAGCGAAGAAAAAAATCCCTGGAGTGCGATCGATGTGGCGTTCGTCGAAGCGTTTCCCACCGTACTGAGCCTGGGTTACTTGAAGCAGCAGGCCGCGCTGGAACAATTGCCGCTGGTGCAAAAAGGCAGCCGGCTTTCGGTCATGCCGGTAACGTCGGAGCAATGGGCGGCAGTGCTGGCGTTGCGCTGACCGCCGCATAAACCAGGCGACCAACATCACTGCGCAATAAAGTTGTTGAACAGCAAATCCTCCACCACAGGCTTGCCAGTCTCTTGACTCAACACCTGCTGCGTCTGCTTCAACGCTTCCTGACGCAATTTCTCCTTGGCGTCGACATTGCTCATGCTGTCGACCGTCTGCTGCGTGAACAGCGCGACCAGCTGATTGCGAATCAGCGGCTCGTTCGCCTTGACCAGCTTCTGCGCTTCGGCACCGGTGACACGCAGGGCCACGTCTGCTTTATATACGTGCAGTTTGGGGCCGCCATCCAGCGCGTAGTTACCTACGAATGGGGGCGTCAGCGCCACATAGGACACCTTGTTCGCGTCGTCCTTCTCGCCGCCCTCTTCGGCCATTGCCACGACAGGCATCGATAAGGCCAACAACATCACAATCCACGCTTTCACAGCCCACTCCTCAAATCCGCTTCGCGCCATAGCTTACTTCAGCTTATGCATGCCTATCAGGCCGGGGCATGCTCATTGACCCCATAACCTCTCTACCTACACTTATCGGCCACCACTGGAAAAGGAATAGCCCCGATGAAAGCCGTGCTCTGCAAAGCCTTTGGCCCCGCCGAAAACCTGGTGCTGGAAGACATTCCCACCCCGGAACCAAAGAAAAACGAAATCCTGCTCAACGTACACGCGGCCGGGGTCAACTTTCCTGACACCCTCATCATCGAGGGCAAATATCAGTTCAAGCCACCCTTTCCGTTTTCACCAGGGGGCGAGGCCTCCGGTGTGGTCGCGGCGGTAGGCGAGAAAATCAGCCATCTCAAAGTGGGCGACCGGGTCATGGCGCTCACCGGCTGGGGCAGCTTCGCCGAACAAATCGCCGTGGCAGGATACAACGTCCTGCCGATTCCCGAGGCAATGGACTTCACCACCGCCGCCGCTTTCAGCATGACCTACGGCACCTCCATGCATGCACTCAAACAGCGCGCCAATCTGCAACGCGGCGAAACGCTTTTGGTACTCGGCGCGTCCGGCGGCGTCGGCCTGGCAGCAGTGGAAATCGGCAAAGCTATGGGCGCCCGCGTCATCGCCGCCGCCAGCAGCGCTGAAAAACTAAAAGTCGCCAAAACCGCTGGCGCCGACGACCTCATCAACTACAGCGAAACCAACCTCAAAGACGAACTCAAACGCCTCACCAACGGCAACGGCGTCGACGTCATTTATGACCCGGTAGGCGGCGACCTCTTCGACCAGGCCATCCGCACCATCGCCTGGAACGGCCGATTCCTCGTCGTCGGCTTTGCCAGCGGCCGCATCCCCGAACTCCCCGTAAACGTCGCACTATTGAAAGGCGCATCCGTGATCGGCGTGTTCTGGGGCTCGTTTGCACAACGGCAACCGCAGGACAATGCTGCCAACTTTCAGCAATTGTTCACATGGTTCGGTGAAGGGAAGTTGAAGCCTCTGGTGTCGAAGGTCTATCCGCTGGAACAGGCGGGGGAAGCGATTGATTCGTTGGGGCAGAGGAAGGCGGTTGGGAAAATTGTGGTTGGGGTTAGGTGAACCTTCAGCTCTATAGAAAGCCCGCTTATTCACGAAGGGCTGGCATAGCACTGTTCACAGTATTGCGCGTAAGTTGTCCGGCAGCGTCTCTTTGTATCGCAGCTGTGGCTGTTCAGCACAGCGGGCGACAACTTCCGGCATCGCCCGAACAAAATCATCACCCACGGCAGTTCTTTGTTTATCCGTCATTTTTCGTCTGGTCGCAGACCTCGCCAGCACTTTGAAGGTGTAGGCAAAAAGGTGCATGTCGGACAATTCACGCTCTGGCGAGTTGCGCTGAAAGGCTGCCAACGCCTTGTTGAATTTCTTGCAGGACAGCCTGCGAAGTTCACGATGAAACCAGCGTTGAATGCTGCCTCCCTCTTTTGGATGAGTGAAGTAGAGATGCTCCCTCACCACGATGACTGCCGGCGTGGCATTACTGAGCGGCCAAGGTTTGGGCGCCATTGTGGAATGGCCCATTCGGCAGTTTTGGCGAATCTCTCATGGGAACTGTCGATCACCTTCACATCGGTGATGGAGCCATCGCGATGAGTATTGAACTCAACCACCGCCAAACCCGAAATACCCTGTTCGTAAAGAGAAAGGGGGTAGCGCGGGGCGCGTTGCCGCTCGTATTCAATCTCAACTTCTTGGGCCTGCAACGCCCCGCAGCCCATCAGCGCGGCATATAAAAATAGCTTTCTCACATTCAGCATCCGTGATGAAAAGTCAGGGGTCGTGTCGCGTCGCAACGCTGGCTAACCGGCAATCCGTACCCACCCCAAGACCTCCCTCACATCCGCGGGCAAGAACTCGGAGTAGCGACGCTTGGGATACTGCTGGCAGTGCGCGACCACGCTGGGGACTGCGTTGTTGAACTGGACCTGCAAAGCCTCACGAGCCTTCTGATCCGGCAGTTTCAGCGCGACAAAGGCGCTCCCGAGGAACTCAGTGGTGTAGGAGAGAACGTCGACATCGGTCAGTGCTGCATCGGGATAATCTTGTCGACTGAGGGCGACCTCCTGATTCAGGTAGGCGCAAAGCGTGTTACTCAGGCCGACGCTGATTTGCGGTGAAAACGCCCCCACGCCCTCGGCACCGAACAGCACCAGTAGCATCACTTCCGTTTGCCGGGCGTCGCTATCGACGAGTGACCAAGGCTCGAATTGCCATTGCGCGGCGGCTTGCCTGACGGATTGGGTCAGATCCGGATGGGTGCTTTCCACGACGCGGACATGCCGAGCGGCTCCGCCCTCATCGACCGTCAGGTAAAAACGCACCTTGCCGCCATAACCGGTCTCAAGCAGCGAAGCCGGATACGTGGGCGCGGGCGTGTGGATCGACACCAACCAGCCTTCCACCTGCTCGCTGTCGCTGGGAAAGAACAACGACCATATAAACGCGATGATTTCCAACGCCACCCCCACACCCCACGGCTCAATGGCGGCGATGGTACGGGCTGAGAGGTTAGGCAGTAAGGTTACCGATTCCGGCTCTCAAGTAGGACAGATCTGAAAAGCTAAGCATCCAGATACACATTGACGCAGTAATGGGCGTCTAACAGCAAACCTCTGGTAAAAATGCTAATCATTGCCCCTTTGGCTGCCCGGTCAGTGCAACCTTGAATTTCAGTTGTATTCATAATCAGGCGTACTGTCTGGCAATGTCTGCAGATGTATTTGTAAAAGACCAGATCTTCGTTGGACTCGTAGTTACTGACCTCCTATGTTCAATGTCCCCCTAAAATCTGCTTGGCCTTCCATGGATACGAAAGACTTCAGCGTATTATTTGGCGGTCAGCAACGAAACTTGAGCGTCATCTACATAGATCTCAACTCTTAAATCAAAGCTAAAAACTCAGATTCAGTTAGCGCAAATTCTTCGCCCTCTTTCATTGCGACTAGCATGAGTAGTACATGGTCCATAGACGCCGTAACTTCTAGTCCATGTTCCAACTAACTCTTACACGCTGCTTCAGACACCCTGGCAACATCGAACCCGCGCGTTGATATATTTTCTAAGTCCGTAGCCAGATCGCTTCGTGAATACATTACTTCCGCCTCTCCGACCCTACACCCGCAAGAGAATCTCAGTCATGAAATCCTATATCTTACATATGCCTGCGCAGTAACATCAATAGACTGCGCAGATTATGTAGTCTTATTTCATTCAGCCTATTTAACGAGAAGCTATTCTGGAACTCAATATTGCTCATATTTCCTTCGCGAGACTCTAGGGTTAACCAACCAGCAGGTATCATAACGCTCGCACTATATAAAGCCTGCTGGCTAGCATTGATAATTATCAAACTCCCAAGAAAATGTCTTTCGTAACTGTTTCACAATAGCATCCCAGCTTTCGCCCTCGCAACAGCTTACAAAATCATTAATCATTCTATTAATAATTGGAAAATCAAAATCTCGAACGATTAGCAAGCCACTTCCCCATCGGGCATCCCACACCGTCTCTTCCAGCCACCTCGGAGTACAAATTAATAGCTCGAAATCATCAGCCCCCTGCGTGCAGTCGAGTCCAATCCGAACACGAATGCTCAAAGCGAAATTATCCGGGTTCTGCGGGCAGTAAGCTTCAACATCAAAAATATCATTAGAAATACCTTTTACAACAGCACGCATAATTCCTCCTAGTCATCAATATTCAGATGGCCGTTGCTTATTTTTACTCGCTGGCCTGTTACGGGATTGATGCTGTACGATTCAAAGTTAGCTTGTATGCCTGTGGTGGCAAATGGTGAGTTTTTCGGGGCTGGAGGCCGATATACGCGAGTGCCGTCTACGCTAATCAAACCAAGTCCATCCGTTGTTTTTTTCGCCCCATCGCCAACCCAGATTTTACCCAGCGCATCTGCTTCGGATAATGTACCTTGACCTAGAGAGAAGTTAGGATTTTTGGCCCCATTTCCTTTTACTGCAGCCGCCAACCTTGCGTCTTGCGCTGCAATATTGGCCAGGTTATCTCGGATCAGCTGATCCTTCAGCTTTGAATACAAAGCCGAATTTTCTGCCCCTGAACTAGCGGATCCACCTTTTACGGCAGCGTTACCGAGTATATCCTCCGCGCCCTCGCCGACCAACCTCGCAAGGCGCTTCTCCCCCATCAATGCGACGAAGGCCTTTTGCGTCCAACCTCCCGCCATCATCAAAAGAAACTCTTGGTCAATCGGCACCGGAACGATGCCGCCACCGATCACCGTGGCCAAATCTGACGCAGGTCCCGAGTTTCCCAGGCGAATGTGCCGCCAAACCCAATTTCATCCTGATACTGATGCGCAGCACCCAGACCAAATTGTTTGACCCAGTCACCCGGGATAGCGCGCATGTCATCGCCAACGGCCAGAGTGCCAATCTGCACTTGAAACAGGTTCGGATCGCTGTACTGAGCCGCGTTCGACGCAAATGCGTACACCTCGCCGTGAGCAACGATGGGGGCGCCATCTGACCAACTCAGCTGAATTTTTTCGCTTCTCAGTCTCTGGCTCTGATTGTGAGCGCCGATATGCTGCTATTCGATGAGGGAGAACGTAGGGCCGGATGACCGCCTAGAATTTCAGTTCGAGGCAATTTCCAAGCTGGATGATAAAAAGTGTGAAGCCCTGCAGACAGTTATCAGCAGCGTATTGCACATGCACGACGCCAAGCGCTGGACACTAGCTGCGACTAAAAGAGACAGCTTGACGGTCCAATAAAATGGGCGAACCTTGAAAAAGGAACCAGCTATGTGGGCCTGCTACTGTGTATAAAAAATGCTATACAACGTCAGTGTTTTCTAGGTGAAACACTCGCTTTATATTACAAATGTATAACAGCCATTTAATATGAAAATTTGCCAAACCATTGATCTATAGAGAAACATTCACCCCGAACGGGGTGCGTGTTGTGTATTGAGATTTTGCTCCCGTTAACGAGCGAAAATTCATGCTGAAAAGGGGCGTATTGAGCAGGTAGACCGTAGGTCGTCAGGGTGTTGCAGAGAGGGTGCAACTTGAGTGCAAGAAGACTACAGGATAGGTCAGGAAGCGGCAAAAAAGGGTGCAGATAGGGTGCAAAAACACCGACGCAAGGCCGATGTAGTGGTGTTGAAAGTGTCAGATCAAGTTGAAACTTTTACGACTCACCAGACCTCATGAGTCTCAGCTCTGTAATTTTTTTCAATGCGCTCAACAAGCAATGGCGCACTAATAATCCCTTCTGTTGGATACTCCATTTCATTAGATCTAAGATCTCTTTCAACTCGGCACGCCTTTTCACCATCCCATAACCAAATAGAACCACCCGGCCCGCCATTCCTAGAGCGGAAAGTCGGAAACACTTGTAACCTTTCGGGGACCGGAACATTTGCCACAACGGATAGGAGGCCTTGATTTACGGCACTTTGAACAACAAAGAATGCAGAAAACTGTGGCTCGCCCTGAACCACCGCTGAAAAATTTTTTGGCTGTTTATTATGAAATCCGGGGAAAACACGAATTAAAAAACCGAACTCCGGGTGCTTATGAGTAACTTGAGCATATGCGACACCCTGCGAGGTTAACACCTGCAAAATGTCGCCAAGCTTTACTTTCTTAGCCATTTAAAATCCTTTATATCCAGCTTTTTTCAGTAGCTCAGCTCCGCGAATCAAGCCTTGCTCATACTTCGTAGGGTTTTTAACTGACGATATTGAATTAATTTTATTGATCAACGTTCCTCCGTCTTTACCAAGACCATGGTAATTGATCAATGTTTGCTCGACTGCCCGTGCGTCTGCACGTGAAAGGTTCTGTAAACCCTCTATTCTGTCAATTGTGATACCTTTTTCTCTGAGGTGAGCCTGACGTTATCGGCGCTCAATCCGGCGCCGTCGATAGAAACACTGCCGCCGTTGACGCTGAAGTGATCTAGCCGGCCATTGTCGAACATCGGTTTGCCGGTGGTCAGAGTTACTCTCGGCGTATTGATGAAGCCGCAGCCGTTGCAGCTGATGCCGTACTGATTGGCGACAATGACCCGCGCCGACTGTCCGGCGACTTCGGTGTAGCCATTGAGTTGGCTGGCATTGGCTCCAAGCACTTCGTTGAGGATGATGCTCGCTGGGCGGCCGTTGAGGTTCTGGTTGCCAAGAATGATGCCGCCCATTTGCGTACTTTGGGTGCGGTGGGTGGCGTTATTGAGAATGACGCCTTGCGAGCCGACGTTGTAATGCTGGTACTGGTTATGCGACAGACCGTTAGCGTTGGGCGCGGCAATGTTGATGATTGGCACCCCATTGCCGGCCTGACCCGCCGTGGTGTTGGTGGTACCACTCACTACAATGCCGTCGGCCTGGGCCAGTAGCGGCTGCCAAAACATGGCCTGAACCAGGATCATCGCGATGCCGCGTTTAGGCAGACCGCAGAACGACGACCGATCAAGCAGCCTTGCAGAAGGCTGGCGGGCCAGAAAGTTAAAGAAACGAATGTCCATATCAGGCATCCCGGCCAACTGTCAGAGGATAAAGTCCATGCGGAAGTAAATCGGCGACTCGCGCTCGATCAAGCCCGCGGGACGCTCCAGAGAATGGGCAAAGGTCGCAGTCACCGAGACGTATTTGCCGCGCGCGAAGAATTCGAAGGAGTTGCTGGACAAGCATCCGTGATTGTTACCAATGTAGCGGTCGCTACGGATTGCACCTTGGTCATAACCGGCTGCAGCACCGTATTCGGCGAAGACCGGACGTAGCCACTCAAGGGCAACGCGGCGAGTGAGGCGCAATTCGTTGCGCCAGTAAGCGCCACTGTTGCCAGACAGGAACTGGTCTTTGTAGCCACGCACCGCCGACAATCCGCCAAGGCTGGTGCGCTGAGGACTGAAAAGGTTGTCTTCACTATGCTGCCCGGTGGCCAAGCTGGTGAAGGTGAAGCTCTCGTGTCCCAACTTGAACGGCTGCAAGTAGCTGACAGTGCCGGTGTATTTGCGATAACGCGCGTCAGGCTCGTTGGGGGCGTGACGGCTATTGCCCTGGGCACCAAAGGCACCGATGCCGTGCTGCATGCCCAGATCGATGTTGAAAAATCCTCCGCCTATCCGCCGTCCGTGGTTGATGCCGTACTGCACTTCGCTGATTCGGTTGCTGCTCCCTGGTATGCGAGAGCCTTCGTAAAAGTTGTTGGTGCGCAGGTTGGACACACCGACATTCAGCGAAGACTTGCTCAGGGCATCGCGGTAAATGACACGCTCGGTACTGATCCGGTGGGTCTGGCTGTCGCCGCGTTGTTTGAAATCAAAACCATTGGCCTGCGCGAGCGAGCGATAGTTGGTCTCGCTGTAGCCATAACTGAAGGTCCACCAGCCCCACGGCAGGTTGTAGCTGAGCGAAGCGTTACGCGAGGTATGCTGGTGATCGGTGACCGCATCGTAGCCACCTCGCACAGCCAACTGATCTGCTAGCCCGAGCGGGCTGTCCCATTCAAGCCCTGCACCCCATTGCTGTTCACCGGTGCTTCGCTGGCCGTAATTGCTCCGCAAGAGGTTCACGCGCCAAGGCTTCTGCGGAGCGTTTTTTACCAGCACGTCGCTGCCACCGACGTCCTGACCCGGCGTCAGCTCCATTTGCGCTTGGTTGGACGGCAGTCGATTGATCTGATCGACCATCTGCTCGATTTCGCGCAGGTTAATCAGTTGCCCTTCCCGACCCGGAAACGTCATTGCGAGTTCAAGGTCGCTAAGGCCGCTGTTGGCGCCGCTCCTGAGCTTTTCCAGCCGGCCTTCGACGACCAGCACCTGTAGATACCCCTTCGACAAATCCTGCTGCGGCAGATAGGCACGGCTAGTGACCAGGCCATTCTCGATGTAGAGATCGGTGACGCGCTTGAGTAATTCGTTGAGCTGCGACACTCCCAGGCATTGGCCTAGATAGGGTTGCGTCAAGCGCCTGCGCTCGGAGCCGGAAAGTGACTCGGCACCTTTGAGTTCGATGGTCTGAATGGTGAAACAGCGGGTACCGGCCGGGGCGCTTGGCCGCATTGGCGCTGCTGGCTTGCCTGGCAAGCTCTTCAGTTCCTCCAGGCGACGCTGTTGCTCTTGCAACAGAAGATCCTGGCGATGGCGAATGAGGTCTTGCTCAGCCGAGGTCCAGGCGGCGAAAACGGCGGGCGCAGTAATAGAGAGCGCAAGCATCGCTGCGACTTTAGACACGGCGAAGTACATGAAACATCCTTGTGATTTCACATCGTCACGGCCGGTATGGCGAAATTGATTGCCATTCATTTGGAATCAATTTCTGAGCGCCTGCTGGGCTGATAGCGTCATCGCCTCACTAGCGCCCTGTGACGGGTTGTGGCAATGGTAGGGCGCCGCGATGGCCGCAGTAAGGTTACCGATTCCTGCTCTCAAGTAGGACGGATCTGAAAGGCTAAGCATCCAGATACACATTGACGCCATGTTCATATTCCAACACGCAAAAACGCCGGATTTCGGACATTTAGCCGATGAGCAGCCTTCCTATTTTCTGTAACGAAAATGTAATATTCGGATTCGCATAACAATACAAAAATTCTGGAGTGTCTCGATGTTTGCCTTTTTCAGACCTGCCGCGCATCAAGCCCCGCTGCCTGCCGAGCGTGTCGATAGCACTTACCGCCGGCTGCGTTGGCAGATATTCGCCGGTATTTTCTTTGGCTATGCCGGTTACTACCTGCTGCGCAAAAACTTCTCCCTCGCCATGCCTTACCTGATCGATCAGGGCTATACCCGGGGTGAGCTGGGGGTGGCGATTTCGGCGATTGCCATTGCATATGGTCTGTCGAAGTTTCTGATGGGGCTGGTGTCGGATCGCTCCAATCCGCGTTATTTCCTGCCGTTCGGCCTGCTGGTTTCGGCAGCCACGATGTTCGTGTTCGGTTTCGCGCCTTGGGCGACGTCGAGCGTGACGATCATGTTTATCCTGCTGTTTATCAATGGTTGGGCTCAGGGCATGGGCTGGCCGCCAAGCGGGCGGACGATGGTGCATTGGTGGTCGCAGAAGGAGCGTGGCGGCGTGGTGTCGGTGTGGAACGTGGCGCACAACGTGGGCGGTGGTTTGATCGGCCCGCTGTTCCTACTAGGCCTGGGCTGGACAAATGACTGGCACGCAGCCTTTTATGTACCCGCGGCGGTAGCGCTTTTCGTGGCGCTGTTCGCGTTCATCACCATGCGCGACACCCCGCAATCGGTGGGTCTTCCTCCCGTCGAGGAGTACAAGAACGATTACCCGGAAGGCTACGACGAGAGCCATGAGGAAGAATTCACCGCCAAGGAAATCTTCGTCAAATACGTGCTGCGCAACAAAATGCTCTGGTACATCGCGTTGGCGAACGTGTTCGTCTATCTGCTGCGTTATGGCGTGCTGGACTGGGCGCCGACGTATCTGAAGGAAGCCAAGCACTTCAACGTCGACACCACTTCGTGGGCGTATTTCTTTTATGAGTGGGCGGGTATTCCGGGTACGCTGCTGTGCGGCTGGATGTCGGACAAGATTTTCCGCGGCAACCGTGGCCTGACCGGCATCGTGTTCATGCTGCTGGTGACCGTGGCAACGCTGGTGTACTGGCTCAATCCTCCGGGCAACCCGACGATCGACATGATCGCGCTGATCTCCATCGGCTTCCTGATCTACGGCCCGGTAATGCTGGTCGGCCTGCAAGCACTTGAACTGGCGCCGAAGAAAGCAGCGGGTACTGCCGCAGGCTTCACCGGGCTGTTCGGTTATCTGGGTGGTTCGGTCGCGGCCAGTGCACTGATGGGTTACACCGTGGACCATTTTGGCTGGGATGGTGGTTTTGTGATTCTGGTTGCCGCTTGCGTGTTGTCGATCGTGTTCCTGGCGCCGACGCTGCGGCATACGCGGGTGGCGAGTCAGTCGCGTGAGGCGACGGCGTAAGAGTTCCAGCGTGCCCAGGCGACAAGCCGGACTCTACAGGTCGTCTACAGTCTGCGATTTCCTGTAGGAGCCGGCTTGCTGGCGAAACCGGTGTGGCAGATAAATCAGTGCTGACTGATCCTCCGCTTTCGCTACCGTCGTAACCTCCAACGCTTCCTACAGGTTCGTCATCTCAACATGCAACGGACGCGCGAATTGCCGGTGGTGATCACTTCTTAAACCGCCAACAAAATCGGCTTACACCGCTTGAACCGCTCCTCCAGACTCAAATCCGGCATCGCGTGGTTACGCAGTGCGTGAATGGTCTGTTCGACATACTCGCGCGTGGTGCCGTAGCGGCCGCTGGCGCTGGCCAGCACTTGGGTCAGGACGCTGTCAGGCAGGTTGCCGGCGTAGCTGGGCAGATGCCGTTCGAGCACGAAACCCAGCGCTTGGACTTTGCTGCCATCTTCCAGCCGGCAGCTGAGCCAGTGCGGGCGATAGGAAGGGAATGGCATTTCGCGCTCCCACAACGCCAGCAAAGACTCTTCGATGTTTTCTTCAGGAAGGCGGTAAGCGAAACCGCTGCAGGAACCGCCGCGATCAAGGCCAAAGACCAGGCCAGGCTGCTCGGGCGTGCCGCGATGTTCGTGGGACCACAAGTAGAGGCCGCGATGATAGCCGTGCACCCGGCCGCGCTGGCGCTCCACGGCGGAGCATTCAGGGCGCCAGATCAGAGACCCGTAAGCAAAGAGCCAGACAGGACCGCCATCGTGCTGGCTCATGGTGGCGTGCATGGAAGCAAGGAGTTGTTCGCGGGTCAGTTTCGGCCCAAGGTCGATAACGGGTGGATAGGACAGCCCGAGACCGTCGTGCACGGCCGCCACCAAGCTATTGATTTGATTCTCCATCTGGCTCCCTCACTGGCCGAGATAACGCCAGTGTAGTGCTGACACTCTCAAAGCGGCGCTGGCAACAGTGAATCAACACTCTGTCACTGCCGCGAGCAATGTGCGGGCCGAAACGCCTTGAAACCGACCCTGCACACAGTCTGATGCAATTACCTTTCCAGTGCTGCAGCCTTCGGGCGGACGGTCAGCTGCGCGGCGCGTAGGCGAACACATCGGCGCGCATCTGCCGCGCATCCATCCCCGCCATGACCAACGCATCCAGCGTGGAATAGACCATCGCAGGCGAGCCACTGGCGTAGACCTGAATCGACTTCAGATCCGCAAAGTCTTCGCACACCGCCTCATGCAACATGCCGCAGCGCCCTTCCCAACCGCACAGGTCGCTGACGATCTTGTGCAGGTGCAGATTGGGCAGGGTTTTCCACTCTTCCCAGTGCTTGAGTTCGTAGAAATCCTCGGGACGACGCACTCCCCAATACACGTGTACCGGATACGGAAATCCCTTGGAGCGGCAATGCTCGATCAGGCTGTGCATCTGACCCATGCCCGTACCCGCAGCGATCAATACCAGCGGGCCATCGGGCAGCTCGCCAAGGTGAGTGTCACCAAACGGCAGTTCGACGCGGGCCATGCCTTCACGCTGCAGTTGCCTGATCAGGTTTTGCGCACTGGCTTCGCGGGCCAGCACGTGGAACTCCAGGTCACGACCGCTTTCCGGCGAAGAGGCCATGGAGAAAGCGGATTTCTCGCCGTCGTCGCGCTCGATCATCAGGTACTGACCAGCGTGATAGCGCGGCGGCTTGCCGGCCGGGGCACGCAGCATCACTCGCCACACGTCGCCACCCACTTCAACGCACTCGGTGACCTGACATGCGAACCTGCGCACCGGCAATTCTCCCAGCGGCAATACGCTGTCCCACAGCACCACGCAGTCTTCCTGTGGCACGGCCAGGCAGGTGTAGATTTCGCCATGGCCCTTGACCTCGCCCGCCTGCTCGACGCTGCCTTCGACCAGCAGCGCGGAGCAGATATGGCAGTTGCCATTGCGACAGCTTTGCGGGCATTCGTAGCCCAGACGCTGGGCGGCATCGAGGATCCGTTCGCCGGGCAAGGTCTCGATTACTGCACCCGATGGCTGCATGGTTACGCGCATCAATCTATTCCCAGCTGATTCCAGATCTCGTCGATCCGGCGAGTGACGGCTTCGTCCTTGACGATGGCGCGACCCCATTCACGGGTAGTCTCGCCCGGCCATTTATGCGTGGCATCCAGCCCCATCTTCGATCCCAGCCCTGAAACCGGCGAAGCGAAGTCGAGGTAGTCGATCGGCGTGTTGTCGATCATCACCGTATCGCGTTTGGGGTCCATGCGCGTAGTGATCGCCCAGATGACGTCGTTCCAGTCCCGGGCGTTGATGTCGTCGTCGGTGACGATAACGAACTTGGTGTACATGAACTGTCGCAAAAACGACCA
>NZ_JBOICF010000047.1:0-6310 GCF_050739935.1 Pseudomonas sp. | reverse complement strand
GCCGATGGGGATCTACCGAATGTACCGGCCAATCGCGAATAAATTCGCTCCCACAGAGGAATTGTGTCGAACCAGATAGGCGGTGCACAGCGAGAACCCTACGGCAGTAGGCGGCGCACAGCACCCCCCTGTGGGAGCGAATTCATTCGCGAAGCGGTATTCCAGGCGACACGTCTTTGACGGATGTACGTGCCAATCGCGAATAAATTCGCTCCCACAGGTTCAGCGCAGGGCTTGACGGCGATGGCGTCCGCGAAATCGCTGCCGCTGACAAGCTCTGCCGCTAAAGGGGAATATTGTCATGCCGGTTCAATGCATCTCGGTCAATGCCAGCTTCAATCCCAGCGCCACCAGCACCCCGCCCATTGCGCGATCGAACCAGTGCCCCATACGCGCGAAACCTGCGCGTACGCGCTCCTGGCTGAACAGGCGCGCCACCAGACAGAACCATACGCCGGTGGCCACCGCCAGATACACCCCATAACCGGCCTGAACCAGCAACGGCGTATGCGGATTGATCACCACGGTGAACAGCGACAGGAAGAACAGCGTCGCTTTCGGGTTCAGGCCATTGGTCACGAAACCTGCAGTAAAGGCCCCGCGAGCCGTGCGCTCACCCTTGGCCAGATCAACCGGCGCATCTGAAGGATTAGCCGGTTTGGCGCGCAGGGCCTTGAAGCCGATGTACAGCAGATACGCAGCAGCCGCCCACTTCAACGCGTTGAACAGCACGATGGACTGGGAAACGATCAGCCCGATGCCCAGCAATGAATAGCCGACATGCAGGAAAATCGCGGTGCCTACGCCCATGGCGGTGTAGGTTCCGGCCTTGCGACCATGGGTCACGCTCTCACGCACCACCACCGCGAAATCCGGGCCGGGGCTGGCGACGGCAAGCAGGTGAATCAGGGCAACGGTAAAAAATTCCGTCCAGTACATCGTGGGTCTCCAGGCTTTTTGGCGAGCGGCAGGCTCTGGTACGCTCGCTACCTTACGCCTCCCACTCCCCGAGCAAAAGGTACAGCTGATGTCGAGTCAAAACAGAGCAGTTTTCCTGGATCACACCTCCTTGGATCTCGGCGATCTGGACCTTGCGCCATGGCGCGAAACCTTCAGCGAGCTGGTGTTGCATTCCAGCACCAGCGCCGATCAGGTCATCGAGCGACTGCAAGGCGCTCAAGTGGCAATTTCCAACAAGATCATGATCGATGCCGCCGCCTTCGCTGCATGCCCCGAGCTTAAGCTGGTGCTGGTGACTGCAACAGGCGTCAATAATGTGGATCTCGACGCGGCACGCAAGCACGGTGTGGTAGTGAGCAACTGTCATGGATATGGCACCCCGTCGGTGGCGCAACATGCCTTGATGCTGCTGCTGGCGATGGCCACTCGTTTGCCGGACTATCAGCAAGCTATCCACCAAGGACTGTGGCAGAAGTCGAAGCAGTTCTGCCTGCTGGACTTCCCGATCGTCGAGCTGGAAGGCAAGACGCTGGGCCTGCTGGGTCATGGCGAACTGGGCGGTGCGGTGGCAAAGCTTGCCGAGGCATTTGGCATGCGTGTGGTGTCGGGACAAATCCCCGGCCGTCCTGTCCGTCCTGATCGCGTTCCCTTGCTTGAATTGCTGCCTCAGGTGGACGCTCTGACCCTGCATTGCCCGCTCAACGAACACACTCGGGACATGCTCGGCGCCCACGAACTGAGCCTGATGAAGCCCAAGGCTTTCATCGTCAACACCGCCCGGGGTGGTCTGATCAACGAGCAGGCGTTGGCCGATGCCCTGCGTAACGGTCATCTCGGCGGCGCGGCGACCGATGTGCTGACTGTCGAGCCTCCAGTCAACGGCAACCCGCTGCTGTCCGGCGATATTCCGCGGCTGATCGTCACCCCGCACAGCGCGTGGGGCAGCCAGGAAGCACGCCAGCGCATCGTCGGGCAAATCAATGAAAACGCCCAGGCGTTCTATGCCGGCAAGCCAATTCGGGTTGTCAGCTGATATCAGGTCTATCTTCCGTAGCAGAACGGCCGGGCGGCGTTCCGTCTGCCGGCGGCAGCGCCCCTAAGACGCCGTCGACACGCCGTGCTGCTACAGCCCCTCGAACCATTGACCTGCTAAACTGCGCCCTTTTTTCAGGAGCCGATGATGGACCCGCGCAGTGAAGTGTTACTCCGTCAGGCCGAACTGTTTCAGGGCTCATTGCTGTTGGCCAACTTTCCCGCCGACGATCTGCTGGGCACGTTGCCCAACGCGCGGGGCTGGAGTTGGCATGCCGGGGATTTCGCCGCGCTGAATACCCGCTTCAGCGAGCGTACTCATTTCGGCACAGACGCCCCCGCCGAGCCCTTCGAGGCCGCTGTGCTGTTCCTGCCCAAAGCCAAGGACCTCACCGACTACCTGCTCAACGCCCTGGCCTCGCGTCTGGCCGGTCGCGAGCTGTTTCTGGTCGGGGAAAAACGTGCAGGCATCGAAGCGGCGGCGCGTCAATTGAGCCCGTTCGGCCGCGCCCGCAAACTCGACAGCGCGCGCCATTGCCAGCTCTGGCAAGTCACTGTCGAAAACGCTCCACAAGCCGTCGAGCTGAATACACTGGCCAAACACTTCGACATCGAAATGGAAGGCGGGCCGCTGAAAGTCGTCAGCCTGCCGGGCGTGTTCAGTCATGGTCGTCTGGATCGAGGCTCTGCCCTGCTACTGGAAAATCTGGACCGCCTGCCCACAGGTCACTTGCTCGACTTCGGTTGCGGCGCGGGCGTACTCGGCGCCGCGGTCAAGCGTCGCAATCCCGACATGAACGTGACGATGCTGGATGTCGACGCATTCGCCACCGCCAGCAGCCGCCTTACACTCGCAGCGAATGGGCTCGAAGCCGAAGTCATGACAGCCGACGGCATCGCCGCAGCGCCCAAACATCTGGACGTCATTCTAACCAATCCGCCCTTCCACACCGGCGTCCACACCGATTATGCCGCGACGGAAAATCTGCTGCGAAAAGCACGCGAACATCTTAAAAAAGGTGGGGAACTCAGACTCGTTGCTAACAGCTTCCTGCGTTATCAACCGATCATCGCGCAGCATCTTGGCGTATGTGCCGTCATGGCCGAAGGTAATGGTTTCCGGATTTACCGCGCCAAACGTGCCTGAAATTAACGCTTGCCGAACCGGATTCTCAAAGGCAGAATCCGCTCCGTCCTAGGGGAGTAGTCTCCCGCGAGCGCCACGCTCGTCCGGCGCGCATCAACATACTTGGTCCTCAGACCATGGTGCGTGCGACCCCAGATCCGCACAGACGGATCGGTGGTTTGACAAGACCTATGACACGAACATCCTGACCCGGGGCGGGGAGGTTGTACGTGTCATAGCCGTGTTGACCCGCCCCTTTAGGAAATCCTGATGCTGGAATCCCTCTTAGTCCCGACCGCAGTCGTCGCACTGGCCGAAATCGGTGACAAGACCCAACTCCTCGCGCTCATTCTCGCTGCTCGCTTTCGCAAGCCCTGGCCGATCATCGCCGGTATCGTCGCCGCTACGCTGGCCAACCACGCTGCCGCCGGTGCGGTGGGTGCCTGGTTCAGCAGTTTTCTCTCCGACGCCATCCTGCACTGGATTCTCGCAGCGAGCTTCACCGCCACCGCTTTGTGGACGCTGGTCCCGGACAAGATGGATGACGATGAGGCGAACACCGCACGCAAATTCGGCCCGTTCATGACCACGCTGATTGCGTTCTTCCTCGCTGAAATTGGCGACAAGACGCAGATCGCCACGGTGATGCTGGCAGCACAGTATTCCTATCTGTGGCTGGTGATTCTGGGTACTACGCTGGGCATGCTGCTGGCTAACGTTCCGGTGGTGCTGGCGGGTAACTTCGCGGCGGAAAAACTGCCATTGACGCTGATCCGTCGCCTGGCGGCGGGTGCATTCTTCATCCTGGCGATCGTTGCGGTGTACAAGGCGATGCAAGTCAGCGGCTGGGTGTAAGCCAGGTTTAAAGCACCATATCCCCCTGTGAGAGCGGATTCATTCGCAAGACGGAGGTACAGTCGATGCATCTCTGTCGCATGCAGCATCTTTCGCGACTGAATTCGCTCCCACGCAGGGATCTCATTCACTCAGGATTTCGGCGCCTGCTCATACAACGGCATCACCTTCGGAATCGCCGCCTGCAACGAGGCGATCCGGTTCGCCGAAGCCGGGTGAGTGCTCATGAATTCAGGCTGCGACGCTCCGGCTTGGGCCTGCATCTTCTGCCACAGGGTAATCGCGGCATTGGGGTTGTAACCGGCGCGGGCTGAAAGCTCCAGCCCCAGCAGATCCGCTTCATTTTCGTTGGACCGGCTGTTCGGCAACGTCAGGCTGTAATTGACCACGGTATCGGCCAGCGCGAGGCTGTCCTGCCCCAGGCCGAGCAATGATCCCGCGCCTGTCTTGGCCATCTGAATGCCGTAGGCCTTGGACATAGCCTCACGACCATGCTCGCGCAAGGCGTGGGCAATTTCATGGCCCATGACTGCCGCCAGTTCATCGTCGCTGAGTTTCAGGGTGTCAATCAGCCCGCTATAAACGATGATTTTGCCGCCAGGGCCACAGTTGGCGTTCAGCTCGTCGCTCTTGATCAGATTCACTTCCCACTGCCACTGCGCTGCATCCGGGCGCAATTTTGGCGCTTGGGCGATCAAGCGATTGGCCACGTTCTGTACGCGCTTGGCTTCTTCGCTGTCCTTGTCCAGCACCCCCTTGGTCGTGGCCTCAGTGACGGTCTGCTGGTAGGACTGTTCATACATCTGATTGACCTGATCGGTCGACAGCATGCTGAACATGTATTGCTTGCGTTCGACGCCCACCGAATCTCCACTGGTGGTGTTGACGGCCTGACAGCCAGCAACCAGCAAAGCGGCGCTCAAGGCACAAAGAGCAAAGGTCTTGCGCATTTTGTATCTCCCTAAAAACAAGGCGCCCATCCTAGGTGGTACGCCCTGCCAGTACCAGATGGCAGCCGTTTGCCATTGTGGCGCGCCACAGTCGCCCCTGTGGGAGTGAACGACCCTATAACGCTAGAGTGGTGTCAGGCACTCCGGCGCGTTGAGCTTGGGATCGTTCACCAGATTCGCCAGCGGCCGCTCACGCAGTTGCATCTGCGGCGCGGCGAGCAGTGATTGCAGAGTGACCGGCGAACTCTCGGGGTCGAGCCATGCGGCCTGCCCTTCTGCATCGAGAATCAACGGCCTGCGCTGGCTCATTGCCGGTTGCGTCACCACCGCCACGCTCAGATACGTGTGGCCTTGCACCGGATACGCCTCCCAGATCGCCGCAAAATACAGCGCCGAGCCTTCACCTGGCGTCAACCAGAACGGCCGTTTGCGCAACGTTCCACGCCACTCATAAAAACCATTGGCCGGCAGCAGACAACGACGCTCGCGAAACGCCTGACGAAACATAGGTTGTTCGGCCAGCGTCTCGGCACGCGCATGAGCCGGGGTGCGCGACATATCGGTCAACCACGGCGGAGTCAGCCCCCAGCGCGCCCGCGCCAGTTCCTGACCTCCCTCATCGCCCGGGGTCCGGCGCAGCATCAGCACCGAATCGGCGGGGGATATGTTCCATTGCGCCTGCTGATCCGCCGGAAATCCCGGCAAGGCCGCGAAAGCGGGCGTCCAACGAAACAGCGCATAACGTCCACACATGAGCTCAGGGCCACTCTTCTGAAAAACCAATCAAGCGACGCCGCACCGGTTTCAGCACAACAACACATCGGGATAGCTGTCGGGCTCATCGCCAGACAACGGAAAGGCGCCATTGTACTCAGTGATCAACTGCCGTGCCCGTTCAGCCTGATCGTCGTCGACCGCAAGTCCGAGCAGGCCAAACACCGGCAACTCGCCAATCCCGCCCAGCAGATGCCGGCCAGTGATGTGCGATTCGATGCCTTCACTGGCGAGCATCGACTGCAATAGCTCGCCCTCCATCATGTTTTCCGGCTCATAGATTTTGCGCATCATTCGTTCTCGGCACGAACTTCCAGATCCCATTGTTCGCCATCGGTTTCAAGATGAAATTCGATCGGACGACAGCACACATGACAGTCTTCGATGAAATTATTGTCACCTTCCGAGAGATCCAGAACGGTCTCCCCTGGCTCGCCGCAGTAGGGGCACTCGTAAGGCGCTGCTGGTTGTATTTCGTGCATCACAGTCTCCGGGAGCAGTTTTGCGTATAATCGCCGACTTGTTTGCTGGCCGGGTTTGATTCTTCGATACCAACTCGACCTACCATTACCCTAGCCGTTTCCAACAAGAGAGCATGATGGGCGAATTCGAT
>NZ_JBOICF010000046.1:0-23344 GCF_050739935.1 Pseudomonas sp. | reverse complement strand
CTGTAGGAGCCGACGTGCTGGCGAACCGGGCACGTCAGGCCTGTCATTTGTGTCTGACCCACCGCGTTCGCCAGCAAGCCGGCCGCTACAAGGAATCTCGGTGAGCTGACAGGATGTGCACGACGCCTCATCACCTCCAATAACAACAAGGTGCAAGCATGACCACGACACGATTGACCATGGCCCAGGCCCTGGTGAAGTTTCTCGATAACCAGTACGTCGAAGTCGACGGCGTGCAGAGCAAATTCGTCGCTGGGGTGTTTACCATTTTCGGCCACGGCAACGTGCTGGGCCTGGGGCAGGCGCTGGAGCAGGACAGCGGCGAGCTGATCGTGCATCAGGGTCGCAACGAACAAGGCATGTGTCACGCCGCCATGGGCTTTGCCAAGCAACACCTGCGGCGCAAGATCTACGCCTGTACGTCCTCGGTCGGTCCTGGCGCGGCGAACATGATTACCGCCGCTGCCACCGCCTCGGCCAACCGCATCCCGCTGTTGCTGTTGCCGGGTGATGTGTATGCCAGCCGCCAGCCGGATCCGGTGCTGCAACAGATCGAACAGTTCCATGACCTGAGCATCAGCACCAACGACGCGTTCAAGGCTGTAAGCAAATACTGGGACCGTATCAACCGCCCTGAACAATTGATGAGCGCCGCGCTGAACGCCATGCGCGTGCTCACCGACCCGGCCGAAACCGGCGCTGTCACCCTGGCCTTGCCGCAAGACGTACAGGGCGAGGCCTATGACTATCCCGATTCGTTCCTGCAAAAACGCGTGCATCGCATCGACCGGCGTCCGCCGACCCAGGCCATGCTCAAGGACGCCCTGGCGCTGCTCAAGCGCAAGCGCAAACCGCTGCTGATCTGTGGCGGTGGCGTGCGCTATTCCGGCGCCGCGGCGCAGCTGCAGGACTTCGCCGAGCGCTTCGACATTCCCTTCAGCGAAACCCAGGCCGGCAAGAGCGCCATCGTCTCGGCCCATCCGCTGAACATGGGCGGCATCGGCGAGACCGGTTCACTGGCGGCCAATACCCTGGCGCGCGAAGCGGACCTGATCATTGGCGTTGGCACCCGTTACAGCGACTTCACTACCGGTTCCAAATCGCTGTTCCAGAATCCGGACGTGCAGTTTCTCAACCTCAATGTCGGCGCCTTCGATGTGCAGAAGCTCGACGGCGTGCAGGTGTTGGCCGACGCGCAACTGGCGTTGCAGGCGTTGGCTGACGGCCTGGACGACTACCGCACGCAGTGGGGCGATGAGCCGCGACAGGCACGGGCGGCGCTGGAGGTCGAAGTGGATCGCCTGTATGCCGTCGAATACCAGACTCAGGATTTCGAACCGGAAGTCGCCGGGCATCTCGATCCACAGGTGTTGCGCGATTTCATAGAAATGACTGGCTCGTGCCTGACGCAAAGTCGCGTGCTTGGCCTGCTCAATCAGCAATTGCCCGAGGATGCCGTGATCGTCGCTGCGGCGGGCAGTCTGCCGGGCGATCTGCAACGGGCATGGCGCAGCACCAGTGTCGACAGCTATCACGTCGAGTACGGCTATTCGTGCATGGGCTACGAGGTGAATGCCGCGCTGGGCGCGAAGATGGCTGCGCCGGAGCGTGAGGTCTACGCGCTGGTGGGCGATGGCTCGTACATGATGCTGCATTCGGAGCTGGCGACCTCGATTCAGGAGCGGCGCAAGATCAATGTGGTGCTGCTGGACAACATGGCCTTCGGTTGCATCAACAACCTGCAGATGGGCAATGGCATGGGCAGCTTCGGCACCGAGTTCCGTTTCCGCAACCCCGAAACCGGGCTGCTCGATGGCGACTTCGTCCCGGTGGACTTCGCCATGAGCGCGGCGGCTTATGGCTGCAAGACTTATAAGGTGAAGACCGCCGAGGAACTGGAAGCGGCATTGATCGATGCGCGCAAGCAGACGGTCTCGACGCTGATCGACATCAAGGTACTGCCCAAGACCATGATTCACGGTTACCTGTCATGGTGGCGCGTGGGCGTGGCCGAAGTGTCGACCACCGGTACCACGGCCGAGGCTTATGAGCGGCAGAAAGCGATGCTGGCCAGGGCCCGTAAATATTGATGCGCAGGGTTCTCTTCGGGCTGGGTCGCTGTTCGCAATTATGAATGTCGTGGTCCATTTGGGCCTGGCTGATCGCACTACTGATGTATGAGGTCCTTGTAGGGGCCGGTTGCTGGCGAACGTGGAGCATCTGTACCGGTTAAGGCGACTGACACACCGCTTTCGCCAGCAAGCCGGCTCCTACAGGGGCTCACGTTCATTCAGGCACATTTATCCCAGGAGCATGATCGCGTTCATTCAGGCACATTGATCCAGGGGCATGGATCGCGTTCATTCAGGCACATTTATCCCAGGAGCATGATCGCGGTCGTCCAGGCACATTTATCCATGGGCATGGATCGCGTTCATTCAGGCACATTGATCCAGGGGCATGGATCGCGTTTATCCAAAGCACATTCTTCCAGCAATATGGACAGAGGGTTTTATATGAAAATCGGACTCATCGGCTACGGCAAGGGCGGGCGTTTTTTTCATGCGCCGTTGCTGGCCAGTCTGCCCGGCGCCACCTTCGCCGGGGTCGTGACACGCTCCCCCGAACGACGCCAGGATCTACAAAACGATTACCCCAAAGTCCCGGCGTTCGACAGCCTGGCCGACATGGTCGCTGCTGGTATCGACGCTGTGGTGATTTCCACCCCGCTGGCGTCGCGCCGGGCGTTGATTCTCGAAGCTATCGAACTCGGCGTGCCGGTGGTCAGCGACAAGCCTTTCGCGCCCGATGCCCAACAAGCCCAAGCGCTGGTGGATGCCGCCGAACGACGTGGTGTATTGCTCGGCGTTTATCAGAACCGTCGTTGGGACTCGGATTTTCTTACCGTACGCAAGCTGATCGATCAGGGCGTGCTGGGCCAGATCACGCGCTTCGAGTCCCGGGTCGAGCGCTATTCGCCATCATCGGTGGGCAAGGAGAGCGGCGGCGGGATTCTGCGGGACCTCGGCAGCCATCTGGTGGACCAGGCATTGCTGTTGTTCGGGCCGGTGACGCGGGTTTATGCAGAACTGGAATTCGCCACGCCCGAGAAAAAGGTCGATCACGGCTTCTTCGTTTCGCTGATTCATGCCAGCGGAGTAACGTCGCATTTGTGGGGCAGCTGTCTGCAAAATGCCCAGGGACCACGGTTTCGGGTCAACGGCTCGCAGGGCTGCTATACCGTTGATGGCCTCGATGGTCAGGAAGCGGCGGCGTTGGCCGGTTTATCGCCCAAATCCGAAGGTGAACGCTGGGGAGTGGAAGAGCATCGGCGCTGGGGCTGGTTCGAACAGGGCGAGCACCGCGAACGCGTGCCGTCCGAGCGCGGTTGCTGGACCGAGTTCTATCGCCAGCTGCAGGATGCGGTGGTGAATCAGGGGCGCAATCCGGTGGATGCGCGGGAGGCTGTGGCATCGGCAAAGGTGTTGGATGCCGCCCGCATCAGTGCGTTGGAAGGCAGGGTTGTGGAGCTGTGACAGGCACGCCACGTTTCAAACCTGTGGGAGCGAATTCATTCGCGATGCAATGTGTCAGGCGATAGAGATGTATCGGCTGTACTGTCCAATCGCCAATGAATTCGCTCCCACAGGGTAATCGGTGATGTGGGGTTGCCAGGTCATGGGTTCGCTCTGCGGGATCAGGACTGGGGATATAGGGGGCTTTCGTATGAATACGAATGGGTGCGACAGCCGACACTCTGTGGGAGCGAATTCATTCGCGAAAAATTGTTCGGCCGACATAAATGCATCGGTTTCACCGGCCAATCGCCAATGAATTCGCGCCCACAGGGGGGCCTGCGGCTGTCTTTGGAACGAGGTGACGAGTCGATCAAAACCAAAATAGAAATAAATTCTAAAACTGGTTGAAGTAGAAATTATTTTCCAATAGAGTCATTTCCAGGTTGCCGACTATCGCCGTCCCCACCTGATGTGCCTAGGCTGATATCCAGCCCCGGGACACCAGGCCGGACGAACGAAACAAAAACAAGAAAGCCAAAAAAGACAGGTACCGTCGATGAATATTTTCAAACATGCCGCCAAGGCTTGCCGGTCCGCATCACGTTCTTTGCTTGCTCCTTCCCGCGTTGTCTCGCGTATCAAACCCGTCATTGTCATCGCGCTTGATCGATCCCTCGAAACCGTTGCTCGCGTGCTGTGCGTTCAAAGCCACGGCGTCATGGTCTGCGGCGCTTCGGCGGCCTCGGTCGCGCACTTTTCCAGTCCGCACTTCTCTCGACAAACCGCCCCCATCCAATAAACAAGCCGTTGAACACCAGCAGTCGTTAGCCAATTCACTACAACAACAAGAATTTGGAGAAAGACCGTTCATGAACACCAAAGCTCGTTTTACCTCTCTGGCACTGGCCCTGATGCTCAGCAGCGGCGCAACCCTGGCGGCTGACCTGAAGATCGGCGTCGCCATGTCCCAGTTCGATGACACCTACCTGACCTACATGCGCGAAGACATGGGTAAGAAAGCCAAGGATATGGGTGGCGTTGATCTGCAATTCGTCGACGGCCGCAACGACGTGAACAAACAGCTCGATCAGGTTCAGGAGCTGATCGGCAAGAAGGTCGACGCCCTGATCGTCAACCCTGTCGACACCGCTGCCACTGCGCGTATCACCAAAGCCGCCATCGCTGCGGGCATCCCGCTGGTCTACGTCAACCGTCGCCCTGATGATCCGAAACTGCCCGCAGGTGTTGCTTCGGTCACCTCGGACGACAAGGAAGCCGGCCGTTTGCAGATGGAGTATCTGGCCAAGAAACTGGATGGCAAGGGCACCATCGTGATTCTGCTCGGTGAGCTGTCGAACAACTCGACCCGCGACCGCACCGAGGGCGTGAAAGAGGTGCTTAAAAAATATCCCGACATCAAGATCGCCGAAGAGCAGGAAGGCGCCTGGGGCCGGCAGAAAGGCATGGACATCACCAATAACTGGCTGACTCAAGGCCGCGATTTCAGCGCGGTGGTTTCCAACAACGACGAGATGGCCATCGGCGCTGCCATGGCCTTGAAACAGGCTGGCAAAAAACAGGGCGACGTGCTGGTTGCGGGCGTGGACGGTACGCCAGACGGTTTGAGCGCAGTGCAGAAGGGCCAGTTGACGGTCTCGGTATTCCAGGACGCCAAAGGCCAGGGCGAGGGTTCCATCGATGCGGCCGTGAAGCTGGCGAAGAAGGAAGCGTTACCGCAGCAGGCCATCGTGATCCCTTTCAAGCTGATCACTCCGGAAAACGTCAATACCTTCAAATAACGTTCACATCACGACAACTGACCGGACGCGGAGGGCGGTGCTACCGACCCTCTGCCACCGATGTCACTTGAGGAGCCTGTGACCATGTTCGCTTCCGCTACTGGCTCGATTGCCGCCATCCCCGACGTAACGCCTGATGTCGCTGCGTCCGCTGCCGAGCATCCTTACCTGCTGGAAATCAGCAACATCAGCAAAGGTTTCCCTGGCGTGGTGGCGCTGGATAACGTGGAGCTGCGCGTGCGGCCCGGCAGCGTGCTGGCACTGATGGGTGAGAACGGCGCGGGCAAGTCCACTCTGATGAAAATCATCGCCGGGATCTACCAGCCCGACGCTGGCGAGATTCGTCTGCGTGGCAAGCCAGTGGTGTTCGACACACCACTGGCGGCGCTGCAGTCAGGCATCGCGATGATTCACCAGGAACTCAACCTGATGCCGCACATGAGCATCGCCGAGAACATCTGGATCGGCCGTGAGCAGCTCAACGGCCTGCACATGGTCGATCACCGCGCCATGCACCGCTGCACCTCCGAGCTGCTGGAGCGGCTGCGTATCAACCTCGATCCCGAAGAACAGGTCGGCAACCTGAGCATCGCCGAGCGGCAAATGGTCGAGATTGCCAAGGCGGTGTCCTACGACTCGGACGTGCTGATCATGGACGAGCCGACGTCGGCCATTACCGAGAAGGAAGTGGCGCACCTGTTTTCGATCATTGCCGACCTGCGCGCGCAGGGTAAGGGCATCATCTACATCACCCACAAAATGAATGAAGTGTTCGCCATCGCCGACGAAGTCGCGGTGTTTCGCGACGGCGCCTATATCGGCCTGCAACGGGCCGACAGCATGAACGGCGATAGCCTGATCTCGATGATGGTTGGCCGCGAGCTGACTCAATTGTTTCCCGAACGAGACACGCCCATCGGCAAGCTGCTGCTGTCGGTGCGCGACCTGTCGCTCGATGGCGTCTTCGAAGGCGTTTCCTTCGATCTGCATGCCGGTGAAGTGCTGGGCATCGCCGGATTGATGGGCTCGGGGCGCACCAACGTCGCCGAAACCATCTTCGGCATCACCCCTTGCACCCGGGGTGAAATTCAACTCGATGGCGCGCCGATCAAGGTTAGCGATCCGCATTTCGCCATAGAGAAAGGCTTCGCCCTGTTGACCGAAGACCGCAAGCTTAGTGGCTTGTTTCCCTGCCTTTCGGTCTTGGAAAACATGGAGATGGCCGTGCTGCCGCATTACGTCGGCAACGGCTTCGTGCATCAGAAAGCGCTGCGCACGTTGTGCGAAGACATGTGCAAAAAGCTGCGGGTCAAGACGCCGTCGCTGGAACAGTGCATCGATACGTTGTCCGGCGGCAACCAGCAGAAAGCCTTGCTCGCGCGCTGGTTGATGACCAATCCCCGGGTGCTGATCCTCGATGAGCCGACCCGCGGCATAGACGTCGGCGCCAAGGCCGAGATCTATCGGCTGATTTCCCTGCTCGCCAGCGAAGGCATGGCGGTGATCATGATTTCTTCGGAACTGCCGGAAGTGCTGGGCATGAGCGATCGCGTGATGGTCATGCACGAAGGCGAAATGATGGGCACGCTGGACCGTGCCGACGCAACTCAGGAGCGGGTGATGCACTTGGCTTCGGGGAATTCGATTCACTGATGGCCAACTTGCCAGTGACCCATCAAGGGCCGAACAAGAACAAGAGGCACGTATGAAGATGAACGCGATACTGGAAAACAAGCCCGCCCTGGCGCCGACCAGACACAAACGCCGGATGCCCACCGAACTGAGCATCTTTCTGGTGCTGATCGGCATCGGCCTGATCTTCGAGGTGTTCGGCTGGGTCGTGCGTGATCAGAGCTTTCTGATGAACTCCCAGCGTCTGGTGCTGATGATTCTGCAGGTATCGATCATCGGCATGATCGCCATCGGCGTGACCCAGGTGATCATCACCACCGGTATCGACTTGTCATCGGGCTCGGTCCTGGCGCTCACGGCGATGATCGCGGCGAGCCTTGCGCAATCGTCCGACTACACCCGCGCCGTGTTCCCCTCGCTGACCGACCTGCCGGTGTGGATACCCATTGCTGCGGGACTCGGGGTCGGACTGCTGGCAGGGGCGATCAACGGCAGCATCATCGCCATTACCGGGATTCCACCGTTCATCGCCACCCTTGGCATGATGGTGTCGGCGCGTGGCCTGGCGCGCTTCTATACCGGCGGTCAGCCAGTGAGCATGCTCAATGATTCCTACACCGCCATAGGCCAAGGTGCGATGCCGGTGATCATCTTTCTGGTGGTGGCGGTGATCTTCCACATCGCCCTGCGCTACACCAAATACGGCAAGTACACCTACGCCATCGGCGGCAACATGCAGGCGGCGCGCACCTCCGGGATCAACGTCAAGCGGCATCTTGTGATCGTCTACAGCATCGCAGGCCTGCTGGCTGGGCTGGCCGGCGTGGTGGCTTCGGCGCGGGCTGCCACGGGGCAGGCAGGGATGGGGGTTTCCTACGAGCTGGACGCGATCGCCGCAGCGGTGATCGGCGGCACGAGTCTGTCCGGGGGCGTCGGGCGCATCACCGGGACCGTGATCGGCGCGCTGATTCTCGGGGTGATGGCCAGCGGATTTACCTTCGTCGGTGTCGATGCCTATGTACAAGACATCATCAAAGGGCTGATTATCGTAGTCGCGGTGGTCATCGACCAATACCGCAACAAGCGCAAGCTCAAGCGCTGAGGGTTTGATGAATTGTAGAAAGGGGCCTGGTTCAGGCCCTTTTTTGTTTTATGGCGGTTTGAACCGAAGTGAATATGGCCGGTCAGAGACCATCACGATTTTGTGGCTGACCCTATAGCAGTCCGGTTTGCCAGCGGTGGCGTTTTCAAGATCGCCGGCGCCGGCAAACCGGACTGCTACAGGGATGTACTGGCACGCTGGCAATGAATTGAAACATCGGTTCCCCTCAACGCCAGCGGGGATTTGGGGGCTTGTTGAGCGAATCTTGTTCAATTATGTTGCCGAGTACGAAACCCGGCCTTAGACTGCCGCCCCTCGTAAATTGAGTGCCAGTGGCGCTTGGAGACTACGGCGGCTGTGACAGCTGGACCAAGGCGCTCCCTTGATTCGCCTTAATGCACGTTTTTTATAGAGAAATCAATGACCAAGGAAAAGTTGCTGGCGATGCCGGCCGATGACTACATGAACGCGGAGCAACACGCTTTCTTCATCGAGCTGCTGCAAGCCATGAAAGTGGAAATCCACGAGCGCATCGAGCAGAGCCGTATCGCTATCGAAAGCCTGGACACCCCGGCTGATCCCGCTGATGCCGCTTCCGTCGAAGAAGAGCGTCACTGGCTGGTCAATGTGATCGACCGCGACCAGCGCATGCTGCCACAGCTGGAAATGGCGCTGACCCGTATCGCCGAAGACACTTTTGGCTGGTGCGATGACAGTGGTGAGCCTATCGGCCTGAAGCGTCTGCTGATCAGCCCGACCACCAAATACTGCATCGAAGCCCAGGAACGCCACGAACAGATCGACCGCCACCAGCGTCAAGCCTGATCCGGCTGGTATGACTGCATGGCCCGACTGCCCTTCATGGGCAGTCGGGCCTTTTATCGTCTGCTCTTTTGTCCGGGCAAGAGTCCGGGTACTGGTCAGGGCAACACCTTGAACTCCGTGATTACCATAAATCCGACCGCCTACCACCAACGGCTCATGGCGCATGGCCGCTATCTGACGTTTAATGCTTTCAATAATGATAAGCAGGGTGGGTCAAGGATATGGCTGCTGATGAAAGTTACACAGGGACGCTTTCCCCGCAATTGCAATCGTCGGCCGTCAGGCCTCCCGTCGCAACCAGGCGCTGGCTGACGCCCACGCTGCAGAGTGTCGCGTTATGCCTGCTGTTGGCGACCCTGGCTTGGGGCGATGTGTCGGTGTATGCCTGCCTGCCGGTGGGCCTGCTGATCCTGTGGCTGCCCCGCGTTCTGGTTCCCCGTACGTTGCCCGCGCCTGCGGACATGCAGGACGACGCTCTCGAACGGCTGACTCGCGACCTGTCTCGCAGCACCAGCCACAACGCATTGTCTGCCGCGGCCGTGGCATTTTCGGTTCAGCAACTGGCGAGCAAACTGCAATCCCAGGTCGATGCCGCCGAGCAGATCGTCAGCAGCGCCGATGTGATGATCACCACCGAGCGGGCGACCTCCTCGCTAAGTCAGCAAGCCTTGAGCGCGGCCAGCGAAGTCCGGCAGAGCAGTGACGCTGGCATGAACGTGCTCAATGACTCCATTACCCTGATGCATCAGCTCAGCCAACGCGCCGACAGCAGCCGACAGTTGATCGAAGCCCTCAGCCAACGCAGCGAAGACATTCAGCGGGTCACTTCCGTCATCCAGTCGATCGCCAGCCAGACCAACCTGTTGGCGCTCAACGCGGCTATCGAGGCGGCGCGGGCCGGTGAGCACGGGCGCGGTTTCGCGGTAGTCGCCGATGAAGTGCGCGGGCTGGCGGGGCGAACGGCAACGGCCACTGGCGAAGTCGGACAGATGGTCGCCGACATTCAGCAGCGCACCGCTCAAGTGGTTGAACAGATCCGTCAGTTGTCCGGAGATCTGAACGACGGCGTCGAGCAGGTGGAAACGACTGGCCGTCAACTGGCGAGTATCGCGAAACTGGCCGCTGGGGTGGAAGGGCAAGTCAACGAGATCGCCTTGGGCGCCGAGACCAACCAGGCTCAGTTGAGCAGCCTGTTCGTGGCGGTCGAGCAGATGCGCAGCGATCTGGCCATCAGCGATGACCAGACCCGCCAATTGGCCAAATCCGCCGTGCAAATGGAGGGGCAGGCCGAAACCATCAGTGAGCGGCTGGCCGAGGTTGGCCTGGATGACTATCACCAGCGCATCTACGACCTGGCGCGTGAAGGGGCGAGCCAGATTGCGCGCAAGTTCGAGGAGGACATCGACCAGCGCCGCGTCAGTCTCGACGATCTGTTCGACCGCCACTATCAGCCGGTCGCCAACAGCTCGCCGGCCAAGTACCAGACCCGCTTCGACCGCTACACCGATCAGGTTCTGCCAGCCATCCAGGAGCCGCTGCTACCCCGCCATGAAGGCCTGGTATTCGCCATTGCCTGCACGCAGCAGGGTTACGTGCCGACCCACAATCAAGCGTTCAGCAAGCCGCTGACTGGCGACGCTGCTGTCGATACCGTACAGAACCGTACCAAGCGCAAGTTCGACGATCGCACCGGAATTCGGTGCGGCAGCCACCAACAGCCGGTGCTGTTGCAAACCTACACCCGAGATACCGGCGAGCTGATGCACGATTTGTCGGTGCCGATCATGGTCAAGGGCCGACATTGGGGAGGGTTGCGCCTGGGTTACAAACCGGAGGGTGCCAACGGTTCCCGCTGATCCTGATTATCGGCAAGCGAGGCCTGGACAGGCTCAAGGTCTCGCTTAGTTGTGCTCACAAGAAAAATGGCGAAGTAATATTTTTCCGCTGTTTGCAAATTCTCTTTCCGTATATGTATTTTTGTTGCCTGTAAGTTTGTGCCGCTAATGCTGTGGGAAGTCTGGAAATAAAATTTTAAATAGTCCGATAGTTAAGTGGGAAGTTTCCGAAGTTGATTTCCGTGCCTTGACGATTCTATATGTAAGAGCATTCTGTGAGTTATATGTCCGAATATGTAAAAAGATTGTTCGGATTTTGATTGGTATTCACAGGTGGTTTATATATGACAGCACTACACTCAGGTACAGGGTCACGTGGCGCAGCCGGCAAACTGCGGGTCGTTGTGCGAATCGGTGTGTTCTTCGACGGCACGGGCAACAACCGTATCAACAGCCAGATCGGTGCCGACTGTCAGGCAATGGCAGAAATCTATAACGGTGCGCATATCAAGGAGTGCGGGGGTCGCCATTGCGATCCGTCCAGTAGTTACAGCAATGATCTGACCAATATCGCAAGACTGGCCGACCTTTATAAACATCAACCCCAGGCACTAAATGAAGGCTCCGGACTCGGGGTTTATGAATCCATTTATGTCGGCGGTATTGGCACTACTTCTGGAGGGCGGGATTCACGCGTCTCGGGGCAAGGGTTTGGCCGCGGCTATACCGGTGTTGTCGCCAAAGTTGCCAGCAGCGTGAAAAAGATAAGCGTTTTTCTAAGTGCATTTGAAATTCACAATCCGGGCTGCGTCATCGCCGGTCTGGAATTTGATCTGTTCGGTTTCAGTCGCGGCGCTGCAGCGGCCCGCCATCTGGCCAATGAAGTGCTCAAACAGTCGCGGGGGTTGCTCGGCCCCGTACTCGACCCTCGCAAACTGCCTTTGTCGACGGACTTTTCCTGGGGCGCCGGAAGTGTGCGTCTGAAGGTCATCGGCCTGTTTGACACGGTTGCGGCGGTCGGGGGCATCTCCGACCTTGGCAACGTCCGCGACGCCACTAACGCGCGGGTCAATCTGTTCCTGCCTCCGGGGTGTGCGCAGCAGGTGCTGCATCTGGTGGCGGCTGATGAGTACCGACGCAATTTCGCGCTCAACAGCGTGGCACCGGACTGGCCGCGAGAAATCGTGGTACCTGGCAGCCACTCGGATATCGGCGGAGGCTATCAACCGCAAACTGTGGAAACGGTGTCGCTGACCCGGCCCCGGCGCAGTCTGGTCAGCGCCGGCACCCCGTTCGATGCCACCGATGCCTGGCTGCAGACTCATGCCGAAATGGGTTGCCTGGACGCCCAGCGCTGGATCGATCCCAAGGATGACACAGCCTCGATCAGCGTCGAGTGTTTCGAACGGTTGGGGCAGCGCGGCCGTGGAATGAAGACTGTCGTGGCGAGCGTTAAGCTTCAACGACGGGTGTTCGGTCACTTGTCGCGGGTGTATCTGCGGGTGATGCACGGGCTGGCGTGCGATGAAGGCGTACCGTTCAGGCCGATACCGGATCGTGCCGACCTGAGCCTTCCTCCGGAATTGCGAGGCATCGCAGTGAAGCTGATGGCCTACGCGCGCGGGCAGGGCGAGGAGTTGTCGCCGGAGGAATTGCAGCTATTGTATCGACGCTACATCCACTGTTCCGCCCACTGGAACGCCACGCTGGGTCGACGTGGAGCGTTGGTGGACAGCCTGTTCGTGCATGCGCCCGCCGCTGAGGGCCGGCAGCGGTTTCCTAATCTGTCCCGGCCAGGTTACCGGCCGTGAAGTTTTTCGCAGGCGTGCAGGCGACCTGAGCGTGGCCGCTCGCACGTCAAGCGATTCGAGCTATTTTTGCGGATGCAGCAGTGTATTAAGTTCGTCTACTACGGGTGCCCAATCGGCATCGTCCCGCAGCTCTTCCTTCAGAAAGCGCGCTTGCTGCGGTGTCCAGAATTGGGCATCGATCAGCTTCACGTCATCGGGCAGTTGATGTTCGCTGACGAAGCGGTCGATGCTGGCCTGATCGGCATCCAGGCCCAGTTGTTCGAACAATTTTTCAAGCGTCGGTGGTGTGAGGTCCATGATGTCTCCCGGGCGGGCCGCAGCCCCGATTGGTGTTGTCAGTCATTCATCTGAGTGCGCGGAGCGGGCAAGAGTTCTAAGCATTTGCCTTAACGATTCAGCCCTCGTCGTCCGGCTCTTGCAGCCGATTGGACACAGGCCATCAGGAGGGTTGTTGTACAAAAACAGCTACATTACGGACGAAAGGTATATATCCCGTATAGACTCTCAGCCGGTAGAATCCACCTTCGTGCCAGCGTCCGGCACCCGCGACGCACTGTTTTCATTGTCTTGTCTTTTCCTTGCCTGGCCTCTTGCCGGGCGAGTTCATATCAGGTTGGGAGTTTGTACATTGGCAGTAAGTAATCTGGATACCCATGCGTTATTCGTGCTCGGAGATTTGCGCGCGAAGTTGGTAAAGCAGTTCCAGGCACGTTTCGTCTATGTCATCGAGCAGTCCCCCGAAGGCATCTATATGTCCGAAATCGACACCGAAACCGCGCTGGTGGTCGATGACAAACCCCGTCTGGAACTGAAAGTCGGCGATCATTTTCGCGCCGCCGTCTTGCCCAGCCGCGAAGGCGGCAAGTTCGAGATCCGCTTTCGCGACATCAAGATGACCATCTACGGCCTGGGCGAATACGCGTTCGTCGATGTGCCCGAAGGTCACGGCATCGTGTTCAAGGAGTCGCACAGCGTGTTCATGGTCTTTGCCGCCCACGAGCAGATTCAGCTGGGGCTGAGCAAGATCCTCAAGGTCGCAACCGCCAAGGCCGCCAAATGGCGCAAGGGTGAACTGGTGTTCAAGGCCAGCGAATAAGTTGCCAGCCTCGACACGCGCCACTGTTTCAGAAACGCGTTTGCACCGCCAGTTCAAAGGTTCGCGGCTCACCCAGGTAGTACGCCGGTGACACATGGGCGAATCGCGCATACACCTTGTCAGTAAGGTTGCGCACCCGCGCGGTGATCGATGTGTGTGGGTCGAATTTAAAGGTCAGGAAACTGCCATACAGCGTGTAGGACGGCACCGTTTGGGTATTAGCGTTATCCGCGTAGACCGACGCCACATAGCGAGCGTCCACGCCGCCCTGCCAGTTAGGCGTGAAGTCGTAGGTCAGCCATAGATTGCCGACGCGATCCGGCACGTTGGTCGGCATGTTGCCCTTTCGCGAGACCACCACCCCGGCGGCGTTTTTCTCGCTGAACTCGTCGTATTGCGCGTCGACCCAGGCGACATTGCCTTCCAGCAGCAGCTTGGGGGTGATGCGCAGCGAGCTTGCCAGTTCGACACCCCGCGACGATTGCTGGCCCACCGGAATGCTGTTGGTCGGATCCTGCGGGTCGGTAATGGCGAAATCCTTGCGCTCGATCGTGTAGGCGGCGAGGGTCGCCGAACCGCGGCCTTGCAGGTAGTCGAGCTTGCTGCCGATTTCCCATTGCTTGCCGGTGGAAACGTCGAAGTTCTGTGTACCGCTCGGTTGTTCGGCAGCGGTGCTGTACTGCAGATAGACGTTGGCCGTTGGCAGAAACTGCCAGATCACCCCGGCGCGGCCAGTGACCGGTTGCCAGTCGCGACGCAGATGGCGCGGGTTGCTGGCGGTCACCTCACGATGATTGGTCACGTCCAGATCGATGTCTTCGTAACGCAGGCCGGTCACCAGCGACCACTGATCATTGAACGCCAGGTGGTTCTCCACGAACACCGCCTTGGTCGTCACCTCGTTGGTCTTGTCCTTGTCGAAACCCTGCCGCGTGCCCGGCAAATCGTAGAAGTGACCGGGGTCGAAATGGTTCGGGTCCACGCTGTTGTTGGCCGGCACATTCCACGGGTTATTGGTGGTGCTGTTGACCTTGTATTCGAAGCCCCCCGCCCAGGTTGTGGCCATACCCAGCAGGCTGCTCTCGTGGCGCAGCTCGAACTGATCGCCGCCCTGAGTGCCTTCGTGACGCACCAGATAGGCCGTCGAGCGGTTGATGGCGCTGTTGTCGGCGTTGTACTGATAGGTCTCCAGATTGCGGTAGTCGCGCTGGCTGTCCAGGTGATACAGGGTGTTACGCAGGGTGGTGGCATCGTCGATGCGGTAATCGATGATCGAGCGCACCCAGCGCGTCCGTTGTTCGTATAGCCCATCGTCGACGTTGTAGTTACGCAAGCGGTCGTGCTTATCGATTTTCAATTCACCGACCTTCGGGTTCAGCACCGGTGTGCCCCAATACGGGCTGTCCTCGTGTTCATCCTGATATTCCAGCGCCAGGGTGTGGGACAGGTCAGGCGTGAGGTCGCTGAGCAGGGAAAAGGCCACGTTCCAGGCATCGTTTTCCTGACGATCGATGTAGCCGTTGCTGGTGGTGTGGCTGACATCGAGCCTGGCGTAGTGCTGGATGTCAGAGGTCGGATCGCTCAGCCGATGGTTCAGGCCGAAGGCCGTTTGCGTGGTGTCGTAACTGCCGTAGCTGATGCGTCCCTCGGCCGCCAGTTCATCGCGGTCCGCCAGTTTGGTGACGTAGTTCAGCGAGCCGCCCACCGAGCCTGCTCCGTTCATCAGCGAAGACGGCCCACCCAGCAACTCGACCCGATCGTAGATCCAGCTATTGACCGGCCGGGCCAGACCGGTGGCGACGTTGATGCCGTTAAACATCTGCGTGACCTGACTGCTGGTGAATCCTCGATACGAGATGAACCCGCCAAACCCTGGCGGCGCGCTGGCGTTGACGCCGGGCAGGGCATTCGCGGCGTCCTGAAAATTCTGCGCGCCGTGACGTTCGATGTCCGAGCGGCTGGCGACGGCGACAGAGGCGGGTGTCTGGCGCAGGCTCAAACCCAGGTGGGTGGCGCTGGCGGCTTGTTGTTCCAGATCAAGGCCTGAAGTGGGCTGTTCGTCACCGGTGACCGTGACGGGCGCCAGGTCGATGGTGGATTGGGCGTGGACGACAGGGGTGAGGGCGCCGATAAAACCGGCGAGCAGGGGGATACGTTTCATGGTGAGAACCTGAAATGAGTTCGAGCGAACCCTGTCCTTTCCGATGTCTGTCCTGGCGTCTTCGCAAGCAAGCGTGCTTCCACGGAAGCGAACCTCGCCCAGGCTGTGGGAGCGAGCGTGCTCGCGAAGACGTCAAGGCAGACAACGAATAGAAAACAGACGGCCACCACCGGGCAGCGTCTGTAAGACGGGGTCGTTTAGGGGCTGAAGTCAGATCAGGAAAACAGGCGGGGCGCGGGGATTGGCCGTGGGCCAGTGAAAGGCCGAAGGGATTTCATAGGAAGCCACCACCGCAGGCGGCGGGCTGTGTTGTTCGGGGAGAATGGCAAGGGTCAGGCTGGAATTCAGGGTTGGCCCCATCCCGCCGGTGGAGCAGAGCGGGCAACCAAAGGCCGCCGACAGCGTTGGCAGTTTCTGTTCGCCGGGCTTGAACTGATCGACCGCCAGCGCACGGCCGTCGGTGGAGCAGAACTCTCCGCCGATACCGTTGAGCTGCATCCCGACCATCTGGCCATGACCGATGCTGCAGGCGAACACGTTGAACAGGACGCAGCAATACAGCATCCATGCGATCAAGTGTCGGTCTGAGCGGGCCAGTTTCATGGCGCAGAAATGTAGCAGAAGTGAGGCGATGAGCGGGGTGTGACAAATTGGCACTGGGCGGGCGGCGCCAGGGCATCCATGCCGCTCGGCCTACTGCGCATTGCCTGCGTTCGACCTGCACCCCAGTCGCGTTTGTCGGTGTCTGGATTATCGCGCACGAAGAGCAAGATCAAAGGCCCAGCGACTCGCGACTTTGAGGGCGAGCACCTTCTTTTGCGGCAAACACACCTCCTCATGTGGGAGCGAATTCATTCGCGAAAGATTTCCAGATGATAAAGCTGTGTCGTCTGTACTGCCCTCTCGCGAATGAATTCGCTCCCACAGTGATGTGTGGATCGCTCATTTCCGATACCCCGCAAAACTTGTAGGAGCCGGCTCGCTGGCGAATGCGGTGGGTCCATTGCGGATAGGCCACCTGACACAACGGGTTCACCAGCAAGCCGGTTCCTACAGTGGATCGGGTCCGGCATTCCGGCTTTTCCAGATAACTCGACGCAGGCGAAATATCCGGACGTCAGGACGTATTCCCGCCAAAAGCACCACAATTACTTCCCCTCATGCCGTCCCTCGGAAACCTCCGGCGGCACATCGGCATCTCCCGCCATCCGCTTGCGAAACAACCCCGTGCGCGCCAGCAACAACGTCGTCACTGGCACCGTGATCGCCAACAGAATCGGGATCAGCCACGCGTGCAACACAGGCCCTTCCTTCAACGCCGAGAAATACACAATCGATGCCAGTGCCACGCACCACGCGCCAATCGTCGAGGCCAAGGCAGGCGGGTGCATGCGCTGGAAGAAATCTTTCATGCGCAACAGTCCAAGGGCGCCGGTCAAGGCGAACAGGCTGCTCAAGACCAACAGCACCGCCGTCAGCACCTCGGCCAAGAATGGCAAAACATGCAGCGAATTCATTCGATTACCTCGCCGCGCAGCAGGAATTTGGCCAGGGCGAACGAGCCGACGAAGCCGAACAGCGCGATCAACAGCGCCGCCTCGAAGTACGTGTCACTGGCATAACGGATCCCTAGTACCAGCATCATCAGCATCGCCAGGATGTACAAATAATCCAGTGCCAGAACCCGATCCTGCGCCGACGGGCCTTTGAACAGGCGGATCAGGGTCAGAATCATCGCGACGGTGAACAGCGACAGGCTGAGCAGGATCGCGTTGGCGAGCAGCGGGCTCATTGGAAGATCTCCATCAGCGGACGTTCGTAGGTGGTCTTGAAGTGCTCGATGAACTGCGCCTCGTCGTCCAGATCGAACACGTGCAGCAACAGCACGCTGCGATCCAGCGCCAGTTCCGACCAGACGGTGCCCGGAACCACGGTGCAAATCATTGCCAGCGCCGCCAGACCGTGGGCGTCATGCAGATCCAGCGGCAGCTTGACGAAGGTAGAACGCGGCGGCTTGTGACCTGCGCGCAACACGCCCCAGGCCACTGCCAGGTTCGAAACCAAGACGTCACGTCCCACCAGGAAAAACAGTTTCACCGCCACCCCCGGCCTGCGAATCCGGGCCGGCAGCGGGCGCAACGGGGCAAAGATGATCGGCGCAAGCAAGCCCAGCAACGCGCCGAGGATCAGATTGCCCGCGCTCAACGACAGGTTCAGCAGCAACCACAAGGCCCACAACGACAGCGACAACAATGGCGCAGGGAACAGACGCTTCATGGCTGCACCTCGGCGGCTGCGGTACTCGGCGAGGGCACGGGTCGGGCTGCCATGACCGACAGCACATATTGCTGCGGATCATGCAGGGCTTGGGCGGTGTCTTGGGTGTAATGCAGCAAACCCTGAGCCTTGAAGGTGAGGACGATGCAGGCGCCCAGCAATAGCGCGATGGGAATGCATTCGTTGCGACGCAGCGCTGGCGAAGGACGATCCTGCGCCGTCCAGAAACGCTTGATACCCACGCGCACGAAGGCGAACAGCGAGGCCAGCCCCGAAACGATCAACAGTGTCACCAGGGTCCAGCTGTCGGCGCGAATGGCTTCGTCTTTCGCCCCATCCAGACCCAACGGATTGAGCAGGGCGCTGATCAACGTCAGCTTGCCGAGAAAGCCCGACAATGGCGGCATGCCGATGATCAGTAGCGCGCAAGCGATGAAACTCAGGCCCAGAAATGCCATGGCCCACGGAATCACCTGACCGACCAGAGCCTTCTGTTCGTCGTCGAGGTTGGTACCCGGCAGCGGATGCAGTGACTCCATCGCTTTGGGCAATTGATCGGCGTCGTCTTCCAGCGGGATTTCATTGGCCGAGCGCGAACGTTCGATGAGTTCAGCCAGCAGAAACAATGCGCTCAGGGCCAGGGTCGAGCTGACCAGATAGAACAGCGCGCCCGCAGTCAGGCTCGGTTGGCCGAAACCGATGGCCGACAACAGAATGCCCGCCGATACCAGAATGCTCAGGCTGGCCATACGCTCCAGTCGCTGGGCCGCAACAATGGAAATCGCCGCCACGGCCAGGGTCACCATGCCGCCCCAGATCAGCCATTCGCCGCCGAAGAACGCCGAGGCCCCCGCCTGACCGGAGAACAACAGCGTCCACAAGCGCAGCAAGGTGTAGGCGCCGACCTTGGTCATCAACGCGAACAGCGCTGCGACCGGGGCGCTGGCTGCGGAGTAGGCCGGCACCAGCCAGAAGTTCAGCGGCCACATTCCGGCCTTGGCCAGAAACGCGACCGCCAGAATCGCCGCGCCCGCATGCAACAGCCCCAGATCAGCCTCGGACACCTGCGGAATCTTCACTGCCAGATCCGCCAGGTTCAACGTCCCGGTAACGCCATAAATCAGCGCTGCGCCAATCAGAAACAGCGACGAAGCCAGCAGGTTGATAGTGATGTAATGCAGCCCCGTCGAGACCCGGGCGCGCCCCGAACCGTGCAGCATCAGGCCGTAAGACGCGGCGAGTAAGACCTCGAAGAACACGAACAGGTTGAACAGATCGGCAGTCAGAAACGCGCCGTACAGGCCCATCAACTGGATCTGAAATAACGCGTGAAAACTCGCACCGGCCCGATCCCAGCGCGCCGTGGCGAACAACAGCGCGCAGAACGCGACGATTCCCGTGAGCACCAGCATCAATGCCGACAGGTGATCGACCACCAGCACGATGCCGAACGGCGACTCCCAGTTGCCCGGCAGGTACACGCCGATGGAACCGGTGGTGCCGGCCTGCTGTACCCACACCATCAGGGTGATGGCGATGCCCAGGCCGAGCGCGGTGGACAACAGATTGATCCGCGCTTTGAGTGGACGATGTTTTTCGCCCAGCCAGAGCATCAATGCCGCAGTCAGCACCGGCAACAGGATCGGCGCGATGATCAGTTGATTCATCAGACTCATTCACTGCTCTCCCGACCGTCCACATGGTCGTTGCCGGTCAGGCCACGGGAGGCGAGCAGGACCACTAGAAACAGCGCGGTCATGGCGAAGCTGATGACGATGGCCGTAAGCACCAGCGCCTGGGGCAGGGGATCGGTGTAGTTGAGCAGGTCCTGCGGCACGCCATCCTTGATGATCGGCTCCTTGCCGATGAACAGGCTGCCCATGCTGAAGATGAACAGGTTGACGCCGTAGGACAGCAGACACAGCCCCATGACCACCTGGAAGGTCCGGGGGCGCAGGATCAGCCACACGCCGGACGCGGCGAGCACGCCAATGGCAATGGCGATGACTTCTTCCATCAGATGGCTCCTTGTGAGATGGCAGGGCTTGTCGGCGTGGCCGGCGGGGTGGGCTCGATCGGCTGCGGCAGCGAGGTCGGGCGATGGCTGCGCACCGATTGGTGGGCCAGCGCGGTGAGGATCAGGAGCGTCGAACCGACCACCACCGCGTACACGCCGATGTCGAAGAACAGCGCGCTGGCGATGTGCATGTCACCCAGCAATGGCAGGTGCAGGTGTGCGGTGTGGGTGGTCATGAACGGATATCCCAGCGGCATTGAACCGAGCCCCGTCGCCAGGGCGAAGAACAGGCCGGTACCCATCCAGCGCAGCGGGCGCAGGCTCATGTGCGCCTCGACCCACTGCGTGCCGGCGACCATGTACTGCAGGATGAACGCCACCGACATCACCAGCCCCGCGACAAAACCGCCGCCTGGCTGATTGTGACCGCGCATGAACAGATACATCGAAACCACGAACGCCACCGGCAGCAGCAAGCGCACCAGCACAGCGGGCACCATCATGAAGCCCAGCGCGGTATCGGTCGCGTGGCGCGGGTTGACCAGATCGGTGACCACATCCCGCGCCAGCAGACGTTGCTGGGCGGGCAGGGCGATGCTTTCCTTCGGCGGACGGAAACGACGCAGCAGCGCGAAAACGGTCAGCGCCACCACCGCTAGCACGGTGATTTCGCCGAACGTGTCGAAGCCACGGAAATCCACCAGCATCACGTTGACTGCGTTAGTGCCACCACCCTGGCTCAAGGCGCGGCTCAGATAGAACTCCGAGATCGCATTCGGCGTGGGACGCGTCAACATCGCATAAGACAGCAGCGCCATGCCACCGCCGACCGCGACGGCAAGGATGAAGTCGCGCACCCGGCGGGCCCTGGCGCGATTGCGCGAGCGGGTTGGCGGGGCGACGTTTTCGTTACGCCGGGGTAGCCAGCGCAACCCCAGCAGGATCAGCACGGTGGTGACCACTTCCACCGCCAATTGGGTCAAGGCCAGATCCGGCGCGGAGAACCAGACGAAGGTCACACAGGTCATCAATCCACAGACGCCGACCATGGTCACGGCGGCCAATCGGTGGTACTTGGCCTGCCATGCAGCCCCGAGGGCGCAGGCGATGGCGATCAACCAGAGCATGACGAATACCCCGGAGCCCGGAATCTTCGGCCGGTGGCCCCAAGTCAGGCCACTGTCGTACATCGGCACGAAGCCTGCGATCAGCGCCACGAACACCATCAGAAACAGCTGAGCCTGCAAGCGGCGTGTGGTCAGCAGGCCCTCCAGGCCGCGCGCGACACGCAACTTGGTCACCAGCACGCGCTCGAACAGGCGCTTGCCGTTGAGGCGCCCGATCAGCGGCGGGCCTGCGAAACGATTGCGCTTGAAACGCGGACGCAGCAGCAGATAAAGGATGATCCCCGCGCCCATGGCAATCAGGCTCATGATCATCGGCGCGTTCCAGCCGTGCCAGATCGCCAGGCTGTACTCGGGCAAGGTTCCGCCGACGACAGGCTGTGCGGCAGCGGCCAGCAGCGGGCCCACCGACAGCGCGGGGAAGATGCCGACGATCAGGCAGGCCAGCACCAGCAACTCCACCGGCACGCGCATCCAGCGCGGCGGTTCATGGGGTGTGTGCGGCAGGTCGGTGGCTTTCGGGCCGAAGAACACGTCCACCGTGAAGCGCAGGGAGTACGCGACACTGAAAGTTCCGGCAATGGTGGCGATCACCGGCAGCGCGGCTTCTACCCAGGCGGTCGAGGTGATGAACACCGTTTCGGCGAAGAACATTTCCTTGGACAGAAAGCCGTTGAGCAGTGGCACGCCCGCCATGGCCGCGCTGGCGACCATCGCAAGCGTCGCGGTATAGGGCATGAGTCTTATCAGGCCGCTGAGCTTGCGAATGTCGCGGGTGCCGCTTTCGTGATCGATGATCCCCGCCGCCATGAACAGCGAGGCCTTGAACGTAGCGTGGTTGAGGATGTGGAAGACGGCCGCGACTGCGGCGAGCGGGCTGTTGAGGCCCAACAGCAAGGTGATCAGGCCCAGATGGCTAATGGTGGAATAGGCGAGCAGGCCCTTGAGGTCGGTCTGAAAGATCGCCGAGTAGGCGCCAAGCACCAACGTACAAGCCCCGGCACCACCGACGATCCAGAACCATTGTTCGCTTCCGGACAACGCCGGCCACAGCCGTGCCAGCAGAAATACCCCGGCCTTGACCATGGTCGCCGAGTGCAGATACGCCGACACTGGCGTCGGCGCGGCCATGGCGTGGGGCAGCCAGAAGTGGAAAGGGAATTGCGCGCTTTTGCTCAGCGCGCCGATCAGGATCAAGGTCAACAGTACCGGGTACAACGCATGGGCGCGGATCGCATCGCCCGAGGCCAGCACCCGATCCAGATCGTAGCTGCCGACCACATGCCCCAGCAGCATCATTCCGACCAGCAGCGCCAGACCGCCAGCGCCGGTGACCATCAGCGCCATGTAAGCGCCGCGCCTGGCATCGGCGCGGTGGTGCCAGTAGCCGATCAACAGAAATGAAAAGACGCTGGTCAACTCCCAGAAGAACACGATCTGGATCAGGTTGCCGGACATTACCAGCCCGAGCATGGCACCCATGAAGGCGAGGAAGAACGAGAAGAATCGCGGCACCGGGTCATCGGGCGACATGTAATAGCGAGCGTACAACGACACCAGCGCGCCGATACCCAATACCAGCATCGAGAACAACCAGGCGAAACCGTCCAGGCGCAACACGAAGTTCAGTCCCAGGCTGGGCAGCCAGAAGAACTCCTCGCGAATGACCCCGCCATGGGCGATCTGCGGGTACCAGAACGCCACCTGGATTGCGCCGATGAGGGCAATCAGGCCAGCCAGAAAGGATTCACTATTGCGTGCATTGTGCGGCAAGAGCGCCGCCAGACAGCTGCCGATGAAAGGCAGAAGCAGTAGAACTATCAGGGACATAGGTTTCTAATCTGCGGATAAATGTCAAGGATCATACGTGCCGGGCCGTGCATCACCAACCGCCAAGATGTCGCAGAATCCTACAAAGTCGATAGTCAGCAGCGTAGTTGACCGCAGGTTGTGGCGAAGGTCGATGGCACCGGATGGCGAAACATGCTGAGTATTTCCTGTAGGCCGGCTTGCGGGGCGGTGGCCATCTTGCCGACGCCACCGTCCGCAAGTCCTACCTCCGATCCACTGTAGGAGCCGGCTTGCTGGCGAACCGGGGGCAGACAACCCATCTATAACTGACCCACCGCGTTCGCCAGCAAGCCGGC
>NZ_JBOICF010000045.1:0-100280 GCF_050739935.1 Pseudomonas sp. | reverse complement strand
CCACCGCATTCGCCAGCAAGCCGGCTCCTACAATGGAATGCACCTGTCTGACGTTATTACCCATTACATCCAACGCAACTTCTTCATCCCCCTGGTATTGCCACATGGCTGGATAACGAACCCTTGCCGTTGCCACGCAGTGTCGCAGAGGCCTGTCATCCGAACCGGTTTGTGGTGCGTCATCTGATAAGAGGCAAATAACAGCGCCCTACACAGATCCTCCTTGTAGGGGCTGGCTTGCTAGCGAATGCGCAGTGTCAGTCGACAGGTTCGTCACTGATCCTGTTTGTAGGAGCTGGCTTGCTAGCGAATGCGCAAGGTCAGTCGACAGGTTCGTCACTGATCCTGTTTGTAGGAGCTGGCTTGCTAGCGAATGCGCAGTGTCAGCCGACAGGTTTGTCACTGATCCTGTTTGTAGGAGCTGGCTTGCTAGCGAATGCGCAGTGTCAGCCGACAGGTTTGTCACTGACCCACCGCATTCGCCAGCAAGCCGGCTCCTACAATGGAATGCGCCAGCCTGACATTCCTACTTCCACATTCAAGGCAACTTCTTCACCCCCCTGGTATTGCCGCATGGCTGGATAACAAACCCTTGCCGTTGCCACGCAGCGTCGCAGAGGCCTGGCATCCGAACCGGTTTGTGGTGCGTCATCTGATCAGAGACAAATAACAGCGCCCTACACAGATCCTGCTTGTAGGAACTGGCTTGCTAGCGAATGCGCAGTGTCAGTCGACAGGTTCGTCACCGATCCACCGCATTCGCCAGCAAGCCGGCTCCTACAATGGAATGCACCTGTCTGACGTTATTACCCATTACATCCAACGCAACTTCTTCACCTCCACGCTGATCCACTGTCCGACCGTTTGCATATCCCGGTATGCTCCACTGCGTTCTCCCTTCAGGTGCATGTCGATGCTGCAAGTCCAAGGCGTGTTCAAGAGCTATGCCACGGCCCAAGGCCCATTGGCGGTATTGCGCGGTGCGGATTTGCAATTGGGCCAGGGTGAAAGTCTGGCGTTGATGGGCGAATCCGGCAGCGGCAAGAGCACCCTTCTGCACTTGGTGGCCGGGCTGGATCAGGTCGACAAAGGCAGCATCGAGATCGCCGGTCAGCGTCTTGACCAGATGAACGAAGCGCAACTGGCCAACTGGCGACGCACCGAAATCGGTCTGGTGTTTCAGCAGTTCAACCTCATCGGCAGCCTCAAGGTCGAGGACAATCTCGCGTTTCAGGCCCGTCTGGCCGGGCGTTATCAACCCCAGTGGCAGGCCGAACTGGTCGAGCGCCTGGGTCTGGGCACGTTGCTCAAGCGTTATCCCGAACAACTTTCCGGCGGCCAGCAACAACGAGTCGCCATCGGTCGTGCCCTCGCCTCTCGCCCCGGTCTGCTGCTGGCGGACGAACCTACCGGCAACCTCGACGAGAACACCAGCGACGAAGTACTGCAGTTACTTTTGGACCTGCTCGCCGACAGTCCCACCAGCCTGTTGATGGTGACGCACAGCCCGCGGGTGGCGGCGCGTCTGGATCGTCAGGCAGTGCTGCATCTGGGGCGCTTGGCCGCTGAAGGCGATCGCTGATGCCGGTGTTCTTCTGGACGCTCAAGGCTTTGCTCAGCCATTGGCGGCGCCATCCGGTGCAATTCTTCAGCGTGTTGACCGGCCTGTGGCTGGCGACCAGCCTGCTTACTGGCGTGCAGGCGTTGAACAGCCAGGCCCGCGAAAGTTACGCCAAAGCCAGCCAGTTGATCGGCGGTGAGCCGCAAAAGGTCCTGGTTGCTCCCAATGGCGCGAATTACTCGCAAGAACTGTTCGTCAGCCTGCGCCGGGCCGGCTGGCCAGTGTCGCCTGCTTTGCGCGGGCGCATCACCCTGAAAAATCTGCCCGATCAACGCCTGACGCTGTTGGGCATCGAGCCGGTGTCGCTGCCTGCCAACACCGCGTTGGCAGGACGGGCACTGGACACCGCGCAGATCGTTGATTTCTTCACTCCGCCGGGCAGCACCTGGATCTCCCCACAGACCATGCAGGCGCTGGGCTTGCATGAAGGTGAGCAACCGTTGAGCGAATCCGGTCAGGCCCTGCCGCCGCTGCATGCGCAAGCCGACATGGCTCCCGGTCTGCTGCTGGTGGACATCGGCTTCGCTCAGCAACTGCTGAACCAGCCTGGGCAAATCTCGCGCATGATTCTGCCCACGGACTTTGCGGACAACGCGCCCGCCCTACCCGATGACATGAAGGGCGAACTGGTGATCCGCAAAAGTGGCGAAGACAACGACCTGGGGCGCCTCACCGAAAGCTTCCATCTGAACCTCGACGCGCTGGGTTTTCTGTCGTTCGTGGTCGGGCTTTTCATCGTGCATGCGGCGATTGGACTGGCGCTGGAACAACGCCGCGGACTGCTGCGCAACCTGCGTGCTTGCGGGGTCAGCGCCAGGGGTTTGATCGCTAGTCTGGTGATCGAACTGGGTGTGCTCGCGCTGTTGGGCGGCATTGCCGGGGTCATCAGCGGTTACTGGCTGGCGAGCGTGCTACTGCCGGATGTCGCCGCCAGCCTGCGCGGCCTGTATGGGGCCGAGGTGGCGGGGCATTTGAATCTGAGCATCTGGTGGTGGCTGAGCGGCCTCGGAGTCGCTCTGTTCGGCGCCTTCCTCGCCGGTGCCAGCAGCCTGTTGCGCGCCGCGCGTCTGCCATTGCTGGCGCTGGCCAACGCTCAAGCCTGGCATGAGACCCACGCGCGCTGGCTCAAGCGCCAGGGCTGGATCGCCGGGATTTCTGCGCTGATCGCGTTGCTCGCGGCATTGTTCGGCAACAGCCTGGCGCTGGGTTTCGTGCTCATGGCGAGCCTATTGCTAAGCGCCGCACTGGGCCTGCCAGTATTGCTCAACGCCTTGCTCAACGCGCTGTTGGGCAAGAGCCGTTCGGTGTTGGGACAGTGGTTCCTCGCCGACTGCCGCCAACAGCTGCCGGCCCTGAGTCTGGCACTGATGGCCCTGCTGCTCGCCATGGCTGCGAACATCGGCGCGGGCAGCATGACCTCCGGTTTTCGTCAGACCTTCAGCCATTGGCTGGAGCAACGACTGAGCGCCGAGCTGTACATCAACCCGCAGAATTCGGCGCAGGCCGCGCCGCTGCAAAAATGGCTAAGCGAGCAACCGCTGACCTCCGCCGTGCTGCCCAACTGGCAGGTGTCGCTGCAACTGCATGGTTGGCCCGCCGAGCTGTACGGCGTCATCGACAGTCCCCATTACCGACAACACTGGCCGCTGCTCGAATCGACCGGTGGCGACCCGTGGGGACAATTAGCCAAGGACGACACGCTGATGCTCAGCGAGCAGTTGGCGCGTCGGCTCAGGGTCGCCGTGGGTGACGAAGTGAAACTGCCGGCGCCGGACGGTGACTGGCAGCTGCGAGTGGTGGGCATCTACGCCGACTATGGCAACCCCAAGGGGCACATGCTGGTGAACGCCGAGCACCTGCTCGAACACTGGCCGCAACTGACGCCCAACCGCTTCAATCTGCGCATCGACCCGCACGCCATTCCGCAACTGCTGCGGGTGTTGCACAACAAATTCACCATCGATGACAACCGCATCGTCGATCAGATCCAGCTCAAGACCTGGTCGCGACAGGTGTTCGAACGCACTTTCGCCGCGACTGCCGCATTGAACAGCCTGACGTTGATGGTCGCTGGGGTGGCGCTGTTCATCAGCCTGCTGACCCAGAGTCAGAGCCGTCTGGGGCAACTGGCGCCATTGTGGGCGTTGGGCGTCACCCGCAAGCAATTGATGCTGCTGAACCTGGCGCAGACCTGGCTGCTGGCAGTGCTGACGCTGGTGCTGGCGATACCCCTCGGGCTGTTGCTGGCCTGGTGTCTGGATGCAGTGATTAACGTTCAGGCGTTTGGCTGGCGCTTGCCGTTGCAGGTTTTCCCGGGCCAACTGTTGAGCCTGATGTTGCTGGCGATACTCGCCACATTGCTGGCATCGGCGTGGCCTTTGTACCGTCTGTATCGCACCCGCCCGGCCGATCTGCTGAGGACCTTCGCCAATGAAAATTAAGGCGATGGCCCTGTTGATGGCCGTGTTGCTGATGACTGGCTGCGACGAAAAACCGGAAGAAGAAAAAGGTTTCGCCGGGCTGGCGGACGATGCTGCCAGCTACGCCAAAGTGACCCCGGACAAGCGCTTCGTGTTTCCCGAGGATCACGGCCCGCACGATGATTTCCGCATCGAGTGGTGGTACATCACCGCCAACCTGAAGGATGCTGACGGTCAGTCATTCGGGGTGCAATGGACACTGTTTCGCAACGCCCTGCCCCGAGCGAAAACCGCCCTGGGCAGCGATCAGGGCTGGAGCAACCGAAACCTGTGGATGGGCCATGCGGCGGTGACTTCCGAAGACGCGCACTACGCCGCCGAGCGCTACGCCCGAGGAGGTGTCGGTCAGGCTGGTGTCACGCTGGCGCCTTTCTCGGCCTGGATCGATGACTGGGCCTTGAGCAGCCAATCGAACACCGAAGATCCCCTGGCCAACATGCAGCTGCAAGCGCGAGGGCCGCAGTTCAACTATCGCCTGCACCTGACATCGAGCAAGCCGGTGGTGCTGCAGGGCAAACAGGGCTTCAGTCAGAAATCCGAGCAAGGCCAGGCGTCTTATTACTACAGCCAACCGTTTTTTCAGGCCGACGGCAGCATCGAGATCGATGGCAAGACCTATCAGGTGTCCGGCCCGGCATGGCTGGACCGCGAATGGAGCAGCCAGCCACTGACGGACAATCAGACCGGTTGGGACTGGTTTTCCCTGCATTTAAAAGACGGGGCCGAATTGATGCTTTACCGCATGCGCCAGAAGGACGGCGAACCTTATCTGACCGGCACCTGGATCAACGCCGATGGCAGTACCGAATTGCTGGCGACGACGGATATCGTGCTTGAGCCGCAGGACACCAGCGATGTCGAAGGCCGCGACATGCCCACCCGCTGGTCGGTAAAAATCCCGGAAAAAGGCCTGGACGTCACGGTTGAAGCGCTCAACCCACAAGCCTGGATGAATTTGCAGATTCCGTATTGGGAAGGGCCGGTGCAGATGAGCGGCAGCCAGGAAGGCGTGGGGTATCTAGAGATGACGGGGTATTGAGCCCGCTTTCTACAGGGGCCTACGCAACCCGCTTCTGCCCGAAGGGCGTAGGAGCCGGCTTGCTGGCGAACGCGGTAGTCCAGATTGGAATGTTGCAACTGGCCTGACGCCTTCGACAGCAAGCCGGCTGCTACAGGTTCCGCGTAAGACACATCACCGGCTTATAACCGATCGTTCTAAAACTCTCGTAACCCCTGCCTGTCAGTCTTTGGGTAGCCGGACTTCCCGTCTACGTTCCCCAACGGAAAACCGGTAAGGATTATATGTGCGGATTAGCTGGTGAATTACGTTTCGACAACCAACCTGCGGACCTCGCCGCAGTAGAACGCGTTACCCATCATCTGGCCCCTCGCGGCCCGGATGCCTGGGGTTTTCATAGCCAAGGGCCGATTGCCCTGGGCCATCGTCGTCTGAAAATCATGGACCTGTCCGACGGCTCGGCGCAGCCGATGATCGACAGTCATCTGGGCCTGTCACTGGCCTTCAACGGCGCGATCTATAACTTCCCCGAACTGCGTACCGAGCTTGAAGCCCTGGGCTACCAGTTCCATTCCGGTGGCGACACTGAAGTGCTGCTCAAGGGCTATCACGCCTGGGGCGCAGAGATGCTGCCCAAGCTCAATGGCATGTTCGCCTTCGCCATCTGGGAGCGCGACAAAAAAAGCCTGTTCATCGCCCGTGACCGTCTGGGCGTCAAACCGCTGTATCTGTCGCGCACCGACAAGCGCCTGCGTTTCGCCTCGGCCCTGCCTGCGCTGCTTAAAGGCGGCGACATCAGCCCGATGCTCGACCCTGTCGCGCTGAACCACTACCTGAATTTCCATGCGGTGGTCCCTGCCCCGCGCACTCTATTGGCCGGCGTCGAGAAAATTCCGCCTGCTACCTGGATGCGCGTGAGCGCCGACGGCAAGGTCGAGCAGAAAGTCTGGTGGACGCTGCCCTACGGCCCACGTGCCGACGAAGCGAACCTGAGCCTTGAAGACTGGCGCGACCGCGTACTCGACAGCACCCGCGAAGCCGTGGCCATTCGTCAACGCGCGGCGGTGGATGTCGGCGTGCTGCTGTCCGGCGGCGTCGATTCGAGCATGCTGGTGGGCCTGTTACGCGAAGTCGGCGTAAAGGACCTTTCAACCTTTTCCATCGGTTTTCAGGATGCCGGTGGCGAGCGCGGTGATGAGTTCCAGTATTCGGACCTGATCGCCAAACACTACGGCACCAACCACCACCAACTGCGCATCAAGGAAAGCGAGATCATCGAGCAATTGCCTGCGGCGTTTCGCGCCATGAGCGAGCCAATGGTCAGCCATGATTGCATCGCCTTCTACCTGCTGTCCCGGGAAGTCGCCAAGCATTGCAAAGTGGTGCAGAGCGGCCAGGGTGCGGATGAATTGTTCGCCGGTTATCACTGGTACCCGCAGGTCGATGGCGCGAGCGATCCTTATGCGGCCTATCGCGATGCATTTTTCGACCGCAGTTACGACGAGTACGCTGCCACCGTGGCTCCGCAGTGGCTGACGGCCAATGACGCAGCGGGTGACTTCGTGCGCGAACATTTCGCCATGCCTGGCGCCGATGCAGCGGTGGATAAAGCCTTGCGTCTGGACAGCACGGTCATGCTGGTGGACGACCCGGTCAAACGCGTGGACAACATGACCATGGCGTGGGGTCTGGAGGCGCGTACGCCATTTCTCGATTACCGCCTGGTGGAACTGTCCGCCCGCGTCCCTGCCCGCTTCAAGCTGCCCGATGGCGGCAAACAAGTGCTGAAAGAAGCGGCGCGCCTGGTGATTCCGTCGGAAGTCATCGACCGCAAGAAAGGCTATTTCCCTGTGCCCGGTCTCAAGCACCTGGAAGGCGACACGTTGAATTGGGTGCGTGACCTGTTGCTCGACCCGAGTCAGGATCGCGGCCTGTTTAATCCGACCATGCTCGACAACCTGCTGACCGATCCCGATGGTCAATTGACCCCGCTGCGCGGCTCCAAGCTGTGGCAGCTCGCGGCGCTGAACCTGTGGCTCAGCGAACAAGGACTTTGACCGATGAAAGCCAACGCTTCGATCTATAACCAGCGTTTGTTACGCGGTCAGGCGCCGTCCTACGAACGCTTGCAAGCGCGTTTCGCCGAGGATGGCAGCACCCCCGATAGCGAGCCGCTGGCACTTCACTGCGGCTGGGGCCGTCTGTTGATCGGTCACACCTATCCCGATCCCGCGGCGCTGGCGAACGACCTGTTGACCGAAAAGCCCGGCGAGCGCGACATCGCGCTTTATGTAGCCGCGCCGCAACAGGTGCTGGCGCAATCGCCGCAGCAGTTGTTCCTCGACCCGTCGGACACCTTGCGTCTGTGGTTCAGCGACTATCGCCCTTCCCAACGCGTGTTTCGCGGCTTTCGCATCCGACGTGCGCAAAGCCAGGACGACTGGACTGCGATCAATAACCTGTATATCGCCCGCGGCATGCTCCCTATCGATCCCGCGCTACTGACCCCGCGTCATCAGGGCGGACCGGTGTACTGGATCGCCGAGGACGAAACCACCAATGCAGTGATTGGCAGCGTCATGGGCCTTAATCATCAAAAGGCCTTCAACGACCCGGAAAACGGCAGCAGCCTCTGGTGCCTGGCGGTGGACCCGCAATGCACCCGGCCCGGCGTCGGCGAAGTGCTGGTGCGCCATCTGATCGAGCATTTCCAGAGTCGCGGGTTGGCGTATCTGGATCTATCGGTACTGCACGACAATCAACAGGCCAAGAACCTCTACGGCAAGCTCGGCTTTCGCAACCTGCCGACCTTCGCCATCAAGCGCAAGAACGGCATCAACGAGAAGCTGTTTCTCGGCCCCGGCCCACAAGCGGACTTCAATCCCTACGCACGCATCATCGTCGAGGAAGCTCACCGACGCGGTATCGATGTGCAGGTCGATGATGCTGAAGCCGGGCTGTTCACGCTGATTCACGGCGGCCGCCGCATTCGCTGCCGGGAATCCCTGAGCGACCTGACTTCAGCGGTCAGCATGACCCTGTGCCAAGACAAGCGCCTGACCAACAAGGTATTGAAAGCGGCGGGTCTGGAATTGCCGGTGCAGCAACTGGCAGGCAATGCCGACGACAACCTGGCATTTCTGGATGAGCACGACCGCATCGTGGTCAAGCCGGTGGACGGCGAACAGGGCCAGGGCGTCGCGGTGGATCTGCGCACCATCGAAGACGTTCAGGCGGCGGTCGAGCGCGCTCGCCAGTTCGACTCGCGTGTACTGCTGGAAAGCTTTCATGAAGGGCTTGACCTGCGCATCGTAGTCATCGGTTTCGATGTAGCGGCGGCGGCGATTCGGCGTCCCGCAGAAATCGTGGGCGATGGCCAACACACCATCGGGGAATTGATCGAAGCCCAGAGCCGCCGTCGGTCCGCCGCGACAGGTGGGGAGAGCAAGATCCCGGTCGACGAAGAAACCCGTCGCACCGTGGAAGACGCCGGTTTTACCTTCGACAGCGTGCTGCCTGCCGATCAGCGACTGGCTGTGCGCCGCACGGCCAATTTGCATACCGGGGGATGCCTGGAAGATGTAACAGCGATTCTGCACCCGGTATTGAAAGATGCCGCCATTCGTGCAGCCCGCGCCCTCGACATCCCGGTGGTGGGTCTGGACCTGATGGTTCCGGCCGCCGATCAGCCGGACTATGTGTTCATCGAAGCCAACGAACGCTGCGGCCTAGCCAATCACGAGCCACAGCCGACTGCCGAGCGCTTCGTCGATCTTTTGTTTCCCCACAGCTTGCCTGTGCACGGCTAGACGCAAATCCCTGGCAGGAAGCCGGCTTACTGCAAGCCGGCTTCTACAGGGCCGCGCCGTCCCACGAGATACAGGAGCCTCCCATGACCACTGCAAAAATCCTCGAACCGGATCTGAATTACCTGCAGAAAGTCCTGCTGGAAATGCTCGCGATTCCAAGTCCCACGGGCTTTACCGACACCATCGTGCGCTACGTCGCCGAACGTCTGGAAGAGCTGGGCATACCCTTTGAATTGACCCGTCGCGGGACCATCCGCGCAACATTAAAGGGCAAGCAGAACAGCCCCGATCGCGCCGTTTCAGCGCATCTGGACACCATTGGCGCCAGTGTGCGTGAGGTCAAGGACAACGGCCGCCTGGGCCTTGCCGCTGTTGGTTGCTGGTCGAGCCGTTTTGCCGAAGGCAGCCGCGTCAGCGTGTTCACCGACACCGGGGTGATACGTGGCAGCGTGCTGCCGTTGATGGCCTCCGGGCACGCGTTCAATACCGCCGTCGACACCATGCCGATCAGTTGGGATCACATCGAACTGCGTCTGGACGCCTACTGCGCCACTCGCGCCGATTGTGAATCGCTGGGCATAAACGTCGGCGATTTCGTCGCCTTCGATCCATTGCCCGAGTTCACCGAAAGCGGCCACATCAGTGCGCGGCACCTGGACGACAAAGCCGGTGTGGCGGCGCTGCTCGCTGCGCTCAAGGCCATTGTCGACAGCGGCGCTGAACCGCTGATCGATTGCCACCCGCTGTTCACTATCACCGAGGAAACCGGCAGTGGCGCGGCGGGCAGTCTGCCCTGGGACGTCAGCGAATTCGTCGGCATCGATATCGCGCCCGTTGCGCCCGGCCAGCACTCCAGCGAACACGCGGTGAGCGTGGCGATGCAGGATTCCGGCGGGCCGTATGACTATCACCTGTCCCGGCATTTGCTGCGCCTTGGGCAGGAAAAAGAACTGTCAGTGCGCCGGGACCTGTTCCGCTATTACTACAGCGATGCGCATTCGGCGATTACCGCCGGCTACGACACCCGCACCGCGCTGCTGGCGTTCGGTTGTGACGCGACCCATGGCTATGAGCGCACGCACATCGACAGCCTCAGTACGCTGAGTCGCCTGTTGACCGCCTACATCATGAGCCCGCCTGTATTCGCGAGCGATGCCAAACCGGCCAATGCGTCGCTGGAGAATTTCAGCCACCAGATCGAGCACGACGCCCAGATGGAGACCGATACCCGAGTGCCGGCGGTGGATACATTGGTGGGGCAGCGGTAACCGAAGCGGTAGACGCCTCACCGTTCGGCTCCGTGGGAGCGAATTCATTCGCGATGCAGGAGTTCATTCGATGCAGATTTGGCGAATGTAAGAACCTCTCGCGATTGATTCGCTCCCACAGGTTTTGCGCTGCGCGCCTCTCAACTGCGTAGGAAATTGACTAACGCTGTAGCCCCTGGACGTTGACCACGCTAGCATCCCCGCCATCCGCCCCACTGCGATAACCGAGAACCCTATGCTGATCCCCCACGACCAACTCGAAGCCGATACCCTGACGCGTCTGATCGAGGATTTCGTGACCCGCGACGGCACCGACAACGGTGACGACACGCCACTCGAGACCCGCGTCCTGAGGGTCCGGCATGCGTTGAGTAAAGGTCAGGCCGTGATCTTTTTCGATCTCGACAGCCAGCAGTGTCAGCTGATGCTCAAGCACGAAGTGCCCAAAGAATATTTCGACGAATAAGCGACGGAACAAGACCCAGCGTGAGTCCCCGGCGCGACGGCAATGCTACGTGTCTGATGACTGCGCCGCCATTTGCTGCAGACGCGCGGCGATACGCCTGTAGACTTCGGCCCGGTGGATCTTCACGTGTTGAGGAGCATCGATGCCCAGCCGCACCTGATTGCCGGTGATGCCCAGAATCTGCACGGTGATGTCATCGCCGATGGAGAATGTTTCGCCAATTTCTCGCGTCAATACCAGCATCTTTCCTACTCCCTGGGTGGTAACCGAGGGGGCAGGTTGCCGCGCTGGATCCAATCCTTCAATGCGCTGTGGAGAAATCAGTCTTGCCCTTCAAGCCCGAACGGCGGCGGCTGACAGACATGTCCTACACGTCATCAAACGCGATCAAACACAGCGCAAACTAAACGCGCTCTTTAAGGTTTTGCTCAGGACTTCGTTATCCGGAAACTGACCAGCGCGGGCCGAACAGAATGATCGTTGCGCCTATCACGCACAAAGCCACGCCGATCCAGTCCGACGTCAAGGGACGCACGCGTTCGATCACGCCGAGCCAGGCGATGGATGCAATGATGTAGATCCCGCCGTAAGCCGCGTAAGCCCGACCGGCGTAAGTGGCTTCGACGCGTGTGAGCAACAGCGCGAACAGCGTCAGACTGATCAGCGCGGGAATCACCCACAGTGCGCTCCTGCCCTGCCGCAACCACATCCAGAACCCATAACATCCGGCGATCTCGAACAGGGCAGCGAGGAAGAACCAGAGATAATTGAGCACGGTGAAGTCTCTTCGAAGGTGACCGGAAACAAGAGCGACCGGAAAGATGCGCGCCACCCTATCAGAAAATGTTCCTGGCATGCCTGCGAAGCTAGAAGGCCAAACCCGCCGGTCTCACCCAGCCTTCGCCTTGGCGCGCATCTTTTCAGCCATATTGGCCATCTCGTCGTAGATCACGTTCGGGTTCTGCTGCTTGATCTGCCAGGCCATGCGTCCCTGTTCGTGCGGCAGAATCATGAATTCGCCCTTGCCCACCTCATCGAAGATATACGCGGCAATCTCACTGGCGGTGATAGGCGAGCTTTCCAGCAGCTTGCCGACCTGAGCTTTCATCGCCGGGGTCGGGCCACGGAAGGAGTCGAGCAGGTTGGTCTGGAAGAATGACGGGCAGACCACGTGCACGCCGATCTCCAGCTGTCGCAATTCGACTAGCAAGCTTTCCGACAACGCCACTACGCCCGCCTTGGCCACGTTGTAATTGCTCATCGCCGGGCCCTGCATCAAGGCGGCCATCGAAGCGATGTTGATGATCTTGCCCTTGCTCTGCTCCAGCAACGGCAGGAACGCCTTGCAGCCCTTGACCACACCCATGAGATTGATCGCGATCTGCCAATCCCAGTCCTCCAGCGACAGTTCGCCGAAGAAGCCGCCGGACGCCACGCCGGCGTTGTTGACGATGACATCAATGCCGCCGAACTTCTGCTCACAGGCTTGCGCGAATGCGGTCAGTTGGCTGTAGTCGCGGACATCGCAACGCTGAACGAAACCCTCTGCGCCCGCCTCGCGCACCAGTTTCAAGGTCTCTTGAAGACTGTCGTCACTGACGTCGGACAGCGCCAGACGCCAGCCTTCACGCGCCCAGCGCAATGCGATTTCGCGCCCCAGGCCGGATCCTGCGCCGGTGATCATGATGCGATTTTGCATAGCCTTTGCCTTGTCGATTGCGAGGGAATGGCTTGAGTGTAAACAGACAAATTGTGCGGCAGGATCTCCATTAGCTCGCTGAATATGCCAGGCAAACCGCCGCCTCAGCCCACTGTGCGGCGAGCCCGCCAGCGTTTGATAACAAGCGCGTAAGCGACCAGGTTGACCATCAGCACCAAGCCTGCGAGCCCGATTTGAATCTGTGGCGTGAGGGCTGCCGGATAGATCAGCGGGATCAGGTAACGGCTGACAAAATCCCCTTCATAGCCCGCAACACCCGCCTTGATTCGCAAGCTGTTTTCAAGCGGCGTCAGCGGGCAATACAAATGCAGGAGTTCCACGACCATGCCCCAGACCACGGCAGGCAAATGGAGCCAGATCCAGGCAGGCCTGTGCAAAACCAGAAGTGCGCCTAACATGACGAACACAATAAACATTAGATGGAAGACCACCACCGCATCCGCCATCAACGAATAGTACATAGGGTGCTTCCTATAAAGAGCTAGCAATAAGAATCGGGAGACCAACTCCAAACGGCTTGGTTCCAGAGTAAATCCCTCTAACCGCCCATCAGAACATACAGTCGACCAGCCCCCCTTCGGCAAACTAAATCCTATTAAGCTATTGTTTTTACAGGAATTTATTAGAAAGGTTATTTTTTATTTCCCTTCGTCAGAACCTTTTGTTCTTGGCCACAGTCGGATCATTCAAGCGGCACAACTTTTCGCCGAGTTGGCAAAAGCTTGAACGGCAAAGCCATTAACCAAGTACACAAGAAGGAACTCGTTATGGGCATCGGCACGATTCTAATCATCATCCTCATTCTCCTGTTGATCGGCGGTCTTCCGGTCTTCCCGCACTCCAGAAGTTGGGGTTATGGTCCATCCGGCATCATCGGTACGATCCTGGTGATCCTGTTGATTCTGGTGTTGCTGGGCAGGATATAAGCCCGACCCACCCGTCCTTCCCCGGACGCTGAAAACCCCGCCCTAGAGCGGGGTTTTTCGTTATATGGCCATCACAAGTGCCAGCAGACTCGGCAAAAAAAAAGGATTTACACCGAATCGAGAATGATTATTATTGGCGCCCAATTCGACCAAAGGGACCTGCGTCAGTGATACATGAATCTCTCGTATTTTCCCGACTCAAGGAAGGGAAGGACATCTACGGCATGCTCAACTCTGTGCCGTCCCCGTTGCTGTGCGAAATGCTTGCCTTCGCCGGTTATGACTTCGTGATGCTCGACCTGGAGCATTTGCTTCGCTCCGAGGACGACATCATGCATTGCGTTCGGGCGTGTGAAGCCGCGGGAATCTCGCCCTGGCTGCGCATCCCGCAAGTGGATGAAAAACTGATCGGCCGTGCACTGGATGCGGGCATCGAAGCGATTGTGCTGTCACGCGCCGAAAGCGCAGCGCAGGTCCGACGTGCCGTCGACGCAGCCTTCTTCCCGCCCATGGGCAAGCGTGGAATCACCGGGGGACGCATCACAGGTTTCGGTCGCCTGGCTCTCCCCGCCTACATCGACCGGGCCAATAGCCAGACCCCCATCATTCCCATGATTGAAAGCCGCGCCGGGATCGAGGCCCTTGGCGAAATACTACAGATCAAGGGTATCGGCATGATCATGGAAGGCGCCCTGGATCTGTCGCTGGATCTGGGACTGGGGCCTGATCCGCTCAATCCGCACGTCTGGCAAGCCCTGCAGTCGATGGCAGATGCTTGCCACGAAGCCCAAATACCTTTCTGCGCCAATCCCCGCACCCCCGAACAGAACGCCCATTGGCGCGCGCGCGGGGTCCGTAGCTTCATGGCCGGTGAAGACCGGGGCCTGCTGCACAACGCCCTGAAAGCCCGCCTGCATTCTCTCCAACAGCAAAACTGAGCCGACACAGTCAGATGAAAACAGCAACTTCACTCAATTTTTCATTCAGCCTCCTCACATTGGGCATCTGCCACGCTGCGATGGCGGCCGAAGCACCCACCGAGCTGTCCATCGGCCCGGTCGGCGACCTTTCACTGGCACCCATGGTGATCCAGGGCGACGTACTCGGCAGCGCCAGCGACCAGGACGTACGCAGCTATCCCGGCAGCCGAAGCGTGATTGATTCCAGCGAACTGCAGAAGGCCAGTGCGCGGGGCCTCGACGATGCCCTGCAACGCGTGCCGGGAATCAAGGTCTTCGACGAAACCGGCACCGGTGCACTGCCACAGATCGCGGTGCGCGGACTGTATGAGAGTCGTAGTGGCCGGATTCAGGCTCTATCGGACGGCATTCCCCTGGCATTGGCGCCTTATGGCCAGACCGGGCTGTCGCTGTTTCCGATGACCATGGCAACCGTCGACCGTGTGGACATCGTGCGTGGGGGCGCAGCGGTGCAATATGGGCCGAACAACGTCGGTGGGGTGATTAACTTCATCAGCAAGCCGATCCCGCATAAATGGGAAACCACCCTGCAGGAGAAGACCACATTCAACGCTGGCGGACGACAGTTGTGGGATACCTACCTGGGCACCGGCGGCTACCTGACCGAAAACTTCGGGTTGCAGCTGGACATCAACACCCTCAGCGGCGAATACGGCCGCGAGCATTCCGATACGGACGTTCAGAACTACCGCCTGCGGGGACAGTGGAATATCGACGATGATCGCGACCTGAGCTTCGGTATTCAGCGCTACAAGGCCGACATGGATCTGGCGGGTGCACTCAGCGTGCGCGACTACAAGGACGATCCACGGCAATCGACGCGCCCGCTGGACCGCTTCGAAGGCGACACCAATCGCGTCTGGGGCACTTATACCCAGCGTCTGGGGGCCATGGGACCGTTCGACTCGGTGGAGTTCAGCTGGACCAACTTCGCTCACGACAGCTACCGCAACTTTGTCGTCGGGCTGCCCTTCACCCCTGACGGCGCGGCGGTCACCAAACAGGATGGGCCGCGGGACTTCAAGGTCTGGGGCTCCGAGCCAAGGATCAGTGCCACCATCGACGGCGAAAACATCGGTCAGACCTGGTTGCTGGGCGCGCGCTATGTCAGCGAAGACATCGATTACAAGGTTGACCGCGAAAGCCTCGCCACTGGCCGTAACACGCCGTTCCGGGATTGGAAATTTGACGACGACGCCCGGGCGTTCTACCTGAGCAACGCCATCAGCCTGCTCGATCACCGTCTGACCATTACCCCTGGCGTGCGCTACGAAAATGCACGCATGGATTACAGCGACGGCATCACCGGTTTCAGCCGCGAGAACAAATCCGAAGAGTGGCTGCCGGGCCTGACCGTCGGCTATCAGGCGACCGACGCCTGGTACGTATACGCCAATGCCCAGAAGTCCCTGCGTCCACCGCAGGTCACACAAATCGTCAAGGAAGGTGACGTCGGCGCCGAGTTGGCGTGGAACTACGAAACCGGCGTGCGCTATACGCCGTGGGACGGCATGCGGGTCGACTTCGACCTGTACCGCATCGATTTCGACGACCAGATCGTTTACAACGCCACGTCCGATCGCTTCGACAATATCGGCAGCACCCGACATCAGGGTTTCGAGACCGAGATTTTCTGGACGCCGCAGGCCCTGCGTGACCTGCAGTTGCACGCCAGCTACGCCTATCTCGATGCCAAACAACGCAACGGCACCTACAAGGACAACGAAGTGCCGTTCTCCTCGCGCAATCAGTTCACAGTGGACGGCCGTTACCGTTTCGCCGAGCACTGGACCTACAACCTCGACGGCCTGTACGTCAGCAGTGCCTACACCGATGCCGCCAACTCGGGCAATGAAGACGCCACCGCCAGCGTAGGCAAGCTGCCCGCCTACTGGGTGTGGAACACAGCCCTGGAGCGCGAGTTCAAGCTGGCAGACCAGAGCGTCCTGACCGCGTCGGCCGGCATCAGCAACCTGTTCAACCGCGAGTACTACTTCCGCGGTATCGACACCAGCCCCTGGGGTCGTCAACCCGCGCCAGAGCGCTCGCTCACCCTAGGCGTCAATTACCGCTTCTAAACCGCGCATCCGCGCCCCTGTAAACCAGTTGCCCGATCTTTCGGGACGGGCAACTGCTGCCCCCAGGAAAACTGCCATGCAACGTCCATTCGTCATTCTTGCCCACGTCGCCCACCCCGCCGTTATCGAGGGTTTCCTGCCGGTCGTGCACCAACGCGGCCTGCCGATCGTGATCATTACCGATCACGCCCAGGAACACCGGCGCCTGCTCGCGGCTTCGCACATACCGGCGCAGCGGCTGCATATCGTTGAGTGCGATGTGTTCAACCCGCTCGCCGTCATCGAGACGCTCAATAGCCAGGGGATTCGCCCTGGAGCCGTGTTCTCCAACAGCGATCACTTGCAGACGGCCACCTCAATCGTCGCTGAGGCTTTCGAGTGTCCCGGCAAGGACTGGCGACTGTGCCATGCCGCGAAGAACAAGGCGGCAATGCGCGAGCGCATGCAGCGTCTGGGCCTCCCGGGGCCGTGGTTCCAGGTGTTGAGCGCCAGCACGCCCCTGCCGACCGATGCACCTTGGCCGGTGGTTGCTAAACCTCGGGAAGGCGTGGCCAGCCTGGACGTTCGGCTCTGCCACGACGCTGCGGAGCTAACCGCCTATTGCGCACAATTCTGGCAGCAGCAGCCGGGCCGTACGCTGTTGCTGGAGGCGTACATGGAAGGTGCGCTGTTCACCCTCGAAACCCTGGGCGATGGACGCACGCTGCAAGCAATCGGCGGCTTCGACGTGAGCCTGTCGCCACCTCCGCATTTCGTCGAACTGGCGGCACGCTGGGATGGTCAGTTGAGTCGAGCCCAACGCGCCGCCGCACTCGCTCAAGTAGCGGCGTTCGGGATCAACTTCGGCGTTTGCCACAGCGAATTCATTCTCACCGCCCAAGGGCCGGTTCTGGTTGAAATCAACTACCGCAGCATTGGCGACGGTCGTGAATTTCTGCTCGACCGTTTGCTGCCGCAGGGCTGGTTCGACCGAATCATCGCCCTGCATTTGGGGGAAAGCCTGAGCGTCGCACAACCGGCGCAGGCTGAAGCAGCCGTTCATTACCTTGTGGCCGATCGCTCGGGACGTCTGGACCAGGCCAGCACCAGCTTCAACCTGGAACGCGACGGTCACTGGTGCGACTACCGGGCGCTACACAATGCTGGCGACACCGTGACCATCAGCCATTCCAATAAGGACTACGTCGGGGTACTGCGTCTGATCGCGCCGGACGAAGTCAGCCTTGAAGCGCGACTGAACACGACCCTGAACGACCTCAAGTGGGTGGTGGCATGAGCTCTTACGCAGACCACGCCGATCAGGCGTTCATTACCCGACGCATCATCGATTGCTGCCTGCGCGAGGACATTCGCGCCGTCGTGAGCAAAGGGCAGATCTGCCCACCCTCGGCGCCACTCAGCGAACTGCTACCGACCCCGCCTGATTGCCGATGGCTGCGCGTCTCCCATCTAGGGGCTGATGAGCTTTGGCTGCCGGTGGTTCAGGCGTATCCGCTACAGGATTGGATCGGCACCGGCGACGCCTGGATCCGCGCTTCAACGCAGGGCAGTCTGCAGGTTCAGCGTGGCTACCGGCTCTGGCTCGATCATTTGAGCCATGGCCTGGACGAAGAGAGTCTGGAGCTGTTTGCGGCCTACCTGAAGGAAGCCGACTGCGCGACCGAACATCGCGCCCTGTGCAATCAGGCATACCGCCAACAGGCGCGTGGGCTGCTTGACGTGCCGGGGCTGAAGGACTGGTCGCAGCGCCTGCTGAAGATCGATCAACTGGCGAGCTACCTCGACCATCCGTTCTACCCGACAGCGCGCGCCAAGAGCGGCTTCGATGCTGTGGCGCTACAGGACTATGCGCCCGAGTTTGCGCCGCGCTTCGAACTGAACTGGCTGGCGATCCCGCGCGATGCGCTTACCCTGACCAGCGCGCAACCTTCGCACTGGCCCGATTTCGACGAAGTGGGACTGTCGCCCACCCTGCGAAACAGCCACTCATTAATACCGGTCCATCCGCTGACCTGGAGTCAACTGCAGCACTACGGGCTGCCGGAAGGTGCGCTCAAGGCCCCGCGCAGCGCCATGCGTGTCGAGCCGACCCTGTCGGTGCGCACCGTGGTATGCAGCGATCAACCGCAATGGCACATCAAGCTGCCGTTGCTGGTCAGCACCCTCGGCGCCCGCAATCTGCGCCTGATCAAACCCAGCACGTTGTACGACGGCCACTGGTTCCAGACCATCTTGCTGGCCCTCTCGGCGCGCGATGCACAGTTGGCCTCGCGCTACGTGCACGTCGACGAAAAACACGGCGGTCATGCAGCGGACAGCCGTCACTTGGCCTACATCGCGCGGCGCTATCCAGCGGGGCTGGAGGACACCACGCTGGTGCCGGTCGCCGCGTTGGCCAGCCCGCTTGGCGATGGCCGCCTGCTTGTCGAACAACTGGTCGAGCGTTTCCATGACGGCTCGCTGCAGCGCTGGTTGGAGGAGTACCTCGATCTACTGCTGCATACCCATCTCAGGCTGTGGCTGAAGTACGGCATTGCGCTGGAGGCCAATCAGCAGAACGCCGTGCTGATGTTCGAACAGGGCAAGCCCTTGCGTCTGCTGATGAAAGACAACGACGCCGCTCGCCTTTGGCCGCAGCGCTTCACCAAAGCCTGCCCGGATCTCGGCCATCTGCCAGCGGCCTTGCAGGACGAGCGCATTCGCGTGGACAGCAGCCAGCCGCTGGCCGAGATGTTCTGCACCATCACGCTGCAACTGAACATCGTGGCGATTCTGGAATCGATCGCCAACGCGGGCCTCGCTTCTCGATACAGCCTGTACGACTCGTTGAGGACGCGTTTGATGGCCTGTCTGCAACAGCTCCAAGCACAGGGCATCGACTGCGATGACGCGCACCATTGGTTGCTTGACCGCCAGCGACTGCCGGTCAAGTACCTGCTCAGCGCTGGCAGCCTGTTCAGCAAGGTGCATTCCGGCGCCAACGACATCAACAAGTTCTACGGCTACAGCGCGGCGAACTTCCTGCTGGGGGATGCGCCATGCAACGTCGTCTGATCAGCAGCGTATTGCTAGGGCATTACCTGTCGGCATTCACGGCGCTGGGTATCCCGTTGTACCTGCCACGAATTCTTGCAGACTTGGCCCCGGATACACCGGGCTGGACCATCGGCGTGCTGTTTGTCCTGCCGACGTTGTGCACCGCTCTGGCGGCGCCCATCTGGGGACGCTGGGCTGATCGCAACGGCTGTCGCCTGTCGTTGCTGCGCGCTCATGCCGGGTTGTTTGCCGGCTTCCTGCTGGCTGGCTTGAGCCCGAATCTGCCCGTCTTCGTGCTCGCATTGATCATCCAAGGCACGTTCGGCGGTGCGATGGCGGCTTCCAACGCCTACTTGTCGACCCAGTTCAAAGATGGGGACCTCTCGCGCGCCTTGAACTGGACGCAGTATTCGGCGCGCCTGGCCATGATCAGCGGACCCATCCTGCTAGGCGTTCTGACGTCTCAGGGATTGGGACTGAGCCTGTATCGCTACTTGGCCTGGCTGCCGCTGCTGGCGTTCGTGCTGATCCTGCCGTTGCCCGACGACACCCCGAAACGCGCATTGGCGCACAAGCACACCGCTACTCTGGGCGACCTGCCGGACGACATGGCACGCCTGCTGGCGGTGCAGTTTCTGTTCAGCTTCGCGATGGTCGTCACTTTCCCCTACTTCGTGCCGTTCGGCGAACGTTTGGGTCTTGGCAACGATGCCCTGATCGGCGTGCTCTACAGCCTGCCGCACCTGGTGTATCTGCTGGCGCTGCCCTGGGCGCAGAAACATCGGGGAAACCTGCTGCTCCCTGGGCTCGGATTGCTGGCAATCAGCAATGCACTGCAGTTCTGGAGCGTGCAGGCCGAACCGCTATTCGTCCTGCGACTGCTCAGCGGAGCCGGAATGCTGCTCGGCTTCGTCGGCCTGCACCGCTGCCTCAGTCAGCGCAGCCGCAAAGGCAGCGCGGGTCGCCTGTTCGGCTGGTTCGATTCCAGCGGCAAATGGGCCGGTACCGCAGCTGGCGTGACAGCGGGCCTGGTCAGCCAGACCTGTGGCATCGCCTCCCCGTTTCTCGTTGCGTGCCTGGCGGCCATTGCCGCCCTGGTGCTCGCCCGTCCCCTACTGATCACTTCCCGGGAGATTCCAGCATGACACTCACCATGGACCATACATCCCCTGACACCGTATCCCTGCGTGACCATGCCCTCGATGGCGAGGCCCAACGGCACGCCATCGAATGCCTGCTCAACTGCTACCTGCGCGAGTACGCATTACCCCGCGATGAAGCCAGCCTGAACCACCGGGCGCAGGACTTGCCCATGAGCCTGCGCCAGGCCAACAGCCGTTGCGTAAGCATTCGCCTGCCCAGCGGGCAGTTGGTGGTGCGCATTGACCGCGCCAGTCTGCTGGGTCGCTGCCACTACACCAGCGCGCCCTACTTCAAAGGCAACAACCACAGCTGGCGCCCCCTCGATGCCAAGGAACTGGCGAGCCTTTTGTGCACGCCGCTCAGCGGCGCAGACAGAGTGGGCGAGATGCTGCAACAGGTTGCCAACAGCTTGCAGATCACCCGTACCTTTCTGCGCCATGCGCGCCCGGCCAACCAGGCGAGTGATTCGCTGTTGGTGTCCGAACAGCATCAGCTCTGGGGCCATGCACTGCACCCGACGCCGAAAAGCCGCGAAGGGGTCTCCCATGACGACCTGCTGGCGTGCTCCCCGGAAGTGGGAGCGCATTTTCAACTGCATTGGTTCAAGGTCGACCCGAGCCTGATTCGCCATCAGGGCGACGATCCACGCAGCACCCTGCGCCAGCTGTCGGGCCGGGACGATGCCTATCCGTGTCACCCTTGGGAAGTCGCCCGCATACTCGCCGACCCTCTGGTGCGACGTGGGCAGGAAAATCGCCTGATCGAGTACCTCGGCCCTCTGGGACAGCCGATGTACCCGACCTCGTCGGTCCGTACGCTTTATCACCCGCAACTGTCGTACTTCATGAAGTTCTCGATGCATGTGCGCCTGACCAACTGCGTGCGCAAGAACGCCTGGTACGAGCTGGACAGCGCCGTCGCCCTGACTCGTCTGCTGGCACCGGTCATGATGGAACTGGCCAAGGAGCAACCAGGCTTTATGTTGATGCCCGAGCCAAGTGCCACCAGCCTGGATCTCAGCGCCCTGGGTTCGCTGGAGCAAGCCCGTGAAGTCACCGAATGCTTCGGGATCGTTTACCGGGAAAACCTCTCCCCCGCCGACCGCGAGCGCTATGAACCGCAAGTGGCGATGGCGCTGTTCACGTGGGATCAACAAGGCCGCAGCGTATGCCGTCAACAGGTACAGCGCTACGCCGATAACGCCGGTCTCGGCGTCGAGCAGGCCACGCTCGACTGGCTGAACGCCTATGCCGAACAGATGCTCGGGGGCGTGCTGTATTGCTTGTTCGGTCAAGGCGTGGTGCTGGAGCCGCATCTGCAGAACACCGTCATCGGTTTCGCCAGGGACGGGCTTCCTGCGCGTATCTGGATTCGTGATCTGGAGGGCACCAAGCTGGTTCCGGAGGTCTGGCCCGCCGAACGTCTTGGCGAACTGGATGAACGCACCCGCAAATCCGTGCATTACAGCGCACAGAAAGCCTGGCAGCGCGTGGCCTACTGCGCGCTGGTGAACAATCTGGGGGAAGCGATCTTTCATCTGGCCAACGGCAGTGCGCCGCTGGAGCAACGGCTTTGGGCGCGAATTGGCCAACTGCTGCACGCTCAATCGGCACGCCTCGACTATCCCGATGAGCTGCAGGAGCTCTGCGCTGGAGCGCCTCTTCCAAGCAAGGAAAACTTCATGACGCGGCTGTTGATGCGCGCCGACCGTGAGGCCGGCTACACCTCCCTCCCGAACCCACTGGCCATCATCGAAAAAAGGAAAAGCGCATGAGCCTTCCGGCTGCCGTCGTTCGACGCATCGAGCGACTCAGAACCGAGCACGACGCGCCGTTGTGCGCCTACGTCTACGACCTGCCGGCCCTTGAGCGGCATATCCAGGCAATGCGTCAGGCACTGCCCGCAAACTGCGAACTGTTTTACGCCGCGAAGGCCAATCCGGAGGCGGCAGTGCTGAAGACACTGGCGCCCTGGGTCGACGGTTTCGAGGCGGCGTCGGGCGGGGAATTGAGCTGGCTGTACGAGCAGTGCCCCGATCAGCCGCTGATCTTCGGCGGCCCAGGCAAACTCGACCGTGAGCTGGACATCGCCTTGCAATACGGCGTTTCGGCCTTCCACGTCGAGAGCGTCACCGAACTGCGCAGCCTGGCGCGGATCGCCCGCGAGCGTGGGACACAGGCGCCGGTGATGCTTCGCTTGAACCTTAAGCTGGCCCAGGCGCCGCAGAGTCGCCTGGTCATGGGTGGCAAACCGACACCGTTCGGCCTGGATGAAGAAGGTCTGGCCCACGCCCTGCAACTGCTGCGCGACGAGCCTTCGCTCAAGCTTCAAGGCTTGCACTTTCATCTGTTATCGCACCAGTTGGATGTCGATGCGCACCTTGAACTGATCCGCAGCTATATCCTGACCTTTCGCCAGCTGTGCGCCGAGCATGACCTGCACCTGTCCGTATTGAACGTGGGTGGCGGAATGGGCATCAACTATCAGGATGTGACGCAATCGTTCGATTGGGGGCGTTTCTGCGAGGGTTTGAATGGACTGATTGACAAGTATCGGATGGGCGCCACGCGCATTCGGTTCGAAATCGGCCGTTTCATCAGCGCCGCGTGTGGGTATTACGTCATGCAGGTGCTGGACATCAAGAGCAGCCACGGCGAGTTCTTCGCCATCGGACGCGGCGGCACTCACCATTTCCGCACACCGGCGGCGCAGGGCCACGATCATCCTTTCACAGTGATGCGGGGCACTCAACCGGCGCAGATCATCGATGCTTCAGTGACTCTCGTCGGCCAGCTGTGTACGCCAAAAGATGTGCTTGCCACACAGCAACCGGTGGAGCAGCTGGCCATTGGCGACTTGCTGGTGTTCACCTTGGCGGGCGCTTACGCATGGAACATTTCGCATCAGCACTTTCTGATGCACGAACCGCCGCTGAAGGTGTTCACCGAGGACTGACAGCCAGAACGAAAACGCCCCGATTCGATCGGGGCGTTTTTTATTGCCTCAGCACTTCAGATCAATGCGACACCGCACCACTCGCCCCCAGGCCAGTCTGCGAACGCACGAACTGCGGGAAGAACAACGCACGTTCGCCCTCTGCCGCTTTCGACTTATCCGTCACCGAGAAGAACCAGATCCCGACGAACGCAATGATGATCGAGAAGAACGCCGGATATTCATACGGGAAGATCGCCTTCTCATGATGCAGAATCTGCACCCAGATGGTCGGCCCAAGAATCATCAGCACCACGGCACTGATCAACCCCATCCAGCCGCCGATCATCGCGCCGCGGGTGGTCAGGTTTTTCCAGTACATGGAGAGCAACAGCACAGGGAAGTTGCAACTCGCCGCGATGGAGAACGCCAGACCGACCATGAACGCAATGTTCTGACTTTCGAAAGCGATACCCAGCAAGATCGCAACAATAGCCAAGGCGATGGTAGTGATCTTCGACACCCGGATTTCATCTTTTTCGTTGGCTTTGCCAGCCTTGATCACACTGGCGTACAGGTCGTGAGACACCGCCGATGCACCGGCCAGAGTCAGACCGGCAACCACTGCCAGAATGGTCGCGAATGCCACCGCCGAGATGAAGCCCAGGAACAGGCTGCCGCCTACGGCATCGGCCAGGTGCACCGCCGCCATGTTGTTGCCGCCGATCAGCGCGCCTGCTGCATCCTTGAACGCTGGGTTGGTGCTGACCAGCAGGATCGCGCCAAAACCGATGATGAAGGTCAGGATGTAGAAGTAGCCAATGAAGCCGGTCGCGTACAGAACCGATTTACGGGCTTCCTTGGCATCGCTCACGGTGAAGAAGCGCATCAGGATGTGAGGCAGGCCAGCGGTACCGAACATCAGTGCCAGGCCCAGCGAGAACGCCGAGATCGGATCCTTCACCAGACCGCCCGGGCTCATGATGGCTTCACCTTTGGGGTGAACCTTCACGGCTTCGGAGAACAGCATGTTGAAGTCGAAGTTAACGTGCTTCATCACCATCAATGCCATGAACGAGGCACCGGACAGCAAGAGCACCGCTTTGATGATCTGCACCCAGGTGGTTGCCAGCATGCCGCCGAACAGCACGTACAGGCACATCAGGATACCGACAAGCACGACGGCCACGCCGTAATCAAGGCCGAACAGCAGCTGGATCAGCTTGCCGGCACCGACCATTTGCGCGATCAGGTAGAACGCCACCACCACCAGCGAACCGCAGGCAGACAACGTGCGAATTTCCTTCTGCTTCAGGCGGTAGGACGCCACGTCAGCGAAGGTGTATTTACCCAGGTTGCGCAGGCGTTCGGCGATCAGGAACAGAATGATCGGCCAGCCCACGAGGAAGCCGATCGAGTAGATCAGGCCGTCATAGCCGGAGGCGTACACCAGGGCCGAGATACCCAGGAAGGACGCTGCCGACATGTAGTCACCGGCAATGGCCAGACCGTTCTGCAAACCGGTGATCTTGCCACCGGCGGCGTAGTAGTCCGCTGCCGATTTGTTTTTCTTGGCCGCCCAATAGGTCACGCAAAGCGTGGCGCCGACGAAGACCACGAACATGACGATCGCGGCGACGTTGAGCGGTTGTTTCTGCACGGCACCGGTCAAGGCATCCGCCGCCCAGAGTGTCGGGGCAAAGGCCGCAAGGCCGAGGGCTGAAAAAAGGCGCCGGATCATTGTTGCGCCTCCTTCAGAATCGCGTTGTTCAGCTCATCGAACTCGCCGTTTGCGCGGCGAATATAGATGGCGGTCAACACGAATGCGGAGAGGATCAGACCCACGCCGATCGGCATACCCCAGGTGATGGATGATGTGGCGCTGAGCTTGGCGCCGAGAATGTGAGGCCCATACGCAATCAGAAGGATGAAAGCGGCATAGAGCCCGAGCATGATCGCCGAGAGAATCCAGGCGAATCGTTCCCTTTTCGAGACCAGCTCCTTGAAACGGGGGCTGTTCTGAATCGAGAGGTAAATGCTGTCGTTCATTGTTTTTGTCCTCGCAGCACAGATGGATGTCACGTATTGCACTTTAGCCCGGTCTGCCACGCGCTCCAGACGACCTTAGTATTAGAACGACATTAGTTGATGCACGCGGGGCTGCGCATTTATTGAATGCGGTAAAACCGGAGGCATGTTTGGCGCAAAAGACATGCGCGCGGGGAGTGGCTTTTGATTCTGGCCGCAGGCCTGCAGGGGCCGGCTTGCTGGCAAAACGGTGGATCAGTGACAGATGAGTCGGCTGAAAAATCCTGGGGTCGCCAGCATGCCGGCTCCTACAAGGTCGGATATATGCGAGCATATAAAACCGCCCGGCAAATCACTTGCCGGGCGGTTCGAATCACGCATGAACCTTTTGCGGCAAATTACTTACCGGTCCATTCCTTGACGCGATCCGGGTGTTTGGCGACCCAATCCTTGGCAGCGGCTTCAGGCTTGGCGCCGTCCTGGATGGCAAGCATGACTTCGCCGATTTCATCCTTGCTGGTCCATTGGAATTTTTTCAGGAAGTCAGCCACGTCCGGGGCTTTCTTGGCCAGGTCCAGGCTGCCGACGTTGTCCACGGTTTCAGCCGCACCGTAAACACCTTTCGGGTCTTCCAGGAATTTCAGCTTCCATTTGGCGAACATCCAATGCGGCACCCAACCGGTCACGGCAATGGACTCTTTCTTGTTTTCAGCGCGGGTCAGCTCGGCAATCATGCCGGCGCCGGAACTCGCCTGAAGTTTGTAGCCGTCCAGACCGTAGTCCTTGATGGCCTGGTCGGTCTTGATCATCACGCCCGAGCCTGCGTCAATGCCCACGATCTTTTTCTTGAAGGATTCATCGGTTTTCAGGTCCGCAACGGAGTTGGCTTTGACGTACTCAGGTACGATCAGGCCGATTTTTGCGTCCTTGAAGTTGGGACCGTAGTCGGTGACCTTGTCCTTGTTCTTGGCCCAGTATTCGCCGTGGGTCACGGGCAGCCAGGCGGACAGCATCATGTCCAGCTTACCGGTGGCAACGCCCTGCCACATGATCCCGGCGGCAACCGCCTGCAGTTTCACGGGGTAACCCAGTTTTTCCTTGATCACTTCAGCGGCCACGTTGGTGGTCGCAACGCTGTCGGACCAGCCATCCACATAACCGATGCTCAGCTCCGGTTTGTCGGCGGCAAGGGCCAGCGTGGAACTGATGGCAAGCGCCAGTGCGGCACCTGCGCCCAGGATATTTCGCATTTTCATCGTTACTTCCCCGGTAGTCCTGCACCCGACGGCGGTCGGGTATCGTTAACGTTTTTTTAAGTCTGCGGCCTGCGCCCGCATTTGGCGCACCGCAGAACTTTCACGCTTCAACCACTTGCCTGCGCAGCAGCACTCGCTGCGTTGACGACCCGATGATCAACCCCCACTGACCTTGTGCCTTTCCTGTCAACGACACTCAGGCAGCGGGAAACGACATCAGTGCGCCATCAACGACAAACAGGTCGTGAAAAGGATCGCAATCCGTCCGAAAATTGCATGCCTAAACGGCAGTCGCGAGTTTTGCGCTGCGAACTGCAAGTAAAAGCAGGCGACGGCGCTTCGATTTGCAGCTTGAGGCTTATAGATCGAGACTGCTGTTGAGCTAAGATGCGGGCCCTCTGCCCCACTTTGGCTCGATCATGGCTGCCACTCCCCGCTCGCCTTTCGTCCTTTATCTGTCCTCCTGTCTGCTTGCCCTGATCGCCCTGTGCGGCTACTGGTATGCCCTCGGCAAGCCGGTCGTGTTGCCCGACGCCGCGACGCCCACCCACAAGCTGCAATGCGCGTCCTACACCCCTTTCGATAAAGACCAGTCGCCGTTCGATCAGCCATTCACCCTGCGCCCGGCGCGAATGGATGCCGATCTGGCATTGCTGGCGACGCGCTTCGAGTGCATCCGCACATACTCGATGACCGGCCTTGAAGCGATTCCGCAACTGGCGCGCAAGTACGGCCTGAAGCTGATGCTGGGCGCCTGGGTCAATGCCAACCCGGTGGACACGGCCAAGGAGGTCGACGCGCTGGTCAAGGCAGCCAACGCCTACCCGGATGTTGTCACCACTGTGATCGTGGGTAACGAGACCCTGTTACGGAAAGAGGTGACAGGGCCGCAACTGGCGAAACTGATTCGTCAGGTGAAGGCCCAGGTCAAACAGCCGGTGACGTATGCCGATGTCTGGGAGTATTGGCTGCAATACCCGGAAGTGGCGCCGGCGGTGGACTTCCTGACGATTCATCTGCTGCCGTACTGGGAAGACGATCCCAAGGGTATCGATGACGCGCTGTCTCACGTGGCGCAGATCCGGCAGACCTTCGCCAACAAGTTCGCGCCCAAGGACATTTTGATCGGAGAGACCGGGTGGCCCAGCGAAGGACGTCAACGTGAAACCGCCCTGCCGAGCCGGGTCAACGAGGCGAAGTTCATTCGCAGTTTCGTCGCCATGGCCGAGCACAACGGCTGGCATTACAACCTGATCGAAGCATTCGACCAACCCTGGAAACGTGAAGCCGAAGGCGCGGTGGGGGGATATTGGGGGCTGTTCGATGCCGATCGCCACGAGAAAGGCGTACTGACCGGCCCGGTGTCGAACTTGCCGTACTGGTCGTTCTGGCTGGCGGTCAGCGGTGCGATCAGTCTGCTCACGCTGGCCATGGCTGGAGGTGTTACCCACTCGCGTAACGCATTTATCCTGCCGTTACTCGCCGTGTTCGGCGGTTGCTGCATCGGCACCTGGGGCGAACTGGCGCGGGTGACCTGCCGCTTCACCGGTGAATACATCTGGGCCTGGGCGTTGGTTGTGCTGAATCTGTTGGTACTGACCCACGCGGCTCTGGTGCTGTCTGACAGGGAGGGATGGCGCAGCCGGGTGTTCGTCTGGTTCGAATCCCGCGCCGGCTGGTGGCTGAGTGCGGCGGGGTTCGCGGCGGCGGTGATGATGCTGGCGATGGTCTTTGACCCGCGTTACCGCAGCTTCGCCACGCCGACGTTGTGGCTGCCTGCGCTCTTCTATCTGCTCAGGCCCGTCACCGCGCCGCGCCGCGAGATCGCTCTGCTGGCATTGATCGTCGGTGTCGGGATCGTTCCACAGCTGTTTCGCGAAGGCCTGAGTAATCCGCAGGCCCTGGCGTGGGCGGCGGCCAGCGTGCTGATGGCGCTGGCACTGCGGCGCAGTTGGCAAGTCAGTTCGGCTTCACCTGCCGCCGAGGCCGCAACAACACGCGAACCAGGGAGCACGCAGGGATGACGCCCTGCGAAACACATTGTGTTACCGATGGAGGAATTCCAAAACAGAATACGGGTAACACGGAAACAGAATGGGCGCCGCTGACATCCCCTGAAATTTTGTGATTTCTTTAATCCATTGAATTTAAAGGGTTTTCAAAAGTTGGCACGCGCCCTGCTATATCTCCTGCATAACAAGAACAAAATGTGAAAACCCAATAAAAATAAGATGAATCGGCTCTGACATAACAAGAACAACGGCACAGAGACGCAGCCAACAGATTTTTTTGGAGTAGATGTGCTTTACAGAGGCCTTGGCCTCACAGCCCGACAGAGAACAATAAAACTACCATCAGGTAGCGTCCAGAACGGGTTGGATCCTCGCCACAGGTAAAGGATCGAAGCAGATAAGCGCTCAAAAAAATACGTTTGCTCTTGTATCCCGGATGGGGATCGCTGAAGAACGCTGTGAAGGGAACGGTTGCCAAAAACAACAACAGACCGCCCTACAACAATAAGAAAGAGCACGTGCAACGATTTAAAGGGGAGCCTCGGCTCCCCTTTATGCTGACTGGGGTTTGGGTTCGACCTGTTTTTTGATTCTGCCCGGAAGGCGTAGGAGCTCGGCTTGCCGGCGATCTGCCGGGAACCGGCAGCAAGCCCAGACACCGAGGACTAACTGACCCACCGCATTTACCGACTTTCCTGCCGCTACGCGCCAGATCGCGAGCAAGCTTGCTCCTACGCCCTTCGGGCAGAATCAAATGCGGCGCGAGAGCGCCAGATCACCTGCAAGTCTTCTACGCCCTCCGGCAGAATCAAAAGCGGAGCGAGCGCAAAAACACTTATGAAGCCCGCACCAGCCGCAACCCTGCAATCACCACCGCGAACACCGCCACACTCGCCGTATACAGCACCAGGGCCAGCACCCCCAGCAACAATCCAATTCCCGCCAGCACCCGCCCGACCTTGCGCGGTACGAAGAACGCAATCACCGACGTCACCAACGCCCCCCAGCCGAACACCCCGAAGTGGATCAACAATCCCAGATTCGAACGCAGTACGCATTGCCATTTCAGCGCGTCGTCGGAGCAGGTACCCACCCACTGCACGTCTTCCATCAGCCCGTACCTCACGCCATAACTCAGGGCGAGCCACAGGGTCAGGGCAGCAATCATTAAAGCCAGCGGCAGGCGACGTGACACTCGATGCTCCAGATGAGAAAAAACGACGCCCAGCATATCCGCAGTCAGCCCAGGACAAGAACCACAACACATTAAAAGCACAAGCTGACACGCCGGCAGAGCCAGAACGTATATTGTCGCCTAGGATTTGTACGGGTAACGCAGGTATCAACGCAAAATGCCATCACGGCACTTTTCGTGCTTCCCCTGTGTCATAGCCTGCGCATATCAACAGCACTTCTTTCCCAAGGGATTTAGTCATGCTTCGTTTTCTACGCCTCGCCGCCCTCTCTGGCGGCTTGTTCTTGAGTGCGTCCGTGATGGCGATCGATATCGATCCGTCCAGCTATGGCTTCCCTCTGACCAACCCGTTCGAAGCGACCATCGCCACGACACCGCCTGATTTGCGCGCAAATGTCCCGAACGATGCGGACATCGATCAGGACGACTACAGCTTGACCCTGCGCCCCGATCGCGAATTCACCCTCCCGGACAACTTCTGGGCCGTGAAGAAGCTGCATTATCGCCTGGCCAGGCAAGACCACCCGGCACCGCTGATCTTCCTGATCGCCGGCACTGGCGCACCTTACAACAGCACCCTCAATGAATACCTCAAGCGTCTGTATTACGGAGCTGGGTATAACGTCGTACAGCTGTCATCGCCGACCAGCTACGACTTCATGAGCGCTGCCTCACGTTTCGCGACGCCGGGTGTCACCACCGAAGACGCTGAAGACCTTTACCGCGTAATGCAGGCCGTCCGTGCCCAGCAGAACAAACTGCAGGTCACCGAGTACTACCTCAGCGGTTACAGTCTTGGCGCTCTGGATGCAGCCTTCGTCAGCAAGCTGGACGAAACCCGCCGCAGTTTCAATTTCAAGAAAGTGCTGCTGATCAATCCGCCGGTGAACCTCTACACCTCGATCACCAACCTGGACAAACTGGTCCAGACCGACGTGAAGGGCATCACCAACAGCACCACTTTCTATGAACTGGTGCTGCAGAAGCTAACACGCTATTTCCGCGAAAAAGGCTACATCGACCTCAATGACGCGCTGTTGTATGACTTCCAGCAGTCCAAGCAGCATCTGTCGAACGAACAGATGGCCATGTTGATTGGCACCTCTTTCCGCTTCTCCGCCGCCGACATCGCCTTCACTTCCGACCTGATCAACCGTCGCGGCCTGATCACGCCGCCGAAGACGCCGATCAGCGAAGGCACCAGCCTGACGCCGTTTCTCAAGCGCGCGCTGCAATGTGACTTCGACTGCTACGTCACCGAGCAAGTGATCCCGATGTGGCGCGCGCGCACCGACGGCGGCAGCCTGCTGCAATTGGTCGACCAGGTCAGCCTGTATGCACTCAAGGATTACCTGAGCACCAGCAAGAAAATCTCTGTGATGCACAATGCCGACGACGTGATCCTGGGTCCCGGTGACCTCGGATTCCTGCGCAAGACCTTTGGCGATCGCCTGACCGTTTATCCTTACGGCGGTCATTGCGGCAACATGAACTATCGCGTCAACAGCGACGCCATGCTGGAGTTTTTCCGTGGCTAAACGTCTATTGCTTATTGCCGCTCTGCTCTGTGCGGGCACCGTTCATGCAGCCGATGCGCCGATCGTTTCCCAGGCCGCTCCCGTGCAGCGCGTGGACAATCCCGATGGCTTCACCGAGCCGCTGAAGTCGCTGAAATTCAACCCTGGCCTGGACGCTCAGGAGTTCGAGCGCTCCTCGCTCAACGCGCTCAACGTCTACGACCCGCTCGAATCCTGGAACCGTCGGGTTTACCACTTCAACTATCGCTTCGATGAGTGGGTCTTCCTGCCGGTGGTCAACGGCTACAAATACGTCACCCCAAGCTTCCTGCGCACGGGCGTCAGCAACTTCTTCAGCAACCTTGGCGACGTGCCCAGCCTGCTGAACAGTCTGCTGCAGTTCAAGGGCAAACGCTCGATGGAAACGACTGGACGCCTGCTCATCAACACCACGCTAGGGATCGCCGGGCTGTGGGATCCGGCCACCAAGATGGGCCTGCCGAAGCAGAGCGAAGACTTCGGTCAGACCCTGGGCTTCTATGGCGTACCTGCCGGACCTTACTTCGTGTTGCCGATCCTCGGTCCGTCGAACTTCCGTGACACCGGCGGTCTGGTATTCGACTTTTCCGCGGAATCGCAGATCAACTTCCTGAACGTTGCGCAGGTCAGCGAAGACCATCCGGAGTTGTACCTGCTGCGAGCGATCGACCGTCGCTACACCACCAGCTTCCGCTACGGGTCGATGAACTCGCCATTCGAATACGAGAAGGTACGGTACGTGTATACCGAGGCGCGCAAGTTGCAGATTTCCGAGTGATCTCAAGCAACTCAGACCTGTAGGAGCAGGCTTGCTGGCGAACGTGGTGGATCAGTGACAGATGAGTTGTCTGCCCCCCGCGTTCGCCAGCAAGCCCGGCTCCTACAAAGGATCGTGCGATGTCGGACGCATCTACCAACTCGATCAATTCCTCGCAAAAACCTCACCCATCCATCGCCTCAACAGGCATACCATAGGCGTCATTCCCCTCTTTCGGAGTGAGCCTCATGACTCAATTACGCAAAGTGCTATCGATCCAGGCCGGACAACCGACCTCGGACGGCGCGGGCGTCAAGCTGACGCGCGTCTTCGGCGGCCCAGGTGTCGAGTTGTTCGATCCCTTCCTGATGCTCGACGAATTCGGCTCGGACAAACCTGACGACTACATCGCCGGTTTCCCACCGCACCCGCATCGCGGTTTCGAGACCGTGACCTACATGCTTGAAGGCCGCATGCGCCACGAAGATCACATGGGCAACGTTGGCCTGCTGCAGGGCGGCGGCGTGCAATGGATGACCGCAGCGCGTGGGGTGATCCATAGCGAGATGCCGGAGCAGGAAGAAGGGGTGATGCGCGGCTTTCAGTTGTGGCTGAACCTGCCGGGCAAATCGAAGATGGGCGACGCTGGTTACGACGATATCCAGCCCGAGCGCATTCCGCGGCTCACTACGCAAAACGGCGTCGAAGTGATCGTAATCGCCGGGCACTTCGATGATGGTCAGGTGCAACAGGCAGGTGCCGTGCAGCGTCCGGACACCGAGCCGCAGTATTTCGACTTCCATATACCTGCCGGTGCGCGGGTCAGCCCACAGGTTGCGGATGGTCACACCGTGCTTTTGTATGTGTACGAAGGCGAAGTGGAGATTGCCGGACAGGCACAGAAGCTCGGCAAGAGCCGTCTGGCGCGCTTGTCGGAACAGGGCGAAGTGCAGCTGAGCACTTCAACCGGCGCCCGCGTATTGTTGATTGCCGGTAAACCGCTGCGTGAGCCAATCGTGCAATACGGCCCTTTCGTGATGAACAGCCGCGAGGAGATCGAACAGGCGCTGCGCGATTTTCAGGCCGACAAGCTGACGGCGTGATCTTCAGCTGCGCTTTTTATACAGCTTCGGCTCACCCGGCGGTCTGCTTTTGAACCGCCGATGCGCCCACAAATACTGTTCGGGGCATGCGGTCACGGCTCGTTCGACCCACTGATTGATGCGCACGCAATCGGCCTCGTCGCTTGCGCCGGGGAAATCGGTCAGGGGCGGATGAATCACCAGCTTGTAACCGCTGCCATCGGCCAGACGCTCCTGAGTGAACGGCACCACTAGGGCGTGGCCGAGCTTGGCAAACTTGCTGGTGGCCGGCACGGTAGCGGCCTGAATGCCGAACAGCGGCACGAAGAGGCTCTGCTTGGCACCGTAGTCCTGGTCAGGCGCGTACCAGATGGCGCGGCCCTTGCGCAATTGCTTGATCATGCCGCGCACGTCTTCGCGCTCGACGGCGATGGAGTCCAGATTGTGCCGCTCGCGGCCACGGCGCTGAACGTAGTCGAACACGGGATTCTTGTGCTCGCGATACATCCCGTCGATGGTGTGCTGCTGACCGAGCAATGCCGCGCCGATCTCCAGCGTGGTGAAATGCAGCGCCATCAGGATCACGCCCTGACCTTCAAGATGTGGCTGCTTGAGGTGCTGCAACCCTTCGATATGAGCAAGCCTGGCCAGACGCGGCGTGCTCCACCACCAACTCATCGCCATTTCGAAAAAAGCGATACCAGTGGAAGCGAAGTTTTCCTTGAGCAGGCGTTTGCGCTCTGCCTTTGAATATTGCGGAAAGCACAGTTCCAGATTGCGCGCGGCGATGATCCGTCGGTCGGTGGCGAAGTAATACATGATCCCGCCAAGGACGCGGCCGATGACCACCAGCACACGGAACGGCAACTGCACCACCAGCCAGAGCAAACCCAGCCCAAGCCACAGGGGCCAGTAGCGCGGATGAAGAAATTGAGCTCGAAAACGCGGGCGTTCCATTACAGCTTCCGTCAGGGCAAAGGCGGGCATTCTACATTGGTTCGGCGCGATCCGGGACGCTTAGTCGGTTGCGGCTCCCTTGCGACTCGCGGGCGTTATCGTTATAAGTCTCGGCACTTTTAGCGACAAGCCGCTGTATGCCGACATGAGCCAAATCGAATTGCAAGACAAGGAACCCGTGTTCCAGTTGAAGGGCAGCATGCTGGCCATCACCGTGCTGGAACTGGCCCGCAACAACCTCGAAGCGCTGGATCGTCAGTTGGCGGCCAAGGTCGCCCAGGCACCGAACTTCTTCAGCAACACCCCGCTGGTGCTGGCGCTGGACAAGCTGCCGCCCAACGAAGGCGCGATCGATCTGCCGGCGATGATGCGCATCTGCCGCCAGCACGGTCTGCGCACGCTAGCCATTCGCGCCAACCGGATTGAAGACATCGCCGCCGCCATCGCCATCGACCTGCCCGTTTTGCCACCCTCGGGTGCCCGGGAGAGACTGCTCGATCCGACGGAAGGTGAAGTGAAGAAAAAACCCGAAGTGATCGAGAAACCGCCGGAGCCCCTGATCAAGCCGACCAAGATAATCACGGCTCCCGTGCGTGGCGGACAGCAGATCTACGCCCAAGGCTCGGACCTGGTAGTGATTTCTTCGGTCAGCCCCGGCGCGGAACTTCTCGCCGATGGAAACATCCATGTGTATGGTCCGATGCGGGGTCGGGCACTGGCGGGCATCAAGGGCGATACCAAGGCCCGGATTTTCTGCCAGCAGATGGTCGCCGAACTGATCTCCATCGCCGGGCAATACAAGGTTGCCGAAGACCTGCGCAGAGATCCTCTGTGGGGGGCCGGGGTACAGGTCAGTCTGTCCGGCGACGTGTTGAACATCACCCGTCTTTAACGGATACTGCGCCATTTTCAAAGCCACTCTGATTCGTCGCGAAAACGATGCAAAGGGAAAGGAAATCCGGGAAATTCATTTGTTTTCTCGAACATGAGCCTCGCAAGGCGCTCGCCTTCACCATTGCACGAACCAACGGTGCGTTCCGAGGGGCTATAACAGGGACTAGGTTCGTTCGAAAAGTCGGCGAGCGAAGGGCAGGCAAGGCAAAAGCAGGCGAGCAAGCGGAGTTTAGCCCCCTAAATGAGCATTGCGAGCCTGCTTTTAACGCAGCATGACCGAGCGCAGCCACTTTGCGGACGAAGCTAGCCGTCCTACTTTTAGGGGTTTTACACCTTGGCCAAGATTCTCGTGGTTACATCCGGCAAGGGTGGTGTGGGCAAGACCACCACCAGCGCCGCTATCGGTACCGGCCTCGCTCTGCGCGGCCACAAGACAGTCATCGTCGACTTCGACGTCGGCTTGCGTAACCTCGACCTGATCATGGGTTGCGAGCGTCGCGTGGTGTATGACTTCGTGAACGTGGTCAACGGCGAAGCCAACCTGCAACAGGCGCTGATCAAAGACAAGAAGATCGAAGGCCTGTACGTGCTGGCCGCCAGCCAGACCCGCGACAAGGAAGCGCTGACCAAGGAAGGCGTGGAAAAAGTCCTGATGGAACTCAAGGAAACCTTCGAGTACATCGTCTGCGACTCGCCTGCCGGTATCGAAACGGGCGCTCACCTGGCGATGTACTTCGCCGATGAAGCGATCGTCGTGACCAACCCTGAAGTGTCGTCGGTTCGTGACTCGGATCGCATGCTGGGCCTGCTGGCCAGCAAGTCCCGCCGCGCCGAGCGCAACGAGGACCCGATCAAGGAACACCTGCTGCTGACCCGCTACAACCCTGAGCGCGTGAGCAAGGGCGAGATGCTGGGCGTTGAAGACGTCAAGGAAATCCTCGCCGTGACGCTGCTGGGGGTGATTCCTGAATCCCAGGCTGTGCTCAAGGCTTCCAACCAGGGCGTGCCGGTCATCCTCGATGACCAGAGCGACGCCGGCCAGGCGTACAGCGATGCCGTCGATCGCCTGTTGGGCAAAGACCGCGAGCACCGCTTCCTGGACGTACAGAAAAAAGGATTTTTCGAACGTCTGTTCGGGGGTAATTAATGAGTATTTTTGACTTCTTTCGTGCCAACAAAAAGCCAAGCACCGCGTCGGTAGCGAAAGAGCGTCTACAGATCATCGTGGCGCACGAACGCGGCCAACGCAGCACCCCGGATTACCTGCCAGCCTTGCAGAAAGAACTGGTCGAGGTGATCCGCAAATACGTCAATATCGGCAACGATGACGTACATGTCGCGTTGGAAAACGACGGCAGCTGCTCGATTCTGGAACTCAATATCACCCTGCCTGATCGTTGATCGAAAAGGCAGTCGCCACGGCGGCTCGGTTGCTCGGGACTTTTTAGGTCCTGGGTGAGCGAGCCGCCGTTGGCGTTTGCTACAGGGCTGTTTTTTGCTCTGAGACTGGTTTAGCTACGAGGCTGTTCGATGCCGCTGTCCAACGTTCACATTCTCCATCAGGACGACGCCGTTCTGGTGGTGAACAAGCCCACCTTGCTGCTTTCGGTGCCCGGTCGCGCCGATGACAACAAGGATTGTCTGATCACCCGTCTACAGGAAAACGGCTATCCGGAGGCACGGATCGTCCACCGTCTGGACTGGGAAACGTCCGGAATCATCTTGCTGGCTCGCGATGCGGATACTCATCGGGAGCTGTCTCGGCAGTTTCATGACCGTGAAACCGAAAAGGCCTACACCGCGCTGGCATGGGGGCAACCGACGCTGGACAGCGGGAGTATCGATCTGCCTCTGCGCTATGACCCGCCGACCAAGCCGCGGCATGTGGTCGATCATGAGTTGGGCAAGCATGCGCTGACGTTCTGGAAGGTGCTGGAGCGGTACGACACGCATTGTCGTGTGGAGCTGACGCCGATTACCGGTCGCTCGCATCAGTTGCGGGTGCACATGTTGTCGATCGGTCATCCGTTGTTGGGGGATGGGTTGTATGCGCATCCTGAGGCGCTGGCGGCGTATTCGCGGTTGTGTCTGCACGCGAGTATGTTGACGTTTACCCATCCGGTGACGGGTGAGCGGTTGCGGTTCGAGTGTCCGGCGCCGTTTTGACAGGCCCCCGTCACAGATGCGTGGTCTGACACTCCGCGGTCGCCAGCAAGCCGGCTCCTACAGTAGATCGGGGGTGCAGCGAAGCATCGTGTTCGGCATCAACGATGCGAAGAACGTTAGCTCCAATCCGTCAAGCCGTTGCTCTTACGCGATAGTTGAGACGACACAAATCGCGACTTGGGATGCAGGCCGAACGCAGGCTTTGCTGCGCAAGATCGCTACCGCCGGCAAGCCGGACTGCTACAGGGAATGTGTGCATTCGCTGAATTCGATACACCGCAAAACCTGTAGGAGCCGGCTTGCTGGCGAATGCGGCGGGTCAGTCACAGATGCGTGGTCTGACACTCCGCGTTCGCCAGCAAGCTGGCTCCTACAGCAGATCGGGGGTGCAGCGAAGCATCGTGTTCGGCATTCGATGCGAAGAGCGCTAGCTCCAGCCCGTCATGCCGTTGCTTTTCTTACGCGATAGTTCAGACGACACGAATCGCGACTTGGGATGCAGGCCGCCGGAGGAAGGACTCCGACGACGTTGGACCCAACCGGAAGCAAACGCTTTGCTACTTTTGCCTGGTCCGGCATCCCGGCTTTTCAAAAATAACCCGCCGGGGGCGAAACGCTTCTGCCGTTAAGCAGAATTAAGTCAGCGGCGCCAAAAGCATCGGATATACACCCCAACCCAGCGCCAACATCAAGCCCCACAGCAACCACGCTCGCCCCCACAGTAATAGGCCTGTAAACTCGCGCCATTGCTGTCTGGAGTAACTTATGCGCGAAGAGTTGAACCAAGGCCTGATCGACTTTCTTAAGGCCTCCCCCACCCCATTCCACGCCACCGCAAGCCTGGTACAACGTCTCGAAGGCGCCGGCTATCAGCGCCTGGACGAACGCGAGCCTTGGCACACCGAAGCTGGTGGCCGCTACTACGTCACCCGCAACGACTCCTCCATCGTCGCCTTCAAACTGGGTCGCCTGTCGCCACTGATCGGCGGGATTCGTCTGGTCGGCGCGCACACCGACAGCCCCTGCCTGCGGGTCAAGCCCCAGCCTGAACTGCAACGCCAGGGTTTCTGGCAACTGGGCGTCGAAGTCTACGGCGGCGCCCTGCTCGCTCCGTGGTTCGACCGCGACCTGTCGCTGGCTGGCCGCGTCACCTTTCGTCGTGACGGCAAGGTCGAAAGCCAACTGATCGACTTCAAACTGCCGATCGCGATCATCCCCAACCTGGCGATACACCTCAATCGCACCGCCAACGAAGGCTGGCCGATCAACCCGCAAAACGAACTGCCGCCAATTCTCGCGCAAGTGGCAGGCGACGAGCGCGCTGACTTCCGCGCCTTGCTCACCGACCAGCTTGCACGCGAGCATGGCCTGAACGCCGACGTGGTGCTCGACTACGAGTTGAGCTTCTACGACACCCAGAGCGCAGCCGTCATCGGCCTGAACGGTGATTTCATCGCAGGCGCGCGTCTGGACAACCTGCTGTCATGCTTCGCTGGCCTGCAAGCCCTGCTCAACGCCGATGGCGATGAAACCTGCCTGCTGATCTGCACCGACCATGAAGAAGTCGGCTCGACCTCTGCCTGCGGTGCCGATGGCCCGATGCTGGAGCAAGTGCTGCAACGTCTGCTGCCCGAAGGCGACGACTATGTGCGCACCATCCAGAGATCACTGCTGATTTCCGCCGATAACGCCCATGGCGTGCACCCCAACTACGCCGAAAAGCATGACGCTAACCACGGCCCGAAACTCAATGCCGGCCCGGTGATCAAGGTCAACACCAACCAGCGCTACGCCACCAACAGCGAAACCGCCGGTTTCTTCCGCCATCTGTGCATGGCCGAAGAAGTGCCAGTGCAGAGCTTCGTGGTCCGCACCGACATGGCCTGCGGCTCGACCATTGGCCCGATCACCGCCGGCCATCTGGGTGTGCGCACAGTGGATATCGGCCTGCCGACCTTCGCCATGCACTCGATCCGCGAGCTGGCCGGCAGCCAGGACCTGGCGCATCTGGTCAAGGTGCTGACAGCGTTTTATGCCAGTGCCGAGTTGCCATAACCGACACTCGCTACTGTAGGAGCCGGCTAGCTGGCGAATGAGGTTTATCAGCAACCTTGTCTTGGCTGACACACCGCATTCACCGGAAAGCCAGCTCCTATAACGTAATCAATGGCCCGCCCGATTCGAGGTTGATGACCCGGTGATTCCCCCTTCCCGCACTTGCACCCTGCCGCGTCTGTTGTTGATCTGTCTGCTGGCATTGTTTCCTCTCGCGTTGACTCAGGCCGCCGGGCTGCCCAGCCTGCTGAGTGGTCAGAAGGCTCAGCCCCAGGCGCAAGAGCCACTGGGCCAGTCGCTGGATGAAGTAATCACCTCGCTGGAGAACGACCAGCAACGCAGCAAGCTGCTCGATGACCTCAAGAAACTACGCGACGCCAGCAAAAGAGCCCAGCCCAACGCCGAGCAAGGCGTTCTGGGATTGATCGGCGGCACGCTGTCCGAATTCGAAAAACAGTTCACCGGCGAAGACAGTCCGCTCAGCCGCTGGGGAGCTGAGGTGGCGTTGGCCGAACAGGAACTCGTCGCGCTGATGCTGCCTGCCAGCCAGTGGTGGCCGATCATCTTCAGCTTTGCCGTGGTCATTGCCCTTTGGAGCCTGCTGGCCGCCGCGTTGATCTGGCTCAGCCATCGGGTGCGCCTGCGTTTCGGGCTATCAGAAGAACTGCCACAACATCCACGCCCCACCGACATGCTGCGCTTTGCACTGCGCAAACTCGGCCCCTGGCTGATCGCATTGGTGATCACCATTTACCTCAGTTATTCCCTGCCACCGTCGCTGGGCCGTGACCTGGCCATGGTGCTGGCTTATGCGCTTGTGGTGGGTACGCTGTTTTCGGCCATCTGCGTGATCGCCTTTTCCCTGCTCGACGGCCCGCACCGTCATCGAGCGCTGTATATCCTGCGGCATCAGGCATTTCGTCCGCTGTGGTGGATTGGCAGTTTTGCCGCGTTCGGTGAGGCGCTGAGCGACCCACGACTGGTTGCCAGCCTCGGCGTGCATCTGGCGCACACTGCGGCGACCCTGGCCAACGTCATGGCGGCGATTTCGACAGGGCTGTTCATCCTCCGTTTTCGCAGGCCGATCGCCCATCTGATTCGCAATCAGCCACTGTCCCGCCGCCTGAAACGCCGAGCGCTGAGCGACACCATCGAAGTCCTTGGCAGCTTCTGGTATCTGCCCGCATTGGTATTGGTAGGTGTGTCGCTGTTCGCCACGTTCTTCTCGGCGGGCGACACAAGCACCGCCCTGCGCCAGTCGCTGATTTGTACCGTGCTGCTGGTGCTGTGCATGGTCATCAACGGCCTGGTGCGGCGCTACTCGCAGAAACCGGCCCACGGTCATAAACGACATGCGCTGTATTCCGAACGGCTGAAAAGCTTCTTCTATACCGTGGCGCATCTGCTGGTCTGGCTGCTGTTCATCGAGTTGGGCCTGCGTGTATGGGGCCTGTCGCTGATCCGCTTTTCCGAGGGCGACGGCCATGACATCAGCGTGCGTCTCGTCGGTCTGGCGGCAACGCTGGTATTCGCGTGGCTGATCTGGATTCTGGCCGACACCGCGATTCATCACGCCCTCACCCGCTCGCGCAAAGGTCTGGCCAACGCTCGCGCGCAGACGATGATGCCGCTGATCCGCAACGTGCTGTTCGTGACCATTTTCATCATCGCGGTGATCGTCGCGCTGGCGAACATGGGCATGAACGTGACCCCGCTGCTGGCTGGTGCCGGTGTGATCGGTCTGGCTATCGGTTTCGGCGCGCAGTCGCTGGTCGCGGATTTGATCACCGGCCTGTTCATCATCATCGAGGACTCGCTGGCCATCGACGATTACGTGGACGTCGGTGGGCATCTAGGCACGGTCGAGGGGCTGACCATTCGCACCGTGCGCCTGCGCGACATCGACGGCATCGTGCACACGATTCCGTTCAGCGAGATCAAGAGCATCCAGAACTACTCCCGCGAATTCGGCTACGCGATTTTCCGCATCGCCATCCCGTCGAACATGAACATCGACGACGCCTTGAAGATGATTCGCGACGTCGGCCAGAAGATGCGCACCGATCCCCTGCAGCGCCGCAACATCTGGTCGCCGCTGGAGATTCAGGGCGTGGAGAGTTTCGAGTCGGGCAACGCCATCCTGCGCGCACGCTTCAAGACTGCGCCGATCAAGCAATGGGAAGTGTCACGCGCGTTCAACCTGTCGCTCAAGCGCTATCTGGACGAAGCCGGCATGGACCTGGCGACGCCGCGGCTGAATGTGCAGGTGAGCACCAGTGGTGGAAGTGTGAGCGGGGTTCGCGGGAAGAAGGATGAGTCGGCGGGCTGAGTACCTGCGGATATACGCAAGGTTCTGTAGCAATCCGGCTTGCCGGCGGTAGCGATCTTCAGGACCGCACCGCCGGCAAGCCGGACTGCTACAGAAGGTCGGCTTAAGAGACCTGGATCAAGGCGTCGCCGATGCCGTGGCGCTGTCCTTGAACATCGCCGCGAAGCGCGGTTTGTTGGCCGCGTAATACGCAGCGGCCACCTTGTCGGCGGAACTCGCGCGCGCATCGTTCATCATCGTTTCCAGGTCCGCCTGCGGGATGGAGTAGTGGGCAAAGAACTGCGCCACCTGTGGGTACTGTTCACTGAAGCCTTTGCGGGCAACCGCGTGGATCTGCTCGGTGCCACCGAACAAATGCTCAGGATCATCCAGATAGCGCAGTGGATATTTGGAGAACATCCAGTGCGGACTCCAGGCATTGACCAGCGACCACTTCTTGCGTTTCAGGTTACGATCCAGCTCGCTCAGCATCCCGCTTTCCGAAGACCCGACCAGCGTGTACCCCACGATCTTTTTCTCGTTGATGGCCTTTTCGGTCAGCTTGTACTGTCCATTGCCTACCTCGGAGGTCAGTATCTTGCTGTCAAACCTGGTCCTGATTTCCGGCTTGTTCAGGTCAGCAATGCTTGAAACTTCACTCTCAGGAACAAGGTCTTTCGGCACCGCCATGCCGATGCGTCCTTCATACAGCACGCCCAGATCTTCGAGTTTGTCCTTGTATTTGTCATAGAAGGCCTTGTGTGTGCCCGGCAGCCAGACCATCGGGATCACGTCGATCTTGCCGTCGGCCATGGCCTGAAACTGTATGCCAATGTCGGCCATGACCAGCTTGACCGGCTGCTTCAACTGATCCTGCAGAACGATGTTGGCGAGCTGGACCGCAATCACGGTGTCCGACCAGTTGACCCAGCCGATACGCACTGGCGGTTGCTCTGCGGCCTGAGTGAACAGGCTCACAGTCGTCAAGGCAACCCCTGCCAACCAACCAATACGTTTTTTCTTATACGGTGAATAAGCAACCATTGTGCATCTCCCCTATCGTGTATGGATGTTACCTGGTGCGGCAGTGGAAATAATTACGGCTTTTTTTGTTATAACAACAGAACGTTTTAATAGGCTCAAGCTAATAAAGGTTATCCCGGCATGAGCCCAGGTTATCCGAGGATAATTGCACCTCTACTGTCTTTGAGAAAAATCCATTTCATAGTCTGCGATGGATCTTTTGATGTAGTAGCCCTTACAACTAATTCATTAAAAATTATTGATTTCACAGCTTTTTCTCCTGCCATTTTTACGACTTGGAAGATTCGGTCAGCGCAACAGCGCTGCGCAGCCCGTCGCAAGTGTTCTTGAAAAGTTGTTATTGGAGCATCATGCGACTTCAACTTAATCTGAACGACTTGTTTATCTCCATGGTAAGTAACGGGTATAACTACCGACGATAGTCGATCAATACTAAAGACTGCCTCCTGCTCGCGTGCCAGGCGGGTTTTCCTACATTCCGCCGCGCGCAACATCTGCTCCGGCTTGGACAGCACGCCCGACCATGGCCTCGAAATCGGCGGCGAGCAGGCTTTGCAACGCTGCCGCCGTGACCCCGCGATAAGCCATCAGCGAGTCGATCATCGCCTGCGGCTCGGTCTCATCAAGCAACCGACTCGCCCCCAGGACGACTCCGCGTGCGGCCTGCCGAGCGATGTCTTGCGGGATCCCGGCGGCAACGGCCTGCCGCATCAACGCCGTCATCAACAGCGCCGGAAACGCGGGCCCTGTGCCGCACAGCGCGCTCAGATAGTCGATGCAATCTTCCGTCGGCACGCGGCTCGCCGTACCGACACACTCCAGCAACTGCTGGACGAGAGCCTGATCAGACGCTGACAGCTCAACCGAGCAATGCCAGGGTGTGAATGACTGCCGTATGTCGACCGCCGCGTTGGCCATCGCGCGTACCACCTTACGCGCCCCGGTGGCACTGCTGATGGCTTGCGCCGGTACGCCGGCCATCAGCGAAATCACAAACCTGTCCGACGCATTGATCGCCAGTGCTTTGAATTGCTCTGGGCGCACCGCGACGATCACGATGTCGCTGGCATCGACCAACCCCTGATTGTCCGCCAGCAGATGAGCGCCCGAAGCAGCCAGCGGATGGTCACCGGAACGATTGGAGAGAAACAGTCGCTCGGCGGCAATCAATGCATTGTCGAGCAACGCTCTGGCCAGCGCCCCGCCCAGCCAGCCTGTGCCGCCAATGATGCCGACGGTTTCAGCTCGCACTTGGGGCCTCCTCGAAGGTATCCGCCAACGCCACGAACTCTCCGGGCTCTTTCTCGGCATAGCCGAACTTTCCAAAGAAACGGTCGAGCTCGCGTTTCTTCGGCGCCTTGCCGGTGAAAATGCTGACGTATTGAGGAATACGACGAAAACGCACCGTGATGTCCTCGGCGGTGCCCATCGAAATGTAGCCGATCTGGGTCAGGTAGATGGTCCGCGCCCGAGCATCGGCGGCGTCATGTTCGTAACCGAAACGCCTGAACATGGTCGCCAGGGCATTGATGCGCGCCTCGTCGGCCGCTGCGATCTCGGTGGTCACTTCGGCGGACTGCAGCGCCCAACTGCGAACCGCGAACTCAAACTGCGAATCAAAAAGCTCCGGGTTTATCCAGCATTCGAAAACGTTGAGGATGGCCTCCGAGATACTCTCCGCATAGCTTTCGCACTGCTTGACCAGCCCGCCGGTGTTCTTGTCCTTCCAGCGCGCCAACAGCGCGGCAAGCAACTGTTCGCGGTCCTGGAAGAACCAATAGAAGCTGGTCCGCGACAGATTGAGACGCTTGGCCAGCGGCATGACCCGTACGGCGTCCACGCCTGACTCTTTCAGCGCGTCGTAGGCGGCCTCCAGCCAACCCTCCGGAGAACCCCGCCAGCCCGAGTCCTGGGTTTTGCTCCGTCCTTTAGCTGATTCCGACATTCGCGAGTCGCCTCGAATTAAAAAGTGAATCAACTGTACGCTCATGATCTTTTGATGTACACCTATGTACATTCAGACGACGTTCCATGAAACGACTCAGGATTGCGTTGCATGAAAATATTGGACGAGAGCGACCACCATGCAACACGAAGAATTTCGTAAAAAGGTCAAAGGCTACCGGCGTCTGATCCCGTCGATGACCGCCTTGCTGGTGTTCGAGGCAGTCGCCAGACAGAGCAGTTTCACCCTCGCGGCTCAGGAATTGGGCGTGACCCAGGCGGCGGTGAGCAAGCAGATCAGGTATCTGGAGGAAACCCTGGAAACCCGGCTCTTTCACCGCCTGCATCGGGCAATCAAACTGACCAGCGAGGGTTACGTCCTGTATGCCGTAACCACTGATTCCCTGCAGCGCATGGCGAACGTCTTCGACAAGATCATCGAAGGCATCACTGAGCAGGAAATTGTGCTTGCCAGCACCTCGGCGTTCTCTCAACTGCGCATTCTGCCGCGCCTGAGTGCGCTGCGCCTGAATCATCCGGACTTGCAACTGCGCCTGATCACCCACGTTCTAACCCCGGATTTGCGCGCGGACGACATTGATCTGGCGGTGCGCTATGGCGACGGAAAGTGGGATGACGGCACGTCTGTCTTCCTGTTCGACGAAGAGGTCTTCCCCGTGTGCTCGCCAGGCTGGCTCGCCACCCATGCAGCACCATCTCGCGCGGACGATTTCCTGCACGTGAAGTTGATCGATTCGGATGCAACCCTGGAAGGCTGGATGACGTGGAACGGCTGGTTCAAAGCGCTGGGCGACGAGCGGCCCAAGCTCAAATACGCCCTGCGCTGCAGCTCTTACACCGACACCGTTCAAGCGGCTCTGCAAGGCCACGGCGTCGCACTTGGCTGGAACCGCCTGCTCGAACCGATGCTCGCGCGCGGCGAGCTGGTGCGCCTGACCCCCTGCGTGGTCAGGCCCAAGGAGGCTTATTATGTGGTCATCCCTAACGGGCGCCAGATCACTCCGTTGATCCATGCCCTGGTGGATTGGCTCAGAGACAGCAGTGCCCCACTGCAGTCGATTGCCAGCAGTTCATCCGCGGCGCGCTCGCATAACTTAGAGCTATGTGAAGTTGAAAATATGGAGCGTTGACGGTATTTAACCCGGTCACGATACTTTATTCAGTAAGTTTCAAAGATATTGAATAAACCTCTGGGGTATACCGTGAATACTGCCGCCATCGAAGCTCACCGAAAGTTAGTTGATACTCGCATTCCGGGCCATGGTATGAATGGCGGTTTGTTCGGTCGTGAAGATGTGTTCGAAAACGATATGGACATCTTTTTCAACAAACACTGGATTCTGGTTGGCGTGACCGCCGATATCCCTGAGCCAGGGGATATTTCCACCATTGATATCGGCAGGTCGTCGATTATTGTCGTACGTGACGACGACGAGCAAATCCAGGCCTTTCGTAATGTCTGCCGGCACCGCGGCGCTCGGCTCAAACCTGCGGGCAAATCCACAGTCGGCATGTTGGTGTGCCCTTATCATCAGTGGACTTATGATCTGGACGGCCGCCTTAAACATGCTGCACATATGGGCCAGGATTTCGACCGCAAATGCAGAAATTTGCAACCGGTACATACCAAAGTTGTCGGCACCCATATATTTGTCTGCTTGGGCGAGCAGGCCCCGCAAGATATCAATTATCTGGCCGAAGCCGTCACAGCGCGGTTTGCGCCTTATAACTTGCCCTACACGAAGATCGCGCATGAAGCGGAGATCATCGAGAACGGTAACTGGAAGTTGGTCATTGAGAACAATCGCGAGTGTTACCACTGTTCGGCGACTCACCCGGAACTGACCGCCTCGTTCCTGCCCGAAGACTTCGGTTTTTGCGCCGAAGGGCTTAGCGAAGAATCGCTTCAGGCGCTGGATGAGTATGAGCGCCGAAATGCAGCAGCGAGAAAGAGTTGGGAAGACGACGGTTTCCTCTGTGATGCCGTGGAGCATCTGGACGTGGATGCCGTGACGCAATTTCGTACGCAGCGATTGGTCATTGCCGGCAATGGCGAATCCCAGACCCTCGATACCCGGGTGGCGTGTACCAAGTTGTTTGGCGACCTGACCCGACGCGATCTGGGCGACATTCATCTGTGGACGCACAACTCATGGACCCACGTGATGAGTGATCACGCGGTGATTTCCTACATCATCCCGCTCGCTCCGGACAAAACCCTGGTGCGCACCAAATGGCTCGTGAATGCCGACGCAGTAGAGGGCGCGGATTACGAAGTCGACAAGCTGATCGAGGTCTGGAAAGCGACCAATCAGCAGGACGCCGATCTGGTCGCGATCACCCACAGCGGTACTCAGGACCCTGGTTATTCACCCGGTCCGTTCTCGGCATTCACCGAATCCTACGTCGATCAGTTCTCTCGCTGGTACGCCGCGCGGCTTGCTGCTCACGGTGTGTGAGGAATGATCATGACCCGATACGAGAATCTGCCCACCATCTCCGGTAGCGCATCATCGCAGCAACTGTTTACCGATGCGCAGACCTGGAGTGCATACGGCGCGCAGTGGAACAGTGGCGAGCAAAAAAACTTGCTGTGTTGCGATGTACATAACGAAACCCACGACGTGAAGACATTCAGCTTTCGTTGCGGCGACTTTAGCGCGCTGAGCTTCGAGCCCGGTCAGTTCATAACGGTGTCGCCGGTCATCAGCGGGCAGACCTTATCGCGTTGTTACACCCTGTCGTCGTCGCCTACGCGGCCGTTTTCGTTCTCGATCACGGTCAAGCGCGTACCGGGCGGGATCGTTTCGAACTGGCTGCACGATAACTTGCGGGCGGGCGATTCGCTGAAGGCTTCAGGCCCGGCGGGCAGCTTCACGCCCGTAGGGCATCCGGCGCAGAAGCTCTTGTACCTGTCGGCAGGCTCCGGGGTCACACCGCTGATGTCGATGACCCGCGCCGGTTTCGACCTGGCGGCTCGTCTGGACATCGTTTTCGTGCACAGCACGCGTACGCCGGCCGACATTGTGTTTCATGACGAACTGACCCGTATGCAAGCGCTGATGCCCGGTTTGCGCGTGCTGAATGTGTGCGAAGGTCGCGGGGCGGAGGCGGACTGGGCCGGGCCTGTGGGACGTCTGGATCTGCAACTGCTGAGCGAATCGGTGCCCGATTTCAGGGAACGTGAAGTGTTTACCTGCGGCCCGCAGGGCTACATGGATGCGATCAAGGCGGTGCTTGCCAAAGGGGCGTTCGATTTCCAGCATTACCATCAGGAAAGCTTCGACATCGCAACGCTGAACGAAGAGCCGCTGATCGAGCAGCCCCCAACTGCCGAACAGATGGAAACACTGTTCAGCATCACCCTGTCCCGCTCCGGCAAGACTTTTTCCATGCCCGCCGACCAGACCGTGCTCTGGGCGGCAAAAAAGGCAGGTGCTATCGTGCCATCATCATGCAGTCAGGGTGTGTGCGGCACCTGCAAGACCGCACTGTTGCAAGGGACGGTGGAGATGAACCATAACGGCGGCATTCGCCAGCGGGAGATCGACAAGGGCTTGCGGTTGTTGTGCTGCAGCAGGCCGACGTCGGATCTGGTGCTCGATCTGTAGCAGCGCGGCTTGTCGGCGGTGGCGCCCGTGATATCGCCACCGCCGACAAGCTGTGCTGCTACAGCTCCCCTACCACCGCACTCACATGAATCGCATCGTGCCGCCAATACTCCAGATCGCAATCGATCAAGCGGCCATGTTGATCGTGATTGACCCTGGCAATCCGCAAGCCGGGGCTGCCGAGGGATACTTTCAATGCCGCAGCCGCCTCGACGGGTAGCGCCGTCGGCACCATCTCGAATCGCACTTGACCGTAAAGGATGTCGTAACGACTGACGTACAGCTCGGTTAGCGACTGATTCAGGTCGAAATCCAGAATCTGCGGGAAGTATTCAGGATTGAGGTAATGCTCGACATACAACACCAGGCGCTCGTCGATTCGTCGTACGCGACAGATCTGGATCACGCTGGACAGCGCGGGCAATTGCAGTAATTCACAGATCGCCGCCGACGCAGGTTGCAATCGTGCGCAGATCACCTGAGTCGCCGGCACCCTGCCCTGTGCCTGAACCATGGCGTGAAAATGGCTGCGACGCATCAGGTCGTAGGCCAGGCGTGGCGGCGAGATGAACCAGCCGCGACGTTCTTCTCGATAAATCAGCCCCTGAGCTTCGAGCTGCACCAACGCCTCGCGCAGGGTTATACGCGTGGTGTCGAAAACTTCACTGAGTTTGCGTTCGGCAGGCAACTTGCTGCCCGGCGGCAATAGACCGTGCTCGATCTGTTCCTGCAGGGCATTGCAGATGGTCGTCACCGCTCGAGGCACATCTTGGCGCATTGCGTTACCTATCTGGACTAGACCAGTGCGATTTGGGGGCAAGGTCTACAGCGGAATGGCCCGTTTCAGTGCTCTAGAGCCTAGGCAGCCTAGATGACTGTTGCATGACAATCCAGCGCGATCCGCTTGAAAATCCCGACCTTAAAAAGAACTTAGGCTTTTCAGATCAGGCACTTGGACATGGTCTACGCTTAGCTCAAAGCCGTACCCCTAGCCTGTGCTTCCCCCAGCAAAAGTCGGTCCAGACACGAAAATGTCATGTAACGGGCCTAACTTGGCTCAGGTATTGCTGACCTAGACCAGCTTTCCAGACCAACCGATTAGACATACTCAAGACATACCCACCCGCAACGAACACTTCACCGACCCTTTCCAAGTCAATGTCGAGAAGTGCACGAAGGAGCTTCGAATGAAACACCTTTTGCTGGCATCACTCCTGGGTTCGGCCATCGCGCTGAGCACATCGGCCATGGCCGCGGACACCGACCTCAAGACCCTGGAAGCCGCGGCCAAGGCCGAAGGTGCGGTCAACAGCGTGGGCATGCCTGACGACTGGGCTAACTGGAAAGGCACCTGGACCGATCTCACCGCCAAATACGGTCTGGTGCACATGGACACCGACATGAGTTCGGCGCAGGAAGTGGCCAAATTCGATGCGGAAAAAGACAACGCCAGCGCCGACATCGGAGACGTCGGTGCCGCTTTCGGCCCTATCGCAGTTGCCAAGGGCGTGACCCAACCCTACAAGCCAAGCACCTGGGATCAGGTGCCGGACTGGGCCAAGGACCAGGACGGTCACTGGGCGCTGGCCTATACAGGGACTATCGCTTTCATCGTCAACAAGAAGCTGCTGCATGGCTCCGACGTACCGAAATCCTGGGCTAATCTGAAAACCGGCAAATACAAGGTGACGATCGGCGACGTCAGCACGGCGGCGCAAGCAGCCAACGGCGTACTCGCGGCTGCGATCGCCATGAAGGGCGATGAAACCAACCTTGCACCGGGCCTGCAACTGTTCACCGAACTGGCCCAGCAGAAGCGTCTGGGGATCAACAATCCGACCATCCAGACCATGGAAAAAGGCGAAGTGGAAGTCGGCGTGGTCTGGGACTTCAACGGCCTGAGCTACAAAGCCAAGATGACTAACCCGGACGACTACGTGGTGCTGATCCCGTCTGACGGTTCGGTGATTTCCGGCTACACCACCATCATCAACAAATACGCCAAACACCCGAACGCCGCCAAACTGGCGCGTGAATACATCTTCAGCGATGCCGGCCAGATCAACCTGGCCAACGGCAACGCTCGCCCGATCCGCGCCGAACATCTGACGTTGCCGCCTGAAGTACAGGCCAAGCTACTGCCCAACGAGCAGTACGAGAAAGTGACACCGATCAAAGATCCCGCAGCATGGGAAAAAACCTCGAAAGCCCTGCCTCAGCAGTGGAACGAGCAGGTCATCGTCGAGATGCAATAAAACCTAATGGCGCTTCCAGGATGAAGCGCCATTTTGGGGGGACGACCGCAAGTTTCGGTCCACACACCGAACCTCTGTGGGAGCGAATTTATTCGCGATACCGAAGTACAGACGATGAGGATGTGTCGGATGTATCGGCCAATCGCGAATACATTCGCCCCCACGGTTTTTAATCCGCGGAGCGAGTATGAAATACAACGTCATCCTGATCCTGCTGGACGGCCTGAGTTACAGCGTGGCGCAGCATGCGATGGGGCATTTGCTGGCTTACCGGAACGCGGACCGGGCCGCCTTGTACAAGCTGGAATGTGAATTGCCGGCGCTTTCCCGACCACTTTATGAATGCATTCTGACCGGCATTGCGCCAATCGACAGCGGCATCGTGCACAACCACGTGTCGCGCCTGTCCAACCAGCGCAGCGTCTTCCACTACGCCGCCGCTGCCGGGCTCACCACCGCCGCTGCGGCCTATCACTGGGTCAGCGAGCTGTACAACCGCAGCCCGTTCATCGCAGCCCGCGACCGACACACGGATGACGCTGACCTGCCGATCCAGCACGGCCACTTCTATTACGTCGATCACTACCCCGATTCACACCTGTTCGACGATGCCGAGCACCTGAGAACCGCGCACCAGCCGAATTTCCTGTTCATCCACCCGATGAACATCGACGATGCCGGCCACAAGCACGGCCTGGACACCGCGCAATACCGCAACAGCGCGCGTTCGGCTGACGTCATTCTTGCCGAATATCTGCAGCGCTGGCTCGACGCCGGGTATCAGGTGCTGGTAACCGCCGACCATGGCATTAACAACGACCGCTCGCACAACGGCACCCTTCCCGAGGAGCGCGAAGTGCCGTTGTTCGTCATCGGTGACGCATTCAGCCTCGATCCCGGGGCACAACCCAAACAGACCGAGATCTGCGGAACGGTGTGCGAACTGCTCGGCGCGCCCCACGACAAACCTGTTTGCAGAGAGGTGCTCAAGTGAATTCACAGAGTCGCGGCAAATGGCTGGGGCTGCTGTGCCTGGTGCCCTTTGCGATTTTCTTCATCGCGTTTCAGATCGCGCCACTGGCCTGGGTCGCGATCAACAGCCTGCACTCGGACGCGGGCTGGGGCGTGGACAACTTCGTCAAGGCGTTCAATTCGCGCTTCTATCGCCAGGCGATGCAGTACAGCCTGGAGATCAGTTTCTGGTCGAGTTTGATCGGCATCGTCATCGCGATCCTCGGCAGTTACTCGCTGCGCAAAGTGCCAGGGCGGCTGCGGGATTTCGTCAGCGCCTTCGCCAACATGACCAGCAACTTCTCTGGCGTGCCGCTGGCCTTTGCCTTCATCATCCTGCTCGGCTTCAACGGCGCGCTGACGCTGATCCTGAAACAGGCCGGGATCATCGACGACTTCAACCTGTACTCGAAAACCGGCCTGATCATCCTCTATACCTACTTCCAGATCCCCCTTGGCGTATTGCTGCTGTACCCGGCGTTCGACGCGCTGCGTGAAGACTGGCGCGAATCGGCTTCGCTGTTGGGTGCCAGCGGCTGGGCTTTCTGGCGACACATCGGCATCCCGGTGCTGACCCCTGCCCTGCTCGGCACGTTCGTCATCCTGCTGGCCAACGCTCTGGGCGCCTATGCGACGGTTTACGCATTGACCACCGGCAACTTCAACGTGCTGCCGATTCGCATCGCCGCGATGGTGGCCGGTGACATCACGCTGGACCCGAACATGGCCAGCGCACTGGCGATGATTCTGGTGGGCATGATGACCTTGGTCACTCTCGTCCATCAGTGGCTGTTGAAGAGGAGCTACCATGTCTCGCGCTGAACGCGGCCCGGTCGGGCTTTACCACCGCTTGGTGGTGTACATCCTGTTCCTGATTCTGCTTGCGCCACTGCTCGGCACCTTTGTCTACTCGATTGCCACCAGTTGGTCGGCGACCATTCTGCCCGCAGGCTTCACTTATAAATGGTATGTGGCGCTGTGGAGCGATCCACGCTTTCTGATTGCCTTCGGGCAATCTTTGCTGGTCTGCGTCGGCGCGTTGATCCTCTCGGTGGTGCTGATTCTGCCGCTGCTGTTCGTGGTGCATTACCACTTTCCGAAGCTCGACGCGCTGATGAACATCCTGATCCTGCTGCCCTTCGCCGTGCCACCGGTGGTGTCGTCAGTCGGGCTGTTGCAGCTCTACGGATCGGGGCCGCTGGCGATGGTCGGGACACCGTGGATTCTGATCGGTTGCTACTTCACCGTGGCACTGCCGTTCATGTATCGGGCGATCACCAACAACCTGCAGGCGATCAACCTGGTCGACCTGATGGACGCCGCGCAACTGCTGGGCGCTAGCACCTTCAAAGCGGCATTCCTGGTGGTGCTGCCCAACCTGCGCAAGGGGTTGATGATTGCGCTGCTGCTGTCGTTCTCCTTCCTGTTCGGCGAATTCGTATTCGCCAACCTGTTGGTCGGCACTCGCTACGAAACCCTGCAGGTCTACCTGAACAACATGCGCAACAGCAGCGGCCACTTCAACAGCGCACTGGTGATCTCCTATTTCTTCTTCGTACTGCTGCTGACCTGGGCGGCCAACCGACTGAACAAGGACAAAGACTGATATGAGCTTCGTCAGCGTCGAAAACCTGCAAAAGAACTACGGCAGCACAGCGGTGTTCAGCGATATCAACTGCGTGATCAATCAGGGCGAATTCGTCACCCTGCTCGGCCCGTCGGGTTGCGGCAAATCTACCCTGCTGCGTTGTATTGCCGGCCTGACCTCAGTCACCCGCGGCAAGATCTTTCTCGACGACAAGAACATCGTTCCGCTGTCGCCGCAGAAGCGGGGCATCGGCATGGTGTTCCAGAGTTATGCGCTGTTTCCCAACATGAACGTGGAGCAGAACGTCGCCTTCGGTCTGCGCATGCAGAAGGTCAGCACCGATGAAACCCGGCAGCGTGTGGCCGAAGTGTTGAAGCTGGTGGAGCTGAACGAACTGGCCAAGCGTTATCCGCACCAGATGTCCGGCGGCCAGTGCCAGCGAGTGGCCCTGGCGCGCTCGCTGGTTACCCGCCCGCGCCTGCTGCTGCTCGATGAGCCGCTGTCGGCGCTGGATGCGCGGATTCGCAAACACTTGCGAGAGCAGATCCGCGCCATTCAACAAGAGCTGGGCCTGACCACGATTTTCGTCACCCACGATCAGGAAGAGGCGCTGACCATGTCTGACCGCATCTTCCTGATGAACCAGGGCCGGATCGTGCAAAGCGGCGACGCGGAAACGCTGTACACCGCGCCGGTCGATGCATTCGCCGCAGGCTTCATTGGCAACTACAACCTGCTTGAGCCCGACGACGCCAGCCGCCTGATGCAGCGCCCGATCAACAGCCGCGTGGCGATTCGCCCGGAAGCCATCCAGTTGAGCCTGACCGGCTCGCTGGAAGGCGAGGTGCGCAGCCACAGCCTGTTGGGTAACGTGATTCGTTATCGCGTCGAAGCGCGAGGGGTGGAGCTGGTCGTCGATGTGCTCAACCGCTCTGCCGACGACTTGCACCCCAACGGCAGGCGCGTCACCCTGAACATCGAAGCGTCGGCGTTGTGTGAGGTCGCGTGACGAAGCTGCCGTAAATTTGAACTGTGGGAGCGAATTCATTCGCGATGGGCCGGTACATCCGACGCACCTTCATCGTCTGTACCTACGTATCGCGAATGAATTCGCTCCCACAGGGTCCAGGTTCTCCATGGATCTGTACGTACCGAATTAAGAGGATTTACACCATGGCACTGGCCATATTCGATTTGGACGAAACCCTGATTCACGGCGATTGCGCCAGCCTGTGGAGCGAGCAGATGGGGCGTCTGGGCTGGGTCGATCCTGAGTCGTTCATGAAAAAAGACCACGAGCTGATGGAGGCCTACAGCAAAGGCGATCTGGCGATGGAGGATTACATGGCCTTCAGCCTGGAGCCGATGATTGGCCGCACGCCTGAAGAAGTGGATTTCCTGGTAGCCCCGTGGGTGGAGGACTTCATCGAGCCGATCATCTTCAGCGACGCCACCAAGGCCATCGCCGAGCATCGCGCCGCAGGCGATCGCATTCTGATTATCTCCGCGTCCGGTGTGCATCTGGTGCAGGCCATCGCCGAACGCATCGGCGTCGATGAAGTCTTGGCCATCGACCTGGACATCGCCCACGGCGTCTACAGCGGCAAAACCCGCGGCGTGCTCACCTACCGCGAAGGCAAAATCATCCGCCTGCTGGAATGGCTGGATCAGGAGGGCGAAAACCTCGAGGGGGCCAGCTTCTATTCAGACTCGCGCAATGATCTGCCGTTGTTGCAGAGGGTCGATTTCCCCCATGTGGTCAACCCCGATCCGGTGCTCAGGGAAGCAGCAGAAAAGGCGGGTTGGCCGATTCATAGCTGGAAGTAGGCGCTCTGGCGGTATTGGACCCGTGCAACACGGCCCGACAAACGGCAGCAAAACCTGTCATTTCTGACAGTAGGCAAAGATCCCAAAGCGGCGCTCAATGACTTCTGCGATACACAGACAGGAGTCAACCGCCATGGCAACAACACCTCCAGACACCTCCACTTCCTCCGCTTCGACCTATGAGGCTGTACCACCCGAGATCCCCGGCGGCATCCGGCTGGGCGGCCCGCCCGCCGAGCCAGGTGAAGACCTATGGGGGATCAACCATGGGGCGGCGCTGGACAACTTTCCCAAGAACGGGCTGCAGTTGTACATCCAGGCATGGACCAACATGAGCGTGGGGGACAGCGTCAGCGTGCTGCTCGATAACGGCGAAGTGGCCAGCGAGCGCATCCAGGCCGGCGAGGCGGGTCAGCGCGTCACCACCTTTGTCCCGGCCGTGAGACTGGAAGCTGGTCGTCAGAAAAAAACCCTCCAGTACATCCTGAGACGTCTGGGTCAGGTTCCGGAAAACTCTGCCGAGAGGAACATTTACGTCAAGCTCGATCGCCCCGGAGGGCAGGATCAGGACGGTGATAACCCGGGTCATTCCGAACTGACATTCTCGCTGCCCGAAGATATCGTCAATGATGGTGTAGACGCGGAAGCCGCGAAGAAAGGCGTGCAAATTACTGTTCAGCCCTATCCAAATATGGCTGAACTGGACGAGATCAAGCTCTCTTGGGGCGGGGTGTTCGTCCTTCACGAAGTGCTGAAGGAAGAAATCGGCAAACCGATCGTCATCATCGCAGATGAAGCCACCATCGTGGCCGCAGGCGACTCGGGGGCGAACGGCCTGGCGGTGACCTACGAAGTTTATGACTTGGTGCACAATCGCTCGGAAGACTGGGCCGCGGAGGCTCGCATCGTCGTCGACACAGGAAATTCGCGTCTGGGCTTCCCGCTAGTCAAAGGTACTGTAGACAACGTCCTGGACCTGGACGCCCTTGGCGACCAGCCAGCCATCGTTCAGGTCGTCGCCCAGACCAGAAGCGGTGTGCTGAGCGCAGAGCTCAAGAACCAGTTTGAATCGTCGATCTCCAGGGCCTCACTGGGCCGTGAAACGCTGGAAAATGTGCTGACCCTCAACGCCGATTTCAACAAGGGCGACAAGATCGTCGTGAGACTCAAGGGTACCAGCATCGAAGGCATCGAGATTGACTACGAAGCGCCGGAAGAGCTGGTCGATAACCTGCCAACTATCTACGAGATACCTGTCCCCAATCCGATCATCCGGCAGTTGGCCAAGACCCAGGTCGTGTTTTCTTACCGTGTGATCCGTCAGGATGGTGCCGAAGCGAAGTCCAAGGGCGCGTTCATTCAGGTGGTCGGCGAGCCTGTGCGCATGGCTGCGCCGATTGCCAAGGACGCCGCACAAGGTGCCATCGACCCCGACCTGGCGAACACCCTAGTCGAAGTGCCGTGGGACAACAGCATGATGGCGGGCGACGTGATCATCCTGAAGTGGGTCGGCATCCGTCCCGATACAACCATCTATGATCCGGAGCTGCCGATCAAAGTCATCTCCAATGGCGAGGCTGCCAGCAAACAGCCTATTCCCATCCAGGTCGAGGGTAACCATTTGAAGGCCGTGGAGGGCGGCACGCTGGAGCTGTATTACCTGCTGGAAAAATACGTCGATGGATCGACCGTCATTCGCGAATCCGCTCGTCTCCCGCTGTTGCGTGTAGGCGAGCCCAAGGCGGAACTGCCAGCGCCTACCGTGTCTGGCGTGGTAGACGGTGTGATGGACCCCGCCCTGGTACAGGCGATACTGACCGCACCGGTTTACACCCACAAAGCCGTCGGTGACCAAGTGCATTGTTTGTGGAATGGCAGCGCGAGCGGTCAATACTCAGATTGGGTAGATGTCGGCGAGCGGACGAAAGACCTTCCCATCGACTTCACGATCAGCGGCTCGTTGATCAAGCCAAACGAAGGCGGCACTGTCGAGGCGTCCTACTGGGTGATTCGCAAAGAGGATAACCGGCGCAGTGATTCGGAGTTGACTGCTTTCAGTGTCGGGCGGCCAGAGCAGCTCGATCCGCCCACCATCAGCAGTATCAAAGATTTAAACAACCTCGAAATCCGCCCCGGCGCCACCACGTTCGAGACCAGCGTTAACGTCACGGGCACGGCATCGCCCGATCAGGAGGTCGAAATCTTCGATGGCGATGTCTCGAAGGGGAAAGTGACGGCCAACGCCAACGGCACCTGGACCAAACCGCTGAACGGGCTGACCACGGGCGACCACGCCATCAAGGCCGTCGCGCAGTATGGCGACGGCGCGCAATCGGCGGTGCGCAGCTTTACGGTTATCAGCGTCAAAGCCATTGCCATTACGGACGTCAAGGACTCCAAAGGAACTTCGATACCCGATGGCGGCACGACCCCTGATACAACGGTAACCGTCTCCGGCACTGTCACCTATTCCTGAGCAACGGGACAATCAGACGGCAACTGGAGGGGCAGCAGTTGCCCCTCTCTGCTTGCGCATTGCCCGGCCAGTTCAGGCAGCGAGCTGACCTCATCAAGGATCTGTACCCTCATAAGGAATGCGACCATGCAACGGTTTACCTCCACCTTGTTTCCTCCCGTCAACCGAGACCCCTCGACCATGGCGCTGCGACCAATATTGATCGCTGGCATGGTGAAGCCGGTCGAGGACGGCGACGGCGGTGTCAATTTCAGCATCGTGAACGATCCGTATGGCATGTTGGCCGCCGTGGATCCGTGGCCGGGCATGGCAGTGGGCGATCATGTCGACCTCTACTGGGACACCGAACTCATCGCGCAAGGAGATGTGGGGCCCGCCGATCTCAACGAGCGTATGTTTTTCTTGCTGGATACCCAGCCCATCGCGGTGGGCTGGGCCGAGAACGTTTACTTCCGGTTGACGCGCCAGGGCCCCAGCACGCCCGAAGATTCAGCGGGCTTGCGGATCAGGGTCAAGCTCGATTTCCCGGGAGGGCTGGACAAGGAACCACATCTGCCCGGTCATTCGGAACTCGCGGCACCGCGTCTGCCCCAGGAGGTGATCGACAATGGCGTGGACGCCAGCTGGGCCGAGCGCGGTATTCCGGCGCAAATTGCTGCCTATCCTGGCCGCGCGGCACACGACACCATCGAATTGGTATGGGGTGATGTACCGCTGAGCCACCGAGTCACCCCCGCCGAAGCTGCCGGCACACAGCCCATCGTGATCACAGTGGATCAGGCGACCGTCCTCGCGGCAGGGGATGCCAGCCATCTGGTGGTGCGCTATCAGGTGTACGACGAGGTCTGGAACTTCTCTTCGGACTGGTCGCGGCAAACGCTGGTGGACGTTGAAGCTGGCGCCCACCGCCTCGACGCGCCGGTAATCAAGAACGCGTTCAATGGCGTGATCGACCTCGGACGGCTCGGAGCAGACGATGTCGCTGTACAGATCGTGATGACGGGCGCTCCGTTCGAGCGCAACGACACCGTCACCCTAACCTGGCTTGGCACACCTGCGTCGGGCTCGCCGGTGATCTACACCAAAGCGGTTAGCGTCGGCAGTATTCCGTCCATCCTGGAGATTAATGTACCCAACGCTGATATCCGGGCGATCAATGGCGGCAGCGGTCGGGCGACCTATGTGCTGACCAAAGCCAATGGTGACCCGCCTCAGTCCTCGAAACGCGCGACCGCCAGGGTTACTGGCCAGATTCCGCTGCCGGCTCCCGCTGTGCTGGAGGCCGTCGGCAACACGCTGGACCCGACGCTGGAGCGGGCCCACGCGCAGATTCCCGTGTATGAGAGAATGGCCAACGGCGACCTTATCGACATGATCTGGCGAGGTACCCAAGAGAACGGCGTGCCGCACCTCTACGAAGGCCAGCACATCGTTTCGGCCAATGAGGTGGGTGATGTGATCTATATTCCGGTACCCGAACGCGACATCGCCATCCTGGCCAACGGCACGCTCGCGGTCAGTTACCAGGTCTCAAACGATGCCTTGGGCACGCTGGATGTTCGCGTCTCGGACCAGTTGCGGCTGAGTGTTGCCCAACGGCATGCCGAGCTGCCCGCCCCGTCCGTGGACGAGGCACCTGAAGGCGTTCTGGATCCGGAACTGGTACCCATTCACGCCACCTTGCGCGTGCCGTATACCGGCACCGCGGCGGGCGATCTCCTGACCTGGTACTGGCAGGCCGAATCTCCGGACGGCACCTATCAAGACTCGATCCCCATCACTCACCCGATCGCAGGGCAACCCGTGACCTTCTACATTCCCCGGTCGCTGATCGAGCCAAGCCTGAACACAATCGTAATGATCTTCTATAGCCTCAAACTCGCCAGCACCGGTAACTTCCAGTATTCACAGGTGCTGGACCTGACCATCGGCAAGTTGATCGGCGAGTTGCCTGCGCCACAAGTGCTTGAAGCAAATGGCACGATGCTGAACCCGATGCAGGCCCTTAACGGGGCGACCGTGCGCGTGCGCTACGCCAGCATGGACCCGGAAGACCTCATCACGCTGACTTGGCTGGGCAGCCCTGGAGGGGGTTCGCCAGCAGACCAACAAGTGGCGGGCTCGGCGAGCGGCCAGGTCGATTTTCCAATCCCCGCGTCTGTCATCGGCGCCAACATCGGTCAGCAGGTCAGCGTGGTCTATAAGGTCAAGCGCTCGACGACAGAGAAGCAATCCGAGTTTCTGCTGCTCGACGTGACGCCCATTCCCGACAGCCAACTGCCCGCGCCGATCATTACCCAGGCCAACGCGCAAACCAAGATCCTGAACCTGGCGACCTTTGCCGGCAACGCGACGACGACAGTGGAGAAATGGCCTTTCATCGCGACCGGCCAACGGGTCTGGCTGCGCCTGGAAGGTGAAACCGAGAACGGTGGGCCGCAGTCAATCGTCCTGCTCGATGGCTCGGAACTGACAGGTGCGCAAGTCGGCTCCGGCCTGTCCGAGACTGTCCTGCGCACAGAGCTGGAAAAACTGGGACAGGACACGTCCCTCAACGTCATCTGCAAAGTGGCGTTCAGCAATGTGGCCGATGAGGGCAGTGCGCTGCCGCTCCCCACTACGGTTTATGAGTTCAAACTTCACCATGACTGGGTAATCCCTGTCATCGTCAGCGTGAAGGACTCCAAAGGTGAAGTGGCCAACGGTGGAACGACGTTGGATAGAAACTTGACCCTCAGCGGGACTGGAACGATAGAAGGCGAATTGGAGATCATCGATGGAACGACTTCGCTGACGAAGACGCGCGTAACCGCCGACGGGACGTGGACGGTTGATCTGACCGGCCTCAGCGTACGAAATTACAGCATCAGGGCCAGAGCGCTGGATGGTAGCGGGCCGGAATCGTCGGCGTGGGACTTCACCATCAGAGCGGGCGTAGAACCTACGCTGTCCAGTGTCCGCGATACCAAAGGGGAAGTCCCAAACGGAGGTTCAACGACAGATACGACAGTAACGGCGTCGGGCAAAGCCAGTGCCAATGAGACGGTTGAAGTATTTGACGGAGCGACGTCCAAGGGCAACGCGGCGGTCAACGACAATGGTGACTGGAGCCATTCCGTGTCCGGGTTGGCTGTGGCCAATCACAGTCTCAAGGCCGTTGCGCAATATGGCGATGGGATGTCATCGAATACCCGCACCTTCACCGTCAGGTCTCCCGTGCCAGACTTTGTACTGGATCGGTCGCAAGTTAATTTGAACGGCAGGGTTTATATCCTTCCAGCCTATCCAGCTCTCGATCCAGTCAGTTGGCCCAGCGGCACTACTTACACCCGTGTGCCTAGCAGTGGTGTGACGCCCTACACCTACACCTCGAGTAATCAGTCGGTGGTGAGAGTCAGCACCAATGGCACGATCATCTCCCGCGGAAACGGCAGCGCAACCATCACGGTCAGAGATGGACAAGGGCGCTCCGGCTCATACACGGTCAGAGTCAGCAATGTGATTCAGGTCATAGGGCTAGGGAACAGCCTCTATCCGCATGCATTGAGTGCCGCTGCAAGCCAGGGCAAGCGGATACCGAGTCATGCTGAACTAAATGAGATTGCCTCTGCGTACTCGGGCCGCTGGCCAATGGGTAATCGTTTGTACTGGTCAACCAGCCCAGGCTCAGGTTATTGGACGGTAGAGTGTAAGAACCTGGTGACCGGCGGCTGGGCGAATGTGTCGACCAAGGTATTCCTGGGTGGCGGGCAATACTGCAACGTCGTTGCCATCTAGAAAAAAGCCCACTGAGCGACTCAACGCTCAGTGGGCTCTTCGTCACGCGCTGTTTCACCAGCTATAGCGCAATCCCACGTTAGCCCCAAATGGCTGCTCGATATGCTCGCCATTGGAGTAATCAAAGTCGGCATGCATTTGCAGACGGTCACTGAAGGCCACAGCGACACCAGCCCCCAACTCGCCACGAGAGCCTGACAAATCGTTGTTGAACACGTTGTTGTTGACCTGAACTTTGTTGTTCTTGGCAAACTCATGCACACCCGCCACGCGAACATAAGGCTGCACGATCTTGCCGTCGCTCAACGTGAAATTGCGCCCTGCGGTGACGCCGACCTTGCCCAGCAAGGAGCGAGTGCGATCGCCTTCGGCCTGCATGTCGTTATCCAGGCGGTAATCCTTGCCCTGAATCACCACGGCCGAAAGCTGGGTGTAGGGTTCAACGAAGTAACCGTCGTCGAGTTTGATATGGCGCCCGAATTCCACCGAACCGCCCATACCCACATTGTCGTAATCACCCTTGGCGCGAGTGCCGTCGCTGATACTGACTTTCGAATCGTTGCGGAAACGGTTTAATTTGAGCACGCCGTCGAAGTAGTAGCCGCTGGCCTGATCCATCCAGGTGGTGTAAACGCCCGCGTAGTAGCTCTTGACTGTACCGGAGGTGCCGCGAGTCAGATCAAGATCCGATTTACTGTGACCTGCCAGCACGCCGATCAGCCACTGGCCGTCGCCGATCGGCAACGGCGCATCCGCACCCAGAGAGAAGCCTTGTTGCGTCTGCTGATAACCCACTCCGGAAGCTTGATCGACGTTGTATTTGTTGCCGTACGTGCGCACCCAGCCTCCAGCCTTGCCGCCGTTGAAACGCAGTTCACCCATGCGACTGCGCAGCGAGGTCAACTCGCCGTACCAGACGGTCGGCGCGGTATTGAACAGGGCCAGGACCGATTGAGTACCAGGGCTGATGGTGCGGGTGCTTGGATCGAGGAACCAGTCCGATCCTCCACTGCCATTGGCGCTGGACGCAAGCTCGTAAGAATAAGCGCCCACGTCCACAGCACGGGCACCGGCCAGGGCAAAGGTCGCGTCGCCGCTCGCCGTGCGCACTACGTTCAAAGGCTCGGGGGACACCGGATCGACCCCGGACCCTGCGATCAGCAAGGTATGACTGCCCGTCGCGGAACCGGTAACGTTCAGGGTGTCGTGCTGATTGGTCGCATAGTCGGCATCCATAATGAAAGTGCCGTTGCCGGTGAGGTTGCCGACATTGAGCTGATAGAACTCGTTGGCCGCACCGAACTTCACCACGCCGTCGTTAAGCGCCAACGAGTTAACGCTGTTGTTGCCCGCCATGTTCCAGACCGAACTATCGCCAATGGTCACCCTATCTACGTTGATCAGATTGCCGTCGAAAATCGAACCTCTTTGCAGTGAAACCGCGCCCACCCCGTCTAGTGAGGTGATATTGCCGCTCAACGAACTGGCATCAAGACTGACATTATTGCTTTTCACATTGCCGTTGAGCGCTGCACCGCTACGCAGGGCGACACCACCCGCAGCGGTCGCCGAGGTGACATCACCTCTGATTGAGCTGGTATCGAGGCGCACGTCATCGCTGCCAATGATGCTCCCCTCCAGGACCGAGCGGTTGCCCAGTACGACCGAGCCCGCGTTCGCCATACTGACGTCGCCAGTCAACGAGCTGGCGTCCAGGGCAAGCGTACCGATTCCGGTGACTGTGCCCGTCAGACTCGAGCCGTTTTGCAACGACAACGTACCGTTGGCCCCCTCGGCAGCTGCAACATTGCCGTTTAGTTGTGCACGGTCAAATGCGAGGCTGGCGTTGCCGCCCTGCGCGACTTGTACGTTACCGGTCAAGGCGCTGCCTGCAACCCGCATATTGGCAGTCGCATCCCTTTCAACCTGGAGCAGGTTGCCATTTCCACCGTTTAGCGTGGAACCATTGAGCACCTCGATGTTGCCTGTGACGCCCTGAGCTACCTGAATGGCGGCGCCCGCTGTACCGATCACGCTTGAGTTGTCGAGGGTCAGTCGGTAGTCACCGAATGCCTCAGGCGTATCTCGGGCGAACACCACCCCATGATTGGCACCGCTGATGGCCGAGGCATTACTGGCAAGGACGTTCCCCCCCTGCACTCGCAAGCCGATACCATTAGCGCCACTGCCCACCAGACGACTGTTGTCCAGTTGCAAGGTGCTCAGACCGGTAACCCGAGCGCCTATTTCCCCACCTTCGATCGTGCTGCCGGTCACCTGAGCCCGAGAACCTTCATTGCCCAGCTCCCTGCCTGCGGACAAGCCTATTTCGTCGCTGGAGACGGTTGCGTTATTGATAGTCGCGAAAGAACTGGCCAGCTCAACGGCAGTCCCTATATCACCCGCATTCACGGTGCCCCCATTCATATTGAAGGTGCCCCCCGACACAAGTGTCACGTACGCAAGATTCGCCCCGGATGCATTCAGGGTACTGCCTGAACCAGTAACGGAGTAGTCATCGAGCGGGATGCTTTCGTCGATATTCAGTACATCACCATTGGAGATGATGGTAAGTGCACTCGCGACAGGCGTGAGTAACAAGAAGGGAATGGCAGTGAGTGCAGCACTCCAGCCTGGGGAGAGGGAAAACTTGGGAGAAACACGCCTTTTAGGCGTCGGGGACATAATTGGATTCATATCTTAAAGTCCGATGGAATGTAGAGCGATCGGAAAGATTCGCTACTGGAAATTCAGTGACGAAAAAACATATAGAGAAAGCCGACGAAAAAATGCAGGACAAGTCCTACCGACCTGTAGGACTTTTCCTACCAAAAACATCATCAACCGGACGCACTCGAGCGGTGCCTATATATTGGGCATCACAAGATTATAAGTATGCTCAGTTAAGTGAGCGGAGTTAGTATAAATAGAGATAACGCAACTGGCTGCTCAGCCGATTCGCTATTGCCTCAACAAAAAAGGGGAGTACAAGTTGCCCCCCTTCTTTGTTCAACTAGTTATCAACTACTACCTGAGCGATTCAGTTCGCACGTTGCACCCGGTGCACCCGCGATTCCCATCCACACCGGTACGGTGTCTTTAGGTGACTTGCGAGTGAAACCGTCAACGACCGCCGTGTACTCGATAGTGCCAGGCCCGTTTCGAGTATCGCGCAGCGGTTCGTACTCCAGAAACACAATGAATCCCGCAGTGGCCTCTTGAGGAGTTGGTTCATAGGTAAACGAGAAGGTAACTTCCCTGTTTTCGGCAGTATTGTGCCCTGTGTAGTTGAAGGTCAGTACTTGGTTGGCTAGCTGTGGCTCTCCCCCCTCGACCTGGATCTCCACGCCCCAACCAATCCCGCTCTTCTCTCTCAACGAGTTGCAGTTAAGGTTGCCGAAATCCTCGTCCAGATTGAGGAATTTCACCGCAGGCAAGGCGACTACTGTAACGGCGACCTCCACTGGCTGATCGGGCGAAAACACCTCGGCGTTGTTCACGTCCGGGTGCGTGATCGAGTAGCGCACCGGCAATGCCGAGTTATTACCAGCGGCCTCGATGATGTCCCATGGGATGGTAAACGGAATGAGTTGAGCCTCAGCCTCATCGCCCACAACCTCATAAACACCTCCGGGCGCCGGCACTGGGACAAAGTTCCAATACAGCTGTACGATTTCACCTGCGACGTGCGGCTCGTAAATCTCGACGGTCGCGGTTGCGTCCTGACCGGCATCGTCCTCAGTCAGCATGTTGTCTACAGCGCTCACTGCGCCGCGTACGGTGACCTTTTCGAGAAGTGGGTTGACCGGATCCGGAATATCGGGGTTTTCAGGACCTGGGGAGCGCAGATCGACCTGGATTCCGACCACCGTGCCTTCAGGGTAGGTTCTGGCCCGTTTGATGGCGTAGGTCACATCCACAGGCTTGGGTCCTGTGCCCGATGTACCGCCTTCAAGCAACGCAGGGTAAGGAATGCGCACGAAGGTCTGCGAGCCTTCAACAGCGATCGCCGTTACCTTGATTCCTCCCCAGTCGACTTCAACGATATCGCCGGAAACGAAGTTGGTGTAGGGCTCGATCACCACCTCCACCCCGGTAACGACATCCTGTGGATCTATCAAGTCGTCGCCGGGAGGTGCCAGCGGAATGGTCAGAGGTCGCAAACCAGCTGGAGCCGGGGTTAACACGACATCGACGGGCTTGTATTCCGAAGGTCGGCCGACGTTTCCGACCCTGTCTTCCAGGGTGTAGAAAATCGACTTCTCGCCCTCTTCCAATCCGATCTGTGCCGCCGTCAGGGTAGTGGTCAGCGGGCTGGTGGTATCAGTTCGAGTAATCTTCCCTACGTATACTGCCGACGGGATGGATCTGCCGAAATACACGTTCACTGCGTCGCCAATTTTCCTGTCGGCATAATCGCCCGGTACCGTGATGAGCACCCCGCCGTTGGCGTCCAGATACTCCTTGGTGATGCCATTACTCTCCACCTCTGCCGGCAACGTTACCAATGAACCGGGCCCGCCGTTGTTGGGCGCTGTACGGTCGATGTTAAAGTCCAGAGCATCGGACGCAGCGGGGTTGCCCTCCACATTGACCTGATACTGCAAGCTGTGGAGCCCTGGCTGCGTCGTCTGATTGGGCGATAACGCGATCATGCCCGGAAACTCGCTGTCTTCAATGGGGAGGGTGAATCGCCATGTGTTATTCCCCAACAGCGCGCCGTCCCATATCAGCCGCACAACAACCCGCTGCCCTGCCACACCGTCAATGTCAAATTTCGGAATACTCACTTTCAACGTCTGCCCCTGAAACCTTGCGGGCAACTGACGGTTGGGGTCGTCGGTGGTGACTGGCAATAGTGGGTTATCAGGGTGAAACTCAGGGGCTGGTCTGGCGAGAACCCGCAGTGAGCGAGACGCGAATAGAGTGTCACGCGCCTCCTTGGCTGGCCCGCTTTGCTCGGTGGTATCAATAGAGCTCATGGTGCTTCCTCCTTGAGTGGTTTTCAGTCCATTGGCGACGTACTGCATGATCCCGGCCGACGGTCCTTCTCCACGTGTTGATGACAGCAGGTTTAATGCTTGAACAGACCGAGGAACTTATCCAGCATCCCGGTCGATGGGGTCTTCGCAGTGGGCTCAGTGAGACTCGTCGCCGAGCGCTACTTAGATGAAACAGGGTCCGGGCCACACACCTCGCCAGAGGCATAGGTCCGGGTGATCTTGACGACATCGGTGCGAGATCGCCCGACCGTACCGCTGGTTTTATAGAGGGTGTAGCGGGCCGTGGCCGAACCGTTGTCCTCCATAGGCGCGATCAGCGTGTCGAAGGGCAGCACGACATGATCGAAGCCATTGCTGGCCTCGGCGGCGTCCAACGTCCTGGAAAAAGTCGCGAAAGCCCCCGGTATCGGAGCGGTGCCATTAAGGTTTTTGCAGCCTTGCCACGCCAGTTCGATGCGGTCGCCCGCGGTAAAGCGCGGGTCGCCTGGAACCCTCACCGTCACCCCTTCCCAGAGCTTGGGCTCCGACCCGCAGTTGAGGTAACCGTAAAGGTCGGCATGGGGGAACGACGGCTCGGTCAAGTCTTCAATTACCTCGATATTCACATTGACGTTGGTCTCCAGTGACAGCTGCTGGTTGACGCCGTTATCGGTAAGGTAATAGACCGGCAATGCAGGGTTGATCAGCTCCGGCTCGATGGCCGACCAGGGAATGGTGAAGGAGATCGGCTGGCCGGCGACGTCGCTTGCCTTGACCGTATACTCGGCGATCGCCGCCACTGAGCGCCCCCAGAACACTTCCAGCCGCTCACCGGGATGCGGATCCTGAAACAGCGCAACCGTGGCCGTCGCGTCCAGTCCGAAATCCGCGCCTGTGAGGGTATTGGGTATGTCGGAGTACTGACCGCGTACCTCGATCTTGTCCAGAGTGACGTTCAACAACGCCGGCGCATTGGTGTGATCCTGACCGGCGATGGTCAAATCCACCGGCACCGACACCGGAAGCAGAGCAGGTGTCAGCAGCGTGCCGCGACGTACCTGATAATCCACTTCCGCAGTCATCGGGCCCAGGCCCCTGGCGGTTAACGTGCCCCAGGGCACATAGGTGCGTAGCGGGAATCCCGAGGGCACGACCGGCACTTCGGCAAGCTCGGTACCATCCCAGTCGATGATGATGAAATGGCCGGGCTCGGCGTTGTCGTAGCGATCGATTTCGACCGTCACACCGCCCTCAGAGGTCGCGCCTTCACGGGCATGCTGGCGGTCGATCAGGTCACGGATGGACAACGGAACGCGTGCCGGTTTCAGGTTTTCTGGTGGCGGCGTCAGATCTACCGTGATGGATGACAACACCGAGCGCGGACCTAAATTTCCCGCAAGGTCGCGCAGCCTGTAATACAGATAGCGAATACCCTGCCCGGCCTGCCTGACGACTTGCGCGTTAACCGGGATGATCAAGCGATCGTTATCGATGTCGTCCTGAGTAAACAGGACTTCGCCCTGGACCTTTTCGAGATCAGGCGGCGGGTTGCTATTGCTCCAGTACCATATCGCCACGTCCTTGGCCCGAAGTTCGAAATAAGGCTGAACCGCACACTCCACCTTGCCCTCCCTGGCCAGGTACTCTTCCGAGATCACGCCTGCCAGCTCTGGGGGAAATACTACCGCGCGTGGCTGTTGTCCTGAGTCGGGCGGGGTAAGGTCCACGGTGACGGTTTTTTTCAACGACTCCCGCCCGTCGTTACCCGATAGCGAGATCTTGTATGAAAGTTCGTAGACACCTTCCTCCAGCATCGACTCGAGGACGGCAACCTGTTTATCACCGGGCGCAATAGGTGGCTCGAAAGTGAAGCGGCTCACCTGGATGAATGGGGCGCCTGCGCGTCGCCAAGACAATATCACTATGTTCAAACGATGCTGATCGAACTCCCACTGTGGAATGAGGACCTCCAGATCGGCGTTCAGCGCCGTTCGCGGCAGCAGTCCTCCGGGCTCCTCATTGCCTTCATCATCCTTGAGAATGTCCGGCACGACAGGCGCCCCAAACTCCTCGGTTATGACCCAATGGCCGTTGTTGGTGCGTTGGCTATCGGCCTGAAACAGATTGTTCATGCGACATCATCCTTGATTCTGGTACCGGCAGCGGAACCTGCTTGAACTCAATCTCCAAGCTCGCAGGCAAGGCTCTCGTGTGCTGAGTTGCGATTGATTAAGCGCCGATTTGTGCGAGTTGGGTACTGTCAGAAATGACAGGTTTTGCGACCGTTCGTCGGTTCAGCAAATGCTTTTAGAAGCACTGAGAGTGGCGTCGCGATCGGGTCGATCACGACGCAATGAGGTGAGACGGGTTGGGATGGAACGGCAGGGCTCAGGTCAGATCGGAATCGATCACCAGAACCACCTTGCCCGATACCTGATTGGTCGCCAACTCCGCGTAGGCCTCTTCAGCCTCGCTGATCGGAAAACTGCGCGCCAATTGCGGCTTAAGGCGACCCTCAGTGAACAGCGGCCAAACCTGCTGACCCAGGTCGCTCAGCAGGTCGGCCTTGAACTGATCGTCACGGCTGCGCAGGGTCGAGCCCAGAATCTGAATGCGCTTGCCCAGTACCTGAGCGAAATCCACCTCAGCCTTTCGCCCGCCCATCAAACCGATCAGCACCAGGCGCCCGTCCGTGCCCAGCACTTTCAGGTTAAGCGCGGCATAGTTGGCGCCTACTGGGTCGAGAATTACGTCGAACGGTGCGAAATCGCTCAGCCCATCGAGACTCTCGTTGCGGATCACTCCGCCCTGTGCACCCAGCTCTTCGCAGTACGCCAGACGCTCGGCCGAGCCGACGCTGACCCAGCACGGGCTGCCAAACGCCTTGCAAAGCTGAATGGCGGCTGAACCAACTCCACTTGCTCCAGCGTGCAGCAACACTTTTTCGCCAGGCTTCAGACCCGCGAGTTGAAACAGGTTGAGCCAGGCCGTTGCATAGACCTCCGGAATACCCGCCGCTTCATGCAGCGACAGACCCTCTGGTACGGGTAAAACATGCCGTGCGTCGACCACCACTTCTTCAGCCATCGCCCCGCCTGCAACCAGCGCACAGACGCGGTCTCCCACCGTCCATGAGGTGCCGGAGCCGACTTCGGCGATCACTCCGGAACACTCCATGCCAAGGATTTCCGTGACGCCCGGGGGTGGTGGATACAGACCTGCCCGTTGCAGCAGATCGGCCCGATTGAGTCCTGCCGCAGCGACCTTGATGCGGACTTGCCCTACATCAAGCGCTGGCGATGGCTGTTCAACCCATTCCACATGACCTTCAACGCCTTGCAATGCTTTCACGGTGCCTCCATAGTGAGTCTTGACTGAGCCCGATGCGCTTCATGGCGCACGGGCTTTTTGCATTATGCGACCGGGTTTCGCATCAGGTTGGGTGAATTACGTCACGAGCGACGGCAGTACAAGGTAGCCGAGCGCAGTTGTTTTTCACGGAGCCCGAAAGGAACCGGCGACCTCAAAGACGGCCTAATATGCGTTATCAATTGTCCCCGCGTCGAATCAGCATGAAGCATTTTTTACCCAGCACCACCCTTGCATTACTCATTGGCCTGGCTGCCCTGCCAATGTCCGCCAGTTCGTTCGCAGCCAACAGCTGGGACAATCTTCAGCCTGATCGCGATGAAGTCATTGCGAGCTTGAACGTCGTGGAGCTGCTCAAGCGCCACCACTACAGCAAGCCGCCGCTGGACGACAAGCGTTCGGAAATCATCTATCAGAGCTACCTGAAACTCCTCGACCCTGCGCGCAGTTATTTTCTGGCCAGCGACATCGCCGAGTTCGACAAGTGGCGTTTTCAGTTCGACGACTTCCTCAAGAGCGGCGATCTGAATCCGGGATTCACTATCTACAAGCGCTATCTGGACCGCATCAAGTCGCGTTTGGATTTCGCGCTGGCCCAGTTGGATAAAGGCGTCGACAAGATCGACCTGACCACGCAGGAAACCCTGCTGGTCGACCGCAAGGACGCGCCATGGCCGAAGAACGAAGCCGAACTCGATGACCTGTGGCGCAAACGCGTCAAGGACGAAGTGCTGCGCCTGAAGATCGCGGGTAAAGACCCGGCGAAGATTCAGGAAACCCTGACCAAGCGCTACAAGAATCAGCTCGCGCGTCTGGGCCAGACTCGCAGCGAGGACATCTTCCAGGCGTACCTGAACACCTTCGCGATGTCCTACGACCCGCACACCAACTACCTGTCGCCTGACAGCGCGGAAAACTTCGACATCAACATGAGCCTGTCGCTGGAAGGCATCGGTGCCGTCCTGCAAAGCGATAACGACAACGTCAAGATTGTGCGTCTGGTTCCGGCCGGTCCTGCCGCCAAGACCAAGCAGGTCGCCACCGCCGACAAGATCATCGGCGTCGCCCAGGGCGACAAGGAAATGGTCGATGTGATCGGCTGGCGTCTGGACGAGGTGGTCAAGCTGATCCGTGGCCCGAAAGGCTCGGTGGTGCGTCTTGAAATCATCCCGGCGAGCAACGCGCCGAACGATCAGACCACCAAGATCGTGTCGATCACTCGCGAAGCCGTGAAGCTCGAAGAGCAAGCAGCGAAGAAGTCGATCCTGCACCTGAATCAGGACGGCAAGGATTACAAGCTGGGGGTGATCGAGATCCCTGCGTTCTACCTCGACTTCAAGGCTTATCGTGCTGGCGACCCTGAGTACAAGAGCACCACGCGCGACGTGAAGAAACTGCTGACTGAATTGCAGTCGGAGAAAGTCGACGGCGTGGTCATCGATCTGCGTAACAACGGCGGCGGTTCGTTGCAGGAAGCCACCGAGCTGACCAGCCTGTTCATCGACAAAGGTCCGACCGTGCTGGTGCGTAACGCCGACGGTAAGGTCGATGTGCTCGAAGATGAAAACAGCGGTGCGTTCTACAAAGGTCCGATGGCCTTGTTGGTCAACCGCTTGTCCGCCTCGGCTTCGGAAATTTTCGCCGGCGCCATGCAGGACTATCACCGCGCACTGATCATTGGCGGCCAGACTTTCGGCAAAGGCACCGTGCAAACCATTCAGCCGCTGAACCATGGCGAGCTGAAACTGACTCTGGCCAAGTTCTACCGGGTTTCCGGTCAGAGCACCCAGCATCAGGGCGTACTGCCGGACATCGCGTATCCGTCGATCATCGATACCAAGGACATCGGCGAAAGCGCGCTGCCGGAAGCCATGACTTATGACACCATCAAGCCCGCGATCAAGCCGGCGGTAGACCCGTTCAAACCGTTCCTTGCCCAGTTGCAATCGCGTCACGACGTACGTTCGGCCAAAGACGCCGAGTTCGTGTTCGTCGAACAGAAGCTTGCGCTGGCCAAGAAACTGATGAGCGAAAAAACCGTCAGCCTCAACGAAGCGCAGCGCCGCACCGAGCACGCCGACATCGAGAACAAGCAGCTGGTGATGGAAAACGTGCGGCGCAAGGCCAAGGGCGAGGAACCGCTCAAGGAGCTGAAGAAAGAAGACGAAGACGCGCTGCCAGTGGACGACGACAAGACCAAACCCGAAGACGACGCGTATTTGTCGGAAACCGGGCGGATTCTCATCGACTACCTGGGCCTGAGCGGGTCCGTGGCGAAGAAGTGATTTGTCGCGGTCCTGCTCGCCGGCGGTAGCAGATTCGAGATCAGCATCGATGAAAAATGCTGAATGATGGCAAAAAGTCATCAAATAGTCATGAATCTGTCGTGAAATACAGGGGCTTGGCGCCAGGCGTCGGGCCCCTTTTTCTTGCCCCGAGATTGCCATGACCGTGACCGAACAGCTGAGCGCTTTGAGTGCGATCCTGACTCATAGCGACCTGCACAGCTTGTTCCAACCGATTGTGTCGCTGCCGGATCGCCGTATTCTCGGCTACGAAGCCCTGACCCGCGGACCGTCCAACTGCGCGCTGCACTCCCCTATCAACCTCTTCGCCGTGGCGCGCCAGGCCGGTCGCCTGAGCGAACTGGAACTTGCCTGCCGCGAATCTGCCTGTCGCCGCTTCAGCGAGCAGAAACTTGAGGGCAAGCTGTTCCTCAACATCTCGCCCGAGTCGCTGCTGGAGCCTTCGCACCCACCCGGCCGCACCTTGCAGCTATTGCAGCGCTATGGCATCCCGCCAAGCCAGGTGGTGATCGAACTCACGGAACAAACCCCCACCGATGATTTCGAGCTGCTGTATAACGCGCTCTATCACTATCGCGACATGGGTTTTTCCATCGCGCTGGATGATCTCGGTGCAGGCTATTCCAGCTTGCGCCTGTGGTCGGAACTGCGTCCGGACTATGTGAAGATCGACCGGCACTTCATCGATGGCATTCATCAGGATGCGGTCAAACGCGAGTTCGTCGGTTCCATGCTGCAAATGGCCAAGGCCTCCCGCGCGTTGGTGATCGCCGAAGGCATCGAATTGCAGGAAGAACTAGCCGTACTGATCGACATGGGCGTCGAGCTGGTCCAGGGTTATCTGCTATGTCGCCCACAGGAACGTCCGCCCTGCGACGCCCGCACCCTGCTGCCCAAGATCGATCCGAGCGGTGTCGCGCTCAACGATGAAGGCAGCGACCTCAGCGCCCTGCTCAACACCCCGCCGGCCGTGCTACAGACCACGCCCACCGCAACGGTGCTGGAAGCCTTCCGCAAACAGGCCAACCTGAACTCGCTGGCGGTGTTGGACGAGCATCAGCAGCCCGTCGGTATCGTCCACCGCCACTCGCTATCGGACGTGCTGCTGCAGCCGTTCGCAACCGAGCTCTATGCACGCAAACCGATCAGCCGATTGATGAGCGATGACTTCCTCGCCGTTGAGCTGACCCAGTCACTGCAACAGGTCAGCCGGCTGATTACCAGCCGCGCCCGGCAGCGTATAGAAGAAGATTTCATCATCATGCAAAACGGCGCATACCTGGGACTGGGCCGGGTGATCGATGTGCTCAAGCTGATCACCGAACTGAAGATTCAACAGGCGCGCTATGCCAATCCGCTGACTCTGCTGCCGGGCAACGTACCGATCCAGCAGTGCCTCACGCGGCTGCTGCAACAGGGGCGCGAGTCGATGATCTGCTACGTCGACATCGACAGCTTCAAGCCCTTCAACGACATCTATGGTTATGGCCGGGGCGATGAGGTGCTGCTGTGTCTGGCGCAATGCCTGAATGACCGAATCGACCCCAGCCGCGACTTCGTCGGCCACATCGGCGGGGATGATTTCCTGATGGTGCTGGGCGCGGAGGACTGGCGCAAACGCCTGAACATGCTGTTGGAAGCCTTCCAAAACCAGTGCCGCCGCTTCTACCGCGCCGAGCACCTGGAGGCTGGTTGCTTCGTCGCCCTGAACCGCCAGGGCCAACGCCAGGAATTCCCCCTGCTGTCGCTGTCGGTAGGCGTTGTGCACCTGCATCCGCAAGTCTGCAACACGCTGGACGCCAGTCAGCTGGCCGAACTGGCGTCCCAGGCCAAGCATCACGCCAAGGACGTCATCGGCGCCAGCGTGCACCTGATCGATACGCTGGAGATGGAAGCAACGGCGGCGCTGAATCAAGCGATCTCAGGTATGTGAATGTCCGCCGCGCGGCGCAGGATTTTATACGCGCATGCCCTGAAGGAGCCGGCTTGCTGACGAAGCGGTGGGACATTCAATACAGCAATATCAGGCCTGACGCCTTCGCCAGCAAGCCGGCTCCTACAGGCTCTCGGTTCGACGCCGGATTCGCACCGATGCCATTGGCTGTGGCCGGCTCGACGCGAATCTTCATACGCCAAATCCCTTTGTACGAGCCGGCTTGCTGGCGAAAGCGGTGGGACATTCAATACAGCAATATCAGGCCTGACGCGTTCGCCAGCAGCCGGCTCCTATAGGCTCGCGGTTCGACGCCGGATTCGCACCGACGCCATTTGTCGTGGCCGGCTCGACGCGAATCTTCATACGCCAAACCCCTTTGTAGGAGCCGGCTTGCTGGCGAACCGGTGGGACATTCAATACAGCAATGTCTGAACAGACGCCTTCGCCAGCAAATTGATTCCTGCGATGTGAAGACCTTCATGCGCCGCGTGGCCTGCCGGCGGTTCAACGGGGGATATTGATGCGCCCCTCCCGCCGCTCACCAGAAATGGTGTTTATTCACGCTTAATCTCTTCCGGATATTCGAACTCAAACACCCGCGCCACTTCCGCGGCGTGCCAGGAGGCTGCGGCGACGCCGTCGGAGGGGCCGGAGAAGCGGTTCAGGCGTTCGGCGCACTCGAAGAAGCCGGTGCGTGGCAGGCGGCTGGCGCCTTGGCTGATGACCAGCGAACTGCGCAAAGGCTGTTCGGCGCGGGCGTCGAGGGCGGCGAGGTGTTCGAGGGCGGCGGTCAGGGTCTGCATCGCCGGGGTCGGCAGTTGCAGGCGTTCCAGCAGCGCGCGATAGGTCACCAGATGACGCTGCTTACGCGCCAGATCAAGCTCTGCAAGTAGGGCTTCCCAATGCTGACGGCTGATGCGCACGCTCATGGCTCACCTCGCCAGCCGGGCACACCCAGCTCCCAGGCCAGACTTCGCCGAATGGCCGCATCGGGCTGACGCGTGCCGTTCTCGATCAATTCCAGATAAGAAGGACTGATGCCGACAGCGCGCGCCAGTTTGGCAGCTTCAATACCCTTGGCTTGGCGTAGCGCACCTAGCTGGTCGAATGACGGGAAATCAGCGGATGCAGAAGCGGTGGCGTCGGCGGACTGAGCAGCGGGTACTGAAATTTGCGGCTCGGAAACTCCGGCCGCTTGCAACAGGGCCTGATACTGCGCCCACGGCAGGACCGCGTACTCTGGCTCTCCATCGCGAGAAATAACCTGAAGATCCATACCACCCCCCCTGTAGGACAAAAAGCCGGCTCTTGTAATCTTTTTTTCTTGATATTGGCGGCATCTTAACAGCGGATGAGGCGCAAAGGCGTACGCCCAACCGACAGAGTCTTTACTGGAACGACGTTTTTTATGGGGATTGAGACAGATTGACGATAACAGCGGGCCTGCTTCGCCATGTAGCAGCATGGCATGCCTGAGGGCGCCAGACTTATGCCATGCCAGCATATTGATGTGCCGTGACCAAACGGGTGTTAATCCTTCTTCTCCCGCTCCAGCAGTTTCGGCGTTTCAGGCAGTCGCTCGACCACCGCCAGCTTTTCCGGGTTCTGTCGCTCACGCCAGGCGCGAAAAGCATTGAGTTCGGCATCGAGATTCTTCATGACCCACGCCAGCACGGCGATGTCATCGAGCATGCCCAAACCTGGAATCCAGTCGGGAATGGCGTCAAGCGGGCTCAGGAAATACATCAGCCCTGCGACCACCGACAGGATTGCCTTGCCGCTGATGGCCCGATACTCGCCGCGCCAATACGCCAGACACAACGCCTGGAGCAGTTTCAGATCGTCCTTGAGTTTGCCCAGCCGGTTACCTTCGCTGGCGGCCTTGCCTGCCACGGCGAACAACAACGCGGGCAAACGGCCCGCCGCCATCAGGCGTTTGGCCATGGGAAGATAACGAATGAAGTTCCAGGGTGCTTTCATATTTCACTCCAGCGATATCGATAAAAATCGACCAATCGGTCAATCGCCACTGATGAAGAACCCAACCAGGAAGCGCCACCCTGTACGCACGAAAGGTTATCCACACAAATTGTGGATAACCTTGTGAACAGAGCCGCTTTGCGGCCCTGAAACGCCCGCACTATCGGGCCCTGGCTTAAATCGCGCGTTTTTTACTCACATAAGAAAACGCAGAAATTCGTTGACTTGAGCGCTTGTCGAGACTACCGGATGCACATCGAAACCTGACGCATCAATCAACAAATCCCGATATTCGCTCGATCCGTCAACGGTATTGGGACTGTATGTGCCCTACCCCGTTCGATTTTTTTTCGACAAAAATGAAAATGCCCCGTCGAGACGGGGCATTTCGTGCAAGCGGTAATCGGCGTATCGATTACTTCTTGGCTGCAGGCTTGGCAGGTTCTGCTGCCGGTGCTGCTTCTTCTTCCTCATCCGCACCAGCGGCACCAGCGGCGTCGTTACCGGCAGCGGCTGGATCCTTGATGCCCAGCAGTTCCAGGTCAAAGACCAGCACCGAGTTGGCCGGAATCATCGGGCTCGGGCTTTGCGCACCGTAGGCCAGATCGCTCGGAATGTAGAGCTTGACCTTCTCGCCGACGTGCATCAATTGCAGGCCTTCGACCCAGCCAGGAATCACACCGCTGACTGGCAGATCGATCGGGCTGCCGCGCTCGACCGAGCTATCGAATACCTTGCCGTCAGTCAGCTTGCCTTCGTAGTGAACGGTCACGACGTCAGTCGGCTTGGGCACCGGGCCGTCGGCTTTCTTGATGATTTCGTATTGCAGGCCGGAAGCCGTGGTGGTCACTTCCTTGCGCTTGCCGTTTTCTTCGAGGAATTTCTTGCCAGCTGCTGCCGACTCTTCGCTCATTTTGGCCATGCGTTCTTCGGCACGCTTTTGCAGATCGCCGAAGGCCGCTACCAGCTCTTCATCCTTGAGTTTCTGTTCTTTCTTGCCGACTGCGTCTTCGATACCGAGCGCTACGGCTTTGGAATCCAGGTCGTCCATGCCTTCCTGAGCCAGGCTTTTGCCCATGTTCAGGCCGATGCCGTAAGAGGCTTTTTGTGCCGAGGTTTTCAGCTCAACGGTGCTGGCTTGCTTATCGCAGCCCGCGAGTACCAGACCGACCAGGGCAATCGCCGCTGCCAACCGATGCTGTTTCATCCTGTTTCCTTGTTCATGCGCCAATAGGGCAAACGAGTAAAGCCGCGAGCTTATCAGGCCGCCGCGATCAATGGCTACCGGCATGAGAGGGGGAAAAGGCAGATAAGTTCAGGTATCAAAAGGTTTTCTCGTTTGATCGAGAAAACCGTTCAGTTTGGGTTCAGGCGCTCGGCAAAAATCATTCGATCGCCATATCCGTTGTATGAGCGCGCTCGCCCGCGATGCATTCGCCAGTAACCGCCAGGACGTCTGACAGAACACGATCGCGGGTAAGCTCGCTCCGGCGGTGTCGATGAAGATTCAATAAACATCCCGCACATACCGCTTCTGCTCGGCCAGATAACGCAAATGCTCAGCGGCATCTTCCGCACTCAGGCCACCGTGCTCACTGATGACCTGGCGCAGCGCCTGATCAACGTCTTTGGCCATGTAGGTGGCGTCGCCACAGATATAAAGCTGAGCGCCTTCCTGCAACCAGCTCCATACTTCGGCGCCCTGCTGCCGGATGCGATGTTGGACGTAGACCTTTTCCGCCTGATCCCGGGAAAACGCCAGACTCAAACGGGTCAGCAGTCCGTCCTTGTGCATCCCTTGCAGCTCATCGCGGTAATAGAAATCACTCGCCGCGTGTTGCTCACCAAAGAACAGCCAGTTGCGCCCGCGATCTCCACGCATTCGCCGCTCCTGCAGAAACGCGCGAAACGGCGCTACGCCAGTACCCGGTCCGATCATGATCATCGGCACGTCACCATCGGCGGGCGGGCGAAAGTGGCGGGTCGGTTGCAGGAAGATCGGCACTTGGCCGTCATCGGCGCGATCGGCGAGAAACGTCGACGATACCCCTTTTCGTTTGCCGTAACGCACGGTGGAAACCGTCAGGTGTACCTCATGCGGATGCGCCTTGGAACTGGAAGCGATGGAGTACAGACGCGGTTGCAATCGCTTCAGCGAGTCAAGCAATTCCTGAGGCTGACACTGGGTTTTGCAGGCCTGCAGCACATCCGCCAACTGCCGCCCCCACAGCCAGTCCTTCAATGCGTCCTTGTTCGCCTCGGCAAGCAGCGTCTGCAGTTCAGGATGACGGCTGCGCTCTGCGATCAGATTTAACGTGTCACGGTGTGCCCGGGCGATTTCGTAGTGCTCGGTCAGGGCCCGATGCAGCGGCATTTCACCGACTTTATCGACCTGCACGACGTGCTCGCCATTCAGCCCGGTCAGCGTCAGCAATTCGTCCACCAGCGCCGGGCAATTGCGCGGCCAGACGCCCAGCGCGTCACCCGCTTCATATTTCATCGCGCTGCCACCCAGACTCAGCGCGAGCTGCCGTGTGTCCTTGCTTGAGCCTGCGCCGTTCAGACGGTTGTTGATGACCAGCTTCGACGACAGAGGTCGCGCACGACTGGGCACCTCAGCCAAGGCCGTGGCAGGCCTGGGTTCAACGCTCGACGAGGTTGAGTCCACTGTCAGCGCGCGCTGTAACTTGTCCAGCCAGGCGTCGGCGGGCACCTCATAATCGGTGTCGCAATCAAGCCTGGGCAGCAACGGCGAGGCACCCAGCGCTTGCAGCCGCTGATCGAGGTTTTTGCCATGCTGGCAGAACTGATCATAGTTGGGATCGCCCAGTGCCAGCACCGCGTAGCGCAGCGACTCAAGACGCGCCTGACGGCTGCTGAGAAAGGACCAGAACGGTTGGCCATTATCCGGCGCGTCGCCGTCTCCGAAGGTGCTGCTGATGAGTGCCAGATTGCCGACCTTGTCTAGCTGCTCCGCTGAAAATGCCGCCATGTCGCTGACCGTCACGGCGATACCGGACTCACGCAAGCGGTTACCGAAGCGTTGCGCCAGCGCTTCGGCATTACCGGTCTGCGAGGCCCAGAGCAACGTCAGATCGGCCTTGCTCTGAGCCGGGACGGGACTCTCCTGGGCCGCCGCCGACAGCTCATTTGCGCTGCGATTGAACAGGCCTGCCAGCAGCCCATCGAGCCATGACCGCGTACCGTCGGCAAATGGCGCCGATTGAGGCAGCACCGGCACATCATCGGCAGGGGCCGATTGCAGTGCGGTGAAAAAACCAGATAGCCAGGTGCGCTGCTGATCATTCAGTTCCGGGGCAGGCACCTGCGCGATACCGGTGATTCGAGCAAAGGCAGCGAGACGCGACATAGCAGGCTCCTTGGTATGCAGGACGGTCGGCGGCACGGGGTCCGAGGCTTGATCCGCAGCCTCGGGTGTTTCAAGAAAACGATGGCCGATCAGGTCGAGTTTGCGCAGCGCCACCGCACAGAATTTGAATTCGGGCTGTTGCGAGACCGGGTCGACGGCGTCGCTGGTGACGGCGTTGATTGCCAGGTTCTCACCGTACACATCGTTCCAATGAAACGGCGCGAAACAGTTACCCGGCCGCACTCGATCGGTGACCACCGCCGGCAGCACGGCGCGTCCTCTTGCCGAGCGCACTTCGACCGCGTCCTTGGCGGCGATGCCAAGAGCGGTGGCATCGTCCGGGTGTATTTCTATGAAAGGCCCGGGGTTAAGTCTGTTCAGGGTCGCGACTTTGCCGGTCTTGGTCAGGGTGTGCCAATGATGCTGTACGCGGCCGGTGTTGAGCACCATCGGAAAGTCTTCGCCGGGCATCTCGGCAGGCGGCATGTGCGGGCGCGGCAGAAAGACTGCCTTGCCGTTCTCGGTGGCGAACACGATGGCTGGACGCTGGCCTCGCTCATCCAGTTTCAGGGTCTGACTTGTCCCATCGTTGAGGTAACGAATCGGATTGCGCGCGGCGTCGGAGTCGGGTGCGCAGGGCCATTGCAGGGACCCTTCACGCAGCCGCGCATAACTGGCGCCGCGGATGTCGTAGCCGGTTTTCGGATTCCACGCCTGTTTGATTTCCTCGAAGACATCCTCGGCCGAGCGGTAAGTGAAAGCCTCGGCGAAGCCCATTTCACAGGCCACGCGGGCGATGATCTGCCAATCGGGCAAGGCGTCGCCCGGCGCATCGACCGCTTTTTGCGTCAGGTTCAGATTGCGCTCGGAATTGATCATCACGCCTTCGGCTTCGGCCCACAGCGCGCCGGGTAACAGGATGTCGGCGTAGCGGTTGGTTTCAGTGTCGAGGAAGGCATCCTGGGTGATCACCAGCTCGGCGGCCTGCAACCCTTCGATGACTGAGGCGCGGTTGGCGACGCTGGCGACCGGGTTGGTGCAGATGATCCAGCAAGCCTTGATCGTGCCAGCGCGCATCTGCTTGAACATATCGATGGTGCCACCACCGGATTTCTGCCCGAGAGAGCCGTGGGGGATCGACCACATTTCTTCTATATAGCTGCGATCCGCTTGTGCCAGCACCGAGCGCTGTCCGGGAAGTCCCGGCCCCATGTAGCCCATTTCCCTGCCGCCCATGGCATTGGGCTGGCCTGTGAGGGAAAACGGACCGCTGCCGGGGCGGCAGATTTTCCCGGTCGCCAGATGCAAATTGCACAGCGCGTTGGTATTCCAAGTGCCGTGGGTGCTTTGGTTCAGGCCCATGGTCCAGCAGCTCATCCACTCCGGTGCCTGGCCGATCATCTGCGCGGCCTGACGAATATCTGCTTCTGCCAGACCGGTGATTTGCGCCACGTTGGCGGGGAAATAATCGGCGAGGAAGTCGGGCATGGCATCCCAGCCCTGGGTGTACGAAGCGATGAAGTCTGCGTCGATGTCGCCGCTTTCCAGCAACAGGTGCAACAGGCCATTGAGCAACGCCAGATCGGTGCCGGGTTTGATCTGCAGAAACAGGCTGGCCTTGTCCGCCGTGGCGCTGCGCCGGGGGTCGACGACGATCAGCTTCGCCCCGGCCTTGACCCGATCCATCATGCGCAGGAACAGGATCGGGTGACAGTCGGCCATATTCGCGCCGATCACGAAGAACAGGTCGGCCTTGTCGAAGTCGTCGTAAGAACCCGGCGGGCCGTCGGAGCCCAACGAAAGTTTGTAGCCGCTCCCGGCACTGGCCATGCACAGCCGCGAGTTGGACTCGATGTTGGGGGTGCGCACGAAGCCCTTGGCGAGTTTGTTGGTCAGGTATTGCGCTTCCAGGGACATCTGCCCGGAAACGTAAAACGCCAGCGCATCGGGGCCTTCGCGATCAAGGATCGCGCGCAGGCGCTGTGCGGTTTCGCTGATGGCGATATCGATGCCGGTGCGCACCGGATCCTGGTTGCGCTGATGACGCAGGTACGCCGATTCCATACGCCCCGATTCGGCGATGGCCTGGCCGCAGGTTGTGCCTTTGGTACATAGGCGACCGAAGTTGGTCGGATGGGTCTTGTCGCCGGTGACCTTGATCACCCGATTGTTTTCGACCTGCATGACGATGCCGCAGCCGACACCGCAATAAGGACACACACTCCGCACGCTGTTGCTCGCCATATCCACTTTCCCGAAGCCAAAAAAAGACGCCCTGTTCCCCACCGCTTAATAAAAAACGGGGAGCACACGGCGCCTTTGTCGTGAAGATGGCAATCGGCGTTGACTGCCTGTAACAGGGTCGTTGCAAACCGCAGGCCAGCGTCAATGACATGGGCTGTAGCGGCACGGATTGGCGGCGTTGGAGTATTCAGAGCGGCTCCCGCCGGCGAGCCTAACTGCAACAGATTGGGGCGAACGGCGCCCGATTCGCACTGTTTTTGCCCCTTTATTGACCCACCATCTGCCCGCTTCTGCCCGGAGGGCGTAGGAGTCGGCTTGCTGACGATCTGCCGCGAACCGGCAGCAAACCCGGCAAACGCGGTCTGCCTGCTGCGACCAAGGTGGCTGAATTGCTGCCGCTTCGCGCCAGTTCGCGAGCAAGCTTGCTCCTACGCCCGTCGGACAGAACCAAAAAGCACGGCTCTGCGTCAGCCATGAAGATTGGGAGAGCGCCCCTAGCTGGCACACCCGTTGCTTCACCTCAATCCAGTCCAGCCTCTACATACGGTTGGCGGCCCGGGTCGATCAACGACGATCGCCTGCCCTACAAGGCAATGGGCTCGCAGGTTGCTGCCGACAATGTGGTCGAGTGACAACCCATAAAAGAACAGGCAAAGGCGCCTGGAACCGAGAGGTTCCGGGCGCCTTTTTTTTGCTTTCAAAAACCTGATTGGCTTTGGCCGGGACTCGATATGAACACCACTGTCGCCCCTCTTGATGATGTGCAAACTCTGATCGTCGTCGGTAACGGGATGGTCGGTCACCACTGCGTCGAGCAACTGATCGCTGGCGGTGCCCTTACGCGCTATCGCATTCACGTCTTTGGCGAGGAAGGCCAGCGCGCCTATGACCGCGTTCACCTGTCCGAATACTTCGGCGGACGGGATGCCGAATCGCTGGCCCTGAGCGACGCAGCCTTATATGAGCAAGCCGGTCTGACGCTGCACCTGGGCGTCCCGGTGCTGGAAATCGACCGCGCCCGCCGTGAGGTAATCACATCCAAGGGCTGTTTTGGCTACGACAAGCTGGTGCTGGCGACCGGTTCCTACCCCTTCGTGCCACCGATCGAGGGCGCCGAAGGCCATTCGCGGCTGGTGTATCGCACGCTAGATGACCTGGACACCATCCGCGCTGCGGCGAGCCAGGCCAAACGTGGCGTGGTCGTCGGTGGCGGCTTGCTAGGTCTCGAGGCGGCCAATGCACTGAAGTCGCTGGGGCTTGAAGCCCATGTGGTCGAATTCGCCCCGCGTTTGATGCCGGTGCAACTGGACGACCATGGTGGCGCAGCCTTGAAGGCGCGCATCGAAGCCCTGGGCGTCGGCGTACATCTGTCGCGCGCAACCCAGTCGATCACCCAAGGCGAGGACTATCGCTACCGGATGAACTTCGCCGGTGATGAATTTCTCGAAACCGATCTGATCGTGTTCTCCGCAGGCATCCGGCCGCAAGACGCCCTCGCCCGCCAATGCGAGCTGGAGCTGGGCCCACGCGGCGGCATCGCCATCGATGAGCACTGTCGCACCAGCGATGCCGACATCTTTGCCATTGGCGAATGCGCGGCCTGGAACGGCAGCGTGTTCGGCCTGGTAGCGCCGGGTTATCAGATGGCGCGCAATGTCGCGGCTCAGTTGTGCGATTTGGACGCCGAGCCATTCTTCGGCGCCGACATGTCGACCAAACTCAAGCTGCTCGGCGTCGACGTAGGCTCGATCGGCGATGCCCACGGCGCGCTGACAGGCGCCCGCAGCTATCGCTTCATCGACGAGGCCACCGGCAGCTATCGGCGTCTGGTGGTGTCCGCCGATGGTAAACAGGTACTCGGCGCGGTGCTGGTTGGCGACAACAGCTATTACGACACCCTGCTGCAATATGCGCAGAACGGCATCAAGCTGCCTGCCGATCCATCGAGCCTGATCCTGCCCCACAGCGAAGGCGCACCCACGCTCGGCGCCGATGCGCTACCCGCCACCGCGACCATCTGCTCCTGCCATAACGTCAGCAAAGGTGCGATCTGCTCGGCCATCGATGGCGGCTGTACCGATCTCGCAGGCATTAAGGCCTGTACCAAAGCGGCGACCGGCTGCGGTGGCTGCTCGGCACTACTCAAAAGTGTGTTCGAGCATGAACTGACCGCGCGGGGTGTCGCTGTGGACAAGAGCCTGTGCGAGCACTTCGCCTTCACCCGTCAGGAGCTGTACGCCTTCGCTCGCGTGGAAAAAATCGAAAGCTTCGAGGACATGTTCGCCCGTCACGGCAAAGGCCATCTCGGTTGCGACATCTGCAAACCGGCTATCGGATCGATCCTTGCGTCGTGCTGGAACAAGCCGATCATGGACCCGTCCCTGGTGCCGTTGCAGGACACCAATGACACCTTCATGGCCAACATGCAGAAGAACGGTACCTACTCGGTGGTCCCGCGGATTCCGGCGGGTGAAATCACCCCGGACGGCTTGATCGCCATTGGCGCCGTGGCGAAGAAATACGACCTGTACACCAAGATTACCGGCGGGCAGCGTATCGACCTGTTCGGCGCGCAGTTGCACGAATTGCCGGACATCTGGGCCGAGCTGATCGCCGCCGGTTTCGAGACCGGGCATGCGTACGGCAAATCGACGCGCACAGTGAAATCCTGTGTCGGCAGCACCTGGTGTCGCTATGGCGTGCAGGACAGCGTACAGATGGCGCTGAACATCGAGGATCGCTACAAGGGCCTGCGCTCGCCGCACAAATTGAAGTTCGCGGTTTCTGGCTGCACCCGCGAATGCGCCGAGGCGCAAAGCAAGGACATCGGCGTGATCGCTACCGAAAACGGTTGGAACCTGTACGTCTGCGGCAACGGCGGCATGCGCCCGCGCCACGCCGAGCTGTTCGCCACCGACCTGGATGACGAAACATTGATTCGCTATATCGACCGGGTGCTGATGCTCTACATCCGCACCGCCGACAAGCTGCAGCGCACGTCGGTCTGGCGCGAGTCGCTGGAGGGCGGGTTGGATTACTTGAAAGCCGTAGTCATCGACGACAGCCTGGGGCTGGCCGTCGAACTGGAGGAACAAATGCAGCTGGTGGTCGATCGTTATGAATGTGAGTGGGCCAACGCGCTGAAGAGCCCGGAAAAGCTCAAGCGCTTCCGCACCTTCGTCAACGACAAGAGCGCCGACCCGGACATTCATTTCGTCAAGGAACGCAGCCAGCGTCGCCCGGCGCGGCCCCATGAACTCAACCTTATTCCCGTCGAGGAGATCGCACGATGAGCCACGCCAACGCGCTTATGAAGGACATGACGCACACCCAAGCCTGGCGCGCGGTGTGCGCCCGTCAAGACCTGGTGCTCAACTCCGGCGTGGTGGCGCTGGTAGGTAACGTGCAGGTGGCGCTGTTCTACGTAGCCTGCATCAGCGGCACGCCGCAGCTGTTTGCCGTGGACAACCGCGATCCGGTGTCCGGCGTGAATGTAATCGGTCGGGGGTTGATAGGCAGCCTGGCGGGCGATCTGGTGATTGCGTCGCCGCTGTATAAGCAGCATTACCGGCTGGAGGATGGCACGTGTCTGGAGGACCCGGCATTGAGATTGCGGACCTGGCCGGTGCGACTGGCGGGGGATGTGGTGGAAGTCGATGTGGGGTGAGTAGACCCTGCACCAGGGAGTCTATGCAGGCCGAAAGGCTTGAGGGTATCAAGACCAGCCGGGACACTTGAGCTGCGAGCAGCAAGGGCCGAATTCGGCTGCCCTGCTGCTTGAGGTTCACGTCAAATGGCTGCGACTGACTTATTGATCCACTACGAATCCATCGAAATGCGGCCGCATGCTGATCGGCTTCGACAGCGGCGGGCGGATGCGCTGAGCATCGGGCAGCAGCGTCATCCCAAGACCGGGACCGCTCGGAATGTCGACAAAGCCATTGAGCGGCAATGGCACTTTATCGACGATGTTGCTGCCCAGATGCTCGGGACGGGATTCGAAAATACCCGCCTCGAATCCTGTCGCGTATTCCTGGATCGCGAAATTCGGCACAGCCGCCGCCAGTTGCAGACAGGCCGCCAACCCGATGGGCGACAGCGGGTTGTGCGGCACGATCTGAACATGATGTGCCTCGGCCATGGCGGCGACCTTGCGTGCTCCGGTTATGCCACCACACAGGCACAAATCGACCCTTGCGTATTCCACTGCGTTACGACTGAGCAGCGCTTGAAATTCGTAAATCGTAGAAAAGCGCTCGCCGGTGGCGATGGGCACATGGATCTTGTCGGCGACCCGCGCCATCGCATCGGGCCCTTCCGGGCGAATAGGATCCTCGACGAACATCGGATGATATTCCTCGATGCCACGGGTGAAGGTAATCGCCTCGGCAGGCGTCAGACGCCGGTGCAATTCGATCAACAAATCGACCCGGTCACCCACCACCTCACGCATCCGTCGCACGTTATCGATGGCATCGCGCATCTTGCGGATGTGGGTCTTGAAGTAGACCTGGTCGTTGCCCTCGTCCAGGAACGGATTCAAATGGCCAAAGGCGGTGAACCCTGCGTCCATTTTGGCTTTGCACTCTTCGAGGATTTTCTCGATGGAGCTCTCGTAGATGTGGCCGTAAATCCGCGCTTTTTTGCGCACTGCGCCGCCGAGCAATTCATAGATCGGCACGTTCAGAGCTTGTCCCTTGATGTCCCACAACGCTATGTCGATGGCAGAAATCGCCGCATTGATCGCCAGCCCCTGGAAATAACTGAACCGGTGCATGACGTTCCAGTGATGCTCGATATCGAAGGCCGGCTTGCCCTCCAGGTACTCGGCAAAACGGCGAATGGCGGCACCGGACGCCTCAATGTGCCCCCAGGCCCCCGCCTCACCCACGCCCACCAGACCGCTATCGGTTTCGACCCGGGCGTACATGAATTGACCGACGTGCAATGCTTCGACTTTGGTAATTCGCATGGTTTCTCTCGCTTCTATCAATATTTTTGTCAGTTACGGACGGCTGGAAGGCGCTGGATAAATCTTCGGCCCACCCTCGACTGCCGCCGTATTGGCTTCATCGGCGGCAGCCCCGTCGCGCAAATCGCGATTGACGGTTTCCGGTCCCATGAACACCGAGAACGCTGTGATGACCGCCAGTACGACCACGTAGATCGACACCAGATGGGGCGAGCCATCGCCGATGGACAACAAGCCAACGGCGATCATTGGCGCGATACCGCCGGAAATCGGCGAAGTCACTTCTCGGGCCAGCGAAAACCCTGTGTAGCGGATGCGTGACGGGAACATTTCCGCCAGCCATGGGCTTTGCGCCGAGGTCATCATGGTCTTGGCCACCGAAGAGACGAGGAACAGGCCCGCGTAGATCCACACCAGATCCTGGGTCTGCAGCAGTTTGAAAAACGGAAAGATCGCAAGCCCGGACAAAATCGCCCCGCCCATGTACACCGGCTTGCGACCGACCTTGTCCGACAGCCAACCAAAAAGCGGCACTGTGAGAAACTGCGCCGCGGTGCTGAACATCAGCGCGGTGACAATCGTGCTGCGCGCCATGTGCAGTTGCTGAACGACGTACACAATGACGAACGATTCGTAGATATACGCCAGTGAGTTATCGCCCAGGCGTGCTCCCCAGGCGCACAGAATCGGACGCAGCGAGGTGCGAAACACTTCCCGGATCGGCGCCTTGACCACCGCCTTGCGGCGTTTGAGGTCCTCGAAGATCGGTGATTCCTTGAGGGTCGAGCGCAGCAGCATGCCCAATGCGACCACCACCGCGCTGAGCAGAAACGGGATACGCCAGCCCCACTCTTCGAAGGCATCCTGCGACAGATGCGAAGACAGATTGAACGTGGCCAGAGACATCAGCAGACCCAGCGCCACGCCCATATAAGGCATCGCCCCGTACAGGCCGCGGCGTCCCGGTGGTGCATGTTCCACCACCATCAGCACCGCTCCGGCATATTCGGCGCCAGAGCCCAGCCCCTGCAGTGCGCGAAGTACAGTCAGCAGGATTGGCGCCCAGATGCCGACCATCGCGTAGGTTGGCAGCAACCCCATCAGCGTGGTCGAGCCACCCATCAACAACAGCGTGATAATCAGCACTTTCTTGCGGCCGATTCGGTCGCCCATGCGTCCGAAAAACACGCTGCCCAATGGGCGGACGAAAAAGCCGATGGCGAAGCTGGCAAAAGCCAGCAACGTGCCGACCAGATGGTCGAACGAGGGGAAGAACAATTTGTTGAACAGGGTCGCTGCCGCTGTCGCGTACAGGTAGAAGTCGTACCATTCGACGGCTGTGCCGACGATGGCGCTGAGGATAGTGTTGCGTACCGCTCGCCGTGTTTCCGGCGTCTGGCTTGATGATTCCACGATGAGCCCCTTTTTATAGTTTTCGAGGGTCTAGCGATGGATGGGCTTGGGTCGCGCTGCCTCTTCAATGAATGCGTGAGGCCGCTTGACGGATGCTTGATGAGCAGCGCGGACACTTGGCACATGTTCGTTCTGCTATGATCACGTCGTCGAAAATCATTTTGGAAACGTTTCCGGAAACGTTTCCAAACCATAAAAGGAACATGGCCGAACGTCAAGTGCTAATCGGCTGAAAGGATTTTGATGAGTAAGAACACTGCAAGCGGTGGGCGGTCGGGCATTCGTGAAGTGGCAGAACTGGCGGGTGTGGGAATCGCATCGGTATCGCGAGTACTGTCCGGGCAACCCGGCTCCAGCGCAAAAATGACCGAGCGGGTGATGGAGGCCGCGAGGCAGTTGGGCTACACGCCGAATCTTTTGGCTCAAAGCCTGCGTCGGCGCTCCAGCCGCTCAATAGGTTTCGTCTGTTCGGACATCACCAACCCGCTGCTATCGTCCATTGTCAGCGGCGCGGAAAGTGTGCTGACGTCGGCCGGTTTTTCCATCCTCCTGACCAATTCCGGCGGTGAGCCCAGCGTCGATGCCCAACGCATCGAATTGCTTCAGCAGCGTCAGGTCGATGGCCTGATTCTGCTGCCCGCCCTGGAAGACGACCCCGCCACGCTGGCGCTGCTGCAACGAAGCGAAACGCCGTTGGTAGTGATTGATCGCAGCCTGCCCACGACGATCAATGCTCATTACGTGCTGTCGGACCACTATTCGGGGGTGAGTGAAGCGACCCGCACGCTACTTGAGTTAGGGCATCGGTGTTTGGGCCTGATCGTAGGTCGCGACGTGCGCCCGACTCGCGAGCGCGTGCGGGCAGTCGAAGACAGCTATCGCAACCTTGGCCTTGAGCCTGACCTTCTGATCGATTCAGGTACTTTGTCCGTGGAACATGGCGAAGAGGCGATGGAACGGCTGCTGGATTCAAGCCCTGCTCCCACGGCGGTGATTCTGGGCGGCAATCAATTGCTTGAAGGGGCGCTACGTGTCATCCGCCGTCGAGGCGTGGCATTAGGCAGCGAACTGTCACTGATTTGCTGCGACGACGTGGCGCTGAGCCGTTTGTTCGAACCACCCATCGCCACGGTAATGCGCGACAACGTCTTGTTGGGTAAGCGCGCGGCTGAACTGCTGCTCAAGCAGTTGGAAGTACCGCACGCCAGCGAGGCGGTCATTCTGCCGACCTGGTTCGAACATCGCGCCAGCTGTGGGCCGGTTCAAGCGGGATCTGGCTGAAAGGCTCGACAATGGGATTGCGGGGATGGCCGGTGCGATTGATTGACCGGCCAGAATCACAAGCAGATCGAGGTGTGTCGTCGCCAAATCGCAGGCACAAAAAAAGCGACCCTAAGGTCGCTTTCTTTGTCGTTACGAGGAGTTCAAGGGCCTCATAACTCAATATGGCGCAGCGGACGGGACTCGAACCCGCGACCCCCGGCGTGACAGGCCGGTATTCTAACCGACTGAACTACCGCTGCGCGTAACACCTTTCAACGAGTGGTGGGTGATGACGGGATCGAACCGCCGACCCTCTGCTTGTAAGGCAGATGCTCTCCCGGCTGAGCTAATCACCCTTGTCTCTCGGTGTGGCGCGCATTCTACGGAGCGATCAAATCTCTGGCAAGCACTTTTTCAAATAATTTTTATAATCCCACCAAAGGCTTACATCAGGGTTGGCCGCAGGGTCACGGCAGCGAATAATGCCCCCCTTTGTATAAAGGAGAGATGTACCCCCATGTGGTTCAAAAACCTGCTTGTCTATCGCCTGACCCAGGACCTGCCATTTGACGCCGAGGCGCTGGAAACCGCATTGGCGACCAAGCCCGCGCGCGCTTGTGCCAGCCAGGAGTTGACCACTTACGGTTTCATCGCCCCGTTCGGCAAGGGCGAAGACGCACCGCTGGTGCATGTCAGCGGTGATTTCATGCTGATCTCAGCGCGCAAGGAAGAACGTATCCTGCCGGGCAGCGTGGTCAATGATGCACTTAAAGAGAAAGTAGAAGAGATCGAGACCGAGCAGATGCGCAAGGTCTATAAAAAGGAACGCGATCAGCTGAAGGACGAAATCATTCAGGCCTTCCTGCCGCGCGCGTTCATTCGTCGCTCGTCGACCTTCGCTGCCATCGCGCCAAAGCAAGGCTTGATTCTGGTCAACGCTTCCAGCCCGAAACGCGCCGAAGACCTGCTGTCGACCTTGCGTGAAGTGGTCGGCTCGCTGCCCGTGCGCCCGGTGACCGTGAAAACCGCACCGACCGCGATCATGACCGAGTGGGTCAAGTCCGGTCAGACTGCCGAGAACTTCTTCGTCCTCGACGAATGCGAATTGCGCGATACCCACGAAGACGGCGGCATCGTCAAGTGCAAGCGTCAGGACCTGACCAGCGACGAGATCCAACTGCACCTGAGTACCGGCAAAGTCGTGACGCAACTGTCGCTGGCCTGGCAGGACAAGCTGTCGTTCGTGCTGGACGACAAGCTGAGCGTCAAGCGCCTGAAGTTCGAAGATTTGCTGCAGGACGAAGCCGAGCAGAATGGTGGCGACGATGCACTCGGTCAGCTGGACGCCAGCTTCACCCTGATGATGCTGACCTTCGGCGAGTTTTTGCCAGAGTTGTTTGAAGCATTGGGTGGCGAAGAGATTCCACAAGGTATCTGATCGACTGCCCCCTAGGAGCCGACTTGCAGGCGAAACCCGTTGTGTAAGCGACATGAACAGTGGCTGACATACTGCGGTTCGCCAGCAAGGTGGAGCGCCATCCCGGCGGCTCCTACAGTTTGCGTACCCGGTTCACCCCACAATAAAAGGAGCAAGCCATGCGTGCACTGGCTGCATTGAGTCGTTTTGTCGGTAATACCTTCGCGTACTGGGTGCTGCTGTTCGCCGTGCTGGCGTTCCTGTTCCCAAGCTGGTTCATCAGCCTGAAGACCCTGATCGTGCCGCTATTGGGGCTGGTCATGTTCGGCATGGGACTGACTCTCAAGCTGGACGACTTTTCCGAAGTCGTGCGTCATCCATGGCGCGTGGCGCTGGGGGTGGTCGCGCACTTCGTGATCATGCCGGGTGTTGCCTGGTTGCTGTGCCAGGTGTTTCACCTGCCAGCGGAAATCGCAGTGGGCGTGATTCTGGTCGGATGCTGTCCGAGCGGCACGTCGTCCAACGTGATGACCTGGCTGGCCAAAGGGGATCTGGCGCTCTCGGTGGCCATCGCCGCTGTCACCACCCTCCTCGCCCCGCTGCTGACTCCGGCACTGATCTGGCTGCTGGCCTCGGCGTGGCTGCCGGTATCCTTCATGGAGATGTTCTGGTCGATCCTGCAATTCGTCATGCTGCCGATTGTGCTCGGGGTGGTCGCGCAGCGTCTGCTTGGCGAGAAGGTGCGATACGCCGTGGACGTGCTGCCGCTGATTTCGGTGGTCAGCATCGTGATGATCGTCTGCGCGGTGGTCGCGGCCAGTCAGGCGAAGATCGCTGAATCGGGCCTGCTCATCATGGCTGTGGTGATCCTGCACAACAGCTTCGGTTTTCTGTTGGGCTACTTCACCGGCAAGCTGTTCAAACTGCCCCTGGCCCAGCGCAAGTCGCTGTCGCTGGAGGTCGGCATGCAGAACTCCGGCCTCGGCGCGGCACTCGCTGCAGCGCACTTCTCGCCCCTGGCGGCCGTGCCCAGCGCGTTGTTCAGCGTGTGGCACAACATCTCGGGGGCGCTGCTTTCGACGTATTTCAGGAAGATGGAGCCGGATGTCGAGGCTGAAACGCAGAGGAAGCCTGCAGCGCAGTAAGAGTACTAAAAGCGCTCGATGCATAGTGATGGTGGTGGGCTAAGCTCGGGAGTCCCCTAGCCCACCATCATTACCCAGCAAGATTGTTAGAGTCTCGCTTGGGGGCGCTAGCAACGAACTCGGTACTGCATGGGAGCGTTTCTATTTGAATGCGTTATATATCTAACCATTATTTTTGTAATCGATTTGCGCGTCCAGCCAGACATCAACCGCTAAATAATCGTCGTCGAATCTAACAATTGCTGGATTGTGAAAGTGATAAATTTGCCTTTTAACAGCTATCTTCACCTGATTACCAAAGACCGTCGTTTGAGCATCATGATCGCGGGTGATCAAGAACGCTGTAGCATTCTCCCGAAGAGACTCTAGTGCCAGACCGTCGTCTTCTATCGAGCGATGCACAAAATAATGATAAGTGAATGGAACCGTCGCGCCTCCTGAATCGCTGAGAACTACATAAACCATTGCTTTATCTCCGACGGGATAACGCTGGATGATCTCCGACAACTCGGCTGTAAACTTATAGTTGAGCAGAATCCAAATTGCCTGTAAAGCACAGAGCGAGAGCAAACATCTGAATACCCATTTACCAGGCGCGCGTGTTTGCATACTTGATGCCCTCCGCAATCATTTCCTGATCATTCTTATCGTCCCCAAAAGGATATGTAAACCAATTCACCCAGGTTACTTCCGGGGCCGTAGTCCCTGCCCTGAACTGGGCGGCACCGGCTGCTCGATGGAGAACAAACTCTGAGTATCCTGCGCAGGTTCCGACTGTTCCATAATGAAAATTTCCGAATTGTTCAAATTGTCTTCCCCTCTTTTTTTTGAAATCCCAGGGGCCGCCATTTCTCACTCGGCTATAAAACCAAAGATGTGCTTCTTGAGGGGATCGTGGCAACCAATCTCATCTGGCGAGCGATGCTCATATTTCCATACAGCGAAACCCCTTCGGGTGCAGGAGGTACGATCATTAGGATCTTCATCCAAGTCGATAGAGAAGCGGACGAATCTATTGCGCCAGGGCAGTGAGAAAAAGGTTATAGGCAGCCATCAAAAAAAAATCAGAAAAGTCCTACAACCATCACAAGAAACCACCGACGGACATCTTTGAACTTAACTACAAGCATCGCTTTATAAAGCCGGCTTACTGGCGATAACGGCGCTCAGTCAACATTGATACCGCCTGCACCGCCCAAACCACTGTGGGAGCGAATTCATTCGCGATTGGCCGGCAGGATCGATATATCTCTATCGCCTGCCAGATTTTTCGCGAATGAATTCGCTCCCACAGAGAACCGCATGACTGCACTGAAATCTCGGTGCTTTTATCACCGCACCGCGCCCCGAAGCTCCGCCACCCGCTCACGCACCAGCGCCGGCTGCGAATCATCCCCCGAAATCGCCGGCCCGGCCACCAGTGTCACCCGCGACCATAGTCGGCGAAACACGCCTTTGTCGGGATCCCGACTGAAGAAGCTGCCCCACAGTCCCTGCAATGCCAGGGGGATCACCGGCACGTCGTTTAATTCCAGCACGCGGGTCATGCCGCCTTTGAACTCATCGATCTCGCCGTCGGTGGTCAGTTTTCCCTCCGGAAAGATGCACACCAGTTCGCCTTCCTTCAGGTATTCAGCGATGCGCTTGAACGCCTGATCGTAGATCAGCAGGTCCTCGCCGCGCCCGGCAATCGGGATCGCGCCAGCGGTGCGGAAGATGAAGTTGAGCACCGGCAGGTTGAAGATCTTGTAGTACATGACGAAGCGGATCGGCCGACGCACTGAACCCGCGATCAGCAGCGCATCGACGAAGGACACGTGGTTGCAGACCAACAACGCCGCACCCTCATCAGGAATCTGTTCGAGGTCGCGATGCTCGACGCGGTACATGGAGTGGCTGAGCAGCCAGATCATGAAGCGCATGGTGAATTCAGGCACGATCTTGAAGATGTAGGTGTTGACCGCGATGTTCATCAGCGACACGACGAGAAACAGCTGCGGGATCGACAGCTTCACCACGCTGAGGAAGATGATCGACACGATAGCCGACACCACCATGAACAGCGCGTTGAGGATGTTGTTCGAGGCGATCACCCGCGAGCGCTCTTTCTCTGGCGTGCGCGACTGGATCAGCGCATACAGCGGCACGATGTAGAAGCCACCGAAGATGCCAATGCCGAGAATATCCAGCAGCACCCACCACGCTTGCCCGTATCCGAGAACCGCAAGCCAGTTGTTGGCCTGAACGTTCTGCGGGAAGCCCCCCGAGTGCCACCACAGCAACAGCCCGAACACGGTCAGCCCCATCGAACCAAACGGCACCAGGCCGATTTCCACTTTGCGCCCCGACAGCCGCTCGCAGAGCATCGAGCCTGCGGCGATGCCGATGGAAAACACGGTAAGAATCAGGGTAACGACGGTTTCATCGCCGTAGAGAAATTCCTTGGCGTAGGCTGGAATCTGCGTCAGGTAGATCGCGCCGACGAACCAGAACCACGAGTTGCCGACGATCGAGCGCGACACGGCTTTGGTCTGCCCCAGACCCAGCTTCAGCGTGGCCCAGGACTCGCTGAAAATGTTCCAGTTCAGACGCATGCCAGGGTCGGCGGCGGCCGCCGCTGGAATACCGCGACTGGCCAGATAACCCAGGCAGGCCACCAGCACCATGGCGGTGGAAACGACGGGCGCGTAATGCGTGGCGGACATCATGATCCCGGCACCGATGGTTCCGGCCAGAATCGCCAGGAAGGTGCCCATTTCCACTAGCCCGTTGCCGCCCACCAGTTCGTTCTCATGCAAGTGTTGCGGCAGGATCGAGTATTTCACCGGGCCGAACAGCGCCGAGTGGGTGCCCATGGCGAACAGCGCCGCGAGCATCAACGAAAGGTGTTCGAAGAGAAAGCCCACCGCACCGAGCACCATGATGCCGATTTCCAGCACCTTGATCATGCGGATCAACCGGTCTTTGGGATACTTCTCGCCAAACTGCCCGGCCAACGCCGAAAACAGGAAGAACGGCAATATGAACAACAACGCGCACAGGTTGACGTAGATCGACCGGTCGCCGTCGATGGTCAGCCTGTAGAGAATGGCGAGGATCAGCGATTGCTTGAAGATGTTGTCGTTGAATGCCCCCAGGGACTGGGTCACGAAGAACGGCAGGAAACGCCGTTTTTTCAACAGATTGAACTGCGACTGACTCATCAAACGTGGTCCTGAATGGCGCCGCTGTCGGCTTTGAGGATTGGAACGCTGGAGTTTCGATCCGAGCCACATTGAAGACGTAACCGGCATGCCTGTCGATAGGCACATCTATGGAGCCGTCTCGCCGTTAACGCGCCGCGCTGTCGCACGACCAACTCGGCCCGCTGTGGGAGCAATCTATTCGCGAAAAATAAGTCAGGCGATAGAGATGCATCGACTGAACGTGCCACTGGTGAATGAATTCGCTCCCACAGTTTGATGCCGTGCGAACAAGAGGAAGCAGTCAGCGCTTTAGACCGGCAATACACGGCGAAACGAAAAGCGCTCCTTTATAAGCCCCCACCACCGTACGTTTCATGACCACCAGCCACAACGCTGCCAAGCCTGCCACCGACAGACTGCCGAAGACCGCAAAGAACCCCAGACTCAATACAGCCCCCAGCTTCAACGTGGTCAAGGCAAACACCCCCAGCGGGAAGGTGAACCCCCACCAACCGAGGTTGAACGGGATGCCGGTGCGTAGATAGCGGGCGGTGATCAACCCGGCAATCAATAGCCACCACACGCCGACGCCCCAGAGAACGATACCCGCGATCAACCCCAACCCTGAGGCAATCTCCCCTGCCCCGCGCAAGCCATGATCAGCAAAAATCGCCGGCGAGTCGGCGCCGAGGATGATCAATCCAAACGCCCCGGTGCTGATCGGACCCAGCGCCAGCCAGCTCGACGCCGCCATGCTTTCGTGGGGCAGTTTGTGCAATGCCATGCGCAACAACAGGATGGTCAGAATGCTGAACGCCACCGGCACCGACAATCCCCACAGCACATAACTGGTGATGAGCACACTGAATCGGCTGTGACTGTCGGCCAGATGCGGCGCCAGCAGGCCACCGCTGACCGCCGCGACTTCCGCCGCAACCACGGGTAACAGCCAGACGGCGGTCATCTGGTCGATGCGATGTTCCTGGCGGGTGAACATCATGAACGGAATCAGCGTCCCGCAAGCCAGCGACATCACCACATCCAGCCACCACATCGTCTCGGCCAGGGCGAATACGCCATCCCCCCAGCGCGGCAGGCCAAAGGTCAACAGGCCATTGATGATCGTAGCCAGGCCCATGGGAATCGTGCCGAAGAACATCGAAACCGTCGAATGCCCGAAGATCCGCCGCGCCTCATCGAAGAACATCACCCAACGCGCGGAGTAAAGAAAACTGAAGGTCAGGAACAGAACGATGTTCAACATCCATAGCGCTTCGGCGAGCTGATACAGACCAGGGATGTGAACCGGGAGCTGCGTCAGCACCGCCGAAAGAATCCCGGTGCCCATGGTCGCGGCAAACCAGTTGGGGGTGAATTGGCGAATGACTTCCCGCGGATGGGTCAGTTGGCTGAAGGGTTTGTTCGCAATGAAAAGACTGTGGCTCATGGGTCGCTCCTGTCCTCGTGTGAGGTGCTACCCATGTTACGGGGGGCGCTGATATCTATTAAGCGGGTATTTTCGTTATGCCTCATAGATTTTGCAGATATACGAATTTCCTGCTTCGCGATCCCTCGAACTTGTCCAAAGCTGCATGTCAATGAAATCTGCGACAGGCTCTTCTGATCGGTAATCCCCTGCGACACCACGCCGCTCAGACCTTGGTCGAAACAGACGAATGTCATCCGGCGTGCGAGACTGTCTGGCCTGCGAAGGATCGCAGCGCAAATGTTATTTGTCTGAGTCTGGAGTTCCCATGTCGCTGTCCAGCGGGCTGATTGCTGCTGTCGCCTTGGCCTATATGGCCATCATGTTCGCCATTGCCTTCTATGGCGATCGTCGCAGCGGTGCCTTGCCGCCGCGATTGCGTGCGTGGGTGTACAGCCTGTCGCTGGCGGTCTACTGCACCAGTTGGACTTTCTTCGGCGCTGTGGGCCAGGCCGCCGAGCAATTGTGGTCGTTCCTGCCGATCTACCTGGGGCCCATCGTGATGATGGTACTGGCGCCCTGGGTACTGCAGAAAATGGTGCTGATCAGCAAGCAGGAAAACATCACCTCCATTGCCGACTTCATCGCCGCACGCTATGGGAAATCTCAGACGCTGGCCGTGGTCGTCGCGCTGATCTGTCTGATCGGCGTACTGCCCTACATCGCCCTGCAACTCAAAGGCATCGTGCTGGGCGTGAACATTTTGATCGGCGCGGGCGCCGACGCCACAGGCACGCGTGCGCAAGACACGGCGTTGATCGTGTCGCTGGTGCTGGCGCTGTTCACCATCGTTTTCGGCACGCGCAACCTGGATGCCACCGAACACCACCGCGGCATGGTCCTGGCGATCGCTTTCGAGTCACTGGTCAAGCTGTTGGCCTTCATGGCCGTCGGCGTGTTCGTGACCTTCGGCCTGTATGACGGGTTCGACGATCTGTTCAACCAGGCGATGCTCGCGCCGCGCCTGGAAGCGTATTGGAAAGAGACGATCAATTGGCCTTCGATGGTGGTGCAGACCGGCGTCGCAATGATGGCGATCGTCTGCCTGCCCCGGCAATTCCACGTGACGGTGGTCGAGAACATCGAGCCGCAGGATCTGCGACTGGCGAAATGGGTATTCCCGACCTACCTGCTGCTGGCCGGGTTGTTCGTGGTCCCCATCGCGCTGGCCGGGCAAATGCTGCTGCCGGGTTCGGTGCTGCCGGACTCCTTCGTAATCAGCGTGCCGCTGGCCCATTCCCACCCTGCGCTGGCACTGTTGGCGTTTATCGGCGGCGCGTCGGCAGCAACGGGCATGGTGATCGTCGCCAGCGTCGCCCTGTCGACCATGGTCTCCAACGACATGCTGTTGCCCTGGCTGTTGCGGCGCAAAACTGCAGAGCGTCCGTTCGAAGTGTTCCGCTACTGGATGCTCTCGGTGCGTCGGGTCAGCATCGTGGTGATTTTGTTGCTGGCCTATGTCAGTTACCGTCTGCTCGGCTCGACGGCGAGTCTGGCGACCATCGGCCAGATCGCCTTTGCCGCCATCACCCAGCTGACCCCGGCCATGATCGGCGCCTTGTACTGGAAGCCGGCCAACCGCCGAGGCGTATTCGCAGGCCTGGCGGCGGGTGTGTTCATCTGGTTCTACACCCTGGTGCTGCCGCTGACCGCCCACAGCATGGGCTGGTCGCTGAGCAGCTTTCCGCTACTGGCGTGGCTGCACGGCAATCCGCTCAACCTGCCGATCACCCCGCTGACCCAGGGCGTGGTGCTGTCGATGGCCGGCAACTTCATCTTGTTCGTCTGGGTTTCGCTGCTGTCGCGCACCCGGGTTTCGGAGCACTGGCAGGCGGGCCGGTTCATTGGTCAGGAGTTGCAGGCGCGACCCAACAATCGCTCGCTGCTATCGGTGCAGATCGAAGACCTGCTCAAGCTCTCGGCGCGCTTTGTCGGCGAGGAACGCGCGCAGCAAAGCTTCATCCGCTTTGCCTATCGTCAGGGCAAAGGCTTCAACCCGAACCAGAACGCCAACGGCGAATGGATTGCCCATACCGAGCGACTGCTGGCTGGTGTGCTCGGCACGTCTTCGACCCGCGCAGTGGTCAAGGCCGCCATCGAAGGCCGCGACATGCAGCTCGACGATGTGGTGCGCATCGCCGACGAAGCCTCCGAGGTATTGCAGTTCAACCGCGCCCTGCTGCAAGGCGCTATCGAGAACATCACTCAAGGCATCAGCGTCGTCGACCAGTCGCTGAAGCTGGTGGCGTGGAACGACCGCTATCTGGAGCTGTTCAATTACCCGGAAGGGTTGATCAGCGTCGGTCGCCCCATCGCCGACATCATTCGCTACAACGCCGAGCGCGGATTGCTCGGACCGGGCGAAGCCGAGGTGCACGTCGCCAGGCGCCTGCACTGGATGCGTCAGGGTCGCGCCCACACTTCCGAGCGGCTGTTTCCCAATGGTCGGGTGATTGAGTTGATCGGCAACCCGATGCCAGGGGGCGGTTTCGTCATGAGTTTCACCGACATCACCGCTTTCCGAGAAGCCGAGCAGGCGCTCAAGGGCGTCAATGAAAGCCTGGAGCAGCGCGTCGCCGAGCGCACCCGCGAGCTGTCGCAACTTAACGTTGCCCTCACCGAAGCCAAGGCACACGCTGAAGCGGCCAACCAGTCGAAGACCCGCTTCCTTGCCGCTGTCAGTCATGACCTGATGCAACCGATGAACGCCGCGCGACTGTTTTCGGCCGCGCTGCTTCACATCGATGACAACATCCCCGATGAAGCACAAACACTCATTCAGCACCTGGACAGTTCGTTGCGCTCGGCCGAGGACTTGATCACCGACTTGCTGGATATTTCCCGCTTGGAAAACGGCAAATTCAATCCGACCATCGCGCCTTTTCCGCTCAACAATCTGTTCGACACCTTGGGCGCCGAGTTCAAGGCACTGGCTCAGGAACAGGGCCTGAGTTTCCGCGTACGTGGCAGTCAATTGCGGGTTGCCAGCGATATAAAGCTGCTGCGCCGGGTGCTGCAGAATTTCCTGACCAACGCCGTCCGTTATGCCAAGGGGTCGATTTTGCTGGGGGTGCGGCGCAAGGGGATGCACCTGAGTCTGGAGGTGTGGGATCGCGGGCCTGGGATCCCGGAGGACAAGCGTCAGGTGATTTTCGAAGAATTCAAGCGTCTTGACAGTCACCAGACACGCGCTGAAAAAGGCCTTGGGCTGGGCCTGGCGATTGCCGATGGTTTGTGTCGGGTGCTGGGTCACACGCTTCAGGTACGGTCCTGGCCCGGTGAAGGTAGCGTGTTCAGCGTCACCGTGCCGCTGGCCCGAAGTCAAATCCTGCCGCCACCTGCCAGCGTCGAGCCGCAGCGCGCCGCGCTCAATGGCACGCGGGTGTTATGCATCGACAACGAAGACAGCATCCTGATCGGCATGAACAGCCTGCTCAGCCGCTGGGGTTGCCAGGTGTGGACAGCGCGCAATCGCGAGGAATGCCAGACCCTGATCGAGGACGGCATTCGTCCGCATCTGGCCTTGGTGGATTACCACCTGGACCATGGCGAGACCGGCACCGAGCTGATGGCCTGGCTGCGCACACAACTGGGCGAACCGGTGCCCGGCGTGTTGATCAGCGCCGACGGAAGGCCCGAGCTGGTGGCGCAGGTGCACGCGGCGGGACTGGAATACCTGGCCAAACCGGTGAAGCCTGCGGCATTGCGGGCGCTGTTGAGTCGGCATGTGAGTTTGAGCTAGTCCGAAGACATGGATTTATCGACTGCTACAGAACAATGTGATCGGCTCCAAAACCGGCCAGGCGTTCGACGCTGATCATCTGACTCACCGCAAATCCCCTTGTAGGAGCCGGCTTGCTGGCGAAAGCGCAGTGTCAGTCAACATTGATGTATCTGACCTACCGCGTTCGCC